>NZ_CABUOD010000001.1 GCF_902493135.1 uncultured Parabacteroides sp.
GTCTTCCTGTGATGCAGGAAATGAAAGCCACGGCCGGAATCGTAACAGAAGAGCTTCGTCTGATAGAGCGTCTCTTCCAGCCACTGAGAAAGATCATGAAGGAAGGGCTTTGAGGCGTTTTGGGGTATAGCCGGTCTGTTCCGGTGGCTTTCCGGGTGCGAGGGATCAACTTTCCCCCTCCGGAAATGATATGAAAGAAGAATTGGTTGCGCTGTTTGGGGGCGCAAAACCTACCGTCCGCTTGTTTCACGAGTTGTTGAAGTGTATGCCTCTTGAAGAAAGGGGCATTTTTTTTGACCGTACGTTCGGGCTTGCCCTGTCGGGTTGGACGGATCTGTCAGTGCCTTACCGTTTGTTTTTGGTGCGTCTGATCAAGGCCAACCGCCAGCGTTTTGTGGATTATGTCCGGCAAAAGACGGTGTTCGGTGAGTTTTTGTATAGGATGGACGAGTTAAATTTGTTCTTGAAGGGCCTTAATTTGTTGGTAGATCCGTATAAAAATCCTAAATCTTCATATACGGAAATTTCTTTTTCTCTTTTGCTCGCTTTCGATATGGATGTGTCCGTCAAGTATTTGGCTGACAAAATCCGGTATGCGAGGATGGATTCGTATGATTTTGCCGACCTGATGGAGAAAAGCAGTGAGATGGAGTGATAAATCAATGCTTAACCGTCCGGCCTACTCTGGGCAAAGGTACCGCTGTCGCTTGCGAAGCGAGTTTCAGACCTTTTTTAACGGTTTGCCGCTACTCTATCTTTGCAATGTGATCAAAAACAAATTATTAATCATTTAAAAATTAAAGATTATGGCTCTGAAGTACAAATTAGTTCAGAAAAGGAACTTAGGCAAGGACCAGGAAGAAAATCCTGAAAAGGTGTATGCACAGATGGTCAGTGGTGACTTGGTGACATTTGAAGAACTGGTCGAAGAAGTCGGTGACAGCACCGTTGCCGGTAGTGCCGGGGTAAAGGCTGTATTGGATCGTCTGAATGTGGTTTTGGGACGTCATTTGCGTAACGGGCGTCGTGTGAATGTGGGCGAATTGGGTACTTTTCGTCTGAATTTCGGTTCGCAGGGTGTAGTGGGTTCCGATGATTTCAATACGGGGCTGATCCGTGAACCCCGTGTTCGTTTCCTTCCGGGTAAGGCGTTGCGCACCATGAAAAGCCGTACAAGTTTCGAACGAATCGTTCCGGCAACGGACGGATCGGCTCCCGGCGGGGGAGAGGAAGAGAGACCGGGAGAACTTTGAGAATTGAAAATGGAAAATTGAGAATTGAAAAATCATAATCTCAGACCATAAATCATGAAGAGGTTGACGGTTCAGTTGACAATGGCAGTCCTGCTCACAATGAGCGGGATTGTTCTTCTCTTCTGCGGATTCTGGATCGATCCGCAAGGGAAGGTGGATAACAGCGTGTTGGTGGCTTTCGGGGAGATCAGCACGTTTGCGGGGGCGCTTTTCGGGGTGGACTACTCTTATAAATTGAGAATTAAGAATTGAGAATTTAAAAATGAAGATTAAAAAATGAGAGATGGGAGGTTGAGTGAACATTTCGGGTTGGAAGAGATGTGTTATAGCAGGACCGGGATGGAAAATGGGATTGACAATATGCCGGGAAAGGAGGCTCTTGCTGCGTTGAAGTACTTGGTTACGGGGCTATTGGAGCCGTTGCGGAAGTTGTATGGCAAGCCGGTCGGGGTGACAAGCGGGTATCGTAGCGAAGAAGTCAACCGGCTGGTGGGAGGCGTGCCCGGCAGCCAGCATACAAAAGGGGAGGCTGCCGATTGTTATGTGCCTGACGCGGCTGGACTGTTGGCTGTCTTACGGCAGTCGGGGCTTGAGTTCGACCAAGCGATCCTTTACCGGAAGCGGAATTTCCTTCATTTGTCGCTAAAGGAAACCGGTAAAAACAGGATGCAGGTGCTTTTACGTCTTTTGGCACTGGTTTTCTTGTTGTCGGGATGCGGAGTGGGCAGGCGGAGCCATCGGCTGGAATCGGCAGTCTGTTTGGACAGTGTCCGTTTGTCTGTCGGGGAGATGGGGATGCAGAAAAAGGATATCCGCCTGATCGATACGGTTGCCTGGAATTTGCAGCAGGTCGTTTATTTCGCCCCTGACAGTACGGGTAAGCAATACCCGGAATCCGTTACAACGTTGCAAATGGATCGCAGCCGACAGTTTACCGATACAGGAAGGATTGTGACATGCCGGCAAACGGACTATACCGGCCGGCATACGGAGGAAAAACTGGGCCGGACGGAGACACGCCGGACCCCCCGTTCACCGGGTTGTTTTTTCTTTGGGATTGTCTTTTTATTTGTCTTGAGTTTCTTCCTTTATAAAAGATTGAAGCCTGGATAATGCAATAAAAAGGCCTTTCTCTCCGTATAAATCCGTATAAAATAGTAATTTTGTAAGCTAATTAGGTTATGTATATGCTAAGAACGGAAATTAGGAAACTGGGAGGATTGATCTCTTTCTTGTTTGTGGTGTTGGCCATTCAGGCACAGCAGTATACGGTGACAGGAGGAAACGGAACTCCTTATTTGTTGGAAAATCGAGGGAATCGCATATGGGTTTATCTGGTATATGGAATGGATAATGTGGAGATCCGCTATACCTCTTCGTCCGCCAACCATCAATGGTACCGGTATAAGCAAAAGGCATTGGACCGGGAGCCCGTTTCGTGTGAACAGAACGGGGCGACATCTGTTATTCGGAATATAGAGGATGGAACCGGGTACTATGTGGAGGATCCGGCTTCCGGCATGAATGGTTGGTATGTATGGATCATCGATTATAGCAAATATGTCTTTAATGTCGAGAGTATCACAGTCAAAGGAAATTGTGACGGCTTTCGGTTGGAAGGTTCTCCGGCTGTCCCGGTCATGTATTATTATACCCCGTCGGGAAGCCGGATGACGGTGAAGCGGGAGTTCGATGTCGCTTATCAGACATTGGAGTGGTCTGAAGACAACAAGTATTTTTCGCCGAAGAATGTGCAAAGGACACTGTCTGAAGGACCTTATTCGGTAAGGATAAACGATAACGAAACAATTCCGTTGTGCGATACGGAGGTCACGCTTTCCGGCGATCAGTTTGCGAAACATTTCGGAGTGGAGAAATCGATTACTTCGGATACCTATCAGGCGGTGGCTGTCGAAGTGCATGTCGATACGACATTCATGATGGATAATGCGGAGAATATGACAGCGGGAGACGGGGAATATCTTTCCGCTCCGGCAACGGTCACTTTCCGTGCGTATGCCAATGATCCGGTAGCGACGCTGTATACCTGGAAGATATATAGGAGCGATGTGGAGAACGGGGCTGAGAATCCGTTGGTGGAATACAGGGATGAGGAGATCGATTATACGTTTACGGAGAAAGGCGATTATACGGCGGTTGCGACTGTCAGTAACGCGACGGGAGAGTGTGAGGCGGTTTCCAATTCGATTGAAATCAAGATTGCCGAATCGGAGCTGCAAATCCCGAATGCTTTTTCGCCCGGTACGACGCCCGGCATCAATGATGAGTTTCGTGTCGCCTACAAATCGCTTGTGACCTATAAGTGCTGGATATTCAACCGGTGGGGGGTACAGATGTACCATTCCACTAATCCGGCGGAAGGGTGGGATGGCAAAAAAGGAGGAAAATATGTCGCTCCCGGCGTCTACTTTTATGTGATAGATGCAGTGGGATCGGATGGTATTAAGTATAATAAAAAAGGTTCTATAAATATTCTTAGACCCAAGAAAATTGATGATGAAATTATTGAGCAGTAACAGTATAGCCGGTTTTGTGGTGGGAAGTGCAGTGTGTCTGACCGCCTGCCTCTCCATCGGTTCGAGCGATTCGGAGAAAGTGAAAGAACAGCGTCCGGTCGTTTCATCGGTGACCATGTCGCCGGACATTCCCGTTTCCGCCTCTTTTTGCGGAAAGGAGATCGATTTGACACGTTACAATATGCATGAAGGTTTTGACCGGGAATTGAGTAGTTTTACCTATTTCCATTCTACCACCATGCTGCTGATCAAGCGGGCAAACCGCTATTTCCCGATAATCGAACCGATCCTGAAAGCCAACGGCATTCCGGACGACTTCAAGTATCTGGCGGTGATCGAGAGCCATCTCGACCCACGTGTCTCATCGCCTGCACGGGCGGTGGGAACCTGGCAGTTGTTGGAGGGGACGGCCCGTCAGTACGGGTTGACGATAACGCCTACGGTCGACGAGCGTTGCGACGTGGCGAAGGCGACCGAAGCGGCTTGCCGTTATCTGAAAGCGGCCTATGAAAAATATGGAGACTGGGCGCTGGTCGCGTCTTCCTATAATGCCGGTATGGGACGTATTTCGGGAGAGCTTGTCAAGCAGGAGGCAGACAGTTCGTTCGATCTCTGGCTGGTGGAAGAAACTACCCGCTATGTCTATCGTATCATGGCCATCAAGCAGATATTTGAAGCTCCCTATAAATATGGGTTCGTGTTGAGGGCGCAGGATTTGTATAAACCGATCGCATGCGAGAGCGTTGCCGTCTCGACGGATATTCTGGATTTGTCCGGTTTCGCCAGGAAGAAGGGCGTCACGTATGCCGATTTGAAACGTTTCAATCCCTGGTTGCGCGATCGTAAATTGCTGACGGCGGGAAAAACATATACGATCCGGATCCCGAAAGAATCTGACATGTATTATAAAACGCCCAACACCTATGTGCATAATCCGGCCTGGGTGGTGAAATAAGAAAACTGAAAATGATGAAGGATAAGAATGCATTGGAAGGCGGCCGCATTTCCGTTTTAGGCGCCCGCGTCCATAATTTGAAGAATATAGATGTCGATATACCTCGTAACAAGCTCTCCGTGATTACCGGTATGAGCGGTAGTGGTAAGTCGTCTTTGGCTTTCGATACGATTTTTGCGGAAGGACAACGCCGTTATGTGGAGACTTTCTCCGCTTATGCGCGTAACTTCTTAGGGAATATGGAACGGCCGGATGTGGATAAGATCACCGGCCTGAGTCCTGTTATCTCGATCGAGCAGAAGACAACGAACAAGAATCCGAGATCCACGGTGGGAACGACTACCGAGATTTATGACTTTTTCCGTCTGCTTTATGCAAGGGCGGGAGAGGCTTATTCGTACCTGAGCGGCGAGAAGATGGTGAAATACACCGAAGAACAGACGTTGGAACTGATTCTGAACCGGTATAAGGGAAAAAAGACCTATCTGCTTGCCCCGCTCGTACGTAACCGTAAAGGACATTATAAGGAACTTTTCGAACAGATGCGAAAGAAAGGGTATCTGAATGTCCGGGTGGACGGTGAGATGAAGGAGATATTTCATGGTATGAAGCTCGACCGGTATAAGATGCACAGCATCGAGGTCGTGATCGATAAGCTGGTCGTTTCGGAATCGGATGAACGCCGTTTGAAAGAAAGCCTGCGCGTCGCCATGAAGCAGGGCGACGGACTGGTACTCGTGCTGGATGCCGAGACTGACGAAGTGCGCCATTTCAGTCGCCGGTTGATGGATCCCGTGACGGGATTGTCTTACAGCGAACCGGCTCCCCATAATTTTTCGTTCAACTCTCCACAGGGCGCTTGTCCGAAATGTAAAGGATTGGGACAGGTCAACTTGTTGGACATGAATAAGATCGTACCCGATGCGTCGCTCAGCATCTACAGCGGCGGTATCGTGGCGTTGGGAAAATATAAGAATTCCTTGATATTCTGGCAGATCGAAGCTATTTGCGAGAAATATGGCGTAACGCTGAAAACTCCGATCAAAGATATTCCCGAAGAAGCGATCGATGAGATCATGAACGGGACGGACGAACGCCTGCAGATTAAAAACGATTCGCTGGGCGCTTCCAATTATTTCCTGTCGTATGAAGGGGTTGCCAAATATATCCTGATGCAGCAGGAGAGCGAGGCTTCCGCTTCCGCACAGAAATGGGCGGGACAGTTCATACGGATGGCTGCCTGTCCGGAATGTAACGGGCAGCGGTTGAACAAGGAGGCGCTGCACTATAAGATAGCCGGAAAGAATATCGCCGAGCTTTCGGCAATGGATATTTCCGAATTGTATGAGTGGCTGGACGGTGTCGAAGATCGGTTGAACCCCAAGCAGCGGCAGATCGCTGTCGAAATCTTGAAGGAGATCCGTTCACGCCTGAAATTCCTGTTGGATGTAGGGCTGGATTACCTCGCGTTGAACCGTGCTTCGGCGACGTTGTCGGGTGGCGAGAGCCAGCGCATCCGTTTGGCGACTCAGATCGGCAGCCAGCTGGTCAATGTGCTTTATATCCTGGATGAACCGAGCATCGGGTTGCACCAGCGGGATAATGTCCGTTTGATCAACTCGTTGAAGGAATTGCGCGATACGGGCAACTCTGTTGTCGTGGTCGAGCATGACAAGGACATGATGTTGAATGCGGACTATGTGGTCGATATGGGACCGAAGGCCGGCCGTCTGGGAGGAGAGGTGGTCTTTGCCGGAACTCCCGGTGAGATGTTGAAGGTCGACACGCTTACTTCGGCCTACCTGAACGGGAAGACGGAGATTGCCGTCCCGGAAGAGCGGCGGAAAGGAAACGGACAGTTCATCACGATAAAAGGGGCGAGCGGGAATAATCTGCGGAATGTGGATGTCACGTTCCCGTTGGGTACGCTGATCTGTGTCACGGGCGTGTCCGGCAGCGGAAAGTCTTCTTTGATCAACCGGACCTTGCAGCCGATTCTCAGCCAGCATTTCTATCGTTCCCTGGAAGATCCGTTGCCTTACAAATCAATCGAAGGGATAGACAATGTGGATAAGATAGTCAATGTGGACCAGTCACCGATCGGACGTTCGCCGAGAAGTAATCCGGCTACTTATACCGGCGTCTTTTCGGATATCCGCAATCTGTTTGTGGATCTGCCTGAATCGAAAGTGCGTGGCTACAAACCCGGACGTTTCTCGTTCAATGTCTCCGGCGGACGTTGCGAGACGTGCAAGGGGAACGGTTACAAGACGATCGAGATGAATTTCCTGCCGGATGTGCTGGTTCCCTGTGAAGAATGTCATGGCAAGCGATACAACCGGGAAACGTTGGAAGTCCGCTTTCGCGGGAAATCCATTGCGGACATTCTGGATATGACGATCAATATGGCGGTGGAGTTTTTCGAGAATATTCCCTCGATCTTGTCGAAAGTGAAGGTATTGCAGGATGTAGGCCTGGGCTATATCAAGTTGGGGCAACCTTCCACGACTCTTTCCGGCGGTGAGAGCCAGCGTGTCAAACTGGCGACCGAACTGGCCAAGAAAGATACGGGCAAGACGCTTTACGTATTGGACGAGCCGACGACCGGTCTTCATTTCGAAGATATACGGGTCTTGCTGGGCGTCCTGAACAAATTGGTGGATAAGGGTAATACGATCATCGTCATCGAGCATAACCTCGATGTCATCAAATGTGCCGACTATCTGATCGATATGGGTCCCGAAGGCGGACGTAACGGCGGGCAGGTCCTTTTCACCGGAACTCCCGAAGAAATGGTAAAAGCGAAAACGAAGAGCTATACGGCTCCATTTTTGAAAGACGAATTAAAAAGCGGTAAGAAATGAAGAATCCTATTCAGATGATTAAACAATGCGTGGAGAAGGAAGAACCTTACTTCCTGCTGCGCGGACAGGATTTATGTGCGTTGAAGGCCATCGAAACCTATTATGAGGAGGTGAAGAAGCACGTGAAAGATCCTTATTTTATTGAAGAGATAGAAGAGATAATGAAAGATTTCCGGGCATTCCGGGAAGAACAGGAAACCCATATACCGGATTAAAAGATGGCGGACGACAGTTACAAGACCATTAAGCAGGTAGCCGAAGGGTACTATACGGAGAAGCGCAGCCGCTTTATCTCGTATGCGATCCCGGTGCGTACGGTGGAGGAGGTGAAAGAGCAACTGGACAAATACCGTAAACAGTATTACGACGCCCGCCATGTCTGCTGGGCTTATATGTTAGGGCCCGAACGCCTTACTTTCCGTGCGAACGATGACGGCGAACCGTCTTCCACAGCGGGAAAACCGATCCTGGGACAAATCAACTCGAACGGGTTGACGGATATCCTGATCGTCGTGGTCCGCTATTTCGGCGGCATCGAATTGGGGACGAGCGGCTTGATTGTCGCTTACCGGACAGCGGCCGCCGAAGCGATAGCCGCTGCCGAGATAGAAGAGCGCACTGTTGATGAAGATATCACCATTGCATTCGAATACCCTTATCTGAACGGAATCATGCGCATTGTCAAGGAAGAGAATCCGGCGATCATCTCCCAAAAGTTTGAAATGGATTGCGAAATGACCCTTCGCATCCGCAAGGGAGAGGCCGGACGTTTGAAAGCGCGGTTGTTAAAGGTGGAAAGCGCCTATATTCCCAGAACCGAATTTTAAGCAGGTTGTTATATTACTATAATTCTAAACAAAAACAATTCGTAAATAATGAAGAAGATTCTATTGTTTTCTTTTTTTCTGATGTTGGGATTGGTGGTATCTCAATTTCTGCCGGCGATGGTAGGTGAGAGCTACTTGTCGGTGAAGACGGTCTCCAATACCCTGTTATATGTCTGCCTGGCCTTTATCATGATAAATGTGGGGCGGGAGTTTGAAATGGATAAAAGCCGTTGGCGGTCCTATACCGAAGATTATTTTATTGCAATGGCGACGGCCGCTTTCCCCTGGATCTTCGTGGCGTTATATTATATGTTCGTGTTGCTTCCCGATATCTACTGGAACAGTGGAGAGGCCTGGAAAGAAAACCTTTTGCTGAGCCGGTTTGCAGCCCCGACTTCGGCGGGCATCCTGTTTACGATGTTGGCGGCGGCAGGGTTGAAATCTTCCTGGGTGTACAAGAAGGTGCAGGTATTGGCAATCTTCGACGACCTTGATACGATTCTGTTGATGATTCCTTTGCAGATCATGATGGTAGGCTTGCGTTGGCAGTTGGGCGTCATCATTCTGATCGTGATGGTCCTGCTGGTCATCGGATGGAGGAAGATGGGCAGTTACAATATGCGGCAGGATTGGAAGGCGATTCTTTTCTATGCCATCCTTACCTGCGGGATCACGCAGGCGGTTTATCTGGTGTCCAAATACCTTTATGGCGAAGATGCCAGCATCCATATCGAGGTTCTGTTGCCTGCGTTTGTATTGGGGATGGTGATGAGGCATAAGCATATCGATACGAAGGTCGAGCACAATGTGGCAACGGCTGTCTCGTTCCTCTTCATGTTCCTGGTGGGGGTCAGCATGCCGGTCTTTTTCGGAGTGGACTTCGCCGCGCAGTCTGCAGAGGCGACAACGATAACCGGAGCGCAGCCGATGATGTCCTGGCCGATGATCATCCTGCATGTCGTGATTGTTTCGTTCCTGTCCAATATCGGGAAACTGTTCCCGCTGTTTTTTTATCGGGAAAGGCGGAAGCGCGAACGTCTGGCGCTGTCGATCGGCATGTTTACACGCGGTGAAGTAGGGGCCGGGATTATCTTTATCGCGCTTGGCTACAATTTAGGAGGCCCTGCGCTTATGATTTCTGTGCTCACCATAGTGTTTAATTTAATTTTAACTGGTATATTTGTCGTGTGGGTTGAAAAACTGACCCGCAGCGCTTACAAGCTGGAGCAAGCCGGCAAGTAGGCGGACAGTTGTTAGGAAAAACTCAAAGGGAAGCGGTTTGCAGGCCGCTTCCTGTAAATACTTAAATACCCTATGGATAGAACCATCAACGTTATCCTTAAACCGTTGCGTCGTTTCGCTATGCAGAAACCGAACGCGAGTATCTTATTGTTCATGGCTACGATCCTTGCCATGCTATTCGCCAATTCCCCCTGGGCAGAGTCTTACCACAACATCCTGTTGTATCCGATCGATTTGAAGATAGGCAATTTCACACCGTTTATGCATCATGGAGAAGCGATGTCGATGCTGGCCTTTGTGAATGACGCCTTGATGGCGGTCTTCTTTTTTGTGATCGGACTGGAGATCAAGCAGGAGATTCTGATCGGGGAACTGAGTTCGGTACGGAAAGCGTTGCTTCCGATTATTGCGGCCTGCGGCGGGATGATCGTTCCGGTATTGTTTTATTTCCTGGTATGTCATTCGGCTCCCGAAGTGCGGGGAGTGGCTATTCCGATGGCGACCGACATCGCCTTTGCGCTTGCTGTATTGGGACTGTTAGGGAAGCGGGTTCCGCTCAGCATGCGTATCTTCCTGACGGCATTGGCGGTGGTGGACGATATCGGCGGTATCATCATTATCGCCTTGTTTTATAGTGGCGAGATTGCGTTCGAGCCGCTTCTGGTCTCACTTGCCCTCCTGGCTTTGCTATATGTGGGAGGAAGGATGAGGGTGAATAACATCATCTTCTATTATATAATCGGTTTCTTCGTGTGGATGCTGTTTCTTGAGTCGGGTATTCATCCGACCATAGCGGGCGTGCTGGTCGCATTCACCGTTCCGGCCCGTCCGGTTGTCAAGCTGGATGATTTCACCTGCGAAATGACCGGCTATCTGAATATGTTGGATTACACCGAAGTGCGTCATTCGCGGCAGGCGGCGGTTCTTTCGCCGACACAGATACAGGTACTCAACAATATCCATTCGCTGGCTGATAAAACGATCAGTCCGTTGCAGAGCATTGCCGACAAACTCCATCCGTTAGTCAATTATCTGATCCTGCCGCTCTTCGCCTTTGTCAATGCAGGCGTTACTTTCGGGGATATCGGGATCGGTTCGTTACCGGGAATCCCGTTGGCGGTATTCTTCGGCCTGTTTGCCGGAAAGTCGCTGGGTATTTTCCTGTTCACCTATATTTTTGTCCGTTTGCGTCTTGCTACGATGCCGGAAGGGGTGAGCAAACGGAACCTATTCGGGGTGTCGATGTTGGGCGGTATCGGTTTTACGGTAGCTCTCTTTATCGCGAACCTCTCTTTCGCCGGTATGCCCGGTATCGGAGCGGATTTGTTGAACCAGGCGAAGTTGGGCGTATTTGCCGGTTCGTTCATTTCCGGCTTGTGCGGCTATTTGATATTGAAGAAAGTATTACCTAAAAAAGTATAGAGATGGACAGACGCAAATTTATTCAGACAGGGGTTGCCGGAGTAGCCGGTTTATCATTCGCCCGTACGGGGCTTGCCAACATACAGATGACCGTTCCTTCGGATGTATCGGTCGACAGGGTGAAACTGGGAAAGACCGGATTGAAAGTCTCCCGCATTGCCATGGGAACCGGGACGAAAGGCTGGAACTACCAGTCCAACCAGACCCGGCTCGGATTGGATAACTTTGTGAAGATGGCCCGTCACGGGTATGAACGCGGCATCCGCTTCTTCGACATGGCCGATATGTACGGTTCGCAGCCATTCGTCGGAAAAGCCCTGAAAGAGTTGCCCCGCGAGAAACTCACGCTGATGACGAAGATGTGGACCTACGACGAAGGATCGGAAAAACGCGAGCCGGTCAGCAAAACCCTCGACCGCTTCCGCCAGGAAGCCGGCACGGACTATTTCGATATCCTCCTGCTGCACTGCATGACGAAAGGCGACTGGGCGGAAACCCGTAAATTCTATATGGACGGCCTGGCGAAGGCCAAGCAGGACGGCATCGTGAAAGCGGTCGGCGTCTCCTGCCACAACTGGGATGCGATGGTCGAGGCTGTCGACAATCCGTGGTGCGACGTCATCCTCGCCCGCCTGAACCCGTTCCAGAGCCACATGGACGGTACGACCGAAGCGGTAAACGAACTCTTAGGCAAGGCCCGCAAGAAAGGAAAAGGACTTATCGGAATGAAGATTTTCGGTGAAGGCAAACACGTTTCCGATGCCGAACGCGAACGTTCCATCCGTTTTGCCGTCACCGAAAGCAATCTGCACTGCATGACGCTCGGCCTGGAGTCCATCGCCCAGATGGATGATGCGATAGAGCGGGTGATGCGGAATGCCAAAGGATAGCTGCCTTATTCCGCCGCCTTGCCTACCTTGTGCCGGTACTGATAATCTACCGTCAACGCGATGAAGATGATCAGTTCGGCACACGGAACAGCCAGCCATAACCCCTTCTCTCCCAGCAAGTGAGGAAGAACGAGGAAACACAGGCTCATCAGGATGATCCCTCTCAGCAGCATGAAAAGCATCGCTTTCCGTGCCCATTCGATACTCTGGTAGTACCCGATCCATGTAATATTCAAGGCAAAACAGATAAACCCGGAAGCGAAGTAGGGGATGCCCTCCGTCGCAATCCCGTAAGCCGGACAGCCGGGTTCCAGAAACATCGCTACGATATAAGGACAAAACGCATACATCACGGCAAAAGCCGTCAGTCCGCTGATAAAAGCCGTTTTCAAGGACAGCCGGAACGTCGTATGAACCCGTGCGGCATCTCCCGTACCATAATTATAGCTGATGATCGGTTGTGCCGACTGGGCGATCGCGTTTGCGATCATGAACACGATCGGCAGGCAGTAGCACGCCACGCTGTATGCCGCCACGCCATCCTCTTTCAGCATCCGGATGAAAGCATAGTTACCGACCAGCATCATGCAGGCGATCGCCAGTTCGCCCAGCATCGCCGAGGCTCCCAACCGGACCATATACCCCGTGTTCCGGCAGGTCAGGCGCAGGCTTTTCATACTCATCTTCAACTTGTATAAATGCAATGTCCTGGAGAAGCCGAAGAGATAGACCAACACCATCAATCCGCCTGCCACCTGTGCCAGCGCGGTTGCCAGCGCCGCTCCGGTCAGCCCCATCTGCATCGGGAAGACGAAAACGTAGTCGAGCACGACATTTATCAAAGCCGGTACGACGTTGCACAGCATCGCGAATTTCGGCGAGCCGTCCAACCGGATCATGAACATTCCGATATTGGCCAGCATACTGAAGAGGGAGAACGGCACGATCCAGTTCATATACTCCAGCACAAGCGGCAGCAACTGGTCGGAACTCCCCAGCATATAGGCCGTCTGTTTGCTGAATAGCATCACCAGGAATATCCCTATTGCCATCAGCAGGAGGGACACCAGCAGTGCCTGTGTGATATTGATGTTAGCCGCCTTGATCTTCCTCTGTGACAGGTGGACGGAGGCCACGACCGACGAACCTACCCCGAAGAGCAGCCCGATCCCTGTCGTTATCATAAAAATCGGGGCGACGATATTGACGGCGGCCAACGCATCGCTCCCCACGCCGCGCCCCACGAAGACACCGTCGGCGATCGTGATACACGCCATACAAACCATTCCCAGTAACGTCGGAAAAAAGATTTTGCGGAATAGAACCGGAATGTTCATACTGCCAAAATCAATACGATCTCTCTGCATACCTCAACTGATTTTTTATTTTGGGTTACAAAAATAGTCTTTTAAGCCCGATCGAAAAATTATCATTTGGTAAAAAATAAGAAGAACAATATACATAAAAATTCCTATATTCGCAGACAGTCTGTTTGTCGAAAGTATAACCGTTAAATTCAGGAAATATGGCGAAATATCTATATTATGTCTGCATCTGCTGTCTTTTGTTCTTATTCAGCGGATGTGAAGGAAAAAATAAAAGCGAGATTGAAGACCTCCTTTTCAGTCCCTATGTAGAGGCGTTCACCTCCGGTACGATTTCAAGATATACGCCGGTATATCTTATTCTCAATCAGGAAATAGCGGCCGACAGGATGAAGCCTGACCGGCTCCGCGACGTAATCAGGATCAAGCCCGAAACAGCCGGGGAGTTCGCATTCGAGAACAACCGGACGATCGTTTTCAAACCGGCCGAGAGCTTCGGGTGCAATACCCGTTACGAGGTAAAGGCAGACCTCTCGGAGTGGTTCGATACGGAACGGAAAGACCAATATTTCACCTTCAGATTCTCGACGCAACCCTTGCTGTTGCGTGCCAACTTGCAATCCGTCGATATCAACCGGAAGAACGAAAACGGCTACGACATCGTCTGCTCGGTGTTCACGCCGGATAAGGAAATGCCCGAAACCGTAGAGTCGCTTGTCCGTTTCTCCGAAAAGGCAGACGCCACCTGGCAGCATAGCCCCGACGGGAAGAGGCACGAAGTCTCCGTCGCGAACATACAGGCCGGGACGGATGCAACACGCGCCTTTACCCTGTCCGTCGCCCCGAACAAGTTGGAAGTACCGGAAGAAGAATTGCTATCCGTCGACATCCCTGAGTTGAACGATTTCGCCGTCTATAAAGTCGAATATGTTGCAAAACCGGAACGCTACGTCGAAGTCACCTTCACGAAACGGCTCGACGCGGCACAGAACATGCAAGGACTCGCCTGGATCGACGGCAATACATCGGAGACCGTGAACGTCGAGGGCAATAAGCTCCGCCTTTACCCCGATGCCGGCAGCAAAGGAGCCCTTAATGTCCATCTGAGCCGGAACATCAGGAGCAAAAACGGGCTGAACCTGAAAGAGAGCATCGTCCGCCAGATCATTGTCAGCGATGAAAAGCCCGAAGTCCGCTTTATCGGCAACGGCGTGATCATCCCGCAGTCCACACAACTGACCGTCCCCTTCCAAGCCGTCTACCTGCGCGGCGTGGTGGTACGTGTCATCAAGATATTCGAACAGAACATCGGGCAATTCCTCCAGACGAACGACCTCGAAGGGACGAGCGACCTGATGCGAGTCGGCCGTCTGATCGCACGCAAAACGATCTTCTTCGATGAAGACGCTTCCCAGGACCTCAGCCGTTGGAATACCTACGCGATCGACCTGAAAGAGCTGATCGACCCCGAACCCGGCGCCATCTACCGGGTGGAACTGTCGTTCAACCGCGATTTGTCGGCCTATCCCTGCGGAGACCTCGTGAAGAAAAGCAAGGAGCAACTGCTTGCCGATGATGCGATCAAGTTCAAGGAAGAGAGCAGCCGTTTCGACGATGGCGGCTACTACTACTATAACGGCGACCTCGACTGGTCCGACTACAACTACGAAAAACGCAACGATCCCTGTTCGAACAGCTATTATTTCAACCGGTCGACCGGCAAGAACGTCCTCGCCACCAATCTCGGCCTGTTGGCGATGGCCGGCGAAGACAACGAAATGACCGTCCTCGTGCATAACCTCCTCGATACCCATCCGGAGAAAGGCGTCAAAGTCACCGCCTGCAACTACCAGCGCCAGGAATTGGCCTCCGGTGTGACGGACGACAAAGGGCAGGTGCGCTTCTCCCTGAAAAACGGCCGCCCCTTCTACCTCACCGCCTCCCTCGGACAGCAACGCTCGTTCCTCCGCGTGGACGACGGTTCCGCCCTGTCGCTAAGCTCGTTCGATGTCTCCGGCGAAGTCGTGCAGAAAGGTATCAAAGGCTTCATCTACGGCGACCGCGGCGTGTGGCGTCCGGGCGACACGCTGCACCTCGGCTTCATGCTGAACGACCGCAGCCGGATGCTCCCGCCGAACCACCCGGTCATCATGGAACTCTGCAATCCGCTTGGCCAGCTCTACCTGCGCAAGACACAGACGAAAGGCGAGTCAGGACTCTACGCTTTCGACATGCCGACCGAACCCGACGCCCCGACAGGCGCCTGGAACGTCAATGTCAATGTCGGCGGCGTCACCTTCACCAAACGCCTCCGCATCGAAACGATCAAACCGAACCGCTTGAAGATCTCCCTTGCGATACCCGAAAAAAATTTGCTCCGGGGCGAACCGCTCGATGCCGCTATGCACGTCGAATGGTTGCAGGGAGCGACCGCCCGCAACCTGAAATATGACATCCAGGGAACCTTTATCCCGACCCCGACCACCTTTGCCGGCTATCAGAAATTCTATTTCGACGATCCCTCGAAAATCTTCAATAGCGAAGAAAGCAAAGTGATCTCGGGTACGACCGATGCCGCAGGCGACGCCACCATCAAGGCCCGTTTCGAGATCGGCGCCTCGGCCCCCGGCATGTTGTTGGCGAACTTCGTCACCCGCGTGTATGAAGAATCCGGCGATTTCAGCATCGACGCCAACCGGGCGTTCTATTCACCCTACCGCCGCTATGCCGGCATCAAGTCGCCCCGGCAAGACGAGAAACCGTTGGAGACCGGGACCGAATACAAATACGAGGTAGCCTCCGTCGACTACTTGGGAAAGGCGCAGGCCGACACCGAACTGGAAGTGAAGGTCTATAAAGTCCATTGGTACTGGTGGTGGAGTTCGGACAACGGCAGCCTGGCGAACTACGTCTCCGACTCGTACAACAAGCCGGTGAAAACCTTCACCGTCCGTACGGGTGCAGACGGCACGGCCTCCTTCAACCTGAAATACGCCGACGCCGATTGGGGAACCTATTTCATCTCGGTGAAAGACAAGGAAAGCAAACACTCCACCGGTGTGATGAGCTACTTCGACTGGCCTTACGGCGAGGGAAGACGCGACGCCGACGGTTCTTCGTCCGCCAATATGCTCACTTTCAAGACCGACAAGGAGACCTACGCCCCCGGCGAACAGATCGTCGCCACCTTCCCCTCCGTCAAGGGAAGCCGCGCGATCGTCAGCATCGAGAACGGCACGCATGTCCTCTCGACCACCGAGCACATGTGCGACGATGGGCAGACCACGGTCAAGCTCGCCGTCACCCCCGACATGCAGCCCAACGCGTACCTATATATAACGCTGCTCCAGCCGCACGGCGTCACGAAGAACGACCTTCCGATCCGCATGTACGGTGTCGTCCCCTTCACGGTTACCTCTCCCGAAAGCCATTTGGCCCCGGTCATCCGTATGGCGGACGAGATCAAGCCCGAAGCCCCTTACCACGTGACGGTCTCCGAGAAGAACGGCCGCGAGATGGCCTACACGCTGGCGATTGTCGATGAAGGCCTGCTCGACCTCACCCGCTTCCGCACGCCCGATCCCTGGCAGGCGTTTAACGCCCGCGAGGCATTGGGGGTCAATACCTGGGACTTATACAACCATGTGGTCGGCGCGTATGGCGGCCGCATCGAGCAACTGTTCAGCATCGGCGGCGACGACGCCCTGAACAAAGGCCCGAAAGCAATCGTGAACCGTTTCAAGCCGGTCGTGCAGTTTGCCGGCCCGTTCCTGCTGAAGAAAGGGGAAAAACGACAGCATACCTATCAGATGCCGAACTATAACGGCCGTGTCCGCGTCATGGTCGTCGCCGGAAACGGGGAGGCCTACGGCAACACGGAGAAGAGCGTGCTCGTGCGCAAGCCCGTCATGCTGCTCGGCACACTTCCGCGCGTCATCGGTATAGGAGAGGAGATGGCGGTTCCCGCTACCGTCTTTGCTACCGAAAAAGGAGTAGGAGACGTGCAGGTCACGATCGCTTGCTCCGGCAACATGGAAGTCGTCGGCGAGAAGAGCCGTATGCTGCACTTCGAAACGGTCGGCGACAAACTGGCGCAGTTCCGCATCCGCGTGAAAGACACCCCGGGAGCCGGGCACGTGAAGATCACGGCTACCGGCGGCGGTGAAAAGTCGGTATATGAAACCGATATCGAGATCCGCTCCGTGCGCCGTCCGCAAGTCAAGGTGACGCCCGTGACGCTCGAAGCCGGAAAGAGCTGGAAAGAGACGATCGGCCTTCCCGGCGTGGACGGCACGAACTCCCTTGTGCTCGAAATGTCGGATGTCCAGCCAGTCAACCTCTCCACGCGGTTGTCCTACCTCATCGGCTATCCGCATGGATGTGTCGAACAGATCACCTCGAAAGGGTTCCCGCAACTATACCTGAGCAGATTCGCCTCGTTGACCCGCGAGCAGGAGCAATCGACCGAAGCAGCCGTGAAAGAAGTGATCCGCCGCCTGCGTTCCTACCAGACGGTAAACGGCTCTTTCTCCTACTGGCCCGGCGAAACCTCCTCCAACGCCTGGGGCACTGTCTATGCTACCCACTTCCTGCTCGAAGCCGAGAAGAAAGGTTACCTTGTGCCCGAAGGCATGAAACGGAATGTGTTGAACGACTTGATCCGCATCGCCCGTAACTGGAAACCGCAAGCCTCCTATTCTGCCGAATCAGAAGAAATGACACAGGCATACCGCCTGTTTGTCCTCGCTTTGGGACAGACCGCCGAGGTAGGCGCCATGAACCGCTTGAAAGAGAGTAAGAAGCTCGCGCCTATGAGCCGCTATCTGTTGGCGGCCGGATATGCCTTGATCGGACGTCCGGATGTTTCGAAGGAGCTGATCGCAAAGACCACGGCCCTGACCACCGCCTATTCCGAATACGACCAGACGTTCGGCAGCGACCTGCGCGACACCTCCATCCGCCTGATGACGCTCTGCCTGCTCGACAACGGCAAGGAAGCGGCCCTCCTGGCGAATGGAATCTCCAAGACGCTTGCGTCCGACGAGTGGCTGAGCACGCAATCGACGGCATTCAGCCTGGTGGCCCTTTCCGACTATATGGAGAAATACAAAGTGTCCGGCTCGATGGACTTCTCCTATGCCGTAGGCGGCAAGACGGAGAAGGTTTCCACCACCCGGAACATCTGGACGGAGACGTTGCTCGACAAGGCCGCCTCGTCCGCCTCTCTGGAGTTGAGGAATACCGGGAAATCCACCTTGTTCGCCCGCCTCGTGACCGAGGGGGTCCCGGCCGAGGGCAAAGAGGAAGCCTATGCGAACGGCCTGACGCTCGCCGTCAGCTATATGGACGGGAACGGCCGTCCGGTGAATGCCTCCGCTTTGCAGCAAGGCACGAACTTCACGGCTGTGGTGACCATCGCGAACCCGTCTCCGCGTGGCTATAGCCGCTTGGTGCTGACCGAGATTTTCCCGGCCGGATGGGAGATCCTGAACACGCGCTTCCTTACGGGCGGCACGGCCGACAACCGCGTGGCAGGCGTCAACTACCAGGATATCCGCGACGATCGCGCCTACAGCTACATCGACTATCTGCCTGCCGGAAAACAAGTGACGGTCCGCATCCACCTCTGCGCCGTCTATCCCGGTCGTTTCTATTTGCCTCCGGTCTACTGTGAGGCGATGTACGACCCTACGGTTCGGGCGAATACGGAAGGGATGACGGTGAAGGTGGAGTGATCGGAGATGGCTTATTCTTTCAGCAAAGAACCTATCGCTTCTATGAAAGCCATAGCTTTAGGCAGCAATTCATCTATTTCCTCTTCACTCGAATAAGCGAAATCGTCATAGTCACTACTATGTCGGCGTTCAAAGAGCAAGGAAAAACAGCGTCCCGACTCACGGGATAAGCGATTGGTTGCTACAAAGTGCATTCCGATCATTTGCTTGACTCCGGCATGGGTACTTGGATTTATCCCATGTTTGATGAGCAAAGCTATTGCTGCATAATAGCAAGCATAGTATAAGCGGTTGACTGCCGTATTATAATATCCCTGTTGTTTTAGATAGGGTACTTCTTTTATTGTTTCATTGGCACGTTGATAACGATAAGTTACCAATGCATTCAGGTTTTCATGGCTTAATTGTTCTTTCATAATACAATTCCTTCATTCGTTACGTTTATATGAAAAGGAGTGCGGAATGGCCGCTTTTCCCAAATATCCTTTAACAGGACTCGTACGTTTATTTGCACACCTGTTTCTATTTCAATATCATATAGAGGGGCAATGATGCGCTCTTCCTCCTTTACGGTCAGTTTAGTGCCTTCAACCAATATCAACAAATCGATGTCACTGTCCGGACGAGCATCTCCGCGTGCTTCGCTACCATAAAGTATAGCTTTTGCATTGGGAGCTACCTGTAACAGGACTTTCTGTATTTGCTTTATGATTTGCGGACGTTTCATATTCTATTTCTTGTTTTTGGGCAAAGTTAGACAGAATATTTGGAAAATCATAATGAATATTTTTTATGTTAGGGTTACTGCATCAAAATATGGATTCACTTCTGCCTGTATTCGAAACACACAAATAAAGATTTATCTGTGAGCAAACAGCCACATTTGGAAAAATCGACCTAAGAGATTGAATTTCAAAATATTTTATTTTTCAAAAACGCTTGGTTTTCACAACTTATATTATACCTTTGCAAAAGACTGAAAAAAGATGCTTTAATCAGTCATTTTAGTCCGGTCGTACGGCTATTTTGCCGGTGCGGTTCGGACAAAAATAATCTCATAGGCATACGGAACAGCTTAAAAGCGGTTTAAAACGGCCTCGGACATATACGGGACGGAAAAGAAATGAAATGCAATCATCCCGAACATGTCCGAGACGGCAAAAAAACGGTTTCAAATGGACTCGTAGCTGTCGGAGACGGTATTAAAACAAAATGGAGCGCATCGAACTGCCTCCGTGTAATAATAATTAATAATTTACCTTAAAAACAAAATCATGGCAAGAGTCCAAACATTTCCTAAATCTAAGCTGAAGTTAGCAGAACTTCAAGCAGTCGGTCACGCTATCGAAAACCAAATCCTATCAGCCGATACCGATGTGACTGTGACAGATTTCCAATCACAATTTGACGAGTATCAATCCGCTCTTTCCGTCTTTGACAGCAGCCTCTTGAAGCTCAAAAAAAGCAACTGGACCAGCATAATGAAAGAACTCAAGGCGAAACGTACGAAATTGCGCAGCAATGCTTTCTCCAACATACGTTCTTTGGCCAACTGTACGGATGAAGAAATCAAAAAACCGGCTGTCATGCTGCTCCCTTTGATCGACCGTTATAAATACGTATATCAAAAGACCTTCGATGATCAGACAGGGCATACTTCGAAGTTGATATCGGAAGTCGAATCGGACACCTTCAAGTCGCATGTTGAAAAATTAAAACTGACGAAATGGTTTGCCGACATCAAGGCAGTCAACAACGAATGCGCCGAAGCCTCTTCCAAGCGCAAGGAAGAACAGAGCCTGCGCAACCAGCCGGTAAAGACGCCGGTAAGCCGTGCCGCTTTCAACAGATCCTATGAAGCCCTGGTCATACGCCTCAATTCCCTGGCCGAGATAAACGGGGATGATAGTTACATCGGATTATTCTCATGGTGGAATGAACTGATCGACAGCTACCGCGTCAGCATCAGCCTGCGCAGCGGCAAGGGCAAAGGCGGCAAGACCGACAATGGCAGCAGCAGCAAGCATGATCCCAACTCCGGCGGGAACATAAATGAAGAGCGTCCAGGAGAATTACAGAATTAACGTACTGACTACCTAAGAAACGATCCTATCGGACGGGACGGATAGCACGATGCAAAAAAGGAATCACATCGGCAAAAAAGCACAGAGCCGTTCCAGATACTTCGCATCTGTCCCGTCGAATGCATTCAAGTTGTCGCTATCGATATCCAAGACAGCGACAACTTTTCCTTTCCTGACCACCGGCACGACGATCTCCGATCGCGAATCCGAACTACAGGCGATATGCCCCGGAAACAGTTCCACGTCCGGGACAACGATTGTCCGCGCTTCCTTCCATGCCGTCCCGCATACGCCTTTCCCATACCGGATACGTGTGCAGGCGAGCGGACCCTGGAACGGGGCGAGCACGAGCATCTCTTCTTTCACCACATAAAAGCCTACCCAGAAGAAATCGAATATTTGTTTCAGGGCAGCGGCGACATTCGCCATATTGGCGACGACGTCCGTCTCTCCCGCTGTCAGCGATTGCAATTGAGGAAGCAGCGTCTCATACATTTCCTGCTTGTTCCTACCGTTAATGATTAAGTTTTCCGCCATTTTTTATAATTTATAAGATAACAAAAGTAACCTTTTTTTTGGATTCTCCGTACCTTTGTGATATGAGTAAACAGAATTCTCCTTTGGTGCTTGGAACTGAGCACATCAGCAAGTTATTGACACAATATGCCATACCGGCCATTATCGCCATGACTGCCTCTTCGCTCTACAATATGGCGGACAGTATATTTATCGGACACGGAGTAGGGCCGTTGGCTATCTCCGGCCTGGCGCTGACATTCCCGTTGATGAACCTCGCGGCCGCTTTCGGCTCGTTGGTCGGGGTAGGGGCTTCGACGTTGGTGTCCGTGAAGTTGGGACAGAAGGAATATGAAGGGGCGAACAAGGTGTTGGGAAACGTGCTGGTACTGAACGTGGTCTTGGGACTGGCCTTTACACTGGTCTTTATGACGCTGCTCGACCCGATCCTCTATTTCTTCGGGGCGAGCGAGAACACGATTTCGTATGCCCGCGATTATATGAATGTGATCCTGATGGGAAATGTGATCACTCACATGTATTTAGGGCTGAATGCCGTCCTGCGCTCTTCCGGCTTCCCGAGGTTGGCGATGTATGCGACGTTGGCCTCGGTCGTGATCAACTGTGTGCTGAATCCGCTCTTTATCTTCGGATTCGGCTGGGGGATCAAAGGATCGGCATGGGCTACCGTCATCTCGCAGGTCATTTCGCTGACCGGGCAGTTGATCCATTTCTCCCGGCCGAAGGAATTGTTGCATTTCAAGAAAGGCATTTACCGGCTGAAAAGCGAGATCGTGAAGGGGATTCTTTATATCGGGATGTCGCCCTTCCTGATGAACCTTTGCGCCTGCCTGATCGTGATCCTGATCAACCGGGGACTGAAAGAGCACGGTGGCGATATGGCGATCGGGGCATACGGGATCGTGAATCGGATTGTATTCCTCTTCATCATGATCATCATGGGGTTCAATCAGGGGATGCAACCGATTGCCGGCTATAACTTCGGCGCCCGCCAGTATTCGCGGGTGACGGAGGTGACGAAGCTGACGATGAAGTGGGCGATAGGTGTGGCGACGACGGGATTCCTGCTTTGCCAACTGTTCCCGTCGATGATCGTCCGCATGTTTACGACCGACCCGGAGCTGATCGAGGCGGCAGTGTATGGTTTGCATATCGTTTTCGCCGTCTTTCCGATTGTCGGTTTCCAGATGGTGGCGACCAACTTTTTCCTCTCCATCGGGATGTCTAAGAAGGCCATCTTCCTCTCGCTCACCCGCCAGATGCTGTTCCTCGTCCCCTGCCTGCTGATCCTTCCCCGGTGGCTCGGGACGCTTGGCGTATGGATCAGTATCCCGATTGCCGATACGACCGCCACAATTGTCACGGCCCTTGTCTTGATAAACCAGTTCAGAAAGTTTCATTCTAAATAAATTTTGTTTACCTTTGTCTTATAACATAATACGAATGAATAATGAGGACAAAAGCAGAATATCTCGAATTACTTCGTTGCTACAAACAACAAATGGCGGAACAATATGGCATTATCCGTTTAGGGATCTTCGGTTCCGTTTCCCGCAATGAGCATGAAACGGATAGTGATCTGGATGTTTGTGTGGAAATGAAGGAACCGGATGGTTTCATTCTTTTAAATATTAAGTATGAATTAGAAGAATTGCTGAATTGCAAAATAGATATTATTCGTCTGCGAGATAATATGAATGCTTTATTAAAAAGAAATATAGAAAGGGACGGGATTTATGTGTAAGGAAGAAGTCTTATTATTATTCGAGCAGATCCAAGATTCATTGGAAACGATTATTACTCGTGCTATTCCAGTAAATACGGCAGAAGATTTTACTCATTCTGCTGATGGTATGATGCGATTAGATAGTATTTGTATGCTATTAGTTACTATCGGTGAAGCCATAAAGAATATCGATAAATATACACATAAATCACTTCTTCCAAAATATCCGGAAATCAATTGGCGGAATGTTATGGGATTACGTGATATAATCGCTCATCAATATTTTAATGTAGACGCAGAAATAATCCTTCGTATTGTAAAGATTAATATTCCTCAGTTGCAAAATGTAATAAAGCAAATTATTATTGAATTAAGGAAAGAAGTATTAGAAGATATCTAAAACATAGAATTGATAGATATGGATAACAAGATCATATTGACCATCGGCCGGCAGTTCGGCAGCGGTGGTCGCGAGATAGGACAGAAGCTGGCAAAAGAGCTGGGCATCAGCTATTATGACAAGGAGCTGATGGCGCTTGCCGCGAAAGAAAGCGGGTTGAGCGAGGAGTTTTTCGAGAAGGCGGACGAGAGGGCTTCCAGCGGTTTGGCTTATGCCTTTACGATGGGCTATTCGTATATGGGCCTGTTCCCGCCCTATGCCGATGTGTTGTCTAACGACCGTTTGTTTCTGTATCAGAGCGATACGATCCGCAACCTGGCGGAAAAAGGCTCTTGCGTGATCGTCGGGCGGTGTGCCGACTATATCCTGCGTGACGATCCCGACTGCCTGAGCTTCTTTATCCATAACAACAAGGAGAACCGCATCCAGCGGATCATCGAAAGCCAGGGACTGACGGTCGAGCAGGCAGAGGAGCTGATGATGAAGACCGACAAATCGCGTGCCGCTTACTATAATTATTATACGAATAAGGAATGGGGAGTCGCTTCGACCTACAATTTCTCGATAGATGTCTCCGTATTGGGAGTCGACGAGACTGTCGCATTCATGAAAAGTTTCGTCGAACGGAAAATGAACAAACGTCCGCCGCATTTCGGATAATTTGTTATCTTTGCAACCGACTTATCATAGGGGTGCCTTACTATACAGGCTGAGATTATACCCATTGAACCTGCCGGATAACGCCGTGAAGGGAAAAGGTAGAATTACTAAATAAAGGGAAGCGTTACCTCTATGTGCTTCCTGATGTTTAAACTCTAATTATTATTTGTAATGGAACAGATTGTTTCAACAGGGATTATCGACTCTTACTTTGCGAAGTTAAAGAGCAATTTGTCTATTGATGTCGCGATTGTCGGTGGCGGTCCTTCAGGTATCGTGGCCGCTTATTATCTGGCCAAGGCCGGAAAGAAGGTGGCTTTGTTCGACCGTAAGTTAGCCCCAGGTGGAGGTATGTGGGGCGGCGCCATGATGTTCAACGATATCGTGGTCCAGGAAGAGGCTATGCCGATCGTGCGCGAGTTGGGCGTAAGTTATAAGGATGCGGGCAACGGCACGTATATCATGGATTCCGTACATACGACCTCGGCTTTGATCTATAATGCGACGAAGGCCGGTGCGACGATTTTCAATTGCTATTCCGTAGAAGACGTGGTGTTCCATAACGATGCCGTAGCCGGCGTGGTGGTGAACTGGGCTCCGGTGATCCGCGAAGGGATGCATGTGGACCCGTTGACGATCATGTCCAAGGCTGTCCTGGAGGGAACCGGCCATGACTGCGAAATCGCCCGCGTGGTGGCTCGAAAGAACGACATCAAGCTGAACACTCCGACCGGAGGCGTGATCGGCGAACGTTCGCTGAACGTCGAGTTAGGTGAGTCTACAACCGTAGAAAATACGAAGGAGATCTATCCGGGACTATTCGTTTCCGGTATGGCGGCCAATGGGGTAAGCGGCAGTTTCCGCATGGGGCCGATCTTTGGCGGTATGCTGATGAGCGGTAAGAAGGCGGCCGAACTGATTTGTGCGAAGCTGGACAAATAAGAATATCGGTTGGTTACATAAATCTTCATTAATCTGTATATTAGAACACAGATAACACGGATGAGACGGATTCACACAGATTGATTATTGTAAATCAATAAAATAAAAATCTGCGATTATCTGTTGAATCAGTGTCATCTGCGTTCTATTTTATATCTTGACACATCTTCCTTAAAAGAGTCGGAGGCAAAATCACTATAAACATATCGATACATCATTATTTAATATATAAATGACTGCTTGGTAATTAAAAACTTCTTATTTTTGTAGTCGATAAAAAAGATGAAAGCGAAAAAGAAAATATACCAGTATGTGATGCTGCTTGTTAGTGTCGTGGTGCTACTGTCGGTGGTCATACCGCATCATCACCATAGTAACGGGTTGCCGTGCTATAAATCGCTTTCTGCTGAAGCCGCTCATGGCGGGCACGGGAATCCCGAATCTCATGATTGCGGATGCAACGGGCATAATATCGCACTCTACACTTCCATTTTCACGCATGCGACGGATGGAGACGTGAACCAGTTCCTTTTCCCATTGCTTGTACTGTTTGATTATATAAATCCTCCTGTCCCGGTCTTTTACAAGCTCTTGTTCAAGAAGGACCGGACCTGCTACATCGAATCCTTGCATGATACGTGGATCATTTCTGCGTCAGGGCTTCGTGCGCCTCCGTTTCTTGTATGATTGATGATTGCGGAAGGTAGTATCGGGAATGTTAATTCCTGCCTTTGATACAACTTTCATCCCCATTTATTTATTATCGAATATACAGTAAACGAATTTACCAGAATGAAAAAAATATATTTGGTGTGGGTGGTTTTCGCCTACATCCTGACAGGTTGCAACAGCAATACTGCCGTACATGAAGAGCATCGGCACGAGGCTCACGAACACGAGGAAGGGCATGATCACGAACACGAAGGACACGATCATGAGCACGAAGGGCACGACCACGGACATGAACACGAAGAAGCCGGAGGAGGACATGCCGGTGAGATTTCTTTCAAGAAAGCATTGGCGGAAGCTGTCGGTTTGCAGACGCATAAAGTAGAGCCGGGCGCTTTTACCGATGTGATCAAGACAAGCGGACGCGTGATGGCTGCGCAGGGAGAGGAGTCGACCGTGGTGGCTACGGTTCCCGGCGTGGTGACATTCGGCAACCTGTCGTTTGTCGACGGAACGGCGGTTCGCAAGGGGCAGGCTATTTTGAGCCTTGCTTCGAGCGGTTTATCTGATGGCAATGTGGCGGCTAAAGCCAAATATGCATACGAGAATGCAAAGAAAGAATATGAACGTATGGAAGCCCTGATAGGGGATAAGATCGTTTCCGCCAAAGATTTCGAACAGGCACGCCTGAATTACGAGAATGCGAAAGTGGCTTGGGAAGCGGTGGCCGGGAAACAGACGGCTAACGGCGTATCGGTCGTTTCGCCCATGAACGGCTACCTGAAGAACCTGCAGGTGAAAGAGGGCGATTATGTGACGGTCGGCCAGCCGTTGGCTACGATCTCGCAGAATGGACGTCTGGTGTTGCGTGCGGAGGTTTCGGAGAAATATTACAACTATTTGCCTTCCGTCCGGTCCGCCAATTTCCGTACGCCGTACGATAACGTGACTTACAAGCTGTCCGACCTGCATGGGCGTCTGCTTTCTTATGGGAAGGCTTCCGATGCCAACTCGTTTTATGTTCCGGTGACATTCGAGTTTGACAACAAGGGGGCCATTATCCCCGGTTCGTTTGTCGAGATCTATTTGCTTACGGCTCCGATGCAGAATGTGATCAGTGTTCCTGTTTCCGCCCTTATCGAGGAGCAGGGCGTTTACTCTGTCTTTATCCGCGTGCATGAAGAAGCCTATAAGAAGGTGCCTGTGACGTTAGGCGCCGACAACGGTTCCGAAGTGCAGATCCTGAGCGGCCTGAAAGCCGGCGACGAAGTCGTGACGGCCGGCGCTTACCAGATCAAGCTGGCTTCTGCTTCCAATGCAATTCCTGCACATACACACAATCATTGATAGTTAAGAATTAAAAATTAATAATTAATAGTGAGCAATGGGTATTTCTATTTCTTATTATTAATTAACTGAGATCATGCTGAATAAGATAATATATTACTCGCTGCATAACAGGTTGGTTGTGTTGATCTGTTCCCTGCTGCTGATGATTGCCGGAACCTACACCGCTTTTCATACGGATGTGGATGTGTTTCCGGATTTGAACGCGCCGACCGTTGTCATTATGACGGAGGCGAACGGTATGGCACCCGAAGAGGTGGAACGCTTGGTGACTTTTCCGGTAGAAACGGCTGTGAACGGTGCGATGGATGTGCGCCGTGTCCGTTCGTCTTCTACGACGGGCTTTTCTGTCGTGTGGGTGGAGTTCGATTGGGGGACGGATATTTACCGGGCCCGGCAGATCGTTTCCGAAAAATTGGCGGTTGTAGGTGAGAGCTTGCCGGAAAATGTCGGGAAGCCGACGTTAGGCCCGCAATCTTCCATCTTGGGAGAAATGATGATTATCGGGCTGACGGTCGATGAAACAAGTGAAGGCAGGGGAGATGCGCGAACTGCTCCGACCACCCAAATGGACCTGCGCACGATTGCCGACTGGACCATCCGCCCGCGACTGCTTTCGACAGGCGGAGTAGCGCAGGTTGCCGTGATCGGTGGCGATATCAAGGAATACCAGATATTACTCGATCCCGCCCGCATGAAACATTATGGCGTCGGCCTGGGCGAAGTGCTGGCCGTTACCCGTAACATGAACCGGAATGCCAATGGCGGTGTCCTGTATGAATATGACAACGAATACATCATCCGGGGCGTCCTTTCTACCGCGGATGCCGAAGAGATCGGAAAAGGAGTCGTCAAGGTTGCCGGGGATTTCCCCGTCTTGTTGGAAAATATCGCAACGGTGAAGATCGGCGGCAAAAGCCCGAAGCTCGGAACGGCTTCCGAACGGACGAAGCCGGCCGTGCTGATCACGGTCACCAAGCAGCCCAACACCAGCACGATCGACTTGACGGAGAAGTTGGATGCGATCATGGCGGACTTGCAGAAGAACCTGCCTGCCGATGTGCATGTCTCGACCGACATATTCCGTCAGAGCCGTTTTATCGACAGCTCTATTAATAATGTAAAGAACAGTTTGTTCGAAGGCAGTTTCTTCGTGGTCATTGTCCTGTTCCTGTTCCTGATGAATATCCGCACGACGGTGATCTCGCTGGTTGCCTTGCCTCTTTCCTTGTTGGTGTCCATACTGGCGTTGCATTATATGGGATTGACCATCAATACTATGAGTTTGGGAGGGATGGCGATTGCGATCGGTTCGCTGGTCGATGATGCGATTGTCGATGTGGAGAATGTGTATAAACGCATACGGGAGAATCGTCTGTTGCCTCCCGACCGGCAACGTTCCATCCTGGAAGTCGTGTTCGATGCTTCCCGCGAAGTGCGTATGCCGATCCTGAATTCGACGCTGATTATCGTGGTCAGCTTCGTGCCCCTTTTCTTCCTGCACGGGATGGAAGGGCGTATGTTGGTGCCGTTAGGGATCGCCTTTATCGTGGCGTTGTTTGCTTCTACGGTCGTGGCGTTGACATTGACTCCGGTGTTGTGCAGCTATCTGCTGAACCGGAAGTCTACGGACAAGAAAGTGGAGAAGGAGGCTTGGGTGGCCCGCAAGCTGAAAGAATTGTATGGCAAAGCGTTGAATGGAGCATTGGTACATAAGAAAGTGGTGTTGGGATGCACGATCGGCCTGTTCCTCGTTGCCTTGGGAACGTTCTTTACGTTGGGGCGCAGCTTCCTGCCGCCGTTCAACGAAGGTTCGTTTACGATCAACGTAAGCTCTCTTCCGGGCATCTCCCTCGAAGAATCGGACAGGATGGGGCGACGGGCGGAAGAATTGCTGATGCAGGTCCCCGAAATCCAGACCGTTGCCCGCAAGACCGGGCGTGCCGAGCTTGACGAGCATGCCTTAGGGGTAAACGTGTCGGAAATCGAGGCTCCGTTTGTGTTGAAAGACCGTAGCCGCGATGCCGTTATGAATGACGTCCGTAAGAAATTGTCCACCATCAGCGGGGCCAACGTCGAGATCGGACAGCCGATCTCCCACCGTATCGATGCCATGCTCTCCGGTACGGAGGCGAATATCGCGATCAAGCTGTTCGGTACGGACCTGAACCTGATGTTCACGGTCGGCAATCAGATCAAGGAAGCCATCCAGGGAATCTCCGGCCTGGTGGACTTGAAAGTGGAACAGCAGATCGAGCGTCCGCAACTCACCATCACGCCGAAGCGCGAGTTGATGGCCCAGTATGGCATCTCGTTGCCTGAGTTTGAAGAGTATGTCAATGTCATGCTCGGAGGCGAAGCGGTCAGCCAGGTGTATGACGACGGCAAGACATTCGACCTGACGGTCAAGACTTCGGACGAGAGCCGCGCCACGATGGAGGATATCCGCAACCTGATGATCGATGCAGGCGGCAAGAAAGTCCCGTTGAGCTACGTCGCCGAAATCCGTTCCGTGACAGGCCCGAACACGATCAACCGCGAGAATGTGCAACGTAAGATCGTGATCAGCGGCAACGTTTCTGAGCGCGACCTCCGAAGCGTCGTCAATGAAATACAACAGAAGGTGGATAGTTCCATCCGGTTGCCCGAAGGCTATCATATCGAATATGGCGGACAGTTCGAGAGCGAACAGGCGGCCAGCCGTACGTTGTTGCTTACTTCGTTGATGTCTCTGTTGGTGATCTTCCTGTTGCTCTATAATGAGTTTAAGAATGCGAAGGAGAGCGGGGTTATTCTGTTGAACCTGCCGTTGGCGTTGATCGGGGGCGTGTTCATCCTGAAGCTGACTTCCGGCGAGGTGAGTATTCCGGCTATCATCGGTTTCATCTCCCTGTTCGGCATTGCCACCCGTAACGGCATGTTGCTGATCAGTCACTACACGCATCTGCGGACCGTAGAGAAGATGCCGCTTCGGCAAGCTGTCCTGCAAGGTTCTATGGATCGTCTGAATCCGATCCTGATGACGGCGCTCAGTTCGGCTCTCGCGTTGATCCCGCTCGCGCTGAACGGCGATTTGCCCGGCAACGAGATACAAAGCCCGATGGCTACCGTTATCCTGGGAGGTTTGCTGACATCCACTTTCCTGAACGGCTTCATCATCCCGATTGTTTATTTATTAATGAATAAAGAAGATAAAGAATGAAACGATTCATATTGACAATAGCATTGGTCTCTTCCGCATTGGCAGCCGGGGCGCAAACTTCCATCGAGGAAGTGCTCCGGAGTGTGGAAACCAACAACAAGGAATTGCAGGCAAACCGCCAGATGGTGACGGCGCAGAAGTTGGAAGCCAAACTGGACAACAACCTGCCCGACCCTACCGTTACCTATTCTCATCTGTATGGAAACAAAGAGGGGATGGGATTCACCGGTGAATTGGTCGCTTCGCAATCGTTCGACTTCCCGTCTTTATATATGCAGCGGAACAAGCTTTCCAGGCAGAAGGGCGAAAACTACGATCGGCAGGGCGAAGAAATACGCCAGCAGATTTTGTTGCAAGCCAAGGAAGCCTGCCTGGACTTGATCTTTCTGAACCAGCAAAAGAACCTGCTGGATATCCGCCGGAAAAGTGCCGAACAGCTTGCCGCACTCTATCTGCAACGCTTGGAACAGGGGGATGCCAATATTTTGGAAACGAACAAGATCGAACTCGAACTCTTGAACGTCCGCAACGAAGCACGCATGAACGAAGCGGCCCGTGTGAATAAGCAGCGGGAATTGGAAATGCTGAACGGAGGAATTGCCGTTCAACTGACCGATACGGCTTACGAGGCCGTGGAACTTCCGCTCTCATTTGCCGACCTGCGTCAGGAAATCTTGGGGAATGATCGGCGTCTGTTGTCTTTGCAAAGCGCGAAGGCCGTATCATCGAGACAAATCAGTGTCAATAAGACGATGGGATTGCCTTCGTTCGAGTTGGGTTACCGTATGAACCCGTCTTCGGGCGGCGAACGCTTCAATGGCTTTTTGGTCGGCATCAGCATTCCTCTTTTCTCTAATCGCAACAATGTGAAACAGGCGAAGGCGCAAAGCCTTTACACCGATTTGCAGTTGGAAAGCGCGACGACGGCGGTAGAGAACGAATTGCTCCAACTCTATAACCAGTCGGTAGCCTTGAAGACTTCCATCGACGAGTATGGCGAAGTGCTGAAAAGCCAGAACAACCTGGCGTTGTTGAACAAGGCGATCCAGGCGGGACAAATCTCGATGATCGAATATTTTGTAGATGTCACTACGCTCTATCAGAGCATGCAGAATCACATGCAGTTGCAGAACGAATACCAGAAGGTGATGGCGCAGTTGTATAAATTCAAGTTATAAAAGTGGAGGGGAGTCCTGTTCTATCGAACGGCTCCCCTTTTTGTTTCAGTTATTTTCCTGTACTGAAAATTTATTTTCATGCCTATGAAACTTTTGTTTCACCAGCAGGAAACTTTTGTTTCATCCCGGAGAAACTTTTTTCTCATCGGGATGAAATTTTCTTCTTCCCTGCATGCAAGGTTTTATATGTCCCTGCATTTACTATTAAAAGCACTATAAGAATTGATGACAGAAACGGAGTTGGCCGATAGATGCAAGACGGGGGATAATCTTGCCCGCAAGGAGCTGTATGAGCGCTTTGCGGAGAGGATGCTATGCCTGTGCTATCGTTATACCGGCGATGGAGAGACGGCCCACGATCTTCTGCATGACGGCTTCCTGAAAGTCTATTCGTCCATCTCTTCTTTTACTTATAGAGGCGAAGGAAGCCTTCGTGCCTGGCTGAGCCGGGTGTTTGCCAACGTTTCTCTGGAATATCTCCGCCATCGGGACTTGCTTCGTGACGGGATGCCGTTGGAGGAGGTGTCGGACTTGCCGGATGAGCCGGAGCCGGATGCAAGTGTGTTGTCGATGGAGGTGCTGATGAAGTTTGTGGCGGAACTGCCTCCCGGCTATCGTACCGTGTTCAACTTATATGTGTTTGAACGTTGGAGTCATAAAGAGATTGCACAAAGCCTGCATATCAATGAAGCGTCGTCGGCATCCCAATTGAACCGTGCCCGCCGCCTGCTGATTACCCGCATCAAGGAACAATTAAAGAAAACGGAATAAAGAGACATGAACGATAAGAACGACATCCTGCAAATGCTCCGAGACCGGGAAGATGAATTCCATCTCCCTCTCCGGAAGGACGGCTGGGAAAAGCTGGAAGCAGAACTTCCTATGCTCATGCCTGAACCGGGAATGCCCGGCTTGCAGACGAAAACGGTCCGCCACAAGTTGTACCGTTGGGTGTCTGTTGCCGCCATAGCCTTGTTGTGCCTGATGATATCGGTTGTCGTTTTCCGCCGTGAGGAGCCGGAGGAAGCAGTGGCGGAACATCCCGTAGCCCCGTCTCCCGAAAAGAAAGAATCCGTTGTACCGTCACAAGCACGCTTTTTCCCTTATATTCAGGTAATCGATAGCCTGATGCCGCAACTTGACCCCGTTGATTTGCCGGAAAAGGTGATGATCGCCGGAAACGACTCCGATGATGCCGGAGAGACGGAACCGGTCATGCCGAAACATCGGGATTCCGGGCCGCAACCGGATAAGCGGAACCGTCTGCCTTATCGCCCTGCTGAGGAAAAGAAGAAGATACTTGATTTTAACCGCTTTGCTTTCGGCATCCAGACCGGTAGCAACCAGATGACGAATATGGGAGGCGGTTTCGAGCATCGTGAAGAATGGGTTAGCCAACCGAATCATCCGAGACCGGAAGAGAAACCTGAAAGGCCGGATGACAATCCGTCGGAAGGGCCTCAGACGAAAGCCGCTACGGGTGGAGGCGGAGGAAGTTCGGAAAACTGGAAGACGGACTATTATTACCGCCATCATATTCCCATCTCTTTCGGATTGTCGGCCCGCCTGTTTGTCACACCCCGGATCGCTCTGGAGACGGGCCTGTCCTATACCTATTTGTATTCGGAAATCCTGAAGGAAGGGAAGACGCAGGACGGTTCGCAAAAGTTGCATTATATAGGCATCCCGCTAAAGTTGAGCTGGACGTTCTATAGATGGAAGAATCTTTCGCTCTATGCTTCGGGAGGCGGAATGATCGAATATTGCGTATCGGCCAAGAAGACAGGGATGAACTTGCGGATCAACCGTTGGCAACCATCCTGGAACGCGGCCGTCGGTATGCAGGCGGAACTTCGCCGGCCGCTCTCGTTGTTCGTCGAGCCGGGAGTGAACTATTATTATAATATGAACCCGCAATATCGCAATAGCGAGCTTCGTTTCGAGAGCATGAGGACTTCCCGCCCGTTCACTTTTACCTTCCAGGTCGGGATCCGGTTCACTTACTAAGTGCGGCGTCCTTGGTATAGGATCGGGAAAAATCTCCCTTTTTATTGATTTTTGAGAAAAATCCACATTACTTGCTTTTACTTGAGAGCTTGTTTGGCTTATCTTTGTAAGTAGAATAGTAATCGTATAAGAATATGAAGAAAAAAAGTATATGGGCCTTCGCCCTTATTGCTATGCTGACCAGCCTGGGTAGGCCCGCCGTTGCGGCGGAAGGTGCTTTTGATCCGGTAGAGTATGTTAATCCTTTAATGGGGACGCAATCGTCGTTCGAGCTATCGACCGGTAACACCTATCCGGCCATAGCGCGTCCTTGGGGTATGAATTTCTGGACACCGCAAACCGGCAAGATGGGTGACGGGTGGGGATATACCTATACCGCCAATAAGATACGCGGCTTTAAACAAACCCACCAGCCGAGCCCCTGGATCAATGACTACGGGCAGTTTGCAATCATGCCGGTTGTCGGCGCTCCTGAATTCGACCAGGACAAGCGTGCCAGCTGGTTCTCTCACAAGAGCGAGATCGCGAAACCTTATTACTACGAAGTGTATCTGGCGGAACATGACGTGAAGACCGAGCTGACGCCGACGGACCGTGCCGCCATGTTTCGTTTCACTTTCCCGGAAAACGAACATTCGTATGTCGTGGTGGATGCGTTTGACAAAGGTTCCTACATCAAGGTGATCCCCGAAGAAAACAAGATTATCGGCTATACGACCAAGAATAGCGGCGGCGTACCGGACAATTTCAAGAACTACTTCGTGATCGAATTCGACAAACCTTTCACCTACGAAGCTACTTTTGCCGATGCGACATTGAAGGAAGGTGCGCGTGAGCAGCAATCCGACCATGTCGGCGCCGTTATCGGTTTCAAGACGGCGAAAGGCGAGATTGTCCATGCGAAGGTCGCCTCTTCGTTTATCAGCTTCGAACAGGCAGCTCTCAATATGAAAGAGTTGGGTTCCGACAATTTCGACACATTGGTGCAAAAAGGCAAAGATGTATGGAATAAGGAGCTGGGCAAGATCGAAGTGGAAGGCGGCACGCTGGACCAGTACCGGACGTTCTATTCCTGCATGTACCGTTCGCTTCTGTTTCCCCGCAAGTTCTATGAAATAGACGCGGCCGGGAAAGTCGTGCATTATAGTCCTTACAATGGCGAGGTATTGCCGGGCTATATGTTTACGGATACCGGTTTCTGGGATACGTTCCGTAGCTTGTTCCCGTTCCTGAACCTGATGTACCCGACGATGTCGAAAGAAATGCAGGAAGGCCTGATCAACACTTATAAGGAAAGCGGCTTCTTCCCCGAATGGGCGAGCCCCGGACATCGGGGTTGCATGGTGGGCAACAACTCTGCTTCGGTTTTGGTGGATGCTTATGTCAAAGGCATAAAGGTGGACGATCTTGAAACTTTGTACAAAGGCTTGATCCACGGGACGGAAAATGTGCATCCGACGGTTTCGTCTACCGGCCGCCTCGGACACGAATATTACAACAAATTGGGCTATGTGCCTTATGATGTGAAGATCAACGAGAATGCCGCCCGTACGTTGGAATATGCCTATAACGACTGGTGCATCTACCAGATTGCAAAAGACTTGGGGCGTCCTAAAAAGGAGCTGGACTTGTATGCCAAACGGGCGATGAACTACAAGAATCTGTTTGACAAGGAGACTAAACTGATGCGTGGAAAGAATAAGGACGGCAAGTTCATGGCCCCTTTCTCGCCCTTGAAATGGGGAGATGCTTTCACGGAAGGGAATAGCTGGCATTATACATGGTCGGTTTTCCACGATCCGCAGGGATTGATCGACTTGATGGGAGGAAGAAAAGAATTCATCACCATGCTCGACTCCGTGTTTGCCGTTCCACCCGTGTTCGACGATAGCTATTACGGGCAGGTGATCCATGAGATCCGTGAAATGCAGATTATGAACATGGGGAACTATGCGCATGGCAACCAGCCGATCCAGCACATGATCTACCTGTATAACTATGCCGGTGAGCCTTGGAAAGCCCAATACTGGCTTCGCCAGGTGATGAACCGCATGTACACCCCGACACCGGACGGCTATTGCGGTGACGAAGATAACGGGCAGACTTCCGCCTGGTACGTGTTCTCCGCTCTCGGCTTCTATCCGGTTGCTCCCGGAACGACGCAATATGTATTGGGGGCGCCTTTGTTCAAGAAAGCCACCCTGCACTTCGAGAACGGGAAGAATCTGGTCATCAATGCGCCGGAGAACAGCGACAAGAACATCTATATCGAGTCGATGTCTTTCAACGGCAAGGAGTACACCAAAAACTACCTGGAGCATTTCGAATTATTGAAAGGCGGGATCCTGGACATCCGGATGGGAGATAAGCCGAACATGAACAGAGGCGTGAATCCGGAAGATTTGCCGTATTCATTTTCAGTTAATGAGAAACAAAAGAAATAAGCGATGGAGATACTAAAGAAAACAGGAAAATTTTTATTGGGCGTCGTGATCGGATTTGCCATCATGATGTTTGCCGACAGGTATTATGTAAAGGGAAAACGGCTGGTGGCCGATAACCTGCCGAAAGAGCCGGTCGAATATGTCAATCCCTATATGGGCAACATCAGCCATCTGTTGGTGCCGACCTATCCGACGGTCCATCTGCCTAACAGCATGTTGCGCGTCTATCCCGAACGGGGTGATTTCACGGGCGACCGGTTGAGAGGGTTGCCTCTCATCGTGACGAGCCATCGGGGCAGTTCGGCTTTCAACCTGAGTCCTTACCAGGGCGATGAGGCCGGTCTGAAACCGGTCATCCCGTATAGTTACGATCGGGAAAAGATCGTCCCGTACCGGTATCAGGTCTATTTGGACGATGTGGATATCGAGGTCGATTATGCTCCTTCCCACCAGAGTGCGGTTTATAGCTTTACATTCGGGAAAGACGAGCCGGCTTACTTAGTGTTCAATAGCCGGAATGGGGAATTGAAATGTGAAGGGAAAACGGTCAGCGGTTTCCAATACGTGGATAAGAAGACGAAGGTTTATCTATATGCCGAGATAGGAAAGGCCCCTGAGAAATCGGGCGCCTTGGTCGATGGAACCGTGAGATACGGCGAGACATCCGTAGAAGGGAAAGATGCCGCTCTGGCACTGGTTTTTGTCGGTCTGAAAGGGCTCAGCGTTCGCTATGGAATCTCCTTTATCAGCACGGAGCAAGCCCGGAAGAACCTGGAGCGCGAGATCAACTCCTACGATGTGGATGCGATCGCCCGGATCGGACGCAACGAATGGAACGATGCTTTAGGCAAGATCCAGGTAAGCGGGGGGAGCGAAAACGACAAGACCGTTTTCTATACCTCTTTGTATCGTTGTTATGAACGTCCGGTAAACCTGAGCGAAGACGGCAGATACTATAGTGCTTTCGATGGTAAGATACACGAAGACGGCGGTCATTCGTTCTATACCGACGACTGGATTTGGGACACTTACCGGGCCACTCACCCGCTTCGCATCCTGATCGACAACGAGCGCGAGAGCGATATTATCAATTCATACCTTTTGATGGCTCAACAGATGGGAACGAACTGGATGCCGACATTCCCTGAAGTGACCGGCGACTCCCGCCGCATGAACTCCAACCATGCCGTTGCCACCGTCATCGATGCATGGCGGAAAGGCGTTCGCGGTTTCGACCTTGAAAAGGCTTACGAAGCAGCCCGCAAGGGCATCGAGGAGAAAACGTTGATCCCCTGGTCGGCGGCTCCTTCCGGATGGCTGGATGAGTTCTATAAGGAACATGGCTATATCCCGGCTTTGAAACCGGGTGAAAAAGAAACCGTGGCTAACGTCTCTCCGTGGGAAAAACGCCAGCCCGTCGCCGTTACCTTAGGAACGGCTTATGACGAATGGTGTCTTTCCCAGATTGCGGCCGAACTGGGAAAGAAAGAGGATGCGGAATATTTCCTCGCCCGGTCTTACAACTACCGGAACCTCTTCAACCCGGAAACTCGTTTCTTCCATCCGAAGGATAAGGACGGCCGGTTTATCGAAGGAGTGGATTACCGGTATTCGGGCGGATTGGGCGCCCGGGATTATTATGACGAGAACAACGGCTATGTTTATCGTTGGGATGTGCAACACAACATCGGCGACCTGATTTCGCTCATCGGAGGGAACGAGGCTTTCACGGCTGCCCTCGATTCGATGTTCGACACTCCTTTGGGAATGTCCAAATGGCAATTCTATTCGTTCCTGCCCGACCATACCGGTAATGTCGGCATGTTCTCGATGGCAAACGAACCGAGCCTGCATATCCCGTATCTGTATAATTATGCCGGCCAACCCTGGAAGACGCAGAAACGTATCCGTGCCTTGCTCGACCAATGGTTCCGCAACGACCTGATGGGGGTTCCGGGTGATGAAGACGGCGGCGGCATGTCTGCCTTCGTGGTGTTTAGCATGATGGGATTTTATCCGGTGACACCTGGATCTCCGACCTACAACATCGGTAGTCCGGTCTTTTCGGATGTGAAGATCGACCTCGGCAATGGCAACGTGTTCGAGATCGTGGCGGAGGCAGAGGATGGCTCGCGAACCGCCTCTGAGCATGATAATAAATATGTGCAATCGGCCACTTTGAATGGCGAAGAGCTGAACCGACCTTGGTTCGATCATAGCCGGATTGCCGCCGGCGGTGTCCTGTCTCTCAAGATGGGTCCGAAAGCAAACAAGGAGTGGGGGATCGGAAACCCTCCGCCATCGGCCGGGCCGATGAAATAAGCGCGGTCGTATATTTTTGTGTACGTTATGGAGAAAAAAGAACTTAAGCTGAACGCCGATAAGACAAGTTGGTATGTACTGTACACCGCCCCCAGGGCGGAAAAACAGGTGAGGGATAGGATCGATGCGCTTGGGGTCGAGTGCTGGCTTCCGCTTCATCGTGCCCCCAGGGTCTGGTCTGACCGTGTCAAGATCGTGGAGTTGCCGTTATTCAACTCCTATCTGTTTGTGCGATGCACCGATCCGGAGTTGAGAAATCTGGTCCGGGTGTATGGCGTGGCCCGTATCGTCTATTACAATGGGAAACCGGCCGTTGTCCGTCAGAAAGAGATCGATGCCATCCAGGAGTTTCTCGACCAGGCGTCCGAACACGCCCTATGCCCCGGCGAAGAGGTCGAAATTCTTTGCGGCGCCATGAAACATGTATCCGGAAAGGTGAAGAAGATCAAAAAGAACCACCTGGTTCTTTACCTCGAACAATTGGGGGCTACCGTCTGTGTCAAGCTAAACGACGTCGCCAGGGTGGATCGGTTAAGGTAGTACGGGGAGTGTACGGGCGATTAACGGGTCGCCCGTAGTTGCCCGTAGATATAATCCATGTCGACATGTTCCCTGACCAACGCCGCCAACTTGTCGTATTGCTCTTCCTTGAATGCGGCATAGTCAAAAGGGACGTTTTCCGCTTCTTTATCAAATCCTTCGGCCAGGTTGTCCAAGACTTCCGGGTTGTCCAGTATTCCGTGCATATAGCTGCCCCAGCATGTGTTATCGAGATAATAACCATCCGTCCGTCCGTCGTCGAGGATGCAGGCGGGGCTTTCGGGAGTGTCGCCGAGCAGGGTCGTCCGCCCCATATGTATCTCGTAGCCCCGACAAGTAGGAGCGGTTCGCGAACCGCCTTCCTTATGCGCCGTGCTCCTACCGTCCGCGGGCAGGAAGGCGAAGGTGCTTTGGCGGGTTATTTTCTCCCGTTCGATGACCGTGCATTGCGGTAGCAGGCCCAACCCCGGAACGGCCGGCAGGTTGCCTTCGAGGGCATCCGGGTCTTCGAGGCGCACCCCCATCATCTGATAGCCTCCGCAGATGCCGATGACTTTTTTCCCGTTCTTGTGGGCGCGGATAATCGCTTCGGCTATACCGCCTGCCCGTAGGCTTTGCAGGTCTGAAAGCGTGTTCTTGGAGCCGGGGAGCAGGATGATGTCCGCTTTTTCTATCTCGTCGATGTTGTTCGTATAATAGGCATTGAAGCGGGGATCCATGTCCAGCACATCGAAGTCGGTGAAGTTGGACATCCGTTTCAGCAGGATGATCGCCACGTTGATCTTTCCGTCCCGATGAGTATTGTGTTTCATATCAAGGGTGACCGAGTCTTCTTCTTCGATCTTGATATCGCCGAACCAAGGGATCACGCCTACTACCGGCACGCCGGTCAGGTCCTCGATGATCTTCCTGCCGTCGTCGAAAAGCGAGGCGTCTCCTCTGAACTTATTGATGATGATCCCTTTCATCAAAGCTCTTTCTTCCGGTTTCAGGAGGGCGATCGTCCCGTAGACAGACCCGAAGACGCCGCCCCGGTCTATGTCGGCAACCAAGAAAGTCGCCGCCCCGGCCTGCCCGGCCATCCGCATGTTGGTGATGTCGCGGTCACGCAGGTTCAGTTCGGAAATGCTGCCCGCCCCTTCCAGGACGATCGGGCTATAGCGGTTTTCCAAGCGTCGGAAGGCCTCGATTGCTTTTTCGAACAATTCCTCTTTCTGGTTTTGCATGCCGAAATAATCCTGTGCCGACATGTTCCCGACCGGCCGGCCGTTCAAAACGACCTGCGAGCTCTTGTCATTCGTCGGTTTCAGCAACACCGGGTTCATGTCCGTGTGCGGAGCGATCCCGCAGGCTTCGGCCTGTACGACCTGTGCACGTCCCATTTCTCCGCCTTCGGGAGTAGAGTAGGAGTTGAGCGACATATTTTGTGCCTTGAACGGAGCCGGGTGATACCCGTCTTGTTTGAATATACGGCAGAAAGCCGCATTGATGACGCTTTTGCCTGCATCGGAACAAGTTCCGACAAACATGATCGGTTTCAGTCGCTTGTTCATCCCTTTACCTCCATTCTCATGATGTAATCGTTCATGTAGTAGCCGTTCCCGATATGGAAATCACGGGTTGCATGTTCGTGGAACCCCATATGCTTGTAGAAACCTACGGCCGGATTGTGGCGGTTCACGTTCAGCTCTATCGTGAAAGAACCCGGATGGATCGTCTTCAGGTAAGCGACTCCCTGTTCGATTATGAACCGCCCGATCCCCGAACCGTGGAGGGAAGGCAAAGAATAGATTTTCTGGAATTCATATAAATCCTTGCCTACGGTTTCGATGGACAGGTAGCCGGAAGGGACGCCCTCGGCATAGATGATGAAGAACCGGTGGCCGAGCTCGTTCATCTGCTTCGACAGGCTTTCGAGGCTGTACATCATCTCGAACATGTAGTCGAGCTGCTCGCGGGAGAGGATCGAACCGTAGGTCGGTTCCCAGATATGGGATGCCAGCGTCCGGATCAGCGGACAATCAGCGGGGGTTGCTTTTTCGATGGAAAACATATATTTTGAATTATGAATTTACTGTTTGGGGGCAAAGATACGGTGCATGCCGCCGTTTGCCAAAAAACAGAGGGGGCTAAGGTGTGAAAAAACTGTTAATGCAATGTGTAAAGGTGAGAAACTATGTTTTCCGGTGTGTAAACCATTGTTTCACGAGACGCAGAGCTGTGTGTTGTCATTTGTCACGATTTTTGTCAATCGAAACGTGTTAACATTTATATTCATTTTATTTTACGCCTTACGCCTATCTTTTTTTTGTGTTCGGAGGTTGGGGGCGTATCTTTGCGATATGAAAAAGAAAATGGCCGACCATTGTTGTTTATTCAAAGAAAAGAATAACTTTGTAGGCGTTAAGTACGGGCGGTTCCCGAACCGCCCTGACGGGGAACAACTTAAAAAAATTAGATAGAAATGAATACAAAGATTCAGGAACTGACCGACAAGATCTACAAGGAAGGCGTAGAGAAAGGCAACGAAGAAGCAGGGCGGATCATAGCCGATGCAAATGCCCGGAAAGAGGCTATTTTGACGGAAGCGGAAGCGGAAGCGAAGCGTATTGTGGCACAGGCTGAGAAGCAGGCCGCCGAGTTGAAAAAGAATACGGAAGCCGAGTTGAAACTCTTTGCCGCCCAGTCTGTAGAAGCGCTGAAGAGCGAAGTGGCAAATCTTATTACCGGAAAAATCACCTCCTCCAATGTGAAAGCGATCGTTTCTGATACTGCATTTATGCAGAAAGTGATTTTAGAAATGGCAAAGGAATGGGTGGCGAAGGAAGCGATCACGATCCGGACGGCCGATGCCGAAGCTCTCACCCGATATTTCGAAGCCAACGCCAAAAGCCTCTTGGATGGCGGTGTGAAGATTGAAAAAGTGAACGGCCATGACGCCGGTTTCACGATCGTCCCGGCCGACGGCTCGTATAAGGTGAGTTTCGGCGAAGACGAGTTTGTCGCTTTCTTCAAGGAATTCCTTCGTCCCGGTTTGGTAGAAATGCTGTTCTGATATGGGGAAGTATTATTGCTTAATCGCAGGACTCCCCAATATCGCGCTCGACGATAGTAAACTGACCTGTTCCATCAATGAATTCAGACGGGAACTGGACGGCATACTGACGAAAGCCGATAAGAAGCTGATCGATCTGTTCTTCCTCAAATTCGACAATAAGAACCTGATCGCCCATGCCCAACAACCGGATCGCGATCCGGACCCGCGGGGATGTATAACGTATGATGAGTTCGATGCCCTTTTCAAAGCATTGAAGGAAAAAGAAAAGCCGCCTAAGAATGACCGGATACCTCCTTATTTCAAGGTGTTTTTGGAAGCATGGATCGTAGAGGGAGGTTCGCGAAACACCCTTACGGCAACTGCTTCCACATGGGAAGACCGTTTGGCTGCCCTCTATTATGCGTATGCCATGAAAAATCCGAACAAGTTTGTTGCGGATTGGTTCGAGCTGAACCTGAACATCAACAACATGCTGACCGCTATCACCTGCCGCAAACATGGTCTCGATAAAGCCGGTTATATCGTTGGGGACAATGAAGTTGCCCAGGCTCTTCGCACATCTAACGCCCGCGATTTCGGGTTGGGAGATACGGTGGAGTATCTGCCGGACCTGCAACGTATAGCCGAAGAAAACGATCTGATGGTTCGCGAAAAAAAGGTAGACCTCTTGAAATGGAAATGGCTTGAAGAGCATACATTCTTTAAGCCTTTCGGCATAGAGAGTGTTTTTGCTTATCTGCTGAAACTGGAGATGATCGAACGTTGGACAACGTTGGATAAGGGGACAGGCGAGAAGACATTCCGCGAAATCGTGGGAGCAATGAAGAAAGGGAGCGAGAATGCCCTGGAAGAATTTAGGAAATTAGAAATGAAGAATTAAAAATTAAAAAATAAAGAGTTAAGAATGAAGGGGTAAGAAATCTAAAGATTGAGTTCGACGCACAATCTTGATTTTTTAATTTTTAATTCTTAATTCTTAATTAATTAAACGTTATGGCTACGAAAGGAATTGTAAAAGGGATCGTTTCCAACCTTGTTACCGTTGAGGTGGATGGACCGGTTTCCCAGAATGAGATCTGTTACATTTCCGTAGGAGGCGTGAAGCTGATGGCGGAAGTTATTAAGGTAATAGGCAAGAATGCTTTTGTACAGGTATTTGAGAGCACTCGCGGTATGCGGGTGGGCGACGAAGCCGAGTTTGAAGGGCATATGTTGGAGGTGACGTTGGGGCCGGGTATGTTGTCACGCAACTACGATGGTTTGCAGAACGACCTCGATAAGATGGAAGGCGTTTTCCTCAGACGTGGAGAATATACTTTCCCGTTGAACAATGATAAGTTGTGGGATTTTAAGCCGCTTGCCCGGGTGGGCGACAAGGTGGCCGCCGGTGACTGGCTGGGTGAAGTGGACGAAAACTTCCAACCTCACAAGATCATGGTCCCCTTTACCTTCAAAGGCGAATATACGGTGAAGAGCCTGAAAGAGGCGGGCGAATATACCATCAACGAAGTGATAGCCGTCTTGACGGACGAAGCCGGCAAAGATGTGGAGGTGACGATGATACAGCGCTGGCCTGTAAAACGCGCCATCACCTGTTATAAAGAGAAGCCACGTCCTTACAAGCTGCTCGAAACGGGTGTCCGCACGATCGACACGGTGAACCCGATCGTGGAAGGCGGTACGGGATTCATCCCCGGACCGTTCGGAACCGGAAAGACCGTGCTCCAGCATGCCATCTCCAAACAGGCGGAGGCCGATATCGTGATCATTGCCGCTTGTGGCGAACGTGCGAACGAGGTGGTGGAGATTTTTACCGAATTTCCCGAACTGATCGACCCGCATACGGGCCGCAAGCTGATGGAGCGTACCATCATTATCGCCAATACGTCCAACATGCCTGTGGCTGCCCGTGAGGCATCCGTCTACACGGCCATGACAATCGCCGAGTACTACAGGAGCATGGGATTGAAGGTGCTTTTGATGGCCGACTCGACTTCCCGTTGGGCACAGGCCTTGCGTGAGATGTCCAACCGTCTGGAAGAACTTCCCGGACCGGATGCGTTCCCGATGGACTTGTCCGCGATCGTGGCCAATTTCTATGCACGCGCCGGCTATGTGCATTTGAACAATGGTGAAACAGGCTCCGTGACCTTCATCGGTACGGTATCGCCTGCCGGGGGTAACCTGAAAGAACCTGTGACGGAAAACACGAAGAAGGTGGCCCGTTGTTTCTACGCATTGGAGCAGGAACGTGCCGACCGTAAACGCTATCCGGCCGTGAACCCGATCGATAGTTACTCCAAATATCTGGAATATCCCGAATTTCAGGAATATATTGCGGGGCATATCTCTCCGACTTGGATCGACAAGGTGAACGAGATCAAGACCCGTATGTTGCGTGGAAAGGAGATTTCCGAACAGATCAACATCCTTGGTGACGACGGTGTCCCTGTGGAATATCACGTGATTTTCTGGAAGTCGGAACTGATCGACTTCGTGATCTTGCAACAGGATGCGTTCGATGCGATCGACGCGGTGACCCCTCTCGCGCGTCAGGAGTTCATGTTGGACAAGGTGGTCAAGATTTGCCATACCGAGTTCAAGTTCGACACTTTCCTCGAAGTAATGGAATACTTTAAGAAGATGATCAACATCTTCAAGCAAATGAACTATTCCGAATATGAGAGTGAACAGTTCAAGAAGTTCGATGAGCAACTCGACGCATTGCTCAATGAGCAATTGGGTAAATGACCGTGACGTGTGACAATATGACAAATGACAATTAATAAAATCGATTTTTTATGAAGGCATTTCAAAAGATATATACAAAGATTACCCAGATCACAAAGGCGACCTGTTCGCTGAAAGCAACGGGGGTGGGGTATGACGAGCTGGCCTCTGTCGACGGTAAGCTGGCTCAGGTGGTAAAGATCATCGGCGACGAAGTGACCTTGCAGGTCTTTTCCGGAACGGAAGGCATCCGTACGAATGCCGAAGTCGTATTCATGGGAAAGGCTCCTTCCTTGAAGGTGGGCGACCAGCTGGCCGGCCGTTTCTTCAATGCGTATGGTGAGCCGATCGATGGCGGTCCCGTCCCCGAAGGCAAGGATGTCGAAATCGGAGGTCCGTCCGTGAACCCGGTTCGTCGCCAGCAACCTTCCGAGTTGATCGCTACGGGTATTGCCGGTATCGACCTCAACAATACGTTGGTGACCGGACAGAAGATCCCCTTCTTCGCCGACCCCGACCAGCCGTTCAACCAGGTAATGGCGATGGTTGCCTTGCGTGCCCAGTCCGATAAGATTATCCTGGGCGGTATGGGGATGACGAATGACGACTACCTGTTCTTCAAGAATACGTTTAGCAATGCCGGTGCGCTGGATCGGATCGTCAGCTTTATCAACACGACGGAAGACCCGTCCGTGGAGCGCATTCTGATTCCCGATATGGCTTTGTGCGCGGCCGAATATTTTGCCGTGCAGAAGAACGAAAAAGTGCTGGTGCTGCTTACCGATATGACCAACTATGCGGATGCTTTGGCGATCGTGTCCAATCGTATGGACCAGATCCCGTCGAAGGACTCCATGCCGGGTTCCCTGTATTCCGATTTGGCTAAGATCTATGAGAAAGCCGTCCAGTTCCCTGCCGGCGGTTCGATCACGATTATTGCCGTGACGACCCTCTCCGGTGGCGACATCACGCATGCCGTACCTGACAATACGGGTTACATCACCGAAGGCCAGTTGTACCTCCGCAAGGATAGCGATGTCGGCAAGGTAATCGTCGACCCGTTCCGAAGCCTGTCCCGTCTGAAACAATTGGTGACCGGGAAGAAGACGCGCGAGGACCATCCGCAGATGATGAATGCCGCCGTCCGTCTGTATGCCGATGCCGCCAATGCGAAGACGAAGATGGAGAACGGTTTCGACCTGACGGACTACGACAACCGTACGTTGGCTTTCGCAAAGGACTATTCCGAAAAGCTCTTGGCTATCGACGTCAACCTCGACACGACCGAAATGCTCGATGTGGCATGGGGCTTGTTCGGCGAATATTTCGATCCTGCCGAAGTGAATATCAAACAGGCGTTGGTCGATAAATACTGGAAGAGTGACGGGGCAAATTAAAAAATGAAAGAATTAAAGAATTAAAAATGAAAAGGGATAGTGCGATAAAGATTAAAAGCATGAATTTTGCAATACGGATTATTAAGTTGAGACGATTTTTGCAAAATGCGAAAGAATTTGATTTGTCAAGTCAAGTCGCACGTTCCGGCACTGCTATTGGTGCATTGATAAGAGAAGCTGAGTATGCAGAAAGTAAAGCTGATTTCGTTCATAAAATGAGAATCGCTTTGAAAGAAGCAAATGAAACATCTTATTGGCTTGAATTATTATATAAGACTGAAATTTTGGATAACAATATATATAATTCGGTAAAAGCCGATAATGAGGAATTAAAGAAAATGCTGGTTTGCATTATCAATACCTCAATAAAATCCCTTTAATTCTTTAATTATTAAATATTAATTTCGAATGATAAAGTTTCAATATAATAAAACCTCTCTTCAGCAATTGGAAAAGCAACTGAAGATGCGTGAGCGTTCCTTGCCGACGATCAAGAGTAAGGAAAGCGCCTTACGTCTCGAAGTGAAGCGGACCAAAGACGAAGTGACGAAATTGGAACTTCAGCTTGAACAGGAGATACAGAGTTATGAAAACATGGTGGCTTTGTGGAACGAGTTCAATCCCGAACTGATCGCAGTGCGGGATGTTTCTCTCTCTACCAAAAAGATAGCCGGCGTGGTGGTCCCTGTGTTGGACGAGATCGAATTCGAGATCGGCCGTTATAGCCTGTTCAATGCCCCTGCCTGGTTTACCGACGGTATCGAGCTATTGAAAAAATTGGCGCGTACCGGTATCGAAACCGAGTTTTCGGGTATGAAGCTGGAGTTGTTGGAGCATGCGCGGAAGAAAACCACTCAGAAAGTGAACCTTTTTGAGAAGGTGCAGATCCCGGGTTATAAAGATGCGATCCGTAAGGTGAAACGATTTATGGAAGACGAGGAAAGTCTCTCCAAGTCATCACAAAAGATCATGCGGGGGAATCAGGAAAAGCGTAAAGCGAAAGAAGAAAAAGAGGAGGCTGAAGTATGATAGTAAAGATGAGCAAATATGCCTTTATGGTATATCATAGAGAATATGATGCGTTCCTCACGACTCTCCGCGAATTGGGTGTTGTGCATGTGAAGGAAACGAACTCGATTCTGGATAATGCGGAACTACAGGCTTTGTTGGCCGAACGGAAACAGGTCAATGCGGCTATCCGTTATTGCAAGAGCCTGAACTCCCAGACGAAAGAAGGGGTGGCTCTCGCTCCGGCGCGTGAGTTGACGAAGGCCGAAGGGCTGAAGCTGGCGGGCAAGCTGGAAGAAATGCAAGAAGAGAAGGTCCGTTTGCAAGCAGTAAAAGCTTCGCTTGAGAAGGATATCGCGTATATGGATATCTGGGGAGAGTTCAGCTATGCAAATATCAGACGGTTGAAAGAGGCGGGCTTCGATGTGACGTTTTTTACTTGCCCGACTTCCAAATACGAACCTAAATGGGGAGAAGAGTATAACGCTTTCTTGGTTAATAATTTCCAGTCGGTCACCTATTTCGTGACGGTCACCAAGACGGGGACGCCGATCGATATCGATGCCGAGCGTCCGAAAATGCCTGACCGGGGCTTGGCGAAACTTCATCTCGCGATGGAGCAATTGCTGGACAATATCAAGGCATTGGACAACCGGTTGAAGGAATATGCGGCCGGGCAATACAATACATTGGTCGAGTTGGAAAAGAACATCCAAAACGAATTCAACCTTTCCAATACATTGGTGCAGACGGATCGTGAAGCCGGTGATAAGCTGATGTTGTTGGAAGGCTTCGTCCCCGCGGAAGAGGCTCCGGCTATGGAGGCCGCCCTTGAAAAAGAAGGTTACTATTTTCAGGAATTGGATATACAGGATGGGGACCGGGTCCCGATCAAGCTGAAAAATAACAAGTTCAGCCGGTTGTACGAACCGATCACCAAGATGTTCTCCTTGCCGAACTATGCCGAGTTCGACCCGACGCCTCTTTTTGCCCCTTTCTTCATGCTTTTCTTCGGGTTGTGTTTCGGAGACGGGGGATATGGTTTGTTGGTGTTATTGGTTTGCACGTTCCTCAAGCGGAAAGTCAATCCGGACTTCAAGCCTTATCTGACCTTGTTCCAATATTTGGGCTTGGCGGCGATAATCGTCGGCACCTGCACGGGGTCTTTCTTCGGGATCGCATTGGCCGATGTCCCGGCATTCTCGAAAGTGAAAGATTACTTTGTGAGTAGCGACAATCTGATGACATTCTCGATCGTTATCGGCTTGGTCCAGATTATCTTCGGAAAGACGGTTGCCGCTTTTAAGATGAAAGCGCAGAAGGGTGTCAAATATAGTATCGCTCCTTTTGCCTGGGTTTTTGTCATTACGGCTTTGGCGCTGGCATTCGGACTTCCGATGCTGAATTTGCAATTGCCAGAAAGCGTCAAGACGGTCTTTATCGGCATTGCGGTTGTCGGCTTGGTTGTCGCTTACCTGTATAATTCGCCGGGAAAGAATGTCTTCCTGAATTTCGGTACGGGACTTTGGAATACCTATAACATGGCTTCCGGGTTGCTGGGCGACACGTTGTCGTACATCCGGTTGTTTGCAATCGGCTTGACAGGCGCGATTTTGGGAGGTGTATTCAACCAGTTGGCCGTAGATATGACGGAGGGCATGAACATCGTGTTGCGTGCGGTATGCATGTTGCTGATCCTGCTGGTCGGCCATGCTATCAACATCGGGCTTTGTACGATCAGTTCGCTTGTCCATCCTCTACGTCTTATCTTTGTCGAATATTATAAAAATGCCGAATTTGAAGGAGGAGGTAAAGAGTACCGGCCTTTTAAGAAAGCATAGGCAAACGAGATATGTTTTCCATTATTAAAAAGTAAATTAAACAATAACAAAAAAATAAATTAAAACAATTATCATTATGGAACCAATTTTATTAGCTTATCTGGGTATTGCGTTGATGACAGGTCTGACTTTCATCGGTAGTAGTTATGGGGTGACGATAGCGGGTAACGCCGTTGTCGGGGCAATGAAGAAAAACCCCGATGCACTGGGTACTTATATTGCGTTAAGCGCATTGCCTTCTTCTCAGGGATTGTATGGATTCGTGGGCTATTTCATGATGCAGAAGTTTCTGGTCGATAGCATTACGATGTTGAATGCGACCGCTATCTTCGGTGCAGGTTTGGTGTTAGGTTTTGCCGGTTTGTTCTCTTCCATCCGACAGGCGGAAGTTTGTGCAAATGGTATCGCTGGTGTCGGGGCCGGTCACAATGTGTTCGGTGCTACTATGGTGATGGCCGTATTCCCCGAATTGTATGCCATCTTGGCTTTGTTGGTTGTTATCCTGATCGGTGGTACTCTTCCGGTATAATATCATAAAATAAACTAAGGAGGAGGTGTGTCAAAACTCCTTTATCACGATCTTTTAGGCACGGATTTCACGGATTTACACGGATAAATTTATTATCTTTCCGTGTAATCCGCGTAATCCGTGCCTAAATTATGTCTATTGTAAACAAGATTTTCTTTTGACACACCTTCTTTTATTTATATAAAAACAACGTCAAATGAAAAAACAACTACTATTAGCGATGCTTTGTGCCGGTATGTTCTGCGGTACGGAAGCTCAAGGGCAGGAGACGGAGCGGCTATCCGGATACGTTCAAGCGGAACGTTTCACGAAAGAGAAGCTAAACACGATGCTTTTCTCCACTTCTGTCGATCCACATTGGTTCCGGAAGGGCAATAGTTTCTGGTATGAATATAAGACCGGCAACGGCAATGCCTGGTATGTCGTCGATCCGGTGGCAAAGACGAAGCGTCCGCTTTTCGACCTCGACGATATCGCTGCGCAGATAACCGAGATCGTCAAAGACCCGTTCACCGCCCAGCAACTACCCATCCGGAAGCTCGAAGCAGGAGAGGACGGACGCACTTTCACTTTTCAGATCACTTCTTCGCAAGATGCCAAGAAAGACAGTACTGACAAGGATAAAGGGCCGAAGAAAGAGATCTTCTTTTTCTCCTACGACTATCCTACGCGCAAGCTGACTTGGCTCAAGGATAAGAAAAAAGAGACGGAATATCCCGACTGGGCCTCTTTCTCACCCGATGGCAGGACGGTCGTGTATGCAAAAGATCTGAACCTCTACCGGATGTCCCGTGAGGACTACGAGAAGTTGAAGAAAGACGATAAGGATAGTACGGTTACGGACATACAACTCACAACTTTCGGTGTGAAAGACTTCGGTTTCGGCCAACCTTATAGTTTACTAAACACCGACACGCTTTGCAATGGTAAACGGAAAGGGGTTTGGGGTATCGTCTGGTCACCCGATTCCCGCTATTTCGCCGTGACGGTTGAAGACGAACGTGCCGTGAAAGATCTCTGGGTAATCAACTCCATGGCTTCGCCCCGCCCGACATTGGAAACCTACAAATACCAGATGCCCGGCGAGAAGGAAGCGCCTGTCGAACACCTGTTCCTGTTCGATATGAACGACAATAGCTACAAGGAAATTCGTACGTCCGCATTCAAAGACCAGACGTTGCGTCTGGCACGTCGGCCGTGGCAACAGAAAGATCGCGACCGGAAAGAGGTGGCGAGTGTTTGGCTGGGCGATAACGACCGTTTCTTCGTCACCCGTTCGAGCCGTGACCTTCACCGCATCGACATTTGTTCGTATACGGTCGGCCAGGATTCTATTCGTCCGATTATCGAAGAACGGATGAACACGTATCAGGAAGTTCGCCCGTTGGCAACCGTCGGCAATGGCAAAGAACTGATCCAGTGGAGCGAACGCGACGGTTGGGCGCACCTGTACCTCTATGACGGCGAAGGCAACCTGAAGAACCGCATCACACGCGGCCCTTGGCATGTGGATCAGATCGTGAAGGTGGACGAAGCCAAACGTGTCGTTTATTTCCTGGCTAACGGGAAAGATAAAGATGAAAATCCCTACTACGAACATCTGTATCGTGTGGGTCTCGATGGAAATGGTTTGCAACAGGTCACTCCGGGCGACTATTTCCACATGGTCAGCATGGATGACAATGCGGCCTTCGTGGTTAATAACTATTCGCGTGTGAACACGATCCCGCGTACGGATTTGATGGATAGTAACGGCCGGAAACTGATGACGCTCGAAGAGAGCGACTTCTCTGGGTTGCTGGCGGCCGGTTACCGGTTTCCCGAACCTTTCAAGGTGAAGGCGGCAGATGGCGTAACCGATCTCTACGGTGTGATGTACAAACCGTTCAACTTCGATTCAACGGCCCTGTATCCGATCATCGATTATGTATATCCGGGCCCGCAGGTCGAAGCTACCGTTTATCCGTTCAGCCGCATGAGCGTGCGCACGGATCGTCTGGCACAGGCCGGCTTCGTCGTGATCACGGTCGGGAACCGGGGCGGACATCCGAGCCGTTCGAAATGGTATCATAACTTCGGCTATGGCAACTTGCGCGATTACGGGTTGGCGGATCAGAAGGCGGCTATCGAGCAATTGGCCAACCGCTATTCATTTATCGACATCAATCGCGTCGGCATTCATGGCCATTCGGGTGGCGGATTCATGTCTACGGCTGCTATCCTGCAATATCCCGACTTCTTCAAGGCTGCCGTTTCGTGTGCCGGAAACCATGACAACCGCATTTATAACCGTTGGTGGAGCGAAACGCATCATGGCGTGAAGGAAGTGGTCTGCGAAAAGGGTGACACGACTTTCGTCTACAACATCAAGACGAATGAAGAGATCGCTCCGCGCTTGAAGGGGCACCTGATGCTCGTACACGGTGATATCGACAATAATGTCCATCCGGGTAATACGCTACGTGTGGCAGATGCCCTGATCCGAGCCGGAAAACGCTTCGATATGTTGCTTTTGCCGCAACAACGACATGGCTTCGGTGACATGGACGAATATTTCTATTGGCGTATGGTCGACTATTTCTCCCGTAACTTGCTCGGCGAGCAGGAGACATCGGTAGATATCCCGAAACGATAACTGAAGTGCACCCCAAAGTTTTATGTCTGACTTTTGGGGTGCACTTCACCTTTTTTTGTTATTTCCCGGTATTCAATTTTTGAATCAGGATTTCACTGGCCTTGAATTTTACTGATGTGCGGGCACGTATTTTACATTCTTCCCCTGTACGAAGGTTACGTCCCGGACGTTCTGTCTGGTAGTGGGGAATCAGTTTGCCAAAATAATGAATGCTCACCCCTTCACCTTCTGAAAGTTTTTCGGTTATTAGATCGATGTATGAATTCAGAAATTTCTTCGCGGCAACGTCCGTACATTCCATCCGTTGTGCCAATTCCTTAATTAGAGCTCTTTTTGTAGTCATATAATAGTTTGTTTTATCGTTATTGTTTTTCTTTCCCTACCCTGTCCCTGGGCGGATTTGTTTAAGATGAAAAAGCGCGGGACCGTTGTTTTTAATACTATCGCTAATCCTGATTAGTATAAACATAGCCCACGCTTTACAAATACGATAAAACGTAAGGAGCTGATTGTTTAGCTACTTCTCCCGGATGGCTTGAAATTGTCTAGATTTCTACTTAGGGATAATACTAAAATCGCTTATTGTGGAAAAATTATTGTCTTATTAATTCATAGGCATTTTTGTTAAATTGTCCGGTAGTCCTCCGAAATCGGACGTATTATAAAATAAAAAAGCGTGAGGACTGTTGTTCGGACTTAAGTAGAGGTTCTAGACAACCCGCCATGAGTTCTATGCAACAGTTTGCTCACGCCCTTATGCTATATACATGAGTATATAATCGAAACATGAGCATTTTTGTTTATGACCCTTCTATGGCTTGAAATTGTCTAGATTTCTACTTAAGGATAAACCAAAACGCTTTTCATATAAATCATAAAATAATGTTTCCTTGACGCTTCAAGGTTCAATTATCACGACAAAGATAGGAAACATCTATGAAAAACCCGATTCATTTCATTAAAAAAGCTCTTATTTATTCACAGGTTTTGAGAATTTAATAAGGGCGTGAATTTATAATTTCCAATTCCCTATAGCAATAACAATGTCTAGATTCCTACTCCGATGAATTGGTTTTACCTCCATACCTGACCACTTTTTCAACGAGATGTTCGGGATTTGTGACTGAAAGATACGATTTTGCATTCAATAATCAAGTGCCGTTTTAATTTGTTTACGACTCTGGAAACAGGAAAGAAATACGGAACAATCCGCTTCTCGGATTAAAAAGCCCGGCTAATGAGGGAAGTTGTAGGACGGTGATTGTGACAGGAAGGAGCGAGAGCGTAATGGAAGCAAAATGTTTTTCTTTGTAAAAGTATTTCTTGATTATTATGGAGAATTACAATTTCACTTTTCGTGACTTTGGAACTGGAACTGGACGGAATGGACTGTTTTCCTATGTTATTCCGGAGGGATGGATGAGAGTGTCAAGAGGGGGCAAACAAATCAGAAAAAGAGGGATATGAGAGTGTTGTTAAAAAATGTTGTCATTGAATATTTTAATAATTCTTATCATGAAACAATTGTTCGGAGACCTGCAAAAAGGATGAAAATAAGTGCGGATCGTCTCATTCATCAATCACATCGCGTAACTCGGAGACGGTGTCGTCAAGATGAAGAAGTAACTGCACTTATGCTTCTTGATAATTTTATAATTCCTCTCTCACTAAAAAAAATAGTTCATAAACTAATCTAAATAGTTTGGAAACTATTTTTTTTAGTTACATTTGTCCCGAACAAACAAAATATCATGAAACGACTGACTATAAGAGAAGAAGAGATCATGGGCTATTTCTGGACGAAAGGCCCTTTGTTCGTCAAACAATTGCTTGAATTTTATGACGAGCCGAGACCGCATTTCAATACCCTTTCAACAATTGTACGCGGATTGGAGGATAAAGGCTTCCTAGCACATAACACGTTTGGCAATACTTACCAATATTATGCCGTGGTGACGGAAGCCGACTATAGCCGGGGTACCTTGAAAAACGTCATTGCCAAATATTTCAACAATTCCTACCTCGGCGTTATCTCTTCGCTGGTGAAGGAAGAGGAGATTTCGGTGGAGGAACTGAAGGAGCTGATCGAATCGATTGACAAGCATGGGCGATCTGAGAACGTCGAATGCGGGCGGCTCACGGATCGCCCCAATGGTGACAATTAAGGGGCTGTGTTTATTTTTCAATTTTTCAATTTCAATTTTAAATTTTCAAAATGGGAACATTTTTAGTCTTCATAATGAAATCCACCTGTTGTTTGGCGGTGTTTTATCTGTTTTATCGCCTGCTTTTGAGTCGGGACACGTTCCACCGTTTCAACCGGATGGCGCTTCTCAGCGTGATAGCCTTTTCAATTGCAATTCCTTTTATACGGCTTGTTACCGATGAACCGACCGGTGTGCAACGTACGGTATTGGACATCGAGCGGTTATTGCAGATGACCGGGACTCCAGTGGAAGAAGAGAGTCGCTTCCCGTTTTGGTTGGCGAGCCTGTTTATGGCCTATATCGGCGGATGCCTCTTTTTTGCAGGACGGTTCCTCTATTCCGTTTGCCAGATCGTACGTCTGGTTCGTTCGGGTGTGGCAACCGTATTGGAGGATGGGATGCAGCTTGTCGTGACCGACAGGACGATCCAGCCTTTCAGCTGGATGAAATATATTGTCATCTCTCGCATTGATATGGAAGAGAGCGGGGCCGAAATCCTGGCGCACGAACAGGCGCATATCAGGGCTTGCCATTCATTGGATATGTGGCTTGCCGGATGTTGTACCGTCCTGCATTGGTTCAATCCCGCCGCCTGGTTGCTGAAACAGGAGTTGCAGAACGTGCACGAGTATGAGGCGGACGAAAGTGTGATCGCACATGGCGTGGATGTAAAACATTATCAATTATTACTGATAAAGAAGGCGGTCGGCGCACAGCGTTTTACCTCTATGGCCAACAGCTTCAACCATAGTAAACTAAAAAAGCGTATTAACATGATGTTAAAACAAAAATCAAATCCCTGGGCTCGTCTGAAGTTCTTTTATGTGCTTCCGCTTGCAACCGTTGCCGTTGTTGCATTCGCCCGTCCTGAAATCTCCCGACCGTTGGAAAAAGTTTCCGATGTGGAGCTTACCGAAGTCCTCACGCCCCAACACGACAAAAAGATGTCGCAGGCAGAGAAACAAAAGGAAGTCCGTAACGAAGTTCGCCAGGAAAAAAAGCAGGCGCACAAAGATAAACCTCAAGTCGAGATGGCAGTCAGCCAGGAGCCTCGCGAGGAGGTAGTCGTCATCGGCTACGGATCGATGACGCATCAGGATGGAAAGGTCTTTGACATAATAAAAAAAGACAGGCCTCTCTTGCGTTCTCTGGAACTTAAATCGAATATGCGTCCTGCCAAAGGCGTTGGATATGCCAAGCCGGACCCGCTTGTCATAGTCGACGGTGTCGAATATACGGATGGACTGGATAAAATCGATTCTGACAAGATCGAATCGATATCAATAATGAAAGATAAGAACGCCATCGAAATGTACGGAAAAAAAGGGGCGGCAGGCGTGATTCTGATCACAACGAAAAAAGGATCTTCTAAAGTAAAATAAAAAATCGTATGAAAAATCATGTGTTTGCGGCAATGGCGTGTCTTTTTCTTGCCGCTTGTGGTAGCGGAGGCGAGACGAAGGTGGCAAAACTCGAAGTGATCCCTTTGGGAGCCGCTTTCGACAATCAGACGGAGTTGAAGGCTTCCGATTGTTTCAGGAAAATACGTTATGTCGCATTGGAAACAACGGATAGTTGCCTGGTGGGACAAGGGGCGTATACTGTCGTCCTGAATGATTGGATTGTGGTAACATCCGGGCGAGACCGTTGTCAGTTGTTCGACAAAAAGACGGGGCGTTTTATCCGTTCGATAGGGCATGTGGGCGAAGATCCCGAAGGCTATTCGAATGTTCACGGGGGTTGGCAGAATCCGTACACCGGCAAACTGAGTTTTCCTGGCTGGAAAAATAAAATCGTTGTTTATGGAGCGGACGGTAAATTCGACCATATCTGGACTCCTCCGATTCCTGCCGGACAGTTCCCGGCAATGTCTGCGTTCGATTACCTGGACGCGGATGTTATCGCCGGTTATTATTCGGCTACTGATAGCTTGCCTGCCCGTATTGCATTGTTCCGTGGAGATGAGACTGTCCGTGTGGAATCATTGCTGACGGAGCAGGAAGGAGACAGGGCGATCACTCCGAACGACATCGCTTCCATCTCGATTCTGAAAGATGGTGGAGATGGCATGATGATCCTAAAATACAAGGACAATAAATCTGCTGCCTATTCGCTTGGCAACAGTTGTTTCTGGCATGCAGGCAACGATCTTTATTTCCGTCGGTCTTACAATGACACGATCTATCAGGTGTCGGCAGAGAAAGGGTTGCAACCTGTGCGCGTGCTGGATTTAGGTACCCATGACTGGTCTTACAACGAGCGTTTTGAGGATAAGAAAGAGGCTATCTACCCGACAAAGTTCATGGAAAACGAAGACGTGATCCTATTCCGTTTTATGACAAATGTCTATAACGACAAACAGAAGACTTATAATGCCCTTTACCGGAAAGCGGACGGAACCGTTAGAGTCTGCCTTTTCGACGATAAGATTACCGACGATATGAACGGTTTCCTTCCTTTACAACCCGTATCAGTCTCCGCCTCCGGCGAATTTTCCGCCATTCTCCCTTCGGAAGAGGTCGTATCCTGGTTTGAGGATAACGCCGGTGAAACGGATATCCCTGCCGAGGTAGCTGCCTTGAAGAAGGTAGGTGAGGAAGATAATCCGGTAGTGGTGATTATGGAGTAGGAAAGTACTGCCTATCGCTTTTGAATTCCATGCTTGTGAAATAAAAGTTTCATAGGCATGGAATTTTTATTGTATATTTACCCAATAAATTAATGACAGCTAATGGAACGTTTTAAAGTCGGAATTATAGGAGCCGGGCACATCGCCCGCAAAATGGCGCATACGTTGCGCGATATGGAAGGGGTTGAACCGTATGCGGTCGCTTCCCGTAACTTGGAAAATGCCGAAGGGTTTGCCCGTGAATGGGGTTTTGCACGGGCTTACGGATCATACGAGGAATTGGCGGATGATCCCGCAATACAGTTGATTTATATCGCCACCCCTCATTCCCACCATTTTGAGCAGGCGCGGATGTGCCTCGAAAAAGGCAAGCCGGTCTTATGTGAGAAAGCATTTACCGCCAATGCAGAGCAGGCGGAAGCGTTGATACGCCTGTCGAAAGAGAAACAGGTTTTCCTGACCGAGGCGATCTGGACACGTTATATGCCTTTCTCCAAGACGCTTCGCGAACTGGTCGATGGCGGGACGATCGGTCGTGTGATGATGTTGACGGCCAATATCGGTTATCCGATTGCCGAGAAGGAGCGTATTGCCAAGCCGGAACTTTGTGGCGGAGCTTTGTTGGATATCGGCGTTTATCCGATCAATTTTGCAAGGATGCTTTTCGGTTCGGAGATTACAGGCATTACTTCTGCCTGCGTGAAAGGGGAGACGGGAGTGGATTTGCAGAGCAGTATTACGTTTGTGTATCGGAACCATCGGATGGCTGTTTTACAAATGACCGCTTTCTGTGCGAACGACCGGCAGGGAGTCATTTCGGGAGATAAAGGATACATAATCGTCGACAATATCAACAACCCGCAGCAGGCAATCGTCTATTCGATCAACCATGAGGAAGTGGTTCGTTATACCTGTCCGCCACAAATAACGGGTTTCGAATATCAGGTGCAAGCCTCCATCGACGCGATCCGTGAGGGAAAGATAGAAACGCCTTATATGCCGCATGCGGAAACCTTGCACATCATGCAGATGCTGGATGACCTCCGGTCCGAATGGGGCGTGCGGTTTCCGATGGACAGTGGAATTTGAAAATTAAAAATTAAAAATTGAGAATTGAAAATTAGTAGTAGAACATTTAATTTTCAATTCTCAATTTTTAATTTTCAATTTATTTCGTGGATGCGGATTTCTGTTTGTCCTGCGTTATGCAGTTTCAGAGTCTTTACATTTTCTAACGCTTCCTTTTTCAGCTTGATGTAATTTGCCGGGCCGGAATAAAGCACCTTTTTCGCTTTGCCTTTCAATGGTGCGCCTTCCACTACGACTTGGCTGCAAGGGGAACCGGACAGATACAGTTCGAGCGGGCCCTCTTTGTTATCCTTGTTGATCGCAATATGTGAACCGGCAGTCAACGTATTGACAGATTCCAGGTTCTTGTCATACATCAGGCGGGCAGGATCGATGGAGGTGTCTTCCTTCGTTGTCACGGTAAATTCGTACAGGTAGATTTGCATCTGTTTGTCCGTAGCATTCCGCATGCGGATATAACGTGCTTCGGGAACGATCTTTTCCAGCTTGAAGCGGGCCTGGTCGGTGGGAATATCGGCGATAGTCGTCCATTGTTTGCCGTCGGCGGACCATTCGAATACTCGTCCCTTGTTTTCGCTCTTCGGCAGGCTGAAGTTAAAAGAGGTAGCCTCTTTTTGTAATTCCCAAGTGAGGCCGAAGGATTGTCCCGGCTCTATGCGCAGTACTTCGTTCAGGCGGTTGTATCCGATTTGGTCCTTGCCTTCCTTCAACGGCTGATATTTCAATTGTTCGATATCCGTCAGGATAGAAGCTTTGCTCATCCGGGTGGAGGCATCTGCCCGGTTTGCGAACAGCAGGGTGCTTTCGACTCCTGAATGTATCTCTTGTACGAACGGAGTCAGGACGCGCGAGCCGACTTTCACACCTTTCTGATACGGATTCTGGTTGTAAGTCCGGTCGATCGTGCGCATGCTGTCGAGCAGTGATGTGAGCGACAGATACGATTGCCAGGTGGCGGCACGATCTTCGCCTTGTCCGGCTTCGGCAGTACGGATGGCCGCTTGTCCGGCCTTTCCTAACAGGTGGAATTGCATCAGCCACGGTTTGATTTCGTCTATCAGCGCCTTGTTGCGGCTTGTCTCGATAGCTGCCGGAGCGGCTGTGATTTCGGCGAACAATCGGTTCATCCGGTCGGCCGCATCTGCATTATAGTCGTGCTGGCGGAAGTCATTGAGGAATGCTTCGGCATAACCGGCATTACGGGCGGATTCGTCGCGGCGGTAACGGTGACCGTTTGGTCCCGGATCGCAGTTGTTCTCGCAGAACGTCCGGAATGCTTCCGGTGCTTCCGGCAAAACGTAACGGCAGGCTTCGTTGAAGTCGCTTTCGGGATTATAGGCTTTCATGTTCCAGGCATAATCGGCAACTCCGTAAAGGGCCACTTTGGAGGCTTCCGCCCGTTCCATCGGGTTGGCTACAAAACCGGACATGGCATGCGCCGCATTCGGATCGAGCCCGTAAGACGGACCCATCAGCAGATGGTCGCGGCAGTAGTCGCTTACAGGGAAATTCCACCAGACATATGACGGGCGTTGGATGCGCTTGTTTACCCATTCCTGTCCTTCGAGTGTGATGTCGTGGATCACGCTGTTGCCGGTCCACATCACATGGATAGCCGGGTCGAGCGTTCTGCCCAGCACATCCAGGTAGTCGCTTCCCGCCCAGGCCCGGTTATATTCGGTCGGACACATGATCAGGGGGCTGACGCCTTCTTTCTTTTCGATAAACTCCTTTTGCAGGAAATTAAGCAGGTCGGCTTGTTTGTCCGCCTTGGCTCCTTCACCGGAAATATCGTCGAAGAAGACCGCGAAAGAGCGGACTCCCAAATCGTACATCATTCCGAACTTGTTCAGCACATTCGTCCGGTCTTCATCTGTCCATTTGATGTCCAGGCCCGGATGAATCGCCCAGACGAAGTCCACCTTGTTGGCGGCGGCTTCCTTTACCAGATCCTTGATCTGTGCCGCTTCCTTTTCCGGATAAGGTTTGCGCCAGTTCGGGGAACTGTGGTAGGGATCGTCCTTTGGTCCGTAGATATAGGTGTTCATCTTCATCTTGCCATAAAAACGAAGCTGCTCGATGCGGTCGGCATGACTCCAGGGATCGCCGTAAAAACCTTCGACGGTTCCACGGTAGGCAACATCGGGATAGTCTTTGATAACACCGAGTGGCAGTGTCGTATTGCCTTGTCCGTCGGTTTGGGCTAATTGTTGCAGTGTCTGTGCTGCGTAGAAAAGACCGCGACTGTCGGAAACTGCTATGTTGATTTCTTTTGGTGTGATAACTAACAGATAGGCTCCTGAACGTTTCAGTTCGGGTGTCCGGTCTTCCATCGATGTGATTTTAAGCGGTAGCGCTTCGGGATTGTCAGTCATCGACAAGGTTTGCCTGATCAGTCGCATGGCATCTTCATCCGGATGCTGCATGCCGGAAAGGGTGAAACCATGAGGCGCTTTCAACCGGTTGGTCGACAGTGTGACTTCCTGCGGTTGCGGATGGATGCCCGGCAAGGGATTTTGTGCTTGCAGGACACCTCCTACAAGGAGGGCGACGGTTAGATTTAGTAGTTTCATATTTGAGTTATTTAGGTGATTAATGAATGGTCTGAATGATGGATCGCATTGGCATTCAATCGGGTAACATCTATCCCGTAGGGGCGGAGTTGAACCCCGTCCCTACGGGTTGCCATTGTGTATTATATACCGGATAAATCGTCCTTTACCGTACAGAAAACAACAACGTCTTTCCATTTACGTCGCTCCATTCAGTCAAAAGCTGGCGCAGTGCCTTGTATTCGGAAGATGTATAAAGTTGTTTGTTCAGTTCCAGGCTGCGGGTGACAGTTACCGTACGTCCGTTTTTCTTGACGGCGATGGTCAGGCTGCCGGCGGCATTGCGGATCGTCTTATCGGTTTCCGGTGTGCGCAGTTCCATGTTTTCAGGACATTCGATCGTGTATGTATAAACTTCATTGACAGGGCGCGGGATCAGCAGGTTCTCTTTCCGTTGGCTGTTCAGATGGCCATAAGGCAGATGGGAGAAGCCGGAAGCATCGTCTGGCAATGTGATCGTTGCATATCCGTTTTGTTTGTTTAAGGAAGCCGGGGTTCCCATGTTGCCGGTCTTGAAATAAGGCAATAGCTCTTTTCCTACGGATCCTTTGGTCATAGTTGTCAAATTACCATCTTTCTTGAATGTCAGCGTGATGTCATTCTTAATCTGGTAATCTTCGAGGGTAGGAACGGCAACGGCTACCGGTTTTCCTGTTTGCAGGCTGAAAAGCGGAGTCCGGTCGAGGTTCACCGTTTGCGGACGGCGGGTGGAAGAGGGAGAGAACAGATACAATTCACCGTTCACCATGCAGGAGACGAGTAGCTGGTCGACTGCTCTCAGTGCCAATCCTTTGTCTGCGTGAGCTTGGTAAGTTACCATTGGTTCGGCCTTGAAACCGGCTCCATCCAACAGGCCTGCGAGCAAGTTGGCTTTTTCGGCTTCAGTCCCGTAAGCAGTGCTCATGACTGCATCGGCAGGGCGGAGGCGATAGCCGGTCTGGTCCAGCGTCAGCCCGTTGTTGGCAATGTGGTTGGTCGTATATTCGAGGATCGCTTCCAGTTTGTCCTCGTCCTTGTCCTTTCCCTCGATCAGGCTTTCTGCCAGAGTTGTGAGTTGTGGATCGCCGGACGGATTGAACTGTTTGAGCAGGGTTGCCAATGCCTCCCCTTCGGATGCGTAAGTCGTGGCGGCGAGAAAAGGAACGTCGCCATTCCGGACGGAGACGAACGGAGCGCGGGAAGAAGCCGGCAGATTACGCAATGTCCAACTTGTCGTACGGGTTCCGCCGGATTGTTTGACGGACGCTTTTGCCGGATTGTTTGCCAACGTGTAGGCAAGCTCTTTGGCTTCGGGCGTCACGATCGTCAGGGTGTATTCCTTGACGGGAGAAGATTGGAGCAGCTCTTCGAAAATGTCTACTTCCGGCAGATAACCCGGTTTGGATGTGACCGTGTAGTCGAGATAGATCGTCGCTCCCAATTCCAGGCCCGTATGGACGACAACCATTTCTTTCAGGTGGTTGTAAGCCGGAGCATCGGCCGCATTGCGGGGAAGAACTTCCACGAAAGCGTTGTCCGGCGTCTTGATGATCGTGCCGTCTTTCTGTTTGGTGTAAGACGAGTTGATCTTCAGTTCCTGGTATTGCGGATTGTACACGATGAAGCTTTCCCCGTATGTGCCGTTCATGGCCGTGTGGGTGAAAAGTGTCAGTTCCATGTTATAGCGGAACTCCTGGCTGCCGTCGGTATTGAGCGTCCAGGTCTTTGCCAGTTTTTTATATTCGGCTTCCGATGCTCCGAAGGCTGTCGTAGCCATTAGCAGCAGGCAAAGGAGGAAGGCGAGTTTATGTTTGTTTCGTATCATTTGATTTATGATTTATAATTTGTGATTTTAGATAGGGTACCATCTGTTCTAATAGATAGGGTATCACCTATTCTAAGGATTGGGGTACCATTCATTCTAAGGATTGGGGTACCATTCATTCTAGGGAATGGGGTACCATCTATTAGGCGGGATGGGGTGTCATCTTTTTATGACGATATAATTCCCGAACGACTTATGTGCATTCACGGCACTCCGGAACCCGTCCCAGTCGCCTGCCTCGTACACGCGTTTCTTCAATGCCAACTTCTGGTGCAACATCACTTTGTTGCCGTCCTGGCGGAGGGAACCTTCGAAGTCGGCGGCAGAACTTTGCGTACTGTCTTCTTTTCCGTCACCCGTTAACTGATAACCTGCGGGAAGTTGGATCGTTTCGTCCAGTTCGACCAGACGAGAGCATGCATCCTTGAAACCATACCGGCGTTCTTCGAGGTCGGTGTTGATGCGCAGGTAGCTTTTTACCTGGTTGTAAAGATTATTCATCACCAGCGGCTTGAACAGCATTTCTCCTTCTCCGGGAAGGGCGTAACCGGGTATTTCATAACGGAATGTCATTTTGATCGGTGCAGCCTGGTAGTTTTTCGGGTCTTTGCCATAATCCACACTGATAAGGCGGGCTTTAGGCGAAACGGCAAGGAGCTGGCTTTCCAATGCGGACTGCCACTGAGACTGCCAGCCGGTGGTGAAGATACGGCGGATATTGCTGTCCGATTGCCCTTCGGCAGTGATCGTGAACTGTCCGGTCAGCGTACCTTTGGCATCCAGCCGGTTGTCGGCCTTGATGCGGACGTAATGGTTTTCCGGTGCGGAAACCGGCGTGAGGCAGAGGTCGGAACCTTCGGGGACTCCCGGCAAGTAGTTCTGTTGCTGTTCGGCGCTGCTCCATAATTCGCGGCAGAAAGGAACCCAGGTCGGATCGAGCGGCATATAGGTCCCGCTGGAAAGTTTCACGACGGCGACACAATGGTTGAAGTGGTCGGCCGGGATGCTTTCCACGCGGCTGCCCGCCATCGTCATAGCTGGATAGGCTTCGAAGCCTGCCATACGCAGGAAAGCGATCAAGGTACCGGCAATGTCCTTGCAGACACCGCAACGGTCTGTGTAATTCATTTTCAGGTTATGCAGCGTGTAACCTTCGCCTTTGCCCATCGATATGCCGGAGTAGCGGATATTGTCGGCAACCCAGTGGGTGAGGACGGCGATCTTTTCCATCTCCGTCTTTTTGCCTTTGATCAATTCATCCACTTTCTTCTGGGCTTCGGGAATGGCGTCGAAGCTGCCGTAGTCTTCGTTCACTTTGTTGAACCAAAGGGATTTGTCTTGCCAGCGCGGTGTTGACGACATCATCAGTTTCGATGCTGCATCGAACAAGTCGACCATGTTCGGTTCGCGTTGGGTCGGCATGATGTCCGTACTGACGAATGTATAGGCTTTCCGGCCGTCCTCGTAGCGCATGGACGAGGTGCATTCTCCCTGATAGAACTGGAATTGCATCTCTTTCTCCATCGGGATATTTACCTTATATACCTTGCGGACGGTCGGTTCGGTCGCCCAGAAAGGGACGATATCATAGAATTGTCCGCGCATGGGCGGGATGAAACGAGATTCATCGTCACCTGTACCGGCAGTCAGCAGGGCGTAGGTGAACCCTTTCTTGTCGATCTGGTAGTCGATGATATCGCCCGGATCGAGACGGCCTACTTCCATCATGATCTGCCGTGCTCCCCAGTAGATGGCACGGGCGGGAGCGGCATAATCCTGTTGCCGGGTGATGTCGAGGTTGACCACGTCGCCATTGGCTTTATAAATGGTGACGCGGTGGAACTCAGCATGTGCCGTCAGCGGATCATAATCGTATTTAAGGATGCGATTGGCAACTGCTCCGCGTGTGTTCATGACTTTGACGATCTTGCAGACAGTGAAAGAGCCGGAGCCGGTAGGCTGCACGGTCACTGCGGTACTGTCGAGCAGGTTTACGCAATCGTAACCTGCATATAATTCCGGCTTTTGCAGAGTCGGATCGGGTGCCGTCCGGCAACTTTCCCCACTTTGCCCGTAGGCGGACGCCGTGGTGAGAAGGGCGGAGACGAAGATGGATAAGTACTTCATAAAATATAGTGTTTTTGTATGTTTATTTATATTAATCCCGAAATAATTTAACTCGTATATCTTTCCGTTGCCAGTTTCCGGCATGCCGCCCGGTCGATCTTTCCGCTTCCGGTGAGGGGGATTGCTTCAATCCGCAGGATGTGTTTCGGACGCTGGTATTTGGGTAATCGTTCAAATATCTTTTCTTCCAATTCGGAAAGGAGGCTGTTCTCCGGTAAGGAAAGAGACTGTTTTCCAATAAGGGAAGCGGCTGTTCCCTTACCAGGGGAGCGGTCGTTCCCTGCGGTGACCAATAAAACCATCGCCTCTCCGAACTTCGGGTCCGGAACGGATGTTATGGCAAAGTTAGCAGAAATAAGGGGACGCAAGGCTTCCTCTACAATCTCCGTTTGTATTTTTATGCCTCCGCTGTTGATGATATTGTCTTTCCTTCCCAAGATGCGGAAACGGCCGTCCGGGAGCAGCTCGGCTACATCGTTCGTGACGAGTGTCTCGTCGGCGACAAGCGGAGCATTTATCACCAATGTACCTTCTGTCGAGAGTGATAGCTTGACAGAAGGGAAAGGCGTGTAATAAGGAGATGCATCCGGTCCGTTCAACCGCCGGAGGGCGATATGCGAAAGTGTTTCCGTCATTCCGTAGGTGGAATAGACGCGGATAGGCAATCCTTGTATCCGGGCTTCCAGCTCACTGTCGATGGAGCCGCCGCCGATGATCAGGATATCGGTTTGGCAGAGCCGCTCCCGTTCTTCCGGTACTTGAAGTGTATTGTACACTTGCAACGGGATCATGGCGGCGAACCGGAGGGGCATGTCGATGTCTGCCATCGGATGCCCGGAAGGTTCACGCACGACCAAATCCAATCCTGCCACGAGTGACCTGACGACCATCATCTTCCCGGCAATGTACCGGAGCGGCATGCAAAGGAGGGCTTTATCCCCTTGCCGTAACCCTAAATAATCGCAGGTGAGGCGGGCGCTGTTCATCATTTGCTCCTTGCGGACCGTGATTCGTTTGGGTGTACCGGTCGAACCGGAAGTCTGTACCTCCAAGTAAGGAGAGGCAGACTTCCAATCGTCCAGGAAAGTTTGTAAATCTTCTGATATCTTTGGTATTGCCATAAATCTAAAAGTCTGTAAGCTATTTGGGGTTCGACCAAAGGCGATCCCCCTTTACCACCAACGGCATGTCGATGTTGTTGGTGAAGAGGTCGCCGGTCCCCAACCCTTGCGGAAGCGGATTGTCGAAAGTCGCGCACCACTGGGCGATGGCGTTCAGGCCGACATTCGATTCCAAAGCCGAAGTGATCCACCAGCCGATCTGCCGTTCCTGGGCTTCCTTGATCCATTCGCTACAGCCGTACAGACCTCCGTGAAGGGACGGTTTCAAGATTATATATTGCGGATGGATGAAGGAAAGCAATTCTTTCTTCTTCTCCGGCGTGTTGCAACCGATCAGTTCTTCGTCGAGGGCGATGGGAACCGGGGAGGAAGCTGCTAACAGGGCCATATCTTCCCATTGTCCGGCCCGGATCGGCTGTTCGATCGAGTGCAGGTTCAGTTCTGCCAGGCGGTTCAGCTTCGTCATGGCTTCGTTCGGTGAGAAAGCGCCGTTGGCATCGACACGCAGTTCGATTTCATCGGAAGAAAATTGTTCGCGGATGATGCGAAGGATTTCCAATTCCTTATCGAAGTCAATCGCCCCGATTTTCAGCTTGATGCAACGGAAACCGGATTCGATCTTGTTAGCCACCTGCTTCGTCATCTCCTTATAACTTCCCATCCAGATCAGTCCGTTGATCGGAATGCCCGCTTCACCACGTGAGAAAGGCGTGTCCCACAAGGCAAAACTATTGGCCTCGTAATGTAAGAGGGCAGTCTCCAAGCCGAATAAGATGGAAGGATAGTCACGCAGTCCGTCTATATCGATCTTGCCTGTGTTGGTGAAGTTTTGGCAGGCCTTAGCCAGTACTTCCTCATATCCGGGAACGTCGTCGCAACTCAGATTAGGCAGTGGAGCGCATTCTCCGACTCCCCAGCGATCGGGATCATCTTTTGAAGAAAGAACCAGAAACCAGCTTTTCCGTTCTGTATACGTCCCGCGTGAAGTGCCTGCCGGTTTCTTGAAATGCAGATCTCTGGGATAAACTTCGATTTTGTAGTGCATAAATTATGTGTTTTATTTAAGGAAATTTCGGATAATCTTCGAAACGAGGCCGGCGTTTTTCGAGGAAAGCTTTGCCGCCTTCCTGGGCTTCGTCGGTCATATAGTAGAGCATGGTGGCATCGCCCGCCAGTTCCTGGATTCCGGCCTGGCCGTCCAGCTCGGCGTTGAGGCCTGCCTTGATCATGCGGAGGGCGAGCGGGCTGAGCAGCATCATTTCTTCGGCCCATCCGACATATTCGTCTTCCAGTTTATCCAAAGGTACGACCTTGTTCACGAGGCCCATGTCGAGTGCCTCCTGTGCATTGTATTTGCGGCAAAGAAACCAAATCTCACGCGCTTTCTTCTGGCCGACAATGCGGGCTAAATAGGATGAACCGAACCCGGCGTCGAAACTTCCCACGCGAGGACCCGTCTGTCCGAATATCGCGTTTTCAGAAGCAATCGTCAGGTCGCAGACCACATGCAGCACATGTCCGCCACCGATCGCAAACCCGTTTACGGCAGCGATCACCGGTTTCGGAATCGAGCGGATCTGCTTTTGTACATCGAGCACATTCAATCTTGCCACGCCGTCTTTACCGATGTAACCGCCGTGACCTTTCACATGCATGTCGCCTCCGGCACAGAAAGCCGTGTCTCCGGCTCCGGTCAGGACGATGACATTGATATCCGGCCGTTCGCGGCAGATATAGAGGGCATCGCTCATTTCCGTCGTCGTAGTCGGAGTAAAAGCGTTGCGATAGCGTTCGCGGTTGATGGTGATGCGGGCAATCCCGTTGTAGAAATCGAAGAGGATTTCTTCATATTCTTTGATGGTTGTCCATTCTCTTTTTGTATCCATAAGGTGAATTTAGTATTATAAATTATGAGATATGTTCTTATTTCTTTAGTTGGTGGTAATATTCTTTGAGCAGCCGTACATCTTCAGCCGCATCCGTGAATACTTCCATCAGCATCGGTCGGCTGTGGGGCGCGGACTGGGTGAAAATTGCCATCGCATCCGTCAGCTCCCCGTCGTTATGGACGGGAAGGTAGTCGAATCCCCGTTCTTCGGCCCATCCTTTGGCGGAAGTTTTGTGCGTGGCGGTCACGAAGCGGTGTGTCTTATCTTCCATTTTCAGTCCGGGGAGCGCCTGGAATATTTCGCCGCCTCCGTTGTTGAGCAGCAGGATGCGCAGGTTACAGCCGAAGTTGGTGTTCCAAAGTGCGTTCATATCGTAAAAGAAACTCAGGTCTCCGATCACCACGAAGTTCAGCTTGTCCGAACAAACGGAGTAGCCGATGGCGGTCGAAAGCGACCCTTCAATCCCGCTCGTTCCCCGGTTGCAGCAGACTTCGATCCCTTCGGGAAGTGTGTATAACTGGGCATAACGTACGGTCGAACTGTTGCCTAAATGCAAGGCCGCAGGTGCTGGGAGCGATTGGATCAATGCTCCGATGGCAGCCATTTCCGAATAGCCGAATTCCGGTTGCGGCAGGTCACGGGTGTTGTTCTCCCATACGCGTGGGAACTCCGTTGTCCGGTTTTCCAGCAGGTAAGCGATCTTTTCGAGGAATTCGAACGGGTCCATCTCGATAACAGTTGTCAGGGAGCCATAAAGATCCGCCACTTCTCCGTCGAGCGAAACATGCCAATGTTCGCGGGGCGGATGCTTGCGGAGGAATTGTTTGAGACGTTTCGACACGATATGTCCGCCGTACGTGATCAACAGATCGGGAACCATCTTTTCCAACTTTTCTTCCGGCAGGGCATAGAGTGCGGCATCAAAATTCTTTACCGGGATGCCGGGAACGGTCTTGTTTCCCGTATGCTCGGTAAGCCAGGCGAAATGTTTGTATAGCAGTTTGGAATATTTCTTTTCAAAAAGATAAATCAGGTTCATCTGTCCGGCAACGATCATGCGGCGGTTGTAGTTGTTCAGCCGCTCGATCAGTCCGGTATATTCACGGTCGTAGACATTTAATCCCTGATAGCGGGTGATGACGCGCACTTTCGGCAATTCCTCTGTGGTGAAGCGGAATAATGGTTCCGAGATCGGCACGTTGATATGCACCGGCCCTTTCCCATGATGGTTCAGTTCGAGCAAGGCTTCGTTGACAAGGCGGTTGCAATGCCACTCGTCTTCGTCGGTATGTATCTCCGGCAGGTTGACGGATTTCTTGACAAGCGAACCGAAGACACCGGGTTGCGGAAGTGTCTGCCCGTCCATCTGCCCGATCCAGGCTCCGGGACGGTCTGCCGAAATCACGACCAACGGCACTTGTTGATAAAAGGCTTCCGATACGGCAGGATGAATATTAAGTAATGCACTGCCCGATGTGCAGCAGACGGCAGCCGGACTGCCGCCATGCAATGCCAGCCCGATTGCGAAGAAAGCCGCGCTCCGTTCGTCCGTCACCGAATAACAGGAGAAGAACGGATGGTTGGCAATCGTATGTACGATAGGGGAGTTGCGACTACCGGGACACAAAACGATTTTCTTGACGTTATGCTCGATGAGCAAAGCTACGAGCTGCAGGATGTTTTTCTTATCTGAGTACATAATGTATTTGTTTATGATGCAAAAGCTCGAATCCTAACTTTTTTGCTTTACCAACATAATTACCGGATTGTCATCTTCATCCAGTTTTGAGGCGATTTCTTTCAATTTGCCATCTTTCAGTTGGCCTTTTTTGTAAATCTCAACAAGCCGGGATGCGTTAAGACTCGTGGCGCCCTCGATTTCGCGGTTGATCGATTTAGCTGTCATAGCTACGGGTCTTTTTTCCACATAGTCACCATTCTGTACAGTAACTTGAAACATGGCTTTTTCTTCTTTGTCATACATCAGTTCATCCGTATAGAATCCGTTACCCTTTTCAAAGTTAAATACATTTTTAACGGTTTGCATAAAAAAATAACGGTCGGTATGAATACCCATATATAGGAAAACTTCCGGTACCATGCTCTGGACGGAAGGGACCCTTACTACAAATGGACTTAATGTCCCATCCGGTTTATAGTTGTACAATGTATCGGTTGATGTGTCTATAAGTGTACATTTACCGTCGCTCAGGCGTATTTGGTAAGAATAATTCGCCACAAAGTTATCTCCATCCCTCACGATCGGTGTGTTAATCGTTTTAAAAGGAATAAGAATTTTACGAGTGATATTTCCATCCTGTTTTGATATAATCAGATGGTATGATTTGCTTCTATCCTTTCCTTTATTATAATAATCCGACATATCATAGCAAATCAAATTATTTTTGTCATAATCAAAAACAGATGAAACTTCGCGATCAAGATTCAAACACCGTTTGAAACTTCCGGAAAGATCGTACACTACGATTTTATTTCCCGGAGACATTACGAATATTTCACTGTTGCTTTCATCAAGAATAATTCCATTAATCCTTGCGTATTCTTCCGCCCCTTGTCCTTGCCGGTTTATTTTCCTTACTCCTTTACCGCTTTTTCTGTTAAAAATAAAAATATCTCCGTCGTTATTCCTGTTTTTTACCAACAAGTACTCTTTCCCTACATCTTGTATCGAACCTTGCGTAAGAAACTCGTCACTGGTTTCCAGCGCGATATATTCCACGTCCATGAGATCCTGGAGGATCAGTTCTTTTTTAGGGTAGCTTTTCGAAACGTCAACGATGAGCAAATCATCTTTTGATTGTATATTTTCTCCACACCCGGCCAACACCATCAACAGAATGATTGCTAAAATTGTATTCGTTTGTTTCATATCAGTTGTTTTTGTGATAAACTTACATAAAGAATCTTCGTACACGAAGGTAATGCTTTTGCTTGTATATTGAAAACGAATGGTGAAAAAATGATCTCGGATAAAAGAAAAGGCTTCGCTAACCGGATATACCAAGAACGAAGCCTTTATACATGCTATTCTTTCGGATGTTCTTTATGTCAGAACTTCTGCATATTCAGATTCTTGTCCACCAGGATTCCGTCGATCGCTTTCAGGTTGAATTTGACTTTACGTTTCGCTTTCAGCTTGATGGTGAAGAGAACTTCAGAACCTTCGAGCGCCTTTTTGTCGCCAAGATTGACGAAAGTAGGATAGAGCGCCTTTTGGCCGCTGGTGTGCAGACGGTCGTATGTCAGGTTCTCCATCGCACCGAGGTTTGCCGGTTCGATACCGACAAAATCATAGTCCTGCTGGTCGTAAGGCAATGCGAAACTCAAAGCGTTGACAGCTTTGATACTGTCGCCTTTGACGGTGATTTCGACTGTTTCGCCGGCATTGTACGTCTGCTTCGGAGTGGAGAGGGAGATCGTTCCGGTTACGCGGTCCGTGCCCGGATTTTCGATACCGTCTTCCAATTGGGTGGCCACAACCGATATGTCGTAAGCATCGATCAGGCCGTTCCGGTTGATATCGCCTGCGCTGACATAATCGAAATCGCTGTCGCCGCGACGCAGCCCCGTGTAGTTCATATACGAAGTCAGGTCGTTCGAATCGATCTTCTTGTCGTTGTTGATGTCGCCCGGCAGGTAACTTTCCGTGCCCGGAACCTTGAATACATATAATTCGCGGCCGGAAGCATAGTTGCCGACACCTTCCCTGATATGCAACTTGATGTAACGGGCTTTCGGCTGATCCTTGAAAGTGAATACTTTCACGTCACCGTTACGTTCCCAGCGGAATGAGTCGACCGCCGTCCAGTTTTCCTTATCCATGCTGTAGGCCACGTCGCCGGCAAGGATCGTACCGTTGCCTCCATCCTGGCGGCACAGATAATGGAACTTATCCAGCTGGTTGATGGTGCGCAGGTCGATGATCATGTCGAACGGCATCGCATTCTTGCGGTACTTCGTGTGGAACATATCGCCCAACTCGGCAAAATCGAACAGGCGGAAAATTTCGAAGCCTTCCTGTTCTTCGGCTGTCACTTCGCCGCGGATGCCTTTGATGGCAAACTCCAGCGGGTTGGATTTTGTCTTGACAGAGAAGCCGGACCAGTCGGAATGGCCGTCCTTGTTGACGGAACGGATCTTGAACGAATAGTCTGTTTCGGCAGAAAGGTTGTCGAACAGCAGTTCGGTATTCTTGATCTGTGTATAGAGCATGCCGTTAAAGTCTATTTCGTAGAAGTCGGCGCCGGAAACTTTCTCCCAAGTCGGTTTCAGCGTGTAGGCTTCCGTGTTCCCGTCCGTCACCTGAGCGGCCGGAGCGGTCAGCGAGCCGGTAGAGACGCGGTGGGTGTCGGGCATGTCGAATTGGTAGCCGTCGAGGGTGACGACCGTTTCGTTCAGAACGATGTCTGTCGGAGCCAGTTTGACCAACAACTGCGGATTCTTGGTGATCGTCACCTTTTCGAATTCGCTTCCTTTAGTGGCGAACTTGTTCAGGTTCGGGGCGGCATCGTAGAAATATACGTTCGTGCCGTTCAGGTATTCGTCCATCGAACGGGCGGCAGCCAGTTTCACTTTGGAGGAACCGATTTGGGCGGTGATCTTCTTCGGCATTTTTGAGAGATTGATGCGCAATTCGGTAGCTTTGTCTTTCACGAAGCCGTCAAAATCGCCTGTTGCCGGATGGATGGTCACTGAAACTTTTGACGGGTCGAGGTTCTTGATTTCGATCCGTGTGGTGGTCCCTTTGCCGTTCAGGTAAGCCTGCGTCTTGCCGTCATCGTCATATTCGACGAACTCGCTGTCTCCGGACGGGTAAAGTTCGTAGATGCGCAGATTCTTGTCGATCTCCTTTACATTATTATTAGGGTTCGTCATCGGGATGATCGCACCCGCTTTCACGAATACCGGAAGTTTCCAGAGCGGAGAAGCGAAGTTGTTGACTACGCAGCCACCTGTGTATTTTTCACCGGTGAAATAGTCGAACCATTCGCCTTCAGGCAGATAGATGCCGTCGCGGATGTCGTTCCCCTTGTCATCCATTTGTGTCTCCTGGTAGATCGGGGCGACGAGGAAGTTCGGACCGTACATGAACTGGTATTGCGTAGCCTTGCCGTATGTGTATGGGTTCGGATCTTCGAGGAACATGGCGCGGATCATCGGTTTGCCGTCTACTGCTTCGCGTGCGATACTATAAGCATAAGGCATCAACTCCGATTTCATCTTCAGATACCAGCGGTTGATGGATGTTGCCGGCTCGCCTAAGGCATGCGGATATTTTTCGTTTGATCCCCAGCCGTCCATGTTCAGCTCCATCGGTGTCCAGGTCTTCCATTGGAAATCGCGGGTATTCATCGCCAGGTTCTTTCCTCCGAAGATGCCGTCCATGTCGGAAGTGATATTCGGTTGTCCGGAAAGTCCCGAACCGATATAAGTCGGGATGTGGAAACGGATATATTCCCATTGTCCACCCGTCTGGTCACCCGACCAGATACCGGCGTAACGTTGCGTGCCGGCCCAGCCGTCGAGAGAGATAATGAACGGACGTGCGTCGTTTCCGTAGTACGGCATGATATGTCCGACATCGGCGACACCGTTCAGACCGAACGAATAACCCCAGCCGACCCATGCCACGTCTGTTTTCAGAACCCGTACACCGGCATCGCGCACCTCTTTTACGATGTCGCGTTGCAACAAGGCGCTGATGCTGTCTTTCGGGTGAAGGTCGGATTGTGTCCAAAGGCCGATCTCGACACCGTTCTTATGGGCGTAGTCGGCGAGGCTCTTTAAGTTTTGGATGTTACCGTCCAATGTTTCGGTCTGTCCGTAGCCGGCTCCGTAGCCGTCGTTCGGCAACAACCAACCTAACGGCATATCATGATTTTTATAACGGTCGATCACGGCGCGGGCGGAGAACTGATAGTTGTTCTTTTCTCCGTTCAGCGATTCCTTGATGCCGCCGTTGTCTTTCTGGCTTTCCTTGTAGCGTTTGCCGTCTTCGAACAGGATACCCTTTTCGTCTTCCACCCAATAGTCGCGGTTGTAAGCGTTCAGATGTCCCTGATAGAATCCGAACTTGGGCAGCAACACCGGGTTACCGGTCAGTTGGTAGAAGTCGTTCAACAGGGCGACCGGTCCGTCGCTGACCATATAGAAAGCATCCAGATAGTCTGTATCGTGGGATAGTTTTACCGCACCTTTTTCGGCAGCGCCGAAATCATATTTTCCCTGTTTGAAGGTGTACCACATGAAGCCGTAGCCGTTCGTGGACCAATAGTAAGGAGTAGGAGAGGCCACGCCGCCGTCTGTCCAACTGTTCTGGTTTTCAATAGCAATGGCTTTGCCCTTATGCGAGAAGCGTCCGTTCTGCACGCCGCCGCCGTAGAAATATTCATCCGGATTTTCTTTCAGCGTCAGGATTGTTTTTCCTTTTTCGTAAGCCACCGGCTTGATCTCTTCAAAAACGATTTTGTTTGTGATGAGGTTGGTGACTTTCAGTAGGGCGGTTGACTTGTCCAGTTGGAGTCTGACTTTTGCGGTCGTGATGGTCACTTGGCCGTTTTCGTCCCGGATGTCCAGTTTGGATACCGGACGACGGGGATTGTCCACGAGAATCCGGGCTTCCGGTTTAGCCTCCGGATCACGAAGGATGCCGCCGTTGTTGTCCTGGAACATACGGAAAATATTGTCTCCGTAGAAATCGAATGTCATCCGCTGATTGTTGGAGAATACGACATCGACCGTAGTCGGGTTGATCCGTTGCACACTGACGATCGTTTGCGCCTGCTGGGCGATAGTGGCTACAGGTTCGGAAGTCCCGGTCGCAGCCATTAATGGAGCAGGGGAAAACATCAATGGCGCAGCAAGAGCGATCAGGATCGCTTGTTTCTGTTTACGATTAGCCATTAAGCGTTTCATGTTTGAATTAATTGATTTATTAGGTTTCTATATTCTGAGACAAAAGTACATAAAATTTCTATTACTTTTCCCTGGATGGAAAAGTAATCAAAAGATCACGGCTTAACCTGCCTCGCTACTCCGTTCCCTTCGTTCGCTGTCGCCTGCGAAACTCGCTTCGCTCAGACAGCGCAGGCTCCGGGCGCTCGCTTTGGTCACTTCGCTTTACGCTCGCCAGCTTAGGCCGGAGATAGAGCCGTTCCGGCTCTTTTGGAATGGCCGATACCGGCAGTTCTCCAGTAGGGGCAGGGCTTTGCTCTGCCCTTTTGTCTTCAACGGAGATGACATCGTTTCCATTGGGCGGAGTAGAACCCTGCCCCTACGAGTCACCATTATTCATTACACCTTCATAAAGAAACAGGCTGTATCGGCAATCCTAAGAGAAAGCGGAGCTTTCTTGGGAAGGCCTAAGCGGATGGGCGTAAAGCGGAGGGTAAAGGCGGAGCGTCCGGAGCCTGCGCTGTTTGAGCGAAGCGAGTTTCGCAGGCGACAGCGTAGTCTTTGCCCGGAGTAGCCCAGCCGGTTCTGCCTTGATCTTTTTATTACTTTTCCATCCAGGGAAAAGTAATGTAATAAATATTACCTATCAATTGATCGATAAACCTTATCCTTGCATCCGGTGTTAGTATATAATAAATGCTTACATTGCACAAAACTCATTTAAACCGGATATTCCATGAAAGAGAAAATCGATCAGTTAGCGGCTCTTAACCACCAAGCAGAATTGGGTGGTGGAGAAGACCGGATCGCCAAGCAACATGCGGCAGGAAAATTGACTGCCCGTGAACGTATTGAACTGCTCCTTGAAAAGGGAAGTTTTGTCGAAGTAGACAAGTTTGTCACCCACCGTTGCACCGAGTTCGGACTGGAAAAACAGCGTCCGTTGGGCGACGGGGTGGTTACCGGCTACGGGATGATAGGTAAACGCACGGTTTTTGTCTTCGCCCAAGACTTCACGGTCTTTGGCGGCGCCCTCTCCGAAACGTATGCGCGTAAGATTTGCAAGATTATGGATATGGCGATGCAGTTAGGTGCTCCGGTGATCGGCCTGAACGATTCGGGCGGGGCGCGTATCCAGGAAGGCGTCCGTTCGCTTGCCGGGTATGCGGAGATATTCCTGCGCAACTCGCTGGCTTCGGGCGTGATCCCGCAGATCAGCGCCATCATGGGCCCGTGTGCCGGAGGAGCCGTCTATTCGCCTGCGCTGACCGACTTTATCTTTATGGTGAAAGATTCCAGCTACATGTTTATCACAGGTCCCGAAGTGGTCAAGAGCGTGACGCAGGAAGAGGTGACCATGAACGAACTGGGCGGATCGGAAGTGCACAGCACGAAATCGGGCGTCGCCCATTTCACCGCCGACAACGACATGGAATGCATCCTGAAGATACGCGAACTGATGTCCTTCCTGCCGAACAACAACATGGAAGAGCCCCCGTTCGTCCCGACTACCGACAGTGCGAACCGCATCGACGAAAACCTGAACAACCTGGTCCCGACCAATCCGAACCAGCCCTACGACATGCGCGAACTGATCCTTTCGGTGGCGGACGACAACAATTTCTTCGAAGTACAGGAAGAATACGCCCGCAACATCCTGATCGGCTATATCCGCCTGAACGGGAAGACGGTCGGCGTCGTTGCCAACCAACCGGCCGCTCTCGCCGGGACGCTCGATATCAATGCGTCGGTCAAGGCCGCCCGCTTCGTCCGTTTCTGCGACGCGTTCAACATTCCGTTGCTGACATTCGTGGACGTGCCGGGATTCCTTCCGGGCGTGAACCAGGAATATGAAGGCATTATCCGCCACGGAGCCAAGCTGCTCTACGCCTATTGCGAGGCGACCGTCCCGAAAGTGACGGTGATCACGCGCAAGGCCTACGGAGGCGCCTACGACGTGATGAGTTCCAAACATATCCGCGGCGATATCAATTTCGCCTATCCGACGGCCGAGATCGCCGTGATGGGGCCGGACGGCGCCGTCAACATCCTTTTCCGCAAAGAGCTGAAGAAAGCCGAGGATGTGGACAAGAAACGCAAGGAATTGCAGGACGATTACCGCGAGAAATTCGCCAACCCTTACCGCGCCGCCGAGTTGGGATATGTCGACGAGATCATCGAACCGTCCGTAACCCGTCCGCGCCTGATCCGCAGCTTCGAGCTGCTGGCCAACAAGCGGCAGTCCAACCCGCCGAAGAAACATTCCAATATTCCACTTTAAAACGCAGCCGTTATGATTAAGAAAGTATTAGTAGCCAACCGCGGCGAGATCGCCATGCGTATCTTTCGTACCTGCCGCGTGATGAATATCCCCACCGTCGCCATCTATACCCATGTCGACCGTGGCGCCCTGCATGTCCGGTATGCCGAAGAAGCCTACTGCATCTCCGAGGATGCGGCCGACACTTCCTACCTCAAACCCGAACTGATCCTCTCGATCGCCAAGAAAACGGGAGCCGCCATCCATCCCGGATACGGTTTCCTGTCGGAGAATGCCGATTTCGCCCGCCGTTGCGAGGAAGAAGGTGTGATCTTTATCGGTCCGAGCGCCGACGTGATCGCCCGCATGGGAGTCAAGACCGAAGCGCGTAAGATCATGGCGGACGCCGGTGTCCCGATCGTCCCCGGAACCAAGGAACCCGTTGCCGGCCTCGAAGAGGTCCGCCGCGTGGCAGCCGAAATCGGTTATCCCATCATGCTGAAAGCCCTTGCCGGAGGCGGTGGGAAAGGAATGCGCCTGGTGCGCGACGAGGCCGGGCTGGACGAAGCCTTCCGCCTTTCCCGTTCGGAAGCCGCCAACTCGTTCGGCGACGATGCCATCTATATCGAGAAATACATCGAACATCCGCACCATATCGAGGTGCAGGTCTTGGGCGACAAATACGGCAATGTGATCCATCTCTACGACCGCGAATGCTCCATCCAGCGCCGTAACCAGAAAGTGATCGAAGAGGCCCCGTCGCCCTTCGTCAAGGAGGAGACGCGCCGGAAGATGTTGGAGGTTGCCGTCGAAGCCTGCAAGAAGATCGGCTACTACAGTGCCGGGACGCTCGAATTCATGATGGACAAGGACCAGAATTTCTACTTCCTCGAAATGAATACCCGCTTGCAGGTCGAGCATTCCGTGACCGAAGAGTGTACCGGTGTCGACCTCGTGCGCGACATGATCCTCGTGGCCGCCGGAAATCCGCTTCCCTATAAGCAGGAAGACATCGAGTTCCGCGGCGCCGCCATCGAATGCCGCATCTATGCCGAGGATCCGGAGAACAACTTCATGCCGTCGCCCGGCGTCATCAAGGTGCGCGAAGCTCCCGAAGGACGTAACGTGCGTCTGGACAGCGCCGCCTACGCCGGTTTTGAAGTCTCCCTCCACTACGACCCGATGATCGCCAAGCTCTGCGCCTGGGGACGTAACCGCGAGTCGGCCATCTCCAACATGGTGCGCGCCCTCCGCGAATACAAGATCCTGGGGATCAAGACGACGATCCCGTTCCACCAGCGTGTGCTGCACAACGCGACCTTCCTCTCCGGCAACTACGACACGACCTTCATCGACACCAAGTTCGACAAGGAAGACCTGAAACGCCGCCAGAGCAATGATCCGCTTGTAGCCGTGATCGCTGCCGCCATCAAACATTTCGAGCAGGAGAAGGAAGCAGCCGCGCGGGCGACGACCGTCCCGCTCGTCGGAGAATCCCTGTGGAAGTATTACGGCAAGTTACAGATGACTGCCAATAATTATTAGGAGGAACTTATTATGTCAGCAAAAGCATTAGCGACCTATTTCGCAACAGTAAACGATATCCCCGATACCGAATTCAAAGTGGAAATTCTCGAAGACGGCCCCGTAAAGAAGGTCTCCGTCAACGGCAAGATCTACGAAGTGGACTACAACATGGGAGGAGATACGATCCATTCCATCATCCTGAACCACAAATCGCACGGTGTCCAGATTTCAAACGTAGGCAACGACATTTACGAGGTGAAGAACAAAGGTGATTATTTCCAGGTCCAGGTGATCGACGAACTGAAGAAGATGCGCCAATCCCGCATCCGTTCCGCCGCCGCCGGCCGCCAGGTGATCACCGCACAGATGCCGGGCGTGATACTCAAGGTTCACGTCAAGCCCGGCGAAGAAGTCCAAGCCGGAACCCCGCTCTGTGTCCTCGTCGCCATGAAAATGGAAAACGAGATCCGCAGCCCGATCGACGGCGTTGTAAAAGAGGTGTATATCGGCGATGGCGACAAAGTTTCCGTTGGCGATAAAATGTTGGTTGTAGAATAGTTTTTTGTTCTTTTTGTGGTTTTCATGATGGTGAAAGGGAGGGTCTGAAAAGATTCTCCCTTTTGTTCGTTTTATTTTGTTTTGATCATTTTAAATCATTAACTTGCGCGCAGTTTGATATAGTTTAATAATTTAAAATGTGTATTATGAAAAAGAGTTTATTCTATTTAATGGCCCTATTTTGTGCCTTAAATCTTTTTTCATCTTGTGGAGACGACGATAATAAAGATGAACCAACACCAGAGGACACAACTTGGAAAGCTGTTGCTGGTTCGTATACCGCAGACAAACTTAAGTTGACTTATAATGGTCAAGAACTTAGTAATCAATCGGTCACGGTAGAAGCCGTTTCAGCAGAGAAAGCAACTGCTATTTTGAAAGGAATGGTTGCAGGTGTAGACGAAGTGAAAGTTGATCTTATTATGTCGAAAGCTACAAAAGCGGAAGAAGTAATTGCCAATTATAATCTGGAAGGAACTGCAACAGTGGAAGGTAGCCGTACAGTGTCTGTTACTGGAAATGTGAATGCAGGCGTCCTGACATTAGCCGTTGCCATCAAAGTTGATTCTCCCCTTGTTGGTACGTGGATATTCCCGTCTTATGTTCCGTCTGATGTAAATGGAGATGGTAAAATTGATGCAAATGATTATAATGTAATGGGAGGTAGTTTCTTCATGAACCTGGCTACCGAATCAGGAGAGATAGCGTTTGGGGGACAAACTATTCCGGACTATCAATTCTGTGCGTTTGTCGATCAAAAAGCTGAGGCGGCTATTGCCGAAGTCGCACCGGAGATTACATTCGTTGAAAACGGCAATATAACAATTTCTTTTACGAAAGATGGAAAAGCAACTAAGTTAGAAGGTCTTATGGGGTATTACGTAAAAGATAAAATGTTATATGTAACCCTTGACATTACTGCATTGATGGGAATGCTTAAATCAGAAAACAATACATTGGCAGAGCTTATAGCGATGGCTCAAAATGGTATTCCTTTAGTTCTTGAAGAAGAGGATGGCGAATATAGTATTTTGATTAATAATACGCTCGCAACATCTTTGGGTACGCAACTGGCTCCTGTAATGGAATTAATAGCCGGCTTTATGCCTGACAAAGCAGAGATGATCGGTCAAATCGGAGCTTTACTTCCTGTTATTATGGCTGACAAAGATTTTATGGTAGGAATCAATTTGTCTAAAAAATAATCATACTATAATTGATCCAATATTATAGATTGAATTGTCTATTTTTATGATAACGCCGGTTATTGTTTCGGAATAACCGGCGTTAACTTTTTTGTGTTGTTTGTCTCATTCGGATTACTTACCTTCGCTCCGTTTTTATGTATAATTTAAAAAGAAGATTATGAAGAAAAATCTATTTTTTGTGTTTACGATGCTTTGTGCATTGAGTTTTTTCACTGCTTGTAGTGATGATGATGACAATAAGACTGATGACAGTTGGAAGACTATTTCTGCGACTTATACAGCGGAAACGTTGAATTTAAAGTTGGGTGATGCCGAAGTGACAGGCCAATCTGTAAAAGTAAATGCAAGTTCGGCTGAGCAAGCGGTTATTACATTAGCAAATCTTATTCCGGGTGAAGCAGAGGTGACGATTGATACAAAGATGGTGAAAACAGGTGAAAACTATACATTGGAAGGTAACAATGCGAATGATTTGCGTACTGTATCTGCTAAAGGTACTGTTGAAGCGGGAGTTCTGACTTTGGATGTGACTTTTAAAATCACAGCTCCTATTGCGGGAACTTGGAAATTAGCTGAAGTCGTTAAAGATGAAAACGAAACTTTTGTGTCGGGCCCTGTGTCTATGGTTTGGGAAGCTGCTGAAGGAACTATGCTTGGATTCTTGCCTGTGACTTCTATTCCTGCAATGGTTGAGGGCTTTGGGAGTGTAGCTTTGGTACAGGTTCTTCAGAGTATTACGTTTCAAGAAGATGGACAGATTGTAGCTTCTATTTCTAAAACAGGAATGGATTTGACTAAACCGGTCACACCTGTTTGGGAAACGTCGGAAGCCGGATATGCTTCGTATAATGTGACAGATAAGCAAATCCTTGTCTTTTTGGATATAACGAAGATCATGGGAGGCCTAAAGAGCAAGGCTGGTATAGAAGATCTTCCGTTAGAACAAATTATGACTTTATTACAAAATGGTATTCCTGTTAATTATGAAATTGTTTCTGATGGTAAATCTGCTCGTGTGTATATTGATAAAGCGTTAGTAAGTCAGATTGCTCCTTTATTGCCTATATTGGCAGAACTTATCGGTGATGATGCTTTAGGAGGAATGGGACAATTAGTTAAGACAATGCTGAAAGCTTTTCCCGAAGCGATGGAAAAGACAACAAAATTTGAAGTTGGATTGAAATTGGTAAAATAATTCATTAGTTTATAATGGGGGGGTGTCATTAATCTGTATATTAGAACACAGATAACACAGATGAGACGGATTCACACAGATTGATTATAGTAAATCAATAAAATAAAAATCTGCGGTTATCTGTTGAATCTGTGTCATCTGCGTTCTATTTTATATTTTGACACACCTTCATTTGTAATACGTCTTTTATTGGGTTTAAAGGAATAAGCAGGGAGAACCAAACCAATAGGCACTCTTTTGTTTTGCGATAAGCAGCGGATTACCGAGCAGTCGGCATTCTTCTCTCCATACGGTATTTGAAGCCGGATTCCAGAAAAGCTATATAAACTGTAATAATTATTCCCGCTCCAATTTGAAGTGGGTTTCTGTAAGATAAATATATATTATGGGGGTAAATATTTGATTTATAGTGATTTGATTTTTGTATTTGCAATTTGCTTTTATCTGACTTCCCTTTATCATGAATGTTTCACGGACAAAATATTTTTATTAACTATAAATTCAACATAAATGGGAGAATTTTGTCCATGAATAAGGAGAAAAAGTTTTAATAATTAGTTGTTCTTTGTTTGTAATTGTTTGTTTATCAGTTTGTTGAATGCGTGTTCCATAAGGTGCGCACTCAAATTAAAGCGGTGGAAGATTTGGAGGTTTTTACAACTTTCAGTTCCGGTCTCTTATCTCGGTGCCTTCCGGTACAAATAAATCGCGATAAACGTGTACAGTATATTCGGGATCCAGGCGGCCATGGCGGGGCTGAGGCTGCCGTTGATGGCGAAGGTCGATGTGACGGTGGTGAAGAGGATGTAAGAGAAACTCAGGGCCAGTCCGATACCGATGTTCAATCCCATGCCGCCTTTGATCTTGCGGGAAGAGAGCGAGGCTCCGATGGAGGTCAGGATGAAGGCGGCCATGATGGCGGCAAAACGTTTGTGGTATTCGATCTGGAACGTCTGGATATTGCCGATCCCCCGTTTCTTCTGGCGGTCGATATAGGTGGACAGTTCGGGAGAAGTCATCGTCTCGCAGTCATTGACGGAGATCAGGAAGTCCGAAGGGACGATCGTCAGAGTGGTGTCCTTGCGGCTCCCCTCGGTGATATGCTCGCGCATCCCGTCGAAATCACGGATCATGTAGTCGATCAGGGTCCAGTTGTAGAGCGAATCATATTTGATGGAGTTTGCCGTGAGGCGTGAGATCATCTTCTTGTCCTCGAAGTGTTCCAAAGAGAAACGGTATCCCATTCCGGAACGCGCATCGTAGCGGTCGAAATAGGCGATTACGCCCGGCTCGATCTCCAGTTGGGCGGAACGGACATAGTCTACCTTCTTATTCTTGATATATTTGTTTTGAAAGTCGATACGCGTGGCGTTGGCAGGCGGAATGATATAAGCGTTCAGCGCAAACGTACTGAGCGCAATGATCCCTGCCGAAATCGCGTAGGGCAGCATCAGCCGCCGGAAACTCATCCCGCTTGCCAGCATTGCGATCACTTCCGAATTGTCTGCCAACTTCGAGGTGAAGAAGATAACGGCAATGAAAGTAAACAACGGACTGAACAGATTCGCGAAATACGGGATGAAGTTCATGTAATAGTCGAAGACGATCGCTTTCAACGGCACGTCCGGACTCAGGAACTTGTCGATCTTCTCATTTATATCGAAGACAACCGAGATGGCGATGATCAGGGCAATCGCAAAGATGTAAGTGCCTAAGAACTGTTTGATGATGTACCAGTCTATCCGTTTCAGTTTGAATTTCATGTGACAGTTTGCTTATAACCGGTTTGATAACTGACGGACCATCTCACTCTTCCAGGTCGTGAAATCGCCGGCAATGATATGTTTGCGTGCCTCTTTTACGAGCCACAGGTAAAACGCGAGGTTATGGATCGATGCCAGTTGAAGTCCCAACATCTCGTTCACTTTGATCAGATGGTGCAGATACGCCTTGCTGTAGCGCGTGTCGATAGCCGAATGGGCGTCCGGATCGATAGGGGAGAAGTCGTTCTCCCATTTCTTATTGCGCATATTGATCGTGCCGAAACGGGTAAACAACTGTCCGTTGCGCCCGTTGCGCGTCGGCATGATGCAGTCGAACATGTCGACGCCCCGTTCGATCGCCTCCAAGATGTTGATCGGCGTGCCGACTCCCATCAGGTAGCGGGGCTTGTCTTTCGGCAGGATTTCGTTGACTATTTCGATCATCTCGTACATCTTCTCGGTCGGTTCGCCTACAGCCAGGCCGCCGATCGCATTGCCGTCCGCACCTTTTTCGGCTACATTCTCGGCTGCTTTCCGGCGCAGTTCCGGATAGACACAACCTTGTACGATCGGGAAAAGGCTTTGCCGGTAACCGTATTTCGGTTCTGTGGCGTTGAAACGTTCGAAACAACGGTCCAGCCAACGTTCCGTCAGGCCGAGGGATTTTTTCGCATATTCGTAATCGGCATCGCCCGGACAACATTCATCGAAGGCCATGATGATATCCGCTCCGATGATCCGCTGGATATCCATCACCTTCTCCGGGGTGAACAGATGCTTGGAGCCGTCGATGTGCGAACGGAACATGGCGCCTTCCTCATGCAACTTGCGGTTTTCGGAAAGGGAGAAAACCTGGAAACCGCCGCTATCCGTCAGGATCGGACGGTTCCATGTATTGAATTTGTGCAGTCCGCCTGCCTGTTCCAATATTTCCAGTCCGGGACGGAGGTACAGATGGTAGGTGTTTCCTAAAATGATTTGTGCGTTGATATCTTCCTCCAACTCGGTCATGTGGACACCTTTAACCGTGCCTTGCGTGCCGACCGGCATAAAAATAGGCGTTTCGATTGCTCCATGATCAGTGGTAATCAGACCCGCCCTTGCATTTGATTTTGTGTCGTTATGTTGTAATTCGAATTTCATGGCTGCAAAGATAAAGAAAAGGCCTTACTTTCACAAATAAGGCCTCATAATATAGTCGGTTACAATCGTTAATCAGAAACCGAAATCATCGACCTCGACTTCTTTGACTTCCTCTTCTTTAGGCTTCTCGACGAATTTGTGTTCGACGTTCGGTTTGACGATAATGGCACGCATCGGACGTACCGGGCAGATCGATTCGCATCCGCCGCATCCGATACAGAGGTCGGGATTGATCTGCGGGATTGTCAGTGTCCCTTTGTAGGGAACCATGTGCACGGCCTGTGTCGGGCAATGCTCTGCACAGGCACCGCAGTCTTTCTCTTCCGTATTAACGACACAACGGCCTTTGAAGAAAGTGGCAATGCCGACCTGTGTCGTCGTCTTCTCTTCGACAGTCAGAGGCTTGATCGCACCGGTGGGACATACGTCGGAACAAACCGTGCACTCGTAATTACAATAACTGCTGATATAGGCCAGACGCGGTTTCAACATATAATCCAATCCGTATTCCAGTCCTGTAGGGCGCAAAACCTGGCTCGGACAGCGGACGACGCATATCTGGCATCCCGTACATTTATCTTTGAAACGTTCCAGGCTGATAGAACCCGGAGGCGTGAGGGGAGGCCATTTTTTCCTGCCTTTTCTGTTCATTTTCCCTTTTCCGCCTCCGGCAATCGCGGATGCGACCGGCAGCGAGGCGGCAACGGTTGCGCTTGTGGCCAGGAATGTACGGCGGCTCTTGGCGACCGTCGGCTGGTCGGAACGCGATGCGCCCGGAAGTTGCAGGCGATATTGCAAGCCGCCCTTGGCGCAGGAAGAGACACAATTGAAACAATCTACGCAACGGGACGTATCGACCGTCAGGTTCTTGCTGTCGATCGCTTCCGCCTTGCAGGTATGTTCGCAGTTCCCGCAATGCGTACAGGCTTCCTTGTCGAAAGTTATGCGGAAGAACGAGTAGCGCGAGAAGAGGCTCAACAAGGCTCCGACGGGGCAGATCGTATTACAGAACAGGCGTCCGCGGAAAACAGTCATGACAATGAAAACAAGCAATGCGATGGCTGCCGCGGTCAGACCGGAAACCGTCACGGTGCTGATCGTCACATGGAACAACGAATAGTTGTCTGCTTTCATCAGCAGGTCGGCGAGCATGTTATTCCCCCACATCACGACCGGACGGAACAGGCTTGCCGCAATACGTCCGAAGTTGCTGTACGGGTCCAGAAGCAGGCACAACCCGCTGAAACCGAAGACTGCCATGACCGCCGTGATCGCCAATAGCACGTAGCGAAGCCGGTTCATCGGCTTGTGGTAGGTAAAACGGCGGCTTCCTTTCTTCTTTTTCTTGCCGATGCAAAACAGGCGGTTGATGATATCCTGGAATACGCCTGCCGGACATATTGTGGAACAATAAATACGTCCGAATACCAGTGCCAGCAAGAGCTGGAACACGATCAGGCCGACCATCCCGCCCAACAAAGCCGGCATCAGTTGCAGGTGCAGCAAGCGGTGTACGCTATCCGGTAAAACTCCCGAAAAGTCTACGAAAAACAAAAGTATGGGTACAAAAAAGAGGATTGCGAGCAAAACTCTCAATCCCTTTAGGTAATTTCGTTTCTTCATCAGATCTTAATGCGTTTGATGTTTATTTTTTTCAGATCGGTAGAACCTAATTTAAGCGCTTCCCCTTTGCCCAGATGCCCGACGGCGGCCAGATCCAACTTCTTTACCTGGTTGAACAAAGCGAGGGCGGCCGTGTCGACGGCGACGATATTCGGAGAAACGATCATCGACTTCAACGTGGCCACGTCGGCTGCGCTTTTTCCCTGCGGACCGTTCTGGTGCATCATACGGTAGGCGTCTACGATGTTCAGTACCGGCTTCTTCTGCCAGGTACAGATATCGGCGATACATTGCTGCAAGTCGTTCTGGTGGAAGAAGCGACGGTCCCAGACGATCCCCATCATGTTCTTCATCGCACATGACAGCTTGGCTCCCCCGTGGTTTTTCAGGATGGGAACGTTGATCCAGGCATCCGCTTCGATCAGCGACTCGTGTATCTTGGCCTTTTTCAGTGTCACGCCGCCGGGAATGTCTACTTCCTTGAAGTATTTCTCGTCGTTACCCGGCATGATGATACCGCCCGCTTCCTTTACGGCGGCGGCGATACCGCTTGTCTCGTAGCATTTCTGCCAGTTGTCGCACGTGTGGTCGAATACCGTCACCTTTTCGGCTCCAGCTTCGAAACATTTCTTTACAAGGGCCTTTATCAATCCCGGATTCGTATTGCCGGCCAGTTCCGGTGTACGGTCCCATCCGATATTCGGCTTGATAACGACTTTTTGTCCTTTCTTGATATATTTGCCGATGCCGCCAAGCGCTTCTAACGCCTTGTCGAGCATAACTTCCGGTTCGCCACCCATTACTGCTACCAGATCGGGCGCTTGTTCTACTGCAACTGTATTTGAAGAGAGGGCTGCCTGTAGTCCTTCAAAATTCAGAGATAAGGCTGCACCTGCTACAACACTGGTCTTAAGGAAATCACGACGTTTCATTTTGTTCTATTGGTTTTATGTAGTTTATAAAAGTTTTAACAAAGGTAGAGATTCTCTAATATAAAATGTATATTTGACCTCCAAAAAAATCATAATAAAGTATGGATTTATATTCCTATGTTTCAATAGAATCCTTTGTCCGCGGATGCAAAGAGACAAAGACGCCGGGAACTTTCACCTTGCGTGTCCCTAATTTACTGTATATCAGGCCGGACGAAGTGACCGGATATGGTTTGTCCCTGCTTCGCCGTTCGATCGTGTTGCATGAAGAGCAAAATGGCATCGGGCAGGAGTTTAGTAAACAAAATATTCCTTTTTTCCGGGAGAACCGCCGGATGCTTATCGGGCCGGAGATGGAGATGTACGCCCTTTCCCTTTACCAGAACCCGGAAATCCCTTCCGGCGTGGAGGAAGGGAAGGCTTCCTGTTTGCGGCTGGCTTTCGATTACGGGGCGTTGGGTGAATATAGTTTGTCGGGAGATAAATATTTGCTTCGCTGCAAATATGATGAGGAGGAGAACCTGAACGCGTTTGTCTCGCAGATGAGGCGGGAATATGACAAATTCTTTTATGATGAAGAGCATACCGGGTTCAAGCGGGATTCACGTTTCTTCTCGATGCTTTGCAATGCTTGCCTGGAAGTGCGGGAACCTCGTTGGGCCTCCGAACAGGAATGGCGGCTTGTGCAATTTTGTGGTCCGGCAGAGGCGGGGTATGATTTCATAGGGGGTAGCCTGGTTCCTTACGTGGATTATGCGATCCCGTTCGAGTGTCTCCACCGCATCGCCTTGACGGATCTGACGGAGAATCGTTTGACGTATAGCGCCCTGGCAGGATTCCTCCAGAGCATCGGGCTGGCTCCCGACCGTTATTTGGAAGGGATGTTGGAGGATTAATTAATGTTGATTAACGCTATTTCGCTAAACTATTCGGGGGATGGTAGTGTTCACAATTCGAAGCGAAAGAATCATTTGGCTTTCTGAAAAAGTGGTGAGGAATAATATTATATCAAATAAGTGAGGTGCTATGACTAAGAATGATGTTGTTTCAGAGGCCGGTCAGATCTGGTCTTTGTTATCAGAAAGAAAAATTTTGTCAGTGAAGAGGATTGGGGAAATGACTCACTATCATGAGTCCTTTGTCTGTTTGGCTTTAGGATGGTTAGTAAAGGAAAATAAAGTCCGTCTGTTTGAAAAAAGCGGTGTACTGCATGCGGAGCTGAATACTTCGATTCCTGAAATGTATTATTAGACAGGTGAAAATCCCAAGGCAAGTCTATGTTTTCCTTGGAATCGTAAAAACCCTCCGGTTATTTAAGTCAGCCGGAGGGTTTTTACTAATGCTTTATTTGATATGTAAGAAAGTTTCAACTTTTTTCTTTGGGTGAAAATTTATTTTCACGCCGAAGAAAATTTATTTTCCCGCGGGAGAAAATTTATTTTCATGCCTGGGGAACTTTTTTTCCCCGGTGAGGGATCTTCTGCTGCGTCGCGAACCTTTCCCTCTTTCTTCAGCAGCCCTTCCCGCCACCGGCATTGGAATACGGGGGGACGATAAACAGGTGCAAAATACTTATATCGGGGAAGGGCTGCCGGTTACGGGTGAAAAACGGAAAAGATCATAAATCCCCGGTTTGGATAATTCGTTAGCTATTTCATTCTTAGTCCGATAGCCTTCTGCATACGATGTAATTTTTTGTATTAAAGAGCGGAATACTAACATTTTCTTTAAATAAAATGGAAAGTTTAGCTATTGTGCTATAATTACTTTTCGTATCTTCACCGAAAAATAAATTTGCTTCTACGTTTTTTTAATTATTAAGTTGCTGAAAATATGGTAATAGCTTATTTAAGAGTAGGAACTTCAAACAAAGAGCTTCTGGAAGAACAGAAAAATGAGATTAAACGCTATGCTTCGGATCATGATATAAATGTCGATAAGTGGGTAACGGATATCACTGTCGACAAAGGGAAGGAAGATGAACGTAATCTTACTATGGTACTGGATCGTATGGAAAAAGGCGATAGCCTGATCTTGTCAGATATTTCCCGTTTGGGACGAACTTTGTCGGAAGTCATGGAGATTATGGGGCGCTGCATGGAAAAAGGCGTTCAAATCTATAGTATAAAGGATCGGTATATCCTGGACCGGACATTGAATCTCCCGGTTATGGGTAATGTGTTCAAGTTGGTAACGGAGATCGAACACAGTTTGATGTCCACCCGTACCAAAGAGGCCTTGAATCATAAGAAGAGCACGGGAGGTCCGTTAGGCCGTCCGAAAGGATCGGCTGCCAAACAGTCTTTCCTTGATGCGAATAAAGAAGAGGTGATCAGCATGCTTGAACGCGGCGACACCGTTATGGAGATTTGTAAACGTTTTAATGTTTCCAGAAATACCTATTATATGTTCAAACGGAACTACGGACTCTAAAAACCGGTCCTTCTTCCGCATGTATAGCCCGGTCGGGATTGCTGTCAGCAATATAAGTGACCGGGCTATACATGCGGGTAACGGTGTCTTGTTTGTTTTTATTCGAGTTCCACTACCGTAATGCCGGCGCCTCCGAACTGGACATGCTCGTCGTGATACTGGCGGACGCCCGGGACGGTGTGCAGATAATCGCGTATCAGTTGGCGGAGTATGCCTGTCCCCGTCCCGTGCAGGATGCGGATACGTGCGGCACCTACCTGGATGGCATCGTCCACAAAGTAGGTGACGGCTTGTAAGGCTTCGTCTCCTCTCATGCCTCTGACATCTATCTCTTGCTTGAAGTTCAATCTCTTTTCATGCATGTCGTCTGCTGTCTGGACGCTGACGAAAGTACTTTTCTGGATCTCTTTTTTGATCTGGCCTTTGCTGACCTTTTCCAGTTGTTCCAACTTGACGGTGCTTTTGATCATGCCGAATGCGACGATTGCTTGCTTCCCTTGAACTTCCATGACGGTTCCGGCTGAAACCTGCCCTTTGAGACGGACATTGTCGCCTACTTCTATGACATCGCGGTTGAAGATCTGTTTGGAGGCCGGCGCGTTTTGTTTCTGTTTTTTACGTTCTTTGCGCTCCTGCAACTTCGCCATTTTGCGGGCGATCTTGTCGTCTTCTTCTTCGGCTGCTATCACAGAGGCCTTGAATTCTTCCAGGGCTTTACGGGCGAGCTTGGTCTGTTCCTTTTCTGCCTGCGCCTCTTTGATTTCGCGGATCGTGTTTTCGATCTTTGCGTTGGCTTCGGAAAGGATGCGTTGTGCCTCTTCCTTGGCGTTGCGCATGATCTCTTTCCGTTGTTTGTTCACGGCTTCCAGATCCTGCTCGTAGCGGGCGGTAATATCTTCCAGCTTCTTTTCCTGCTGGCGGATGTTCTGGCGTTTGCTTTCCCAATAGCGTTTGTCCCGAACGATATCCTGAAGATATTTATCCATATTGATATAATCGGAGCCGACATTGGCAGAGGCATCGGCAATAACGTCTTCCGGCAGGCCGATCTTGCGGGCAATCTCGACGGCGAAGGAACTTCCCGGATTACCGATCGACAGTTTAAAGAGCGGTTGCATCAGGTGGCGATCGTAAAGCATGGCTCCATTGACGATCCCTTCCGTGTCTTCTGCAAAATGCTTCAGGTTCTGGTAGTGGGTCGTGATAACGCCGTAGCTGTGATTCCGGTTGAAACGGTCCAACAGGGCTTCGGCGATCGCTCCTCCGATCTGGGGTTCCGTACCGCTACCGAACTCATCGATCAGGATTAAAGTCTTGTTGTTGCAGTTCTTGACGAAAAACTTCATGTTCGTCAGGTGTGAACTGTAGGTACTCAGGTCGTTTTCGATGCTTTGTTCATCTCCGATGTCGATAAACAGGTTCTCGAACAATCCGGTTTTCGAACTTTCATATACCGGGATCAACAGGCCGCATTGCAACATATATTGCAGCAAGCCGACCGTTTTCAGGCAAACGGATTTACCACCTGCGTTCGGCCCGGAGATGATCAGCAGACGCTTTTTTTCTTCCAGGAGAATATCCAGCGGGACGATCTGTTTGTTTTGTTTCTTCAACGAGAGGAAGAGCAGGGGATGTGCGGCGCGTATCCAGTCGATCTGCTGTTTGTTTTCGACTACCGGTCTGATCCCGTTTACCTGTTCGGCAAACAAGGCTTTGGCACGGATAAAGTCGATCTCGGCCAGGAATTCGTATGATTGCAGGATGTCGGGGACTAACGGGCGGACGAAATTTGTAAATTCCGTCAGTATCTTCATGATCTCCCGGCGTTCGTCACCTTCCAGTTCGCGGATCCGGTTGTTTGCCTCCACAACGACTTCCGGCTCGATGAAGACGGTTTTGCCGCTGGCCGATTCATCGTGCACGATCCCTTTGATCTTTCGCTTGAAAGCCGGAGCTACCGGGATCATCAGGCGTCCGTCACGCATGGTAGGCGTGATATCTTTGTCCACGACTCCTTCCGATTGTGCGGCACGCAGTATGGATTGCAAACTGCGGGAGATGCCGCTCATGGTGGCCGTGATCTCTTTTCGTATCTGCGCCAGGGCAGGAGAGGCATTGTCTTTCACATGTCCGAACTTGTCGAGTATGGAGTCGATCTTTCCGATCAGTTGCGGGAATACCAGAATATCGCCGGCAAGGGCGGTCAAGGCCGGGTATTTGATCTCTTCTCCTTCTTCCGAGGAAGGGCGGAAGAAACGGATAATATCGTTGATTGTCTGGAGTGAACGTTTCAGGTCGAACAGTTCTTTTTCATCCAACCAAGTCCCTTCGGGGCGTATCCGCTTCAACGAATAACGTACATCGAAAAAATAACTGGCGGGAAACTCGTCTTCTCCATGCAGGATTCGGACAAACTCGTCTGTCTGTTCCAGACGTTGGGTTACGGTTTGATAATCGGCAGAGAACCCCATCTCTGCTACCCGCTCTTCTCCGAGCGGGCTTAAACATTTTTCTGAAATTAAACGGCGGACTTTATCGAAGCCCGTTTTCTGTTCGAAATTTTGCGGGTATATCACGTTCTTGTAAATGCTTTATTTTACTTCGACCGTCACGGACCGGCGAATGGTCGGACGGACGATGATTTCCATTTTGTTTTTCCCCCTTTTGATATCGAACGTACAGGCATTGTTGCCGGACGGGTTGATATAGGGAGCGTAGTAATATAAATAAGAATAGGCTGCTTTATTTCCGGATTTCTGGATCGCATCGGCTACCTGCGGGTATCTGAATGTGTCCCAGAACATACACCGTTTGAAACCGTTGGCATCCGTAAATTGGGTTTTCGGATCGCGGTATTTCATCGTGTTGGTAATAAATCCTTTGTAAGCGGCGGAGAACTCTTCAGCCGTATGATCCATCTTTTGATTGTTGATTTTCTCTACAATATCGCGGGGGCGTAAGCCGGCAGCGTATGCAGGCGAGTTCTTGTCGACATCGGCAATCTGTTCCATACGGTCGATGTCGTAGCTCACCCCCGTATAGTTGTAGGTTTTCTGATTGACTTTGAACGGCACGTTGCGCTGGTATTTGACGTATGGATATTGCATGCACATCAACGGGGCATGTATACGGGCATATTCGTCGAGGCGGTATGAATCTTCCAACAGTTCGTTAGCTTCGCATTCCCACAGGATGCGGCCCGGCACGTCACGCTGGTCGATCAGGCGGAAACCGAACTGGAGCAGGTATTGCGCTTCCGCTTCCGCAGACATTGAGTTCAGAAACGGGAATGTCTCCATCTTGCTGTGATTGAAGTTGTAACGATAGATCGGCTCTTTTTCGACCAGTATCTTGTTTGCCCCTTTATAGTTCGGATTCTTGTCGAAGAAATAGAAGGTCTGTACTATGATGTCGGGACGGTCTGTATCGACTGTCATCCCTTTCTTGGTCAATTCCTTTTCGATGCTTTCGTTGATGGCCGTTTCCAGTTTGCTGTTATTCTCGTCTATGGCAGAGAACGCAAAGGTTTTGAACTTGCCGAAATCTACGGGATCGGCTGTCACGGTTGTCTTGAACGGACAGACAAATTCCCGTTCGCTGGTCGTTTCGAGGCTGTACATCGAAAAAGCGGTGGCCAGTTGTTCTTCGGTAATGGCGTTCCCTTTTTTGCATTCTTTTTTGACAAGGATCTGTTTAGCCGGGTTTGCCAGATTGCCGATCGTCAGCAACACTTCGTTTTTACCGGCGGGATTCAGCATTTCTTTGATCTCTTCCGGTGAAATATCTGTCGTTTGCACACCATCGATGGCAATAATGATATCGTTGGTTTTCACGCCTGCAAGCTCTGCCGGCGAGTAAGGAATGACACTGGTAATAACCGGCTTGTTTTTCCCCCAATGGTCGCTTTGACTGATATCATATGTAATTCCTAATCGGCAGATATTCCGGTTTTGGGCAAAACCGGTAAGAAATGCAAATAGCAGTAAAACTGACAAAATCGCTCTCTTCATAATTAATTTTTTATTGTTTTATTAATCTTATATTTTGTACTATGACAATAAATCATCTTTATACTACACAAAGGTAAAGATATTTTCGTTCTATAAGAACAGTTGGCAGTATATTTGATGTTATATTGATAATTGATATCGACAAGAATAGTGCCGACAGATAGGTCGTATGACTGATATTTGGATGATATCTTATTGACAATTAGATAGTAATGAAAATATATAATTGATTATGAACAAGATGAATTTTAATAGCAAGAAGGAAACTGCTGACAAAAAAGAACGCCAGGGTGCTGATGAAGCGACAAAATTGCAGGAAGAACAGGTAAATGCGGCAGAAGAAAATGCCGCATCTGACAATGTGACGGATGAAGGCCAGGAACAGAAGGAACTGGAGGAGCTGAAGAAGAAGTATGACGAACTGAATGATTCTCACCTGCGCTTGATGGCCGAGTTCGACAACTACCGTAAACGTACGTTGCGCGAAAAGTCAGAGCTGATCAAGAACGGTGGCGAAAGTGCTTTGACTCATTTGCTTCCTGTCGTCGATGATTTCGAACGCGCTTTGCAGAACATCCGTTCGGCTGAAGATATAAAGGCCGTTACGGAGGGTGTGGAACTTATCTATTCGAAATTCATGTCTTACCTGTCTCATCAAAATGTAAAACCGATCGAAACTGTTGGCGAACCGTTTGATGCTGAAACGTCTGAAGCCGTTGCCATGATTCCTGCTCCTGAACCCGATATGAAGGGTAAGGTTCTGGATTGTGTACAGACCGGTTATACTTTGAACGATAAGGTGATTCGCCACGCTAAAGTAGTGGTAGGCGAATAATACGACAGGATAATGAGCAAATAACAACAGACAGATACGAAGATGGCTAAAAGAGATTATTACGAAGTGCTGGGCGTCGAGAAGACTGCTTCGGCAGAAGAAATAAAGAAAGCTTATCGTAAAAAGGCGATTCAGTTCCACCCTGACAAGAATCCGGGTGACAAGCAGGCTGAAGAAAACTTTAAGGAGGCTGCTGAAGCATACGATGTGCTGAGCGATCCTCAGAAGCGCCAGCGTTATGATCAGTTCGGTCATGCTGGAGTAGGAGGTGCTTCGCAGGGCGGTGGTTTTGGCGGAGGAATGTCTATGGACGATATTTTCTCTCAGTTTGGAGACATCTTTGGCGGACATTTCGGTGGCTTTGGCGGGTTCAGCGGTTTTGGAGGCGGTTCACGTGGCGGTCGCAGGGTGAATCGAGGTTCGGATTTACGTGTGAAAGTAAAGTTGAACCTGAAAGAGATTGCTACCGGAGTCGAGAAGAAGATCAAGGTTAAGAAATATGTGACGTGTTCCAAATGCCACGGTAGCGGGGCGGAGGACGATCACAGTTCCAAGACTTGTGAAACCTGTCACGGTAGCGGTGTAGTTACCCGTATCGCCAATACGATCTTGGGACAGATGCAGACACAGACAACCTGTCCGACCTGTGGAGGCGAAGGAAAGATTATCACCAAGAAATGTAGCGAGTGTAACGGTGATGGAATCGTGCGCGACGACGAGGTGATCACGATCAATATTCCGGCCGGTGTGGCAGAAGGCATGCAGCTTTCCATGAACGGAAAGGGGAATGCTGCCCGTCATGGGGGGATTAACGGTGATTTGTTAATCTTGATCGAAGAAGAACCGCATCCGGAACTGATACGTGACGAGAACGACATTCTGTATAACCTGTTGCTGAGTGTGCCTCAGGCGGCTCTGGGCGGCACGGTTGAAGTTCCGACTATCGACGGTAAGGCTAAAGTCAAGATCGAACCGGGAACTCAGCCGGGTAAAGTGCTTCGTTTGCGTAACAAAGGGTTACCGTCTATCAATAGCTATGGAACGGGAGACCTGCTTGTGAACGTAAGCGTTTATATTCCGGAAACGTTGTCCGCATCAGAGAAGGATATCATGAACGGTCTGGAGAACTCTCCTAATTTCCAACCGAAGAAATCTGTCAAGGAGAAGATTTTCGATAAGTTCAGACATATGTTCGATTGACATTCTGTGGATTTTGGTAATAAAAGGGCTGTGTCAAGGATTTGCGACACAGCCCTTTTTATTTCTGCCATATGGATTAGCTTCCGGTCGTAAGTGGAAAAGGCCTTGCTTCAAAACACCGGTGTTTTGAAAACGAAACAGATATGCTTTGAAAAGGACTGTCACTGCAATCGCTTAAACTTGCTTTCCCATTTGATAGGCTTCTTCCATGGCGGGGTTTCCGTTGATCTCTCCTTTATGCCAAACGCCTAATCCGAACACGGTTCCTTTTATTACGGGATTTTCCAGACAGTCCAGGAATCCCTGGAAAGTGTCGATCGTACGGAGCATTTTCTTACGGTCGTCTTCGGCTGCCGTTACGATGAAATAAAATTCCTTGTCGTTCATCTCCGTGTATCTTCCGCAGCAGCGGTCTATCAGTGTTTTCATCTGTGCGCTCATCGTGTAGAAATAGACAGGGGTAGCCATTACGATCACATCGGCATTCACCATTTTCTCGATGATTTCTGCTGCGTCGTCTTTTTGAGGGCACGGCTTCTGGTATAGGCTGCATGTGCTGCATCCCGTACAGTAATGGATTGTTTTGTCTCTCAGGAAAATCTTTTCCACTTCATGGTCGCTTTCTGTCGCACCACGCATAAATTCGTCACAAAGTGTGTCTGAGTTGCCGCCACGCCGGGGACTTGATGATAAGATCAATACTTTTTTTGCCATACTTGTATATTAGTTTAAATCGCTATTAAAAATGTTCCGGAGGAACGGATACAAAGTTACTGTGACGGGCAGATTAGGACTGTATATGAATTACAGGGATAAATACCATTTTTACAGGATTCATATACATATCGGTACTTGGTCAACGGACAGGTGTGTAGTCTATCCCGGACTCTTCATCCGTCGCTTCGAGCTTGAATATGACAGGGCGTAATCCGTCATTGCAACTGCAGATGGCAACTCCCGGTTTCCTGATCCAGTCTCCATAATAGAATACTTCTTTTCCGGCACCATGTGACAACGCGAAGGCATATTGGTAAATCGCTTTCCAAGCCTCGTCGCAAAAGCCTTCCGGCTTGGCATAATCAGCATAGAAAACCTGTCCTTCTTTCAGCATGGGGCAGGCGGTCAGTCCTTCGGCACCGTATTCGCGGGCCAGTTGTTCATCTAAAGTAGTCTTTAACACCGTAATCTTGACTTTTTTCATCTGATATGTTTTTTATTAAATGCTTTGACAATGAAAGAATCAGAATAGGAAACCGAGTGAGAAACTCATTATGTTTGTCCGTTTTTCAATGTTGAGAGTTCCCTTTGGGTTGGCCTCGTTCTTGCCTATCTCACGGAAATCGGATGCAACCTCGTTCAAGCCGAATTCATAGCTGAAGTCAAGAAACAGACGCCAGATGCTGACTCCCAGCCCGGCGGCTATACCGATCCCGAAAGGCGTGTTGTCATCTTCGAATTCGCGGGGGCTGTCCGTCATATCCGTGCTGTAGCGCGTCTTGTAGTTGTATTTGATGTTGGGACCGAACATCATGCTTAATGCGTACGGACCCTCTTTTACCAGATAATAACCGACCATCACCGGTACTTCGAGTGTAGCGGACTTATAGGTAATCCGGTTTCTGCTGATCGGGGATTGCGCTATTGTCCCGTCAAAGCTGCTTTCTTCCTGTGGTATGTTGAAACGTATGTCACCTTCCGTATATTGCCATGCCAAGCTGGGCTGGATATAGAAACGGTCGATATTGACCCGTGCAAACACGGCTGCCTGATAACCTACCTTATATTGCAGGCGTATGTCTTCCATCTCCTGGTTGTCTATCGTCAACGATTTGACAATCGGGAATGCGGCATTGACTCCGATTTTTCCTCCCCAATTGAATGTCTTGTCTTCGATCTTGATAAACTTCTGGGCAACCACCGGGAAACAGAATGGAAGTATCAGTAATATAAGGCAAATTTTCTTCATGACTATTTTTTCTTTCTGACCGACCAGCCGAACTTACCGACGAAGTCGCCCAATCCGTAATATTTGCCATGCGAATAAGCCAGCAGGTCGGCACGCTGCATATCGAAAGCTCCTGTTTCCGGGTCCAGATATTTGTCATCGGCCTGCACGTTTACCACATCGGCGATAAACATGTCATGGCTACCCAAAGCCATAACCTCTTTTACCCGGCATTCAATGCAAAGCGGGCACTCTTCGATGATCGGGGCGTTTACGACCGAGGCTTTTCCCGGCGTTAACTTCATCTCCTCGAACTTGGCATGGTCTTTCCCTGAGTTGACACCGCACCAGTCGGTAGCATATGCCAGCTCGCGGGTTGTCAGGTTAATCACAAATTCCATGTTCTTTTTCAGGATCGGATAGGAGTGGCGTTCCGGACGGACGGATATATAACACATCGGTGGATTGGTACAGAGCGTACCCATCCACGCGACAGTTATAATATTGTATTCTGAAGGCTCAGAGCCGCAACTAACCATTACCGCAGGCAGCGGATAGATCATCGTGCCGGGCTTCCAGTCGTGTTTCATATCGGATTATTTAACGATGATGTCTTCCTTGTTGATCTTGCGTTCGCAATAATGGCATCTGATCGTACCCTTCTCTTTGTCGATTACATCGAAACGGGTCGGCATCGGTTCATTATTGGTGATACATTTCGGATTGTTACATTTTACGAGTCCTACCAGTTCGTCCGGTAAGGTAACGGTCTTTTTCTCCACCACTTCGTAATCGCGGATAATGTTCAGGATCACGTTCGGTGCGATCAGGGCGATACGGTTGATCTCTTCGTCACAGAAGAACTTGTCGGAGATCTTGATCACGCCTTTGCAACCCATTTTATTGCTGTGGAAATTGTTGCCGATCGTAATCGTATTGTTCATGTTTTCCAGTCCCAGTAATTTGGCTACTTTGAACAACTGGCTGGGGGGAATATGATCGATGGCAGTACCGTTTTCTAAAGCGGCGACCTGCAATTCTTTTTTCTTTTCTGCTGACATAACTTTTGATAATTGAAAATTGATAATTGAAAGTTGAAAATCAGGAAACGGGATTCTTAATCTTCAACGGAAATGCCCAACACTTCGCAGATGATGGCCTGACGGGCGAACAGTCCGTTGCATGCCTGCTGGATATAGTAAGCTTTCGGATTATCGTCCACATCATAAGCTATTTCGTTCACACGAGGCAGCGGATGCAGGATGCGCAGGTTCTCGCGGCTGTTTTTCAGCATGTCATTCTTCAGGATATACACATTCTTCACACGTTCGTACTCTTCCAGGTCGGTGAAACGTTCGCGTTGCACACGGGTCATGTACAGAATATCCGTCTGGTTGATGATGTCTTCCGTAAATTCGGTATATTCGTTGTATTTGATGCCATGTTTGTCGCAGAAGTTCTTCTGTTCGTCCGGCATGTGGAGTTCGTTCGGTGCGATAAAGTTGAATGTCGGGTTGAAATGAGACATACCCACTATCAGCGAGTGCACGGTACGTCCGTATTTCAGGTCGCCGACCATTGTGATGTTGAGGTCGGTCAGTTTGCCTTGCGTCTTTTGGATGGAATAGAGGTCCAGCATGGTTTGGGAAGGATGCTGGTTCGCTCCGTCGCCGGCATTGATGATAGGCACGTCTGTTACTTCCGAAGCATAACGGGCGGCGCCTTCCAGATGGTGGCGCATAATGATAAGATCGACGTAGTTGCTTACCATCAGGATGGTATCTTTCAGTGTTTCGCCTTTAGAGGAACTGGTTGTGGAAGCGTCGGAGAAACCGATCACACGGCCGCCCAACCGATTCACCGCAGTCTCGAAACTCAAGCGGGTACGGGTGGAAGGTTCGAAGAACAGGGTCGCTGCAACTTTGCCTTCCAGCACTTTACGGTTCGGATTTGCTTCAAACTTCCTGGCGTTATCCAGAATACGAAGAATGTCCTCTTTGGAACATTGATCGATAGAAACTAAACTTTTACTTTTCATTGTTGTGTATATTCTGTCTTATGCCCACAAAAGTATAAAAAAATGCATAGACAATGTCATGGCTCCGCTTATTTTTCACTCGATAAAAAAGGACCTGTTTCGTCGAAGTTTGAATACTTTTCTGAAACAGGTCCTATGGAATAGGTCAAAGGTCCGGTTTAAAAGGTTTTTGGCTTTTATGGATAAAAAATGTTTTCTTATTCTCTACCGCCGCCTAAAGCTTGATAAAGGTTGATCACGCTTTGTATCTCGGTGAACCGGTTAGCCGTTTGCGACAGTTGTGCGCTCAACAAAGACTGGCGGGCGGTCAGCACTTCCAGGTAGGTAGTCGTACCGTGCTCCATCAGCAACGCTGTGCTTTCCAATGCCTTTTCCAAGGATTGGATCTGCTTTTCGAACAAGACGGTCTTTGCCTTGCTTGTCTGGCAGGCGACCAAAGCATCGTTGACTTCGCTGCCGGCATTCAGCAAAGCTTGCTGGAAAGCCAGGCTTGTTTCTTCCTGCTGCGCTTTGGCGATGCGGTATTGAGCCATGATCTGTCCTTTGTTGAACAACGGCTGTGTGAGCGAGCCGACTGCCGAAGCCAGGAATTTGCCCGGATTGACGATCATGCTCCCTGCCGAGTTGGTCCATCCGGCACTTCCGCTCAGTACGATGGAAGGATAGAAAGCAGCGCGAGCCTGGTTGGTTGCGTAAAAAGCCTGTTCCAGCGAACGTTCGGCAGCACGCACATCGGGACGGTTCGACAACATTTGCATCGGTACGCCGACTGCCACGTCTTCCGGGAACTGCTGGTCGGCCAGTTTTCCACGTTCGTAGCGGTGCGGGGTTTCTGCGAGCAACAGGGCGAGACTGTTTTCGACTTGGTTGATCTGCTCTTTCAGGTCGAGAATGGAAGTCTGTACACTGTAATAAGCCGCTTCCATTTGGGAGGTAGCCGCCTCGTTGGCTAATCCGGCATCCATCAATGCACGGGTAGAAACCACCGTCTCTTTCCAGGCTTCTTCCGTCTGTTGCGAGATGGCTAACTGTTCATCCAGCATCAATAAGGTGTAGTACACGTTGGCGATCCCGGCTATCAACTGGGTACGCACAGCCTGCTGGTAGTCCTTGCTTTGGGCATACAGCGCTTTGGCCTGTTGCTTGGCATTGCGCAGACGTCCGAAGATGTCCAATTCCCAACTGGCTGTGACAGGCAGCGTGTATGTCTTTGTCGCTTTTCCTCCGTCGAAACTGCTGATCGTTCCTTGCGGGGAAAGTGCGAACGAAGGTAGGAAAGCGAGCTTCGCCGACATTAGCGCTGCTTCCGCTTCCTCGATCTGCAATTGGGCGGACCGGAGGTCGGTGTTGTTTTGTAGCCCTTGTTCGATAAGAGCCTGCAACTGCGAGTCCGTAAAAAGTTCCCGCCAGTTCACATTACCGAAATTGGTCGTATCATCGACAGCCACCTCTTCTCCGTACAGGTGGTCCGGAGTCGTTTCGGCCGGTTGATATTTGGTGTATATGCCGCAACTGCTCAACAGGGCGGTTGCGGTTGTCAATACGATTATTTTCTTCATACCTTATTTATTTTCATTGTTTAAACCGTCACGTTCAATTTGGCTCTTTTGCTTTTCCAACGCAACTTGCATATCGGTTTCCACTTCCATCGGCGGACGGATTTTTTCTTGCATGTATTCGAAAATGATGTAGAATACCGGCACGACGAACAGCAAAGCCAATGTTCCGACTGCCATACCGCCGACAACACCTGTTCCTAATGAACTGTTACCGTTGGCTCCGGCTCCGGATGCGAACATAAGCGGAAGCATACCGAAGATCATCGTAAGTACGGTCATCAAAATCGGACGCAAACGGGCTTGTGCGGCCGAATAAGCCGATTCGACGATCCCCATCCCTTTACGGCGGCGTTCGATGGCGAATTCGGTGATCAAAATCGCCGTTTTGGCCAAAAGTCCGATCAACATGATGACACCGGTCTGCAAGTAAATGTTATTTTCCAATCCGAACAGTTTGGCGAACAGGAACGAACCCATCAAACCGAACGGAACGGACAGGATAACGGCCCAGGGAACAAGGAAACTTTCGTACAGACAAGCCAAAATCAAGTAGATAAGCAAGATGCAGACCGCATAGATAAAGAGTGTTTGCGAACCTCCGGTATTGGCCTCTTCACGTGCCATACCGCCATACTCGTACCCGTATCCTGTCGGCAGCATCCGGGCGGCCACTTCCTCGATGGCCTGTTGTACTTCTCCTGTGGAATATCCCGGTGCCGGGTTCACGTTGACCGTGATACAGCTAAAGAGGTTGAAACGGTTGGCCACTTCAGGTCCGAGTACCCGTTTCAGGGTTACGAACTGACTGATCGGAGCCATTTCCGTCCCGTTACGGACAAACATATTGTTCAAGGCTTGTTCGTCAAGGCGGTATTCCGGTGAGGCTTGCGACATCACGCGGTATACTTTTCCGAATTGGTTATAGTTGGAAACGTATGCGCCACCACAATAACTGCCCAGTACGTCGAGAACCGTCGAAGGTGATATTCCGGCCCGTTTACATTTGGCTGCGTCCACATCGACCGATATCTGCGGGAAGTTCATGGCATAAGAAGTATAGGCCATCGCCACTTCGGGACGCTGGTTCAAAGCTCCGATATATTGCATGGCGTTGCCGTAGAAGGTACCCATATCTCCGCCGGTACGATCCTGCAAGTTCAACTCGATGGAGTTACCCAGACCGTAGCCCGGAATCATACCCGGCTGGAAGCAGAATATCTGCGCCTCTTTGATTTGGGCGAATTGTGCGTTCAGACGGTTGACCACTGCATCGGAAATATGTTCGGCCCCTTTTCTTTCATCCCAGTTTTTCAAACGGATGATCGCCATTCCGTAGGAAGTACCCTGGCCTGCCAGGAAGCCGTAACCGGCTACACGGGAGTAATGTTCTACTTCCGGCGTGTTCTTCAGGATGTTTTCTACCTTGTCCAGTACTTTGCCTGTCTCTTCCAGCGTACTACCCGGGGCAATGGCCACATTCGCCATAATGACCCCCTGGTCTTCTTGCGGAACAAGACCTGTTTTAGTATTGCTGATAAGCCAGCCCAGCAGAATAACGGATGCGATCAGTCCGGCCCATACCATCCAACGATGATGGATAAAGAACATGACGCCTTTCTTGTATTTGCCCAACACGGCGTTGAAAGAGGCATTATAGGCGGCACGCACACGGCCGTTAATGCTTTTGGCACTCTTGTTCCCATCGCTCGGACGCATCATCATGGCACATAGGGCGGGGCAGAGCGTCAATGCACAAATCATGGAAAGACCAACTGAGGTCGCCATCGTCACACCGAATTGCGTGTAAAAGATACCGGAAGTCCCTCCCATGAAAGTTACCGGTATGAACACGGCCATGAACACGCAGGTACAGGAGATAACGGCCATCGTCACGTCGCCCATCGCATCTTTCGTTGCCTGGTAGGACGAGGTGTAGCCCGCATCGAATTTTGCCTGTACGGCTTCCACCACCACGATCGCGTCGTCCACCACCGTACCGATGGCAAGCACCAAGGCAAACAGGGTCAGGATGTTAATCGTGAATCCGGCGGCTGTCAGGCAGGCAAATGTACCGATCAGCGAAACGATGATCGAAATAGACGGGATCAGCGTACTCTTTAAGTCCTGAAGGAAGAAATACACCACAAGGATTACGAGGATGATCGCCACGATCAGCGTTTCAACCACATTATATATAGAGGCGAAGAGGAAGTCGTTGGAGCTCATCATCGTGATAAATTCCGTTCCGGTAGGCAATTCCTCTTTCATCTTCTCCAATTCGGCGGCAATACGTTCGTTTACTTCCGTTGCGTTGGAGCCGGCTACCTGGTAGATCATGAAGGTCACAGCCGGCTTACCGTCCATCTGGCTGTCGAAACCGTAGCTCAATGTTCCTAACTCGACCTTGGCGACATCTTTCAGGCGTAATACGGAACCGTCTTCCTGGGCCCGGACAACGATGTTCTGGAATTCTTCCACGCTCTTCAAACGTCCGCGGTATTTCATTGTGTATTGGAAAACGTTTTTCGAGTTTTCACCCAGCGAACCGGTCGGCGCCTCGATGTTCTGTTCTCCTAATATGGAAGTCACGTCCGAAGGAACCAATCCATATTGGGCCATTCGTTCGGGGTTCAGCCAGATACGCATACTATAGGTATCGCCCAACTCCATCACGTCGCCTACGCCTTCGATACGTTTGATACGCGGGATGACGTTGATGTCGAGGTAATTTCCGAGAAATGTCTTGTCATAACGTCCATCGGTACAGACAAGTGCGTCGATTTGCAAGAAACTGGTCTGACGTTTCTGGGTGCTGACACCGATACGGGTTACTTCGGCAGGCAATAGACCCTGCGCTTTCGTTACACGGTTCTGCACGTTGACAGCCGCCATGTCAGGGTCCGTCCCTTGTTTGAAATATATTTCGATACTTGCCGAACCTGCATTGGTGGAAGTGGAAGTCATGTACATCATGTTTTCCACACCGTTGATACTTTCTTCCAGCGGCATGATGACACTGTTCATCACCGCGTCGGCATCCGCTCCGGTATAAGTGGCCGATACGTGGACCGTAGGCGGCGCAATGTCAGGGTATTGCTCGACCGGCAAGGTAAAGAGCGAAATCAATCCGATCGCCAAAATAAGAATGGAGATGGAGATGGCCATAACGGGCCGTTTGATAAAAATATTTCCTTTCATACTTCGAACCTTTATTTAACTTGCGTTCCTTCACGTACTAATCCGGCTCCTTCGGATACGATTTCTTCGCCCACCTTCAATCCGTCGAGTACGATGTATTCACGGCCGTCGCTGATTTCTGCCACGGTAATCAATGTGGAAACAGCTTTGCCGTCCACTACTTTGTAGACAATCGTCTTGTCCTGCAAACGGACCGTTGCGCCTTGAGGAATAATGATACAGTCTTTATAGGCCTGTGGTATGAGCACGTTGCCGGAAGCTCCGCTATGAAGCAGGCGGGATTCGTTGGGGAATACGGCACGCACGCCGACTGTCCCGGTCTTCCGGTCGATCACTCCGCTGATCGATTCGATCTTTCCTTTCCGGTCGTAAATAGACTGGTCATTCAGTTTTAACGACACTTCCGGCATGTTTTCCAACGCTTCGTCCATGCTTTTGTACTGGCGGCTCATGGCCAATAATTGATTTTCGGTCATGGAGAAGTAAACATACATGTCCGAATTGTCGGAAACCGTTGTCAACGGTTGGGGAATACTGGCGCTGACCAATGCCCCGGCGCGGTAAGGCAACATGCCGACAACTCCGTCGGACGGACTCTTGACTTCCGTATAAGACAGGTTGTTGCGGGCGTTCAGCTCCTGGGCTTCTGCCTGTGCCAGCTGCGCTTTGGCGGTCAGATAATTATTTTCACTTGTTTTCAGGTTAAAAGCCGAGACAACCTTTTTTTCAAACAGTTCCTTCGTGCTGCTATAGTTCAGTTCGGCTGTAGCCAAAGCCGCTTTTGCCACTTCCACGTTTGCCTGGGCCGTCTTCAAAGCCGCCTTGTAAGGAACCTGGTCTATGACGAAAAGTAATTGCCCTTTCCGTACGACCTGTCCTTCTGTCACACAAAGCCGCTCGATAGTTCCTGATACTTGCGGATAAATGTCGATATCCTGGCGACCGCGGATCGTGGCCGAATAAGGTGTTGTCAGCTCTTTGTCTGCCGTAGAAACTTTCATTGTCGCGTAAGATGCTTTCATCTGCGCATCCGGTGCATGTTTGCAGGATGCCATCCACATAGTCGTACAGCCGATAACTGCCATCAGCCGTATCCATTTTGCATTTGCTCTTGTCATATTCGTTTATTATTTAAAAATGACGCAAATGTATTTCAAAAAGATCGGTCTTATTTGTCTGAAAGTCTATATAAGTCTTCCATATTGATACTGTATAGATATTTTAAGAAAAGAATGATTGAAAAAAAACAAATAACTATAACTGTTGCTGTGTGGTTTGTAAATCGGGCGTTTAGACAGAGGAAGCCGGTTCATAAAGTTTCATAGTCCTGTCTTGCGGCCCGAAACCGCAATGACAGGACTATGAAGGCTGATATACCGTCGTCTTTATTTTTATTGCAGATATTCTACCAGTTTGGCCGGCAGATAGAATGTGTCGTTTTTGTCAACATATACGATTACCGAATTCAGGCGGATTTCTTCCCGGCCTTTCTTTCCGACCGTCACGATGTTGCTGAACGGCGTGATATTGATTTGCTTCTTTTTGTTCTTTACAACCAATGAAGGAGAACCTTTTTCGTCTTTAGCCGGAACGATTTCACATTTGAAATCTTTGAATACTTCCGTGTGAGGAGCGAAGTTTTCGGCTGTCAGTTCTTCCAGCGTGTCGTGCGTCATGCCGAACAGGGCGCAAAGATAATGGTTCAGTTCGATATTCGTGTGCATACCGACAGGCAGGCTTGCACGGTCAGGATGGTAAGCAGCGAGGAACACCTCTTCGCCCGTGTGGCCGCCGGTTGTGAAACCGAAGCAAGTGTGTGAACTCAGCAATTGAGACATGAAAGAAGTCAGGGAACCGCTGTATAACGAACCTTTGCCTTTGGTCGAACGTTCGTTTTCCGGTATCGGACTGTTCTTATAGTCTTTGCAATGGTTCAAGGCATCCAGTTCTTCCGGTGTCAGTTCGAAACCGGCATATGTGCGGAATACGTTCTGTACTTCGGAGGCCGGAACGCTGTTCACCTTCTTGGCGAAACCTTCGGCAGTCAGCTTATACAGAGAGAACTGGTGGAACAGCTGTTCCTTGCTCAGTTTGTCGTAACCTTTGCAGTCGCGACGGCCGATGCTGATACCGCTGTTGCCGTGGTCGGGAACCATGATGACGGCAGTTTCGCCATTCTGGCGGGCAAATTCCAAAGCCGCACCGCAAGCACGGTCATAAGCCAGGAAGTCTGTAGCCATGCCGACCGGGTCGTTTGCATGGGCAGCCCAGTCAACCTTGCTGCCTTCCACCATCAGGAAGAAGCCGTTCGGGTTCTGGGACAATTTTTCGATCGCTTTGCGTGTCATCTCTTCTAAGGAAGGCTGTTGGGCCGGGTCGCGGTCGATGTCGTAAGCCATTTCCCTGTCGCCGAACAAAGCCCACATATTATTGCCTTTGTAATTGCGCATACCGTCGATGTCATTCTTGAAGACACCGTATCCATTCCCTTTCAGATAGGCTTCACTCTCGTCGGGAAGCAGGCTGACGCCACCGCCGATCACCACGTTCAGGTCGTTGTGGGCCATCTGCGGGGCAATCCACTCATATTTGCCACGGTTGTAGCTGTGGGCGGAGCAGTCGGCCGGTGTCGCATGTGGAAATTCGCAGGTGAAAACCAGTCCTGTTGATTTGCCTTGTTTTATTTTGGCGGCTTCCAAGACAGTTGTCAACGGTTGGAAAGCGCGTGCCGGATCGGTCGGGTAGATATCGTTGTCGCCGTCGTTCTCCGGGTAAGTGGAAACATAGCCTGTACGGCTGGGCTGTCCCGTCATGTAGCAGGAAGTAGTAGGAGCCGAGTCGCCGATCGGGGCATTCGAAGAATGTGTGCGGACCGTTCCGCAGAGATACGGGTCGAGGTTCAATTTCGGCTTGTCGGGATTGGTGTACCATTGCAGCCAACGCGCCATGGAAACTGTAGCCAGTGATGTCCCGTCCGGGATCAGGAGGATGACATTCTTCACCGGCTTTACGTTTTCTACGTCTTGAGCCTTTACCGGCACGAAGATGACTGCCAGTAACAGGAGAAGTGAGATTGTTCTTTTCATTATGATTTATGATTTATGATTTATGATTTATGATTTATGATTTATGATTTATGATTTATGATTTATGATTTTTTGTCTAATTGTATGATGTCTTCTGTGAAGTGCGTGATCTTCTCCAGTCCGGTTTCCGTAACCAGGAAGCTGTTTTCGATGCCGACGGCTCCGACACCCGGTATCACGTATTTCGGTTCGAGCGCAAATACCATATTCGGCTCCAGCAGTTCTTTCGAGCGGGGCGTAAGTACCGGAAGCTCGTTTATCTGGATGCCGATGCCGTGCCCTACGAATTTGGCTTGTTGCTTGGTCCCCATGAAATAAGTGCCGAGTCCCTGGTTTTCGGTGATCTTGGCGGCTATCTCGTACAGTTCGGCACAAGATGTTCCCGGCCGGGCGATATTCTCGATCTCGCTTTCGATAAGGAGGGCTGTCTGATGCGCCCGGTAAGCGAGTTCGGTCAGGCGGCCGACGGAGAACACACGCGTCATATCCGTCATATAAGCCGTATAGTTTCCCGCCATGTCCACCATGATGGCCGTCCCTTCTCTCAGGACCGTTCCGTTTGCACCTAACGGGCAGGACGCATCGATACCGCCGCCGCCCAGGGCAAAGTCGAAAGGCGAGGGGATTTCAGCGTTTTCTCCCGCCAGGATACTTCCCATAAAAATATCCATATTGGCACCGAAAGCACGAAACAGCCCGATGGAACCGTTCTTGCGCATCCGTTTTTCTATTTCGTACTGGAATTCGAGATCTGTCATTCCGGGACGGAAACATTCGGGAATTTCAGCGTATGTCTTGGCATGGCGTTCGGCCGAGATACGGAACATGGCGATCTCGTGCGGAGTCTTTATCCGGCGCAGGTTGCGCATCATCGCAGTTGCATTGGCCGTTTCCTTCGGATTGAAGATTGCTTGCAGGCGAATGTAGTCGTTGTAGGTCAGTTCGTCTGCTTCGAGCAACAGTTTTTCGGGCATTTTCAAGCCGTGGGACGCAAAGAACTCAGCCATTTGTTCCGGTTTGCGGATGTATTCCACATGATCGCCGGCCAGCCCGTTCGGCCGTTTCACGAAGAACCAGGGAGCACCTTCCGCCGGAAGATAGAAATAGCCGCTATAGATACGTCCGGTTGTATAATACAGATTCACGTCCACGGTGAGCAGGCATCCGTCGGCATTAATCTTCTGCATCGCCTGCTGCATGCGATCCCATTTCAGCTTGAGATCGCCAATCAATTCTTTTTGTATCATTTCCAACACTTATTTTTATCCGGCACCAAAGATATTAAATTAATGCCGTGGTTGGAATGATTTTGGAGATTAATTCTTGATTAAATTTAGAATTGTTCGAGCACTTGTATCCGCTTTTCGATGGGCGGATGGGTGGCGAAAAGCCCGCTTAAACCGCTCAGTGCGCTTTTGGCTTGTTTGCCCGGATGCTGGATGAAAAGCTGGGCTACGTCTTCGCGCTTGACGGCTTCGATGTCGGGATCGGCCGATATTTTCCGCAGTGCGCTGGCGAGGGCGAGCGGATTCTTGGTCATCTCGGCGGCCCCGGCGTCGGCCAGGTATTCCCGTTTGCGCGAGATGGCGAAACGCATCAGCATGGAAAAGAAATAACCGATGGCTGCAACGATCATGACTAAGACGATGATGATTGCTGTGTTGTTTTTCTCGTCTCTCCTGCGGCTCATCGACGAGTAGTAGACGGAGCGCATGGCCATCTGTGCGAGCATGGCGAAGATGCCGACAAAGACAATCGATACGATCATCAGGCGCACGTCCTTGTTGCGGATATGCGACAGTTCGTGTGCAATGACCGCTTCGAGTTCTTGGTCATCCAACTTGTCGATGATCCCCCGCGAGAGGCTGACGGTGTAGGTCCTTTCGTTGATGCCGCTTGCAAAAGCGTTCAGCGAATCGTCGTTGATGATATTGATCTTGGGCATTTTCATTCCCTGGCTCATGCACAGGTTTTCCACCAAGTTATATACCCTTTTGTTTTCCATTCTCGACAAAGGTTCGGAGCCGGTTGCCGCGTTGATGATGCTCGTATTGGCAAAGTAGGCGATGATGAACCAGATGAGTACGCCGCCCAACACGTATGGCGCCAGATGGATGAACATCCCGGTGGAATATCTTAATATCTCGGCCCCCGTCATGCCGTCGTCGTTCATCGCCAACAGGTGGAACAGGTAGCAAAATGCGAAAAGCAGTCCCATTACCAGGCAGGGAAACAAGCAAAGCAGGAGCAGGGATCGGAAATTATTCCTGCTCTGTTGGGTCTGTATACCGACGTATTGCATCCTTAGAACTTGATTTTAGGTGCTTCTTCGAGGGTGGCGCGTTGTTCGCCCAGGTCGAACATCACTTCCTTCTTGAAACCGAACATGCCGGCGATCAGGTTGGACGGGAATGTCTCGACCGCGTTGTTCAACTCTTTCGTAGCCGAATTGAAATAGCGGCGTACGGCAGCCAGTTTGTTTTCCAGGTCGGAGATTTCTTCCTGCAACTGCAAGAAGTTCCGGTTGGCTTTCAGATCGGGATAGGCTTCGAGCGTGATCTTCAATCCGGCCAGTGCGGAAGTCAGTGCATTTTCAGCCACGATCTTGTCGTCGATCGTCTTGGCGCTGATCGCCCCGTTGCGGGCGTTGATGACGCGTTCCAGTGTCTCTTTTTCGTGCGAGGCATAACCTTTGACCGTTTCGACCAACTGCGGGATAAGGTCATGGCGTTGCTTGAGCTGTACGTCGATGTCGGCAAATGCGTTCTCGCGGTTGTTACGTAATTTCACTAACGAATTATACAAGGAAGCGATCCAGATGGCCAGGATCACGATCACTGCTATTAAAATGATTGCTGTCATTGTCTATATTATTTTTAGGTTATGCCTGCAAACATACGAATAAATTTACAATATTGTTTCTCCTGAATCCTAAAACAGGTCACTATGTGATCCATTCCGAACCAAAGCTAATATGAGTCGTCCTTCATCTCGTTTGTAAATCAATAGCCAATCCGGGGTTATATGGCATTCACGGCATCCTTTGTAGTTTCCTTTTAATGCATGATCTTTATTTTTCGCCGGTAGTTCTTTATCATTCATCAATAAGAGAATGATATCATTAAGTTTTGATTCATCTAACTGTCGCCGACGGGCCTGTTTAAGATCTTTTAAATATTGATGGGTAAATTCGAGTGTGTATTTCATTCTTTTACTTTATCAAGATAATCTTCAAATGAACTACATTTTATCGTGTCTCCACTTTCAATTTCATGAATGGCTTGGCGCGTTTGAACATTAGGAATTGTATTTTTTTTTACATGTACTTTTGAAACTCCGCGTAACATACTGATGGCTTTCTTTATATTGGCCACTACAGATGGGTCTTCTATTTCAACAATCAGTTGTGTCATAATTTTGATCTGTTCTTGTTTATATCCATGACAAAGATAACTTATTCCTTTTTGTTTTCCAAAAAAGGAACTTATTTGTTGCGAAAAGGTCTCTTTTGGGCATAAATGTTTGCTTTCCGCCGGATCTGTGTGTACTTTTGTATAATATCAAATAAAACAATACCATGTTAAAAAAATTAGATTATTCTTTAGTTCCGGACGATTTTGCTCTCTGCCTTGAAAAGAACTGCCTGCATGCTTCCACCTGCCTGCGTTTCCAGGCGTCGCTGTATATCCCGAAAGAACGCTGGGTGGTGAAGGTGGTCAACCCTGAGCGCGTTGTTCCCGATGGCGATTGTCCCGGATTCATGGACGACAGCCCGTTGAAAAACGCCTATGGGATGGAACATTTGCTGGATAATATCCCTTATCGCCAGGCAAAAGAGATACGGCGGGAGATGAGGGAATATTTCGGGACCACTCATTTTTACCGCTTGAAACGCAAAGAGCGTTGTTTTACTCCCGAAGACCTGCAATACGTACGCGACCTGCTCCGTAGGTACGGCATCGAAGAGGAACCTGTCTTCGACCGGTATGAAGAGAATTTCGGTTGGGAATAATATCCTGATACCCTTGCATGAAAAATAAGTTTCCATCGCACGAAAATAAATTTTCCATAGCGGGAAAATAAATTTTCATGCGGTGGAAAATTTATTTTCACTGTTTGGGGAAAGGTGAAACATTTTCACATATCCGGAAAGATCCGGTCTTTCTTCTAAGTTGCTGATGCGGAAAAAGGATCTATATTTATAAATTTAATCGATAAGGTTCATTCGATTTTGTCCTTTCGTTTACAATAGTTCTAATCGTTGAATAGTTGCAATATTTGTTTTTTGTTAAATATTATTATTGGAATAATATTGGGGGATTTTCTTTTGAGTGTATGGTTATTTTGCATACCTTGCTGGCATTAGTCCGTAAGCATCGATGATGCTTTTGTATTAATGATATAAAATACTGTTACATGAAAAAGCATATATTGACATTCTGTCTATTGGTTTATTCAGTCACTATGGCAATAGCGAATGTTATTCCCATGCATTCATCCCTCTTCAGTTTGGAATGGAAAGAGACAAAGACTTCGGAAATATCCGTCCCGGAAAAGCTCAAAGGCAGAATTATGACCAAAGAGGGTTCTCCGATTCCATATGCCATTATTGCTGAATTAATAGACATACATTGCGACAATATGATCCAATGTGACAGCATGGGTTGTTTTGAAATAACCGTGAGCAATCATTCAACTGCCTTAGTCGCGTCAGCTATTGGCTATCTTCCCCGCGAATTGCAATCCTCTGAATTTATGGGCAAAGCAAATGTGGACATTCAATTGGAGGAGAACCCGGATTACACCCTGAAAGAAGTGGAAATTTCAGCCAAAAGACGAACTATCGTTACAACTCCTACCGGACTTGTCTACAACATGAACGACAATCCCTTAAAGAATAATGATGCCTTCGAAGCCTTGAAAATGGTCCCGATGTTAACTGTGCAAAATGAGATGATCACGGTTGTGGGGCGTAGTTCTCCTGTCGTTTATGTAAATGACAGGAAGCTGAATCTTTCAGGAGAAGCATTAGCTGTCTATTTAAAGGCTTTGCCTGCCGATAATATAGAAACGATAAATGTCATCCGTACTCCTGACGCCAAGTATAAAGGAGCAAATAGCGTTCTGTCTATTAAATTGAAGCAAAGAGAAGATGAAGGTCTGAAAGGATTCCTCAATGGACAAGTATGGAAGACCCATGACTTCAAGGAAACGGGAAGTCTTACATTGGATTATGCGAAAAGCAAATGGAGCAATGTGTTCAGTGTTTCCGCAGGAAATTACAGGAATTACAAAGAAGTGGAAGACGAAACTTACTACTTGAAAGAAGGGTATGCCATCAACCGTGCAGGATTGGAAAAATCGAAAGCGCATACTTATCAGATGAACTTCATGGGAGTTTACCAATTCTCAGAGACAAAGAGTTTAGGTGTCAATATTTTCGGATCCCTGAAAGACGATGATGGCGGAATGAACGACTTGACGCACTATCGGCATACAGACCAATTCATTACCACCCTTTCTGATCATATCCGGAAAGGGAAGAATATCACAGCTAACATTAATTACCAATACCGTCCGAAAGATCGGGATAATTATCTGACGGCTGATGTGGATTATTTGTATGACGCGAACAAACAAAACGTGATCAATGAAATGAATCATGTAGACCAACAAAGGAATATCCTCTCGCTCTATTTGAAAGAATGGCAAATCGTACCTCAAAACTCTACTATTTATTCGGCAAGAATTGAATATGGAGGAAAATTCGGGAAAGACTTTGCCTACGATTTCGGAGCAGATGCTTATTATTCGGCCATTCGGACCAGTAATGAGTATTTGGGATGGGATAATGACCGCTTTACGTTAGACCCCGAACAAAGCTGCGATTTTGATGTCGACGAGTTTACTCCGACTCTCTTCTTCGACTTATCGAAAAACTGGGGCAAACTTTACACCTCTTTTGGTACACGTTTTGAGTACACAAGATATGAGGGGAAAGAACATCGGCAAAACTTCTCTTTCAAAACGAACTTTTTCAGAGTGTTGCCACAGATGAACCTGAATTATCAGATCGCACGAAAACATTCCATCGGATATTCGGCATCCTATTCATTGGATCGCCCTTCTTTCGATCTTCTAAACCCATTCATCGTACGCATCTCTCCGACGGAATATTCCAAAGGAAATCCCTATTTGCAACCGACGAAGTTTTTTTACGAAAACATCAATTATAGTTTCAACAACCGACACTTTTTCAGTCTGCAACACGAATTTACAAACGATATGCAAAATGTGATTCAGCATTCTGTCGATGGAGGAGTTATAGAAAACAAACCTGAAAATGTAGGCAAATTCCATTACATAGGAGTCGGATATAACACCAACCTCAATTACTTAAACGGAAGAGGATCAGCCAATATTTCAGCCAATTATGCTTGGAACTCCATGAAGGGGAAATCGGAGGTGGGGTTATTGAGCTATCACTATCATTCGGCAAATGTAAATCTTTATAACAGCTTTCTGCTATTTCCAAAGCAAAACATCCGTTTTAATTTAATGGGAAGCTATTACTCCAAGCAGCGTACAGCCTATGCAACCTATCCGCACAATTTATCATTCAGAACAGAATTGAGTGTCAATATAAATGATTTTTCTGTTGCGCTTTATTATGGAGGAATGGCTTTTCTGAATGATGGAAAAATTGAAACTTCAAGAAAGATAGTTATCACCAATGACTATTTGTCAACCAGTAAATACACGGGTGGAGAAGCCTTTCAAGTCGGCCTGCGCTGTTCCTATAACTTCGGCAATAGCAAGGTGAAACACTTGCAGGAAAGGAGTACTTCCAATTCTGAGGTGAAGAGAAGGGTTAAGTGAAATTTGCCTATCTTGCCACGTCCCGTTCGGACATTTTTTGAGTTAAGTCATTGTAACCATTGTTCCGGAAAAAATAGAACAGCCAGACTCTTTTATTCCCGAATATTTGTTTTCGGTTAATTCTGTATGTACTTTTGTGGAAGTGTAATAAAAACAATACCATGTTGAACAATTGAAAGCATTAGTCTGATGGAAAAACAAAAACAGTCCCGGCGGCTGCTATCGCTGGATGCCCTGAGGGGTTTTGATATGTTCTTTATTATGGGAGGAGCTTCTCTTTTCGTTGCGCTGGCGACGTTGTTCCCGAATCCTTTTTTTCAGGCGATAGGCGACCAGATGCACCATGTGAAGTGGGACGGGCTGACGCATCACGACACGATCTTCCCGTTGTTTCTGTTTATTGCCGGTATCTCGTTTCCGTTCTCATTGGAGAAGCAGCGGGAGCAGGGAAAGACGGATGCCGATATCTATAAGAAGATTATCCGCCGCGGGCTGACGTTGGTGGTTCTGGGCTTTGTCTACAATGGATTGCTGAATTTCGATTTTGAACATCAGCGCTATGCCAGCGTGCTGGGGCGCATCGGTCTGGCATGGATGTTCGGGGCGTTGATCTTTGTCAATACGCGGACGATCACGCGCGTTTGGATCACGGCGGCTATCCTGGTCGGATACTGGTTGTTGTTGGCTTTTGTCCCGGCGCCGGACGGCAACGGGATGGGGGTGTTTACGATGGAAGGCTCGCTGGTCGGCTATGTGGACCGTTTGCTGTTGCCCGGACGCCTGCACTTGACGGTACATGATCCCGAAGGGATTCTGTCGACTGTGCCTGCGATTGCGACTGCACTGTTAGGTATGTTTACGGGTGAGTTCATCAAGATGAGGCGGGAAGGGCTGACGGATAAGAAGAAAGTGGGCGGACTGGTTGTTGCCGGGGCTGTCCTGTTGGTTGTCGGTTTGCTTTGGAACCTTTTATTTCCGATCAATAAGAACCTGTGGACGAGTTCGTTTGTCTGTGTTGTCGGGGCTTACTCCGTGTGGATGTTTGCTCTGTTCTTTTATGTTGTCGACGTGTTGGAGTTTCGTAAATGGACGCTGTTCTTTAAGGTGATCGGCGTGAACTCTATCACGATCTATCTGGCCCAGGAGTTCGTCAATTTCTCTTTCACTTCCGACGCTTTGTTCGGTGGGCTTGCCGGGCTGATGCCGGAGACCGTTCAACCGTTGGTCGTATCGATCGGTTACATTGCCGTTTGTTGGGGATTCCTGTACTTCCTGTATCGTCAACGGATTTTCTTAAAAGTTTAACAAATCATACATTTCATGAACTCAGCTTATAAACGCCTGGAGTCGCTCGACGTGTTGCGTGGCTTCGATTTGTTTTGCCTGGTGGCGCTGGAAGGGATTCTGCATCCTCTCGGACGTGCGATAGACGCGTCGTGGTATAATGACTTTCTGTGGGGCTTCTCGCATGTGCAGTGGGAAGGTTTCTCTTCGTGGGACCTGGTGATGCCGCTCTTCATGTTCATGGCGGGCGTGTCGATGCCGTTCGCCCTTTCCCGCTATAAGGCGATGCCGGATAAATGGGCGGTGTACCGCCGTATCATCAAACGCGTCATATTGCTCTGGATTTTCGGGATGATGTGCCAGGGAAATCTGTTAGGATTGGATCCGGACCGGATTTATCTTTATTCGAACACGTTGCAGGCGATTGCGATGGGCTACCTGATCGCGGCCATGCTGTTCCTGCATGTGCGGCTCTCCGTTCAGATCGGGACGGCAGTCGCTCTCTTGCTGGCCTATTGGGGCGCGATGCAGTTCATTACGGTCGACGGTTATGGAGGTGGCAACTACACGCCCGACGGAAACCTGGCCGAATGGGTGGACCGTACCGTGTTGGGACGGTTCCGGGATGCTGCCGTGGTCGAGAACGGGCAGGTCGTGTTTGCCAAATCATACCGTTATACCTGGATATTAAGCAGCCTGAACTTCGGGGTGACGGTGCTGACCGGACTCTTTGCCGGACAGATCCTGAAAAGTGCGATGGACCGGAAGCGCAAATGGCAATGGCTGCTGGGGATCGGCGTGGCAATGGTTGCCCTGGGCTGGCTGTGGGGATTGCAGCTTCCGGTGATCAAGAAGATATGGACGAGTTCGATGGTGCTGGTCAGCAGCGGTTACTGTTTTCTGCTGATGGGCGTGTTCTATTATTGGATCGATTATAAGGGACATCGGAAGAACCTGACTTGGCTGAAAGTCTACGGCATGAATTCGATAGTGGCTTACATGTTGGCTAACGTGATTAGTTTCAGATGTATAGGGATATCTCTTTTTCATGGTCTCGAACAATATACGGGAAATTATTATCCGGTCTTGATTGCAGCGTCGAATGCATTGATAATTTATGTAATTTTGTGGCTGCTTTATAAGCGGAATATATTTTTAAAAGTATAAGTAAATGGAATCAATCAAGCAAATATACCGGATCGGTCACGGGCCGTCCAGTAGCCACACGATGGGGCCGATGCGTGCCGCCCGGATGTTTCTGGAACGCAATCAGGGGGCTGTGCGGTTTAATGTAACCCTCTATGGTAGCCTGGCGGCTACAGGCAAAGGCCACATGACGGATGCGGCAATTCTCGAAGTGTTGAACCCGGTGGCCAAGACCAACATCATCTGGGAACCGAAAGTGTTCCTGCCTTTCCACCCGAACGGCATCCTGTTCCAGTCGTTTGACGAAAGCGGAGAGGAACTGGATAACTGGACGATTTACAGTATTGGGGGCGGAACGCTGGCAAACGAATCTTACAACGAGCTGACGCAGGGCCAGGTCTACGAAATGAATACCATCAAGGGCATACAGGCCTGGTGCGAAAAGACCGGCCATTCCTATTGGGAATATGTCGAACAGTGTGAAGGCCCGCAGATATGGGACTATCTGGCCGAAGTATGGGAAGTGATGCAACAGGCGGTCCGCAACGGGCTCGAAGCCGAAGGCATTCTGCCCGGAGGCCTAGGGATCCGGCGTAAGGCATCCGACTATATGATCCGTGCCAAAGGCTACGGCAGCAGCATCAAAAGCCGCGGGATGGTCTATGCGTATGCTTTGGCCGTTTCCGAGGAGAACGCCTGCGGAGGCAAGATCGTGACGGCCCCGACCTGCGGTTCGTGCGGTGTCATGCCGGCTGTGCTCTATCACCTGAAAGAATCCCGCGATTTCCGTGACTCCCGCATCTTGCGTGCGTTGGCGACTGCCGGGTTGTTCGGCAATGTGGTGCGTACGAATGCTTCCGTTTCCGGAGCCGAGGTTGGATGTCAGGGAGAGGTCGGCGTGGCTTGTGCGATGGCGGCAGCGGCGGCCAGCCAGTTGTTCGGGGGGACGCCCGCCCAGATCGAGTATGCGGCCGAGATGGGGCTGGAACATCACCTGGGACTGACTTGCGACCCGGTTTGCGGTCTGGTCCAGATTCCCTGTATCGAACGTAATGCCTTTGCGGCAGCCCGTGCGCTGGATGCGAACACCTTCTCCAATTTCTCCGATGGCAAGCACCGGGTAAGTTTCGACCAGGTAGTCGAAGTGATGCGCCAGACCGGAAACGACCTGCCGAGCCTCTATAAGGAAACATCCGAAGGGGGGTTGGCTAAGAATATGGAACAAAAGTAAAAAGATCATAAAGGTAAAAAATCGTACAATGAAAAAATGTTTATACATGCTGTTATGTGCCGCTGCTTTAGCGGCTTGCGGACAGCCGAAGCAACAAAAGGCGGCTACTGATGAAGTGGCGGCCGGCGGCAACCCCGTGCTCGAAGGATGGTACGCCGATCCGGAAGGGATCATTTACGGCGATACTTATTGGATATTCCCGACTTGGAGCGACGCGTATGAGAGGCAGACCTATTTCGATTGTTTTTCGTCCAAGGACCTGGTGAACTGGACGAAGCATTCGTCCGTCCTCGATACCTCCGCCGTGAAATGGGCGAAGAAAGCCATGTGGGCGCCGTCTATCATCCATAAGGACGGCAAATATTATTTCTTTTTCGGAGCCAACGATGTGCATGAAGGTGAAGTAGGAGGCATCGGGGTTGCCGTCAGCGACCGTCCGCAAGGTCCTTATAAGGATCTGTTAGGCAAACCGCTTATCAACGAGATCGTGAACGGGGCGCAGCCGATCGACCAGTTCGTATTCCGTGACGACGACGGCCGCTACTATATGTATTACGGAGGATGGGGACATTGCAATGTCGTTCGCCTGAACGACGACTTTACCGGGTTGGTTCCCTTTGAAGACGGGACGGTCTACAAGGAGGTGACACCGGATAAATATGTGGAAGGCCCGTTCATGTTCAAGAAGAACGGAAAGTACTATTTCATGTGGAGTGAAGGAGGTTGGACCGGTCCCGATTATTGCGTTGCCTACGCGATTGCCGATTCGCCCTTCGGACCGTTTGACCGTGTCGCCACCATTCTCCAGCAGGATTCGACGATAGCGCGGGGAGCCGGACATCATTCCGTATTGCACGTGCCGAACTCGGAAGACTACTACATCGTCTACCATCGACGTCCGCTGAACGACAATACCCGCGACCACCGGGTGACTTGTATCGACCGGATGACTTTCGATGAGAACGGATTCATAAATCCTGTTAAAATGACTTTCGAGGGGGTTCCGGCCCGTACAATAGATAAGTAAGAAGCGATTAATCGCTAAAAGATATTAAAAACAGGAGTGTAGCTATTGCGCTCCTGTTTTTTTATACTACTTTTGACATGTGTGTCAGACATGTAAGATGAAATATTTAATAACATTACAACGATGAATACAGAAGAACTTCAAGACATGGAAAGCCGGATTATCGAAGCGGCTAAACGGGTGTTTGTCAGGAAAGGGTATGAGGCGACCAAGATGGGCGATATCGCTACCGAGGTCGGGATCAGCCGTACGGCCATGCACTATTATTTCCGTACGAAGGAGATGCTTTTCGATGCTATCTTCGGACAGTTGATAGGGGCATTGCTGCCCAATATCGAAATGATCGTGAATGAGCCGGCTGCTTGTTTGGATAAGATTCCGAGGATTGTGGACCAGTATATGGCCATGATCCGGGCGAATCCTTTGTTCCCGATATTTGTGGTGAATGAATTCAATCGGGACCCGGAACATCTCTATCGTGCGATTCTGCGTGATCCCATACGCCTCGAACCGCTTTTGCGTTTGCAGAAACAGATGCAGGAAGAAATGGACAAAGGGTTGCTAAAGAAACTCCCCTTTGTCTATGTGGCTTCCACGTTGTTGAGCTTGGTCGTTTTCCCGGTATTGGTGAGGAATCCGCTCACGAGTGTCTTCTTCGAAGGCGATCCCCGGAAGTTCGAGGACTTTCTATTGGAGCGAAAGGCCTTTATCACGGATGTCATGCTCCGGTTGCTGACGCCGGACGAGCTGCAAACTGTAAAAGAATGAAAGGAGGGTCTATATGAAACAGACATTTCTGTATAGCTGGAAACAGATCGCCCTGTTGCTCGTCTTTCCCCTTATGGCGGAAGGAACGGAAGCGCAGGAGCGTGTTACGCTGGACGAGTGCTACGAATGGGCGCATGCCAACTATCCGCAGATACGCCAGTACGGGTTGATCGGACAGACCGAACAGTATAACCTCTCCAATGCCGCCAAAGGCTGGATGCCGCAGCTCTCGGTCAACGCAAAGGCAACGTACCAGAGCGATGTGACGAAGTTGCCGTTCGACGCCGACAAGCTGTCGGCAACCATTCCCGGAATCGAGATCCCGACACTCAGCAAGGATCAGTACCAGGTGGTGGCTGAAGTGAACCAGACGATCTGGGACGGTGGTGCGATCCGTTCCACCCGCCGGTTGACGAAGGCGCAGGCGACGGCCGACCGGGAACAGTTGAACAGCGACCTTTATACCTTGAACGACCGGGTGAACCAGCTTTATTTCGGTTGTCTTCTGCAGGAGGAGCTGATCCGCCAGAATGGTTTGCTCCAGAAAGAGTTGCAACTCAATATCGACCGTATCTCGGCCATGATGGAGAACGGCGTTGCCAACCAGTCCGACCGTGAAAGCATGGAAGTCGAATTGTTGAACGCCCGCCAGAAGGAGATCGAGTTGAAGGCCGCCCGTTCGGCTTACGGCAAGATGTTGGCAGCCTTGATCGGCCGTCCGGATGCCGGGACGTTCGTGCTGGAAGTTCCTTCGTTGCCGGGGACACCTTCGTTGTCGCCTGTGATCGACCGGCCGGAGCTTCGTGCGTTGGATGCCAAAAGCGAGTTGCTCGAACTGCAGAACAGGCAGTTGACTGCCGGCCTGATGCCTCATGTCGGCGCTTTCTTCCAGGGCGGTTACGGTCGGCCGGGGTTGAATATGTTGGAAGACAGTTTCAATCCGTTCTATGTCGCCGGTGTCCGCCTGAGCTGGAACATGGGTAAACTATATACCTTGAAGAACGATCGCCGGAAGATTGCCACGAACCGCCAGGCAGTAGAGGTGCAGCGGGAGACATTCCTCTTCAACACGCGTCTCCAACTGACACAGCAGAACACGGAGATCCGAAAGATGACCGATCTGATGAAAGCCGACGACGAGATCATCCGCCTCCGCACCAGCATCAAGAAGGCAGCCGAAGTCAAGCTGGCGAACGGCGTGATCTCCGTCACCGACCTTATCCGCGAAATCAACTCCGAAGACCAGGCCCGCCAAGCGGCAGCCGCACACCGGATACAACAGTTGCAATCGATCTATAATTATATGTACACGACAAACGATGTAAACAAATGAAGATTAAATACGATCAATATGAAACAGATTCTTTTATTCAGTTTTGTTCTGGCTTTGTCTGCTTGCAGCAGCAATAACAACGACTTCGATGCCACCGGAGCATTCGAATCCACCGAAATAATCGTTTCTTCGGAGGCGAACGGGAAGATTATGGAATTGAACCTGCAGGAAGGTGACCGCCTCGAAGCTGGAGCCGTGTTGGGCTATGTGGACAGTACGCAGCTTTATCTCCGGAAAAAGCAGCTCGAAGCGGGCCTCCGTAGCGTGGACATCCGCAAACCGGATATCCGTAAACAGATCGCTTCCCTCGAACAGCAGATTGCCGTCGCCCGGAGCGAACAGCAGCGTATGGAGAACCTGGTGAAGGCAAAAGCCGGCAACCAGAAACAGATCGATGATATCGTCAACAACATTAAGGTGTTGCAAAAACAACTGGATGCCCAATATTCGACCTTGCATAAAACGACAGGTGGGGCGGATGCCGAAGCGGAAAGTATCGTCTACCAGATCATGCAGCTGGACGACCAGTTGCAGAAGAGCCGCATCGTCAACCCGCAGTCCGGCACTGTCCTCGTGAAATATGCCGAACCGGGTGAAGTCACGACTGCCGGCAAGCCGCTTTACAAGATAGCCGACACCGATCTGTTGTATCTCCGCGCTTATCCTACCGCCGAACAACTGACGCAGTTGAAACTCGGACAGCAGGTTCGTGTCTTTGCAGATTTCGGAGAAAAGGAACAAAGGGAATATCCCGGTACGGTCACCTGGATTTCCGAAAAGTCGGAGTTTACCCCGAAAGGAATCCAGACCAAAGACGAACGCGCCAACTTGGTCTATGCCGTCAAGATCGCCGTCAAGAACGACGGTTACTTGAAGATCGGACAATATGGGGAAGTGATATTTAATTGACAATTGACAATTATATGAGAGAGATAGATATTCGACACATAAATAAGGCATACGGGGAGGTTCAGGCTTTGCAGGATATCTCGTTGCATATCGGCGAAGGGGAACTTTTCGGGCTGATCGGGCCGGACGGGGCGGGTAAGACGTCGCTGTTTAGGATACTGACTACCTTGCTGTTGGCGGATAGCGGTACGGCATCGGTTTGCGGGCTGGATGTCGTACGCGATTATAAGGAAATCCGGTGGCGTGTCGGGTATATGCCGGGACGCTTCTCTCTTTATCAGGACCTGACAGTGGAAGAGAACCTGAATTTCTTTGCTACCGTGTTCAATACGACTGTCCGTGAAAACTATGACCTGATCCGGGATATATATGTCCAGATAGAGCCTTTCAAGACACGTAAAGCCGGGAAACTCTCCGGCGGGATGAAGCAGAAGTTAGCGTTGAGCTGTGCGCTGATCCATCGGCCCGATGTCCTTTTCCTGGACGAGCCGACGACGGGGGTCGATCCGGTTTCGCGTGTGGAGTTTTGGGATATGCTGGACCGGCTGAAGAGGCAAGGGATTACGATCCTGGTTTCGACGCCTTATATGGACGAGGCTTCCCGTTGCGACCGTGTCGCGCTGATGCGTGGCGGGCGTTGCCTGTCGGTCGATACGCCGGAAGGCATCCGCCTTACGTTCGATAAGCATTTGTATGCCATCCGGTCGGCTTCGATGTATAAGCTGTTGCTCGATCTCAGGACATATCCGGATGCGGACTCCTGCTTCTCTTTCGGGGACGCGCATCATTTCTCCATTCGGAAGGATGTGGTGGAGAAAGAGGGGGAAGCTGCCTTTCGCAGGGATTTGCAGGCTTTCCTGACGGCAAAAGGACATGCGGATATCGGAATCGAACCGATAGAACCCGGTATCGAGGACTGTTTTATGGCTTTGTAGGTATGAAAAGGACCGTCCCGAGTTGGGACGGCTATTTTTAAAACAGAAAGAATTATGAACGTAATAGAAACAGATAAACTGACGAAACGCTTCGGGACCTTTACCGCCGTCGACCATATCAGCTTCACGGTAGGCGAGGGGGAGATTTTCGGCTTCCTGGGGGCGAACGGGGCAGGCAAGACGACGGCCATGCGCATGTTGTGCGGCCTTTCGTCGCCGACTTCCGGGACGGGAATGGTTGCCGGTTTCGATATCTATAAGGAAACGGAACGGATCAAACGGCATATCGGTTACATGAGCCAGAAGTTCTCCCTCTACGGCGACCTGAAGGTCTGGGAGAATATCCGGTTGTACGGCGGCATATACGGCCTTTCCGAAAAGCAGCTGAAAGCGAAGACGGACGAGTTGCTCCGGGTGCTTGACCTGGAGAACGAACGGAACACCTTGGTTGACGCCTTGCCGTTGGGCTGGAAGCAAAAGTTGGCTTTCTCCGTCGCCATTATCCACGAGCCCCGGATTGTTTTCCTGGACGAACCGACCGGAGGGGTCGATCCCGTCACCCGCCGCCAGTTCTGGGAACTGATCTACCAGGCTGCCGAACGGGGCATTACGGTCTTTGTCACCACCCACTATATGGACGAGGCGGAGTATTGCAACCGTGTCTCCATCATGGTAGATGGAAAGATCGAAGCCCTCGACAGCCCTTCCGCCCTCAAATCGTCTTTCGGGGCCGGTAATATGAACGAAGTCTTCCATGCGTTGGCACGGAGAGCGAAGAGAATTGAGAATTGAAAATTAAGAAATAAGCATGAAAAGTTCTTTTACTGCTTTTGTTAAGAAAGAATTTATCCACATCTTCCGCGATAAGCGGACGATGATGATCCTGCTCTTGATGCCTGTGATCCTGATCATCCTCTTCGGCTATGCGATCACGACGGAGATCAAACGTGCGCCTGTCGCGATCTTGGACCAGAGCCGGGACGAGGTGACGCAGAAGATGATTTCGCACTTTGCCGCCAGCGAGTATTTCAGCATCTACAAAATGATCGATAGCGAAGAAGAAGGCCGGTCCCTTTTCCGCCAGGGAAAAGTCCGGATGGTGATCGTCATCCCTGCCGGAATAGCCGTTGAAAGTGGAAAGATGAAAGGTGAAAGTGGCATTCAGCTATTGGTTGACGCTACCGATCCGAACGAAGCCACCCAGCTATCCGCGTATGCCACGCAGATAATAGTGGAAAGCGGAAATAGCAACGCGAAGCCACTTTCAACCGGCAACTCGATTACGCCGGTAATCAGGTTGCTCTACAATCCTCAAATGAAGGGCGCCTATAACTTCGTGCCCGGTGTCATGGGGCTGATCCTGATTCTGATCTGCGCCATGATGACCTCCGTCGGGATCGTGAAGGAGAAAGAGATCGGGACGATGGAAGTGCTTCTCGTCTCTCCGATGAAACCGGTCTATATCATTCTGGCAAAAGCGACTCCCTATCTGTTGCTGAGCCTGGTGAATATAGCCACTATCCTGGCTTTGTCGTACTTCCTGCTGGATGTGCCGATCAATGGCAGCCTGTCGCTGTTAGTGGGCGTTTCCGTCCTCTACGCATTGGTGGCGTTGTGCCTGGGATTGCTGATCTCGACGATCGCCGACACCCAGCAGGCCGCCATGCTGATCAGCGCCGTTGTCCTGATGCTGCCTGTCATGTTGCTTAGCGGGATGGTGTTCCCGATCGAGAATATGCCGGAGATCCTGCAAGTCATTTCCAATATCGTGCCGGCCAAATGGTATATCATCGCCGTGAAAGATATCATGATAAAAGGCTTGGGCTTCGGTTCCGTCCTGCAGGAAATAGGCGTGTTGGCATTGATGGCAGTCGTGCTGATAGGGTTGAGTGTGAAACGTTTTAAAATACGATTATGATGAGGATGCTGAAATATTTATTGGAGAAGGAGTTCAAACAGATCAGGCGGGACCGGTTCCTGCCCCGTATCATCTTCCTGTTGCCGGTCATACAACTGGTGGTCCTCCCTTTTGCCGCCAATTTCGAGATGCGGAATATCAACCTGAGTATCGTGGATAACGACCATTCCGTCCTTTCCCGCCAATTGACAGACAAGGTCCTTTCCTCCGGCTATTTCCGTCTGGCGGATGTTTCGCCCCGCTACGACGAGGCTTTGGTTTCCATCGAAAGCAATGCCGCCGATATCATTCTCGAGATCCCGTCCCGTTTCGAAGAACGGCTGGGACGGGAGGGAACGGCCGAGCTCCTGATCGCCGCCGATGCCGTGAACGGGACGAAGGGAGGAATCGGCAGCTCATACCTCGCGTCCATCATCCGGGATTTCAATCAGGAAGAGAATGTCCTCTCGTCCGTATCGGCCGCAGGGGGCGGAATCCGTGCCACGAACCTGTTCAATCCGCATCTGAATTATAAGAACTATATGGTTCCCGGCATCATGGCTTTCCTGCTGACGCTCATCGGCGGTTTCCTATCCGCCCTGAACATCGTGAGCGAAAAGGAGAAAGGGACGATCGAACAGATCAACGTGACGCCTGTCCCGAAAGCCCTGTTCCTGCTCTCCAAGCTGATACCGTTCTGGATTATCGGTCTTTTCCTGCTCACGATAGGCGCCTGTATCGCCTGGTTGGTCTACGGGCTGCTGCCGGTAGGCAATATGGGGATCATCTATCTGTTTGCGGCAGTCTACCTGATGGCGTTTACCGGCTTCGGTCTGGCGATCTCGTCCGTCTCGTCCACCCAGCAGCAGGCGATGTTCACGGCTTTCTTTTTTATGATTATTTTTGTCCTCCTGAGCGGTATGTTCACACCGATCAGCAGTATGCCGGTCTGGGCGCAGGAACTGACGCGTGTCAATCCGCTCCGCTATTTGGTCGAAGTGATGCGGATGGTTTATTTGAAAAGCAGCACTTTGGCTGACCTCACCGGGCACTTCATGGCGGTTTGTCTGTTCGCCGTGTTCTTTAACCTACTGGCCGTAATCAGCTACAGGAAAAATTGACGATTGTCCATTGTTTTGTGTTATACGACATACTTAACTAATTTTTACAAACATCCTGCTTGCATTTCTGCGCTCTCCTTTATATTTGATTCAAATCTGAAACAATATTTCAAATATGGAAAGCGTTATTTCAAATATGGAAAAAGCAGAAGAGAACTACAAGGTGCCGAATCTCGAAAAAGGGATCGCTGTACTTGAGTACTTGTCGCTTCACACCCAAGGTGAGACGCTTCAGGATATCAAGTCAACCCTTGATATTTCGCAGACTACGGCCTACCGTATTTTAAATACGTTGGTCCGTCTGGATTATTTGATCTATAATGAAGACACAAAGCGGTACAAGTTATCCCGTAAATTGCTAACTTTGGGATTCAGATCACTGAACGAACACAATTTGCTGGAAACGGTTTTGCCTCGTTTGCGTGATTTGCGCGATCAGGTGAAAGAGACGGCATGCTTCGGCGTGCTGGGGGACCGGAAAGGAATCTTTATCGAGCAGGCACAGGGGCATCATACGTTCCGTTTTATCCTCTCGCCGGGGAAACCTTTCGATTTGCATTGCTCGGCTCCGGGAAAGGCGATCATGGCTTATCTGCCGAATACGGTCCGGGACCGGTATTTGTCTTATATGGAATTTACACGCTACAACGCCCGGACTATTACCACGCGTGACGCTTATCTGGAGGAACTTGAGAAGGTCCGGAAATTGGGCTATGCCATGGATAATGAGGAAGAGTTGAACGGTGTGATTTGCATCGGGGCGCCTATCTTCAATTATACGGGTTATCCTTGCGGGGCAATCTGGATCTCAGGCCCGAAGGACCGGCTGTCGAAAGAGGTCGTACGGGTTTCGGCTGACTGTATAAGGAAAGTGGCCCAGGCGATTTCGCTTGAGTTGGGATATAGTAAAGCAAAAAAAATATAATATACCATGAACACACGAAAATACATGTTTAAAAACTCACTGGTGGCTTGTTTTGCCTGCTGTTGCATCTCTTTTGCTTCAGCAGGCAACCCACCGTTCTTCCCGACAGATGTCGTGACGAATGCCAAAGGTGAGTTGTTGATGACGGATAAAGGGGTAAAGCGGGTGGATGTTTTTTCGCCTGATGGCAAGACATTGCTGCGCTCTTTCCCGATGGACGAAGCGCCGACGGGTATTCTCGTAGAGGGCGACAAGGCGTATGTGACGACATTCGGAACGACAGGCCATTTACAGATCCTGTCGCTCGAATCGGGCAGGGTGGAGGCTTCCATTCCGACCGGTTCGGGAGCATGCCATCCGATGTTCGGTCCGGACAAGAAGCATATATATGTATGTAACCAGTTCCAGACCACGATCTCCGAAATCGATCCGGCGGCCCGTAAGGTGATGCGTACGGTGAAAGTATTGCGCGAACCGAAGTCCGCCGTGTTCAGCAAGGACGGCAAATATATGTTCGTCACGAACTTCCTCCCTTCACAGCGGGCTGATCTCGATTACGTGGCCGCCTGTGTCTCCGTCATCGAAATGGATGGCTTTACGAAGGTGAAGGACATCCAACTGGCGAACGGAAGCAACGCCCTCCGGGGAATCTGTATCACTCCCGACGGCAAGTATATATATGTATCGCACAACTTAGGGCGTTTCACCGTTCCGACTTCCCAGTTGCAGCAGGGATGGATGAACACGAGTGCTTTCAGCGTGATCGATGTCGACAAGCAGGAGTTCTTAGGAGCCATTGTCGTGGACGAGCCCGAGCGGGGTGCGGCCGGTATCTGGAGCATTGCCTGCAACGACGAGTCTGTCTTCATCTCCCATTCGGGAACGCACGAGGTCAGCGTGATCGACCATAAGGCGATGTTGGAGAAATTCCTGAACTATCCCAATAAGGAGGTGCTGGACTATGATCTGACTTTCTTGTACGGCCTTCGCGAACGTATCCCGCTGGAGGGGAACGGTCCTCGCAATATGATCCTGAACGGCGACAAGCTGATTATCCCGACTTACTTTGCCGATGTCTTGAACATAATGGATATCAATACGAACGAAGTCACGGCGGTCGAGCTGAATCCCGGACGCGAGGAAACGGCTGAAAACAAGGGCGAACGCTATTTCAACGATGCTTCGCACTGCTTCCAGAACTGGCAGAGTTGTAACGGTTGCCATCCGGGAGACGGTCGTACGGACGGCATGAATTGGGATTTGATGAACGACGGCGTCGGCAACTCCAAGAACTGCAAGAGCATGCTCTTTAGCCATGTGACTCCTCCCAACATGATTTCCGGTATCCGTGAACATGCGGAACGGGCTGTGCGGGCCGGCTTTAACTTCATCCAGTTTTATGATGTTTCCGAAGAAGACGCCGTGTGTGTGGATGCCTACATGAAATCGCTTCGTCCCGTGCCCAGCCCTTATCTGGTGAACGGCGAGCTGTCCGATTTGGCCAAGGAAGGGCAGAAGGTGTTCGAAAAGCTGAAGTGCGGCGAATGCCATAGCGGTGTCTACTATACGGATATGAAATACCACCGTATCGGTGAAGATATAGAGTTCGAAAAAGGTTGGGATACTCCGACTTTGCGTGAGGTGTGGCGTACGGCTCCTTATTTGTTCGACGGGCGTGCCGCTACCATGAAAGAGGTGTTCAGTGTCCATAAGCACGGCATCGAGAAAAAAGTCTCAGAGAAAGATATCGAAGCATTAACCGAATATGTGAACTCTTTATGAATTATAGCGATAAAATACATTACAATATCTATACGACCGGGCTGGCTGCCTTTGGCGAGATGGTAGACGCCCTGCTGGCACAGTTGCCCCAGGACGAACAGATTCTCCGCCTGGCATTCTTCGGTATGCCGAACGACAACGGGCAATACGTCTCCCGCCGCATCATGTTGCGCGAGAAGATCCGTAAGTTCTACGGCAATCATGAGCCGGTACTGAGCTACGTTTCCCAGCCTCCTCTGAATGCAGGGTTGATCCTGGAGGTCCATAGCTACAAAGCGGATGAAGACGATCATGTCACCTTCCGCCATTACGCAGGTTTCCCGTATGTCGTACTGGAAAATGCCGACGGCCGTTTCCTCTTTGCCGGAGGTTTCCACGGAGATGTGATCAACTTCGGTATCCAGCAACAGTCCGCCGAAGTATTCCACATGATGGGAGAGGTGATGCGCCGCGAAGGGTTCCCCGTAAACAGCATCATCCGCCAGTGGAACTACATCGAGCAGATCACCCGCTTCGACGGGCCGGACCAGCATTACCAGATGTTCAACAACGCCCGTGCCGATTTCTACGGAAAGACGGACTGGAACAACGGCTATCCGGCTGCTACCGGTATCGGGGCCAACCTGGGAGGCATACTGGTCGACTTGGATGCGGCCGTATTTGCCCGTCCCGAGTGCTACGCCACCCCGATCGACAATAAGTTGCAGATTGCCGCCCATGCCTATTCGGACCAGGTCCTCGAAGCTGCCCAACAGAAGAAAGCGACACCTAAGTTCGAACGGGCCAAGAGCATGACTTTCGATGACCGGCGGATCGTTTACATTTCCGGTACGGCTGCTATCCGCGGGGAAGAAAGCCTGGTAGGAGTCGGTCTCGGACGCCAGCTCCATATCACGATGGAAAACATCGATCAGCTGATCGGTAAGGCGAAACTGAAAATGCTGCGTGTCTACCTGAAAGAGAAATCCTTCTATGAAGAGGCTTGCCGGCTGTTGGAAGGATATAACTTGAATATTCCCATATCTTATATGTGGGCGGACGTTTGCCGGGATGAGTTATTGATCGAAATAGAAGGGATTGCCATCGAATAAACGTTTCATGGGCATGAAACAATCGTTTCTTCGTATGGAAACAGAAGTTTCTCCCTATGGAAACGCAAGTTTCTTCGGCAGGGAATAGATAAGGAACAACTATTACTAACTAAATAAACAAGAGAAAAAATGAAAAAGAATCTTATGAAATCGGCCGCTATGGGAGCTCTTCTGCTTTCTATGGCAGCATGTACCGGCAAAACATCTACTGGCGAAGCAACCTGTTGCGCAGCGGCAGGCGAAGGACAATGCACCGAACAGTGCGGAAGCGACTGCAAGAATGAATGTAACAACAATGCTAACTGTAAAAATAATAAAGAAATGAAGTATTCAAAGAAGTACACAAATGCCGACTTCTACAAAGACGGCAAGTTCCAACAGGATGTTGCTATGGAAGCAATGAAAGACATGTTCGCTTTCTACGGTGTTCCTTTCACCGAACTGATGGCTAAGGACATGTGGGTGACTGATTTCGGTCTGGGCGATTTTGAAAACGTAGGTATGGGCGGTATTTTCTGGATCAACGATCCTGAATACGGCTACTTCGCTCACGCGATCTACCTGCTTCCGGGACAGATGATCCCCGAACATGCACATGTAAAGACCAAATTCCCGGCCAAACATGAGTCTTGGATGGTTGAAAAGGGATGGGTTTACAACTTCTCTGAAGTAGGTGACGAAACTCCGAATGCTCCTGCTATTCCTGCTACTCACGGTGCGATCAAGAGCAAAAACTTCGTTGTACAGAATGTAGGTGACGTTCTTCGCCTGAAAAAACTGGAAACATTCCACTTTATGATGGCTGGTCCTGAAGGCGCTATTGTTGATGAATGGGCATGCTACCACGATAATGACGGCTTGCGCTTCACCAACACGAAAGCTGCGTTATAATAAGTATAATACCTTATAATTTATTACATGAACAAATACTATTTATTAGTATCACTCCTTCTGTCTTCTTCTGTCATGGTGTCTGCCGGGCCCAAGCAGAAGAAGGTGGAAACGTGGATTGATGCTTCTGTTAAGGCAAAGACGGAGGTGCTGGCGAAGCTGAAGAAAGCCGGGATGCCGATCACCTCGACTTGGATGAAGCATAAAGCGAAGGCGGAATCTTTTGTCGTTGACTTGAAAGGCGTGGATAAGCTGGTTCTGATCACTTCCGGTGGTACGGACGGTACGGACTATGACCAGGCTGTTTGGGCGAACGCCCGCTTGATCAAAGCGGATGGTACGGCCGTATGGCTGGACGAAGTCCCCTATGAATATGGCGTGGCCGGTTGGGCAAAACCCAAGATGAACACGAATGCATACGACCATGAGATCGTGATCAACGGAAAGGAATATAAGCACGGCGTGTTCTGCCATGCGAACGGAACGCTTGTCTATCCGATCGACAACAAGTATGTCCGTTTTGAAGCAGAGGTCGGAATCGACGACTCGTCGAGCGGGGGTAGTGTTTATTTCGAGGCGGTGAATGTCTTGCCGAGCAAGATTGCGGAAGAACTGAATGCCGGATTCCCGAACGAGATCGGCCTGATGGATCCTGTCTTAGGCGGTTTTGACACTTGGTTGGTCACACCGGACGCTTCAGTGGAAAAACAGGCGTTGGATAAGGCGATCGCTTCTTTGAAAGACGGTTCTTATTATTCCAAGCTGGCAGGAGAGATTGCCGGTGAAAAGAATTTCGAAATACAGGTGCGTAAGTATCTTGAGCTGATCAAGGAAATCCAAGATCTGGCTTCTCTTCAGAGGGAACTGGACTGGCTGAATGTCGAGGCTGTCAAACTCGCTTTTGCCGATATGAAGAAGCAGAAGGGGTATGATGCCGCCAAATACGAACCGATGCTGAACGAACTGATCCGTTTGGAAAAGAAAGGCTTCAACGGTATCTATTCCAAGGACGCACAGGCGATGGCAGATGCTAAAAAGGCATTGGAATACAAACGCGCCATCTTGCTGGCAAACCCGTTGCTGGATGCCGACAAGATCGTGGCGGCTCGTTTCAAGGTCGGTTCGGATGCCCACTTCATCATGTCTCCTTCCTTGGGTACGCAGGCCAATAACTGGAGTAACCAGGAGTCTGCCGGCCGTTCCGGTTTCGATGCCGAGATCGTCGAACTCTCCAACCTGCGTGGCGATGTGCAGATGCGCCGGGTCTACAAACCGGCAAACGGTTCTTCCATCGCCGACCTGAAGCTGCACTGGAACGGGGACCGCGTGATGTTCACACAGACACAGGACGACAAGCGTTGGAACATCTATGAAGTGAACTTGGATGGAACAGGTTTCAAGCCGCTTGTGGAAAACGACGAGCCGGATCTGGAGTTCTACGATGGTACTTACCTGCCCGACGGACGCGTGATCGCTATCTCCAACATCGGCTACCAGGGAGTTCCTTGTGTGAACGGTAGCGATGCGGTAGGTAACATGGTGCTGTACAATCCGAAAGACAAGAGCATGCGCCGCCTGACATTCGACCAGGATGCCAACTGGAACCCGGTCATCATGAATAACGGTCGCGTGATGTACACCCGTTGGGAGTACACCGACCTGACCCACTACTATTCCCGTATCGTGATGCACATGAACCCGGACGGAACGGAAAACAAAGCCCTCTACGGTAGCGGCGCGATGTTCCCGAACAGTACGTTCGACGTGCAGCCGTTGCCCGGCCACGGTTCGGCGTTCGTCGGTATCATCTCCGGTCACCACGGTGTGGCGCGTTCCGGCCGTATGATTATCTTCGACCCGACCAAGGGGCGTAAGAGCACGGCCGGTATGGTACAGGAAATCCCTCACCGCAACCGTCCGGTCAAGGAAGAAATCAAAGACCAGCTGGTAAACGGCGTTTGGCCGCAGTTCATCAAACCGACTCCGCTGAACGACAAATACTTCCTGGTGGCAGCCAAGTTGGACCCGCAAGCTTTGTGGGGACTTTATCTGGTGGATGTTTACGACAACGTGACCTGCCTGATGCAGGCAGAGGGTGAAGGTTATATCAGCCCGATCCTGGTGCGCAAGACGAAGACGCCTCCGTCCATTCCCGACCGTGTGAAACTGAATGAAAAGGAAGCGACCTTCTTTATCCAGGACATCTACGAAGGAGAGGGCCTGAGGGGGATTCCTCGCGGTACGGTCAAGTCTCTGCGCCTGCATGCTTACGAATATGCGTATGTAAAGACTCGTTCCGATCATAACTGGCACGGAATCCAGTCCGGTTGGGATATCAAACGTATGTTGGGTACGGTTCCGGTCGAAGAAGACGGTTCCGTGATCTTCAAGGCGCCTGCCAATACGCCGATCTCTATCCAGCCGTTGGATAAGGATGGTGTCGCCATCCAGTGGATGCGAAGCTGGGTGACCGGTCAGCCGGGCGAAGTGGTTTCTTGTATCGGTTGCCACGAAGACCAGAACCAGATTGCGATTCCGAAACGTGTGATCGCTTCGCAGAAAGCTCCGTCAGTCTTGACTTTGCCGGAAGGCGGCACGCGTTCTTTCACGTTCGACCTGGAAGTGCAGCCGATCCTGGATCGCGCATGTATCGCCTGTCATAACGGTGAAGGAAAGGCTTTCGATTTGCGTGGCGGAACGAAAGACAACTTGGGCTACGGCACGTCCTATCTGAACCTGCATCCGTATGTGCATCGTCAGGGCGGCGAAGGCGATATGGTCGTTTTGCAACCGTACGAATATCATCCCAACACGAGTGAATTGGTTCGCTTGCTGAAGAAAGGTCATCACAACGTGAAACTGACCGATAAGGAATGGAAGACGCTTTACAATTGGATCGACTATAACGCTCCCGACAAAGGGTATTTCAATGCGAACGTATTGACTGAACTTCCTTATAAAGGATTCGACCAGATCAAGCGTCGTAAGGAATTGACCGATAAATATGCAAACGGAGCCGGTGTCGACTGGAAGAAGGAGATCGCCGACTATGCCGACTACCTGAAGAAGCAAGGCCCGATCACCCCGGTAATGCCTGAAAGGGCGGCTGCCGTGAAAGAAAAGAACGTGAAGGTGAAAGGTTGGCCGTTCGGTTCCGACCGGATCAAGGAAATGCTGGCCAAGGAGAAGGAAACCCGTAAGGTGGTCGAGATCGCTCCGGGTGTGAAAGTCAACTTCGTCCGTATTCCGGCCGGTGAATTCGTGATGGGTAGCTACCGTGGCGAACCGGATGCTTATCCTACTGCCAAGGTGAAGATCGACAAAGCCTTCTGGATGGCCGAGTTGGAAACGACGAACGAACAGTTCAACGTCGTCTTCCCGGATCATGACAGCCGTTTCGTCGACCAGCAGTGGAAAGACCACGTGAACCAGGGGTATCCGGCCAATAAACCGGAACAGCCTGTCATCCGTGTCAGCTACAACGATGCGATGGAATTCTGCCGGAAAATAAGTGAAAAGACCGGTCTCAAGATCACGCTTCCGACCGAAGCTCAGTGGGAATGGGCTTGCCGTGCCGGTAGCGACCAGGATTTCTGGTATGGCGACATGCACACGGACTTCGGCAAGAAGGACAACCTGGCAGACAAGACAACCTTGCTGCTTGCCGTTTACGGTGTCGACCCGCAGCCGATGGCGAAGACCAACCCGTGGTACAAATACTATACTTTCCTTCCGAAAGAAGAGAGCGTGGACGACGGTAACCTGGTTCAGGTCGGCGGCAAGGCATACGAAGCCAATCCGTTCGGTCTGTACAGCATGCACGGAAACGTAGCCGAATGGACCCGTTCCGACTATGTATCGTACCCGTATAATGAAAAGACGAAAGAGACATCCGAATACAAGGTGGCCCGCGGCGGTTCTTATATCGACCGTCCGAAGTATGCGGCTTCCCATACGCGTAAGGCTTACTATCCGTACCAGCGTGTGTTCAATGTCGGCTTCCGTATGATCATTGAAGATTGATAAGCAAATAGATTATATCTATGAACCTATAGAGAGCACGGATGTGGCAGATTGCCGCCGGTTATTTCATCAAACGATTAATCTGCGTACATTTGCCGCATCTGTGAACTCTAATAAAAAAGTAAATGAAAACAAATCTCGAAAGATTTTTCTCCTCCTTTGTAACGACGATCGTCTTGTTACTGATTTATGCCTTTGGCCTGGCCGTTGCCACTTTCATCGAAAAGTATCACGGTACAGCAGCAGCCAAAGCAATGGTTTATTATTCCCCCTTGTTTTTCCTGCTCCAATTCCTTTTAGTCGTCAATTTTATCGCGGCTACGATCAAACACCAATACCTGAAACGCGGCAAGTGGGGATTGATCCTGACGCATTTCGCCTTTATCGTCATCCTTCTCGGCGCCCTGACCTCTTTTCTTTTCGGCGAAGAAGGAATCCTGCATCTGCGTGAAGGGGAGACAAGCAACCAGATTGCTGTCCGCACTTCCGATAACACGACTTTTCATACCCTGCCTTTTTCCGTTGAACTGAAGAAATTCACCTTGACCCGCTATCCCGGTTCCGCCAGCCCTTCTTCCTACGAGAGCGAAGTGATCGTCCATGTGGACGGGAAGGATCGCGAAGAGCGAATCTTTATGAATAACGTATTGGATGTAAAAGGCTACCGTTTCTTCCAGGCTTCATACGACCAGGACGAACACGGAACCATCCTTTCCGTCAATCGCGATGTGGCGGGACGGAACATCACCTATACCGGATATCTGTTGCTGGTCATCGGCCTGATCCTTTGTCTGGTCGGTAAGGACTCCCGCTTCATGCGCCAGAGCCGCCGCCTGAAAGAGCTGCGTAAGGCGGCCCATGTAACGGTCATGTTGCTTGTGCTCCTTGCTGTTTCCCTGTCCGTACATGCCGGCGGGAAGACTTCCCCGATGCTCGATGCCGTGCAGAAATATGCGGTGAGCCCGGAACATGCCGCTCGCTTCGGCGCCCTCCCGCTCCAATCCGGTAGCGGCCGTATGATGCCGGTCAACACTTTCTCTTCGGAGATTCTCCGTAAGCTCCATAAGTCGGACAAGATCGGTCAGTTGAACTCCGACCAGTTCCTGTTGAGCCTTTTAGCTATGCCGGATATGTGGATGCGCGTACCTTTCATCGCCCTGTCCAATCCCGAACTGGCCGCCTACTATGACCTGACTGACGGCGGATGTGCCTATATTCAGGTATTCGACAGCAACGGCAATTATAAATTGCAGGAAAAGCTGGAAGAAGCCTATAACAAGATGCCTGCCCGGCGGACCCGCTTCGACAAGGACTTGATGAAACTGGACGAGCAGTTGAACATCTTCCACCAGCTGGTCAACCACCAAATGCTGAACCTCTTCCCGAAAGAAGATGATCCGAATCATAAGTGGTATGCCCCCGGTGACGATCTTTCTGCCTTTAGCGGTAAAGACTCCATGTTCGTCTCCCGCATTCTCGACTGGTATTTAGGCGAAGTGCAGGAAGGATTGAAGAGCGGCGATTGGGCGAAAGCCGATGAAGTGGTCGGCATGATCGACACCTACCAGCAAGCCAAGAACAAGACGCTCGATATCAGCCCGAAGCGTATGCAGGCCGAACTGAAATATAACAAGATGGATGTCTTCCGCTATTGCAAGATCGGGTATCTGGTCTTGGGCGGGCTGTTGTTGGTCCTTTCTTTCGCGATGCTGTTCCGCCGGAGCCGTTGGATGAAGGTTGCCGTATGGCTGTTAGGAGCCGGCGTACTGGTCGTTTTCCATTATCATATGTTCGGTATGGGGATGCGCTGGTATATCGGCGGCTATGCTCCCTGGAGCAACTCCTACGAGACGATGGTCTACGTGGGATGGGCGACTGTCCTTGGCGGGTTGTTGTTCGCACGTCGCAGTACGATCACCTTTGCGCTGGCTACCCTGTTCGGCGGTATCATCCTCTTCGTGTCCGGTCTGAACTGGATGGATCCGGAGATCAATCCGCTCGTACCGGTCCTGAAATCGCCGTGGCTGATGTTCCATGTGGCGGTCATTGTCGCCGCTTACGGCTTTTTCGGTATCAGTTGCCTGATCGGGTTGACCGATATGGTGATGATGTCCGTCGCCGGAAAGAAGAACAAAGAGATATTGAAAGCCCGCATCACCGAATTGAGCATTGTGGGTGAGATGGCGCTGTGGGTGGGGCTTGCCCTGATGACCGTCGGCACTTTCCTCGGTGCTGTCTGGGCGAATGAGTCCTGGGGCCGTTATTGGGGCTGGGACCCGAAGGAGACTTGGGCGCTGATCACGATGGTTGTCTATGCCGTAGTGACTCATCTCCATTTAGTGAAACGTTGGAATAACCTCTGGCTGTTCAACCTGGCATCCGTGATCGCGTTCGCCTCCGTGCTGATGACGTTCTTCGGCGTCAATTATTTCCTGAGCGGAATGCATTCATACGGTCAAAATGATAATGTGCATGGAATATTCACCTATCTTTATATCGCCTTAGGGGGAGTCGTTGTCCTGGCTGTCCTTTCGTACAGGAGATGGAAGACGGAGGTGTAAAACATATATGTTTTGAATTGGAGAGAACTGATAACGAATAAAAATAGTACGAACACTTAAAAATTTAATTAGTCATGAGAACATTTAATCACGTCGGTATCGTAACGACAGAACAAGTAGAAGGGGCTATGTTTAATGAAGGCCTGAGTGTATGGTTGACAGACTATAGCAAAAGCCCGAACCGCATCGAATTCCTGAAATTCGAAGAAGGCAGTTGTCTGCCCGAACTGGTACAGAAACAGGGACACATCGCTTACACTGTTCCTTCTTTGGAAGAAGAACTGAAAGGCAAGAAAGTAATCTTCGGCCCGGCCGTATGCGACGAACACCTGACGATCGCTTTTATCGAAGAAGAAGGTATCGCCATCGAAATCATGGAAATCAAATAACAACATTAATAACTCAAATGAAGGAGGAAAATACCATGTCAGACATCAAGACAAAATTTATAAATGATCCTGAACAGATAACACCCGAATTGTTGGAAGGTTATGTATTGGCATACCCGGACCAGGTGAAATTAGGTGGCGAAAACATCGTTGTACGTGCTAATCCGAAGAGTGAAGACAAAGTCGCTATCGTCACATTGGGCGGTTCCGGCCATGAACCTGCATTAAGCGGATTCGTAGGTGAAGGTATGCTCGACTGTTCTGTTGTGGGCGACATCTTTGCCGCTCCTGGTGCACAGCGCCTGTTCCAGGCTTTGCAGTTGATGAAACGTGAAGCCGGTATCCTGTTAGTTGTCCTGAACCACTCCGGCGACGTGATGAGTGCGAACATGGCTTGCCAGTTGGCAGAACGCGTAGGCATCAAGGTAAAACAAGTACTGACTCACGATGATATCAGTGCCGGTATCGGCGCTAATACCGAAGATCGCCGCGGTCTGGCCGGTTGCGTGCCTTTGTATAAGATTTTGGGTGCCGCAGCTGAAGAAGGCAAGACACTGGATGAACTGGTTGAGATCGCCGAACGCTATAACCGGAACGTCGCTACCTTGGCCGTTGCCATGCGTTCTTGTACGCATCCGCAGAACGGCGGTACGATCACCGACCTGCCCCAAGGCATCATGGAGATCGGTATGGGCCAGCATGGTGAAGGCGGTGGCGGACAGAAACCGCTTGTATCTGCCGACGATACCGCTGCCGAGATGGTAGACCTGCTTTGCCAGCAGCTCAAACCGAAAGCAGGCGACAAGATGATGCTTATCATCAACGGCGTAGGAGCGACTACCCACATGGAGCTGAATATCATCTTCCGTAAAGCCTACAAAGAGCTGGAAGCCCGTGGCCTCCAGGTTGTCGTAAGCCGTATCCAGGAAATCCTGACCGTACAGGAACAGGCCGGTTTCCAGATGATCATGGCTATCCTCGACGAAGATCACATCGACTATCTGAAGAACAAACGTGCGGATGCACCTTACTGGACAACAATCGGTAAATAAACGGGATATGAAACAACTGACGATCGAGAACTTCAAGGCGATGCTCGACAACGCTTTGAAGAATATCAAAGAACGCGAAGACGAATTTTCTAAGCTGGATGCGGTTATCGGTGACGGCGATCACGGTCAGGCAATCGTGACAGCCATGTCCGCCATCGTCACTACGGCTCAGAAAGGAACGGAGTTCAAAGCCATGCTGAACGATATGGGCTTTGACGTCATGTTGCAGGTAAGCGGTTCCACCAGTACGCTGTTGGGTGCTTTCTTCTTAGGAATGAGCGACCATGCTTCCGGAACGGAACTGGATGCGGCCGGAGTGAAAGCCATGTTTGCCGGCGGTCTTGCCAATGTGCAGAAACAGACGAAGGCCCAGAAAGGCGACAAGACCATGATGGACGCCCTGATCCCGGCCGTAGAGGCCATCCAGGCATGTCCTTCGGACGACATCAAGGAAATCCTTGAAGCCGGAGCAAAAGCCGCACTTGCCGGTGCCGCTTCGACCGTGGAAATGAAAGCCAATTTCGGCCGTGCCCGTAACTATGGCGAACGCTCCATCGGTTATGCCGATAGCGGAGCCACCTCCTGGAGCTGCATGTTCGAATCGTTTGCACAAGCGCTTTGAGAAATTAAAAATTAAAAATTAAGAATTAAAAATTAAGCATCAAGAAAGGAAAAAAGCTATGGCTGATATGGATGGGTTCAGAGAAGCGAACAATTTCGGTTTCGGACAGACTTCTCAATTTGACAATTTTCATGTAAAAGGTGCGTCTAACTACCCCTGGGGTATGAAAGACCGTCTTTCCCGTATCTTCAACCCGAAAACAGGCCGTGCCGTCATGTTGGCATTCGACCACGGGTTCATCATGGGGCCGACTTCAGGTTTGGAACGTATCGACCTGAACATCGTTCCTCTCGTGCAGTATGCCGACTGTATCATGTGTACGCGCGGTATCTTGCAGACTTCCATTCCTGGCAACATCAACAAACCCGTCTGCCTCCGTTCGGATGCCGGTTCTACGATCCTGACGGAGCTGAACCGTAACGTCCTGATCGATGTGGAAGATGCGATCCGTTGCAATGCTTCTGCTATGGCAGTCATGTTTTCGGCCGGCGATGGCGAACAGGAAGCCATCACGGCTGCTAACCTGGTGGAAGCTGTCGACATGGGTAACCGCTACGGCATCCCCGTCATGGGTGTGACGGCTGTCGGCAAACAGATGGCACGCGACTCCCGCTATTTCGCATTGGCTTCACGCGTATGCGCCGAAAACGGTGCTTCTATCGTGAAGACTTACTACTGCGACGGTTTTGAAAAGGTTGCTGCCGCTTGTCCGGTTCCCGTAGTGATCGCCGGAGGTAAGAAACTGCCTGAGAAGGAAGCGCTCGAACTCTGCTACAACGCCGTTAACGATGGAGCTGCCGGTGTCGATATGGGACGTAACGTGTTCCAGAGCGAAAATCCGGCTGCTATGATCCAGGCTGTACACGCTGTCGTACACGAAGGTCTGACACCGGAACAAGGCTTTGAAATGTTCAAGGATTTGTCAAAATAAGAAGTCATGCGCAAATTATTTACCTATCTCTGTTCCGCATTGCTGTTAGTGACCGCTACTTCCTGCGAGAAGAAAACAGAAAAATTGCTGTTGGGCGGTTCCGGTTGGAACAAGATCGTGATCATCGATAAGAACACCAAACAGGTAGAGTGGGAGCATCCCCTCGAAAAGGGTTGGGAATGCAACTCTGCCGTTGCCACTCCCGACGGGAACATCCTCTTTGCCTATGCCAGAGGTGCGAAGTTGATCGATCGCAACCATCAGGAGATTTGGAATATTGCCGCTCCCGATACTTGTGAGATGCAGACAGCCCGCGTATTGCCCGACGGTAACTATCTGTTAGGCTGGGTGGGTCATCCGGCTGTCATCATGGAAGTGAGCCCGAAGGGAGATATCCTGTCGCGTACCGAATATGAGACAGGCATCGAACATCCGCACGCTCAGTTCCGCCAGTTGAACAAGAACGGACGCGGTAACTACCTGATGCCCCTTTTTGCCACTTCCGACGTACGCGAGATCTCTCCGGCGGGCGAAGTTGTGAAGATCACCCGTCTCGAAGGAACGCCCTTCACTACATTGGCGTTGGCTAACGGGAACCACTGGGTAGCCTGTGGCGACGGCCACTCCCTGATGGAAGTGAACCTCGACAATGGCGAAGTAGCCCGCCGTTACGGTGAGAATGATATCAAAGGTGCCCGGCTGTTCTTCGTCGCCGGCCTACTTCCTGCAAAGGATGGCGGCCTGTACGTCTGCAACTGGCAGGGACATGACAAGAATGCCGTAGAGGCCAATAGTCCTCAGGTATTCGAAATCAACGATAAAGGCGAAGTTATCTGGAGCCTGAACGACAACGAAAAGTTTGGTATGATTTCTACGATTAGCACAATAGAATAGACCGTCTTTGTTTTGAATCTGAAGAAGGGTATGTCATTAATTTGATATGCCCTTTTTTTATTTAGCTCTTCCTTCCTCCATTTTTCTGAAAAAGAGATTAAAACTATCAATCTCTACTAAGCTCCGTAAATATAAAATGACTAAAAAAAACGTACGTTTTTTTTAGTCATTTTGAGGGAGCAAATATACTTAAAATCTTTGAATTTCAAATATTCTTATTTGTTTTTTATTTTCCTGTCAATCAGATGTATCAATGAATAGATCTGATACTCCCTGATAATCAAGTATTAACAATATTTCATAAATAAAATGACTAAAAAAAACGTACGTTTTTTTAGTCATTTTGATGATGCTTAATATTCATATAATCAGATTGTTACGTTTTTCCTACTTCTGGGACTGACGAGTTTTCGTATGGAATAGGTTATATGATAAATATCTGTAAATCAATGCTTTGTAATTAGTCGTTAACAAAGGAAAAATCAAGATCGAGTATCTTTCATTGTTATACGGCTAAAAAAAGTAAGCAGTGTTTGCATTATTTAGAAATAGTATAGTTAAGGACAAGATGATAGTAAAATATTATTCATAGCAAAAAGGTATTAATACCTTTTATCATATGCTTCAAGCATATGATATCACCGATTACTGTGATATTTTATTTTGAGATTTTGTAACCAAGATTATTCGATGTACGTTGCCCATTGGGACTGACGAACTTTTGTATGGGGTAATTAATTTTTTAATCATATGAAAATCAGTTGTTTAGTATTAAGTCTGACGCGAGGAAAATATATCAATCGTTGGGTTATTCTCTTGATTGATCTGTTTCTTTCCGTGTTTTCGACCATCACTTCTCTGGCTTTAATCAGTTACATTTTAGATCATGATTATTCCAACTTGGTTATATTCCAAGTTTTTTTAGTCTCGTCGTTTTGTAGCATTATCAGCTTCTTTATTTGTCAGACCTATAAAGGAATCATCCGTCACTCCGCTTTCACCGAGACAGGACGTATTGCTATGGCCTCTTCCCTGAAAGTAACGATCATTCTGCCTGTCCTTTTCCTGGTGACCGATGCCTTTTCCTTCCGTAGTTTCCTGTTGGGGAGTGTGATCGATTTCTTTCTCACCTTCTTTATCCTGACAATTTTCCGTGTCTTCTTGATCACAACCTATACTTTTATGGTGAGCAGCATGACTTCCCACAGCAAGGATAAACTTTTGATTTTCGGGCATGAAAAATCTTCTCCGGCATTCTTGAACGATTCGTTTTTATGTGAAAACTCATCCTATCAAGTTGAAGGTTTTCTCTGTTTCGGGCCGAAAATCTCCATGCGCATAGGAATCTATAAAGTCTATTTTGTATCTGACCAGGCAGAATTCAACCGTTTGGTGAACCGCTATAACATCAAGGCCATTCTTTTTACCGATTATAAGGCTGTAAAAGAGGAAAGCGAGCACCTTGTCCGTTTCTGCGAGAAAAAGAAGGTCCGCATGTTGCTGTTACCCTCCATAGATGAACTTCGTGGAGGTAAAATACAGTTGCGCACCCTTCCTGAAGTTCGCATCGAAGACTTGTTGGGACGTGAAGAAATCCGTATTAACATGACGGAGATCGCCAATTCCCTGAAAGGCAAAACCGTTTTGGTCACCGGTGCCGCCGGTTCCATCGGCAGCGAACTCTGTCGCCAGCTCTGCCATTTCGACCTGAAGCAATTGATCTTGTTCGATAGTGCCGAAACCCCGATGCACAACATCCGGTTGGAACTGGAAGAAAAATTCCCCGATGTCGAATTTACTCCTGTCATGGGAGACATCCGTATGATCCACCGCGTCGAAAGCATCTACCGGCGTTTTTGCCCTCATATCGTGTTCCATGCAGCCGCTTATAAACATGTGCCCTTGATGGAAGAGAACCCGTGCGAAGCTGTCCATACGAATGTTTACGGTACGCGTAACATGGCCGATATGGCAGTTAAATATGCAGTAGAAAAATTCATCATGGTCTCGACCGATAAAGCCGTCAATCCGACCAATGTCATGGGAGCCTCCAAGCGTTTGGCTGAAATGTATGTACAAAGCCTGAGCATCGCCATCAGCAAAAGCAAGCATCCCGGCAAGACACGCTTTATCACCACCCGGTTCGGCAATGTGTTAGGAAGCAACGGCTCCGTCATACCCCGTTTCCGCGAGCAGTTGTCTAAGGGTGGCCCTCTGACTGTCACTCATCCCGACATCATCCGCTACTTCATGACGATCCCCGAAGCTTGCCGCTTGGTTTTAGAAGCCGCCTTTATGGGGAAAGGTAATGAAATCTTCGTGTTCGATATGGGGACCCCTGTGAAGATTACCGATCTGGCACGGCGCATGATTGAACTGGCAGGTTTTATCCCCGACGAGGATATCGAGATCAAATATACCGGCCTTCGTCCGGGCGAAAAACTGTACGAAGAACTTTTGGCAACGAAAGAAAATACATTACCTACGGAAAACGAAAAGATCTACCGCGCCCAAGTCCGGGAATACGATTACGAAGACATCTGTACGGTCATGAACCCCTTGATCGACCTCGCAGTCAGAGTAGACAAAATGGGTACCGTCCGGATGATGAAAAGAATCGTACCAGAGTTCAAGAGCAAGAATTCGATATATGAAGCGCTTGATAAAGAATAAAATCCCTATCTTTGTAAGAAAATAACTTAGATGGTAATACAGCAAATCGACATAAAGGGACTTTGGAATGGAGTTGCGGATATCTGTTGGAAATCAGTTGATCCTAAGGTGAATATTTTGGTCGGTAATAACGGATCAGGTAAAAGTACGCTGTTAAAAATACTCCAACTCCTATTGTCCGGTGATGCGAAAGCGATTAAAGGAATAGAAAAAGTAACTTTACAAACTACCTCTGGCAATGTGGTCTTTGAAGAAAAAGCCAAACCTCAGATTATAGGTACATCATTCGAGGTACATTATGTGAATACGTTCGATATACCATCATCAAAGAAAAGTGCGCAATCCCAGTTGACACAACAGTTGGATACATTATTATATCAAAGACAGAAAGGAGTTTACTCTTTTACGGATTATCGCTTGTCGATGACAAATCCGGATTTGGATAATGTCAGCCAATCCCGTATAGACGATTTATTTAGTATAGTCAATGAATTGTTTTCAACGACAGGGAAAACAATTCGGATCAATGAGCGGAATGAAATAGTCTTTGACAAAAAGACAACGGTATTGACCCTCGAACAACTCTCCTCCGGAGAAAAGCAGATGTTGATCCTTCTGTTTACTGTTTTTCTGATGAAGCAAAGATCTTCTGTTCTGTTATTGGATGAGCCGGAGATATCTTTGCACATGGCATGGCAGGATAAACTGATTGAAAATTTGCTTGCTATTAATCCTAATTGCCAAATTTTCCTGACAACACATTCTCCAAATATCTTTGCAGATGGCTGGGGAGATAAGTTAGTATTTATGGGGAATATAATGCAAGAAAAATGAGTCAGGAAGAATCAGAGTTTTATAAGTTAGAAGCGAAACGCTATAAGGCATCGTTATCGGTAAATGGACATTTGGCGGTCGTTTATTTGGAAGATAAAGATGATGAATGTTTTTGGACTGCTGTTTTAAAACATTATAAAGCTGATAGTTCATTCTATTTCAGGTTTGGTTCACGGGAAACAGGAAGCGGATGCCAACAATGTTTGAAATACAAAAAACATTTGGATAAACAATTTCTGATTGCAATAGACAGTGATTATCGGTATTTGCTGAAGGAAGCCGATATGGATGTTGCTCATTTTGTATTGCAGACTTATACCTACTCGTTTGAAAATCATTACTGTTACGCGAAGAATCTTCAAAAGGCTTTACGTTTGGCTTGTAACGATGATAAGGTGGATGATTTATTCTCTGTTTCGGAATTTCTAAGGCAATATGGCGAAATCGTTTATCCTTTATTCCTTTATCTTTTGTACGATATGCGTACGAAAAAGCATGTTTTTCTCAAAGATGAATTTCATCAACTATTAGGAACTCAGACGAAAGTGAAACAAAGCGTGGAAGACAATGGTAAAACTTTATTGGATAGCCTTCATCAGACATTAAATAAGAAGTTGTCTGAATTGAAAGCCTTATTTCCCGATTTTACCCAGGAGGCAGAAGCCTCTTTGTATAAAGAAGCAGGATTACATAAAGACACAGCTTATCTTTATGCACGCGGACATAATTTATATAATATAATTGTCTCGTTGGGGAAAGAAATTGTGAATTATCACATACGTGAAGAAAAGAAGAAATGCGAAAAGAAACATCATAAAGCAATTTATGAGAGGCATTCGGATTTTGAACCAATTCTTCGATCTCAACTGCTTTATAATTATCCTGAAATGGAAAAAATAGGGAAAGATATAAAGAAAATTTGGCAGTAAAATCGGTAAGCATTTAAATTAGGGCTTTCTCATAAAATCCCGAAGAACCTGCCGGATAGGATGCAAGGCATCCTGGCGGCAGGCACATTTTCCGGAATCATTTTTAGTTTAATGGAACAAGTTGCGATATTCATCACACGGGAAGCAAGGACACGCGTTCCCAAGGCCGGGCAGTTCGCTATGGCCTGTGATCAGCGCTTTGGGAAAAACTTTGTGGAGTTTCCACAAGAGTTCTTCCAGCCGGGCTTTCTGCTCCGGAGTACGGGTGTCGGCAGGAATGCCGTTCTCATCCAGTCCTCCTTCGTAACAGATGCCGATACTGCAACGGTTCAGTCCACGTATATGGGCACCCACCTCCAGCAACTTCCGGTGTCGGGTCAGGTTACCGCTCCGGCGGATGTAGAAGTGGTAACCGATGGTACGGAATCCGCGCGCCTTATGGTCGCGCAGCATTTGTTCCACCGGATAGTCACGGTCACAACGGGTGGCGGAGCAGTGGATGACGATGAAGCGGACCGCGTCTGCCCCGCTCATCATCAATCCGCTTTCCACTTTGGTCAGCAAGGTACGTTCGTCACATACCTCTTCACCGCCGACCAGGATAGGAAAAGTCATTTTTTTTGAAGGATTCATTTTAGTTCGGATTTTGAAATTAGTCATTAAAAATAAAGTCTCATCAGAGTTCGCCGGGTCTTTCTTCCTCCCCGCCATCCGGTGTGGTCAAGTCTACCGAAGCATCACCGGACTTGATTGCTTTCAATACCAGGCGGGCGACCTTGCGCGATGGAACCGCATTGAACGTAGCGTCGGCCAACAAGTTACTGAAGCGTTCGCCGGGAGTCCAATTCACCGTTACAGCCACGATGTGCGTGTCCGTCTTGAACTCAGCCGCACTCTCAGCGCCGGTACTTCGGATAGCAGCCGAAAAATCTCCGAGGTCTCCCAGTTTGATGAGTACCCCGTTCAAGAGATTCTCCCGCATGCAGTCTACCGCCATAGTCAGGATCGCCGCAATATCCGCACGGCTGTAGACACATCCGTGAGTGGCGATATGTTCTGCGAACTGGTTGATGTTCATTGTCCTGCTGCTTTGCGCGCAGGCATACGCCTTTTTAGGGTCATCTTTTTTTTGAGGATTCATCCTCATTACAATACTGTAGTTAATCATACGCTTAAAAAATAAGTTGTTAATAAAATGTTACCTCTGCGATCGAGTCAAATGAAGATGTATGATCTTTACGCGGAAGATGTGTCATCTTATCCATGCAAGATGTATCATCCTATTGCCATAAGATGCTACATCTTACAAAAGCATCTGACTTACGGAAGCGAAGGTAGACCGTCGGGAGGCAGCCGGAAGTCGGGTTATTCGCTTCTGTTGCGTCTTTTTCGTTTACGGTTCGCCAAAAATCTCCACCAATATGCGTACCTGTCGTGGCGTGAATATTTTACTATGCGTGCGGTAGCCCGTCTCGCGAAGTCTCTCCAACACTTCTCCGTTTCGCTTCATCCACAAGCGGAGGTTAGAGACGGCAGAATCGACGGTTGGCGTTTCAGGGAAATAGAGACTTGCCAACTCGCGTTTGGAGTAAGGGCGGATTCGGAATGTTGTTTCGTACATGGCTTGAAAATTTTTAAGTGTGAATAATCAGGTTTGGGATACAAGTATCCGTTATAAAACCTTATGCAGGCAAAAGTATTGCCGTCCCGTTAAGTGGGCAACAGTGATAAACCGGTGATGAATCAGTGGTAAACATCCGATAAAAAACAAAAGAATATGGAACATTCAGATTGTACTTTTAATATAAGCGGTGGAAACGTGCAAGTGTTGCCTAATGCAACCACGGCCATACAAAACATCTATGAGCAGGCCGATTGTGAAGAAGACAAGGTCCTCGCTCCATATATCCACGATAAGATTGAAAGGCGTAATTATGTGCTGCGGATCAAATCGTGCAGTGATTCCGTCACGTTGTGCAAAACAGTACTTGCCGATCTGTATAACGATGTGTTGGGCGACTGCATCAAAAGCCGGGATCTGGTCAAAGGCAAGGAGTTCATCACGGCTATCAAACCTCTGTTGGCATTCGAATGTGGAGTGGAGAATCTCCGCATTGCCATTCGTAAATATGTATTAGGTGAAATAAAATAATAGATAGTAATCATGTTCCCTTTTTTGTTTGCAGAACCGCTAATAGCCACTACTATTGCAGCATTTTTGCTTTCTCGCAAAAATAATGAAATTGAAGAAGAAAAGGATTGTGTTGAGTCGTCAGCGTCTCGTTTGGACTTGCAATCCATGCAAAAGAAAAAATTAAGCGAGTTGCTGAATGAGATGACCCTGGAAGATCTTCTGGCGGTCATCAAAGAGCAGACGGAGTCCAATGCGCAAAACATCGTCGAACAAGTCTCGGAGAATCTGGATGCCATATACACAGACCAGATTGCTAAAGCGCAGGATTTTGTCAACGGAAGTGCGAATCTGAACATCCATGCCATACGTGAATTGCTTCGCGACCTGTTGCCGGAACGTTACCATCCTGCCATAAAAAAGATCAAGCCGGGACAAAGTGTCAAGACCATCATCAATATAGCCGGAGGAAACAACCAAGTATTACCCAATGCAGAGAGTGGCATATTCAACCGAGATTGAATTTGTATGGCTATGAATCATGATTTCGGTATATGAAGTATTGGACAAAGAATAAAATTTCTATCTTTGTGGAAAACAATAGGGAATATGAGAACTACGGAGGAATATTTAAGTATACTGAGAGACAAAAAAGAATATTTGTTTCGTGAATATCAGATTAGCAATCTGGGTTTGTTCGGATCTGTAGCGCGTCATGAACAAAAGGCAGATAGCGATATTGATATTTATTATGAGAGTTCTAATATGAGCTTGTTTACATTATGTCGTTTAAAGTCTGAGCTTGAAAAACTCTTAGGCTGTTCTGTAGATTTGTTTCGTAAACGCGAATCCATTGCAGGAACCCGTATGGAAAAGTCTATAAAAAAGGATTTGATTTATGTATAACGGAAAGAACTCTGAACGGATTTTAGAGTTGATAGATATGATGATCGATTCAATCCATGTTATACAGGTTCATACTCTTCATATAAAGAATGGCAATGATTTTTTATTGAATCCGGATGATATGTTTGTCTTGGATGGGGTTTGTATGAAATTGATTTTTATCGGTGAAAGTGTAAAAATGATAGATAAACTTTCCGAAGGGAAATTATTTCCTTTATATCCTTCTATTCCCTGGAGAGAGATTATGAAATTGAGGGATGTGATAGCACATCATTACTTTAAAATTGATGTCGATATTGTTTTTTCAACAATGAAAGGAGATTTACCTCTTTTGTTAGAAACGCTATCCTTAATGAAGGAAAATATTTTGAATATACGATTTGGTAACGTTGAATAATACCCTGCTTATATTTTTTGCAGTATTGTCTATCATCTGTTTGGCCGGAGGCTATTACGCCGATGGAATCTGTATTGACATAAGCCGGCTGTAACTGAGCAAGGAGGAACTTCTCTGACCGTAGTCACCTACAACGCCAGCCATTTCTATTGGAACAGAAAGTACACAATGAACGAAGCCGCCGCTTATATCAAGCAGCTACAACCCGATATCATTTGCTTCTAAGAAGCTCCCGGCGACGGGTATTACCATCGGGACAGTATCTGGCAAGCATTCGATTATGTCTTGTATAAATATATCATCCGGCGTACGGACCATTTACCGACTACGATCTACAGCCGCTATCCGATCCATTCGGTAAAAGCTCTGTATTATAAGAATTCCAGTCATCGGTTACGGAAAGGCCTGACAGATGGTTTCCGTGATTGTGGAAGTGGCTACCAATATACCTTCCGTCAGTTATACAAACTCTGGCGGATTGATTACGTTTTCTATTCGAAATCGTTAAAAGGTTATGAATGCTATTCTCCTGAAACATCTTATAGCGACCATAATATGGTGGTTTGGAAAGGAATAATAAATTAAATCTATTTTATAATGAAAATTGCAGTAGCAGGAACTGGTTATGTCGGTCTTAGTATAGCGACTCTTTTGGCACAACATCATCAAGTGACAGCAGTTGATGTTATTCCTGAGAAAGTGGATATGCTGAATCGTAAACAGTCACCTATCCAAGATGAATATATCGAGAAATATTTGGCAGAAAAGCCGTTGAATTTAACTGCTACACTTGATGGTGCAAAAGCCTATCAAGATGCCGAATTCGTGGTGATAGCTGCCCCTACCAATTACGATCCGGTCAAGAACTATTTCGATACACATCATATCGAAGATGTGATCGACCTAGTGTTAAGCGTCAATCCCAATGCGGTCATGGTGATTAAATCTACCATTCCGGTAGGTTATTGCCGTAGCCTGTATGTCAAGTATGCACGTAAGGGCATAAAGAAGTTCAACCTGCTGTTTTCACCGGAATTTCTTCGTGAAAGCAAGGCACTCTATGACAATCTTTATCCAAGCCGTATAATTGTAGGCTATCCAAAAATAATTAGCAACGATCAATTTGGAGAAGAAAACGAAGCGATCAAAGCTATTGCCGATATCCCTGCACTGGAAAAGGCCGCCCATACATTCGCCTCTCTTTTAGAAGAAGGAGCTATCAAAGAAGATATCCCCATACTTTTTATGGGAATGAAAGAGGCAGAAGCGGTAAAGCTTTTTGCCAATACTTACCTCGCCCTGCGCGTTAGCTATTTCAATGAATTGGATACATACGCAGAGGTGAAAGGCTTGGACTCACAAGCCATCATTCAGGGTGTAGGCTTAGATCCCCGTATCGGTACGCATTACAACAATCCGAGTTTTGGATATGGTGGCTATTGTCTGCCGAAAGATACGAAGCAGTTGTTAGCCAACTACCAAGATATTCCTCAGAATATGATGTCGGCCATTGTCGAGAGTAATCGGACACGTAAGGACTTTATTGCAGATCAAGTGTTGCGTAAAGCAGGCTATTATAATTATAGTTCAGTAAATGGTTACCATCAAGAGTTTGAAAAAGAAGTGGTAATAGGAGTTTATCGGTTGACGATGAAATCAAATAGTGATAATTTTCGTCAGTCTTCTATTCAAGGGGTAATGAAACGAATTAAGGCTAAAGGAGCCAAAGTGATTATATATGAACCGGCCCTTGATAATTATACTACTTTTTTTGGCAGTAAAGTTGTTAATGATTTGGATAAATTTAAATTGTTATGTACGGCTATCATTGCTAACCGTTATGATAATTGTTTGGACGATGTAAAAGAAAAAGTATATACAAGAGACATTTTTCAGAGAGATTAATACTTTGTAAGTAATCAAATTATTGGTATGAATAGAATTATAAAAGTTATTACTACTCGTGTAAAACGTTTATATTATAAAATAAGTGTGGTGATAATAATATTAAGAGAATCAATTTTTTATATAGGCTTTTTTAATTATGATATTGTACAGATAATCTAATTGTCAAGAAGAAAGAGGTCAAAAGAAGTCTATGTTATGATTCAAGGTAATAATCATCGACTGATTATTGATAAGGGTGTTGTATTTAACAAAGGACAAATATGGTTTGAAGATCATGATTGCGGAATTTATATTGGTGTGGGATCTACTATTGGGGAAGCATTCCTTGCCGTTGCAAAAAGTGGTAGTAAAATTTTTATTGGAGAGGATTGTATGTTCTCGCAAGGTATCCATGTTGTGATTACAGACTCTTATTCCATTATTAAGCTGGATTCAAGCGAACGCATAAATCCAACAAAGAAAGTGTTGATAGGTGATCATGCTTGGATAATTGTATTGCAGCAGAGGAGTCTACGAATATAGTAAAAAATAACATCAATTGGTTAAGAAAACGGATTTAACCTATCGTAAAGCCTAATAAATTATCATATAAACATGCAACAATCAAGCTTAAATTCATTTTTTTATATATTTTCTGTTTCTGTTTTGTCGGCCATTTATATATTACCTGCTGTTAGAATAGGTTTCGACTATACAACGTTGGCTGTCATATTACTTATATTCTATACAGTCTTTATATTTAAGTTGGAAAGTTTCATTCCAATTAAGACGATAGTATTAAATTTATTACCTTATATGTTGATTTCTTTTTTTGTTGCTAAATCGGGAAACTTTAAGTTGGGCTTTTTACATCCATTATTAATAACATGGTGTATGTTGTTTCCTGGAATTTTATGTAAGGATATAATTAGTCGAGGTAATAAAAAAGAAATAGCTGTTATTGCTATTATTACTATGTCAATGCTGTTATATATCATGTATAACACAATAGGTGCTTTTGCATATTCATCGAATATTATGCGTAGCTTGACTGCTGTTAGTATAATGGACGATGAACTTAGGATTAGTTATGCTCTTGCAAATATTGGAGGTTTTGGTATTGCTTATGGATCTGGAGCCGTTGTTGTGTTATTGATCACACTTATTGTTAATAAACTTCAAAAAAAGAGCCTGAGGCTAATAACCTATCTATTACTTGGATTCTTCTTATATTTTGTCTTAAATGCTCAGTTTACTACATTGTTGTTGTTAACTGCGTTTTGTTCGATTCTTTCTTTATATTATTCTGAGTATGGACAACAAAATAAACAGCAGTTGATAATTTTAGGTATTGTTCTGTTGTTTTTGACTCCCATGTTACTTCAATTTGTAGCAGATCTATATGAGGGGACAACTATAGGCGACAAACTAATACGCTTTAATAAATCTATGTTTGGTGGTGGAGATGTAACTGAAGCTTCAGGTCAGCGCAGTAAATTTCAAATAGACGCTTTTAAATTATTTTTAAGAAGTCCAATTTGGGGATCTAATGTTACTGAAAATGTTACCAATGCAACAATATACGGAGCTTCTCATTCCACAATGTTAGGTGTTGCGTGTGCTACAGGTCTTATTGGACTTATTTCATATTATAGAACATATTGGGCAATTTTGAAACCCATATTTAAGGACTACGCAAGTAATGGAAAACAGTATGTAGCTCTTGTATTATATTTTTTTAGTTTTTCTTTTTTCAATCCATCTGAGACATCTGAAGCTTGTTGGATAATATTTTTGATAGTACCACTGTTATTTAATCTAATTAAAAGTTATAAGTAGTATGAATGGTGAGATTAAACCGTGGAAATATGATGTAAATGTTTTAATCATATTTTTTGTTAGGGACGATGTTTTAGAAAAAACTTTTGAATCTGTTCGTTTGGCTCGACCTCGACGACTCCTATTATGGCAAGATGGTGCGCGTGAAGGTCGTCTTGACGATATAGAATGTATAGAGCGTTGCCGTAAGATTGTAGAGAATATCGATTGGGATTGTGAAGTTTATAAGAATTACCAAACACAAAACTGGGGATGTGATCCTTCTACATTTTATAGTCATAAATGGGCATTTTCTATTGTAGATAAGTGTATTGTTCTTGAAGACGATTGTTTCCCTTTACAGAGCTTCTTTCCTTATTGTAAAGAATTGCTTGATAAATATGAAAATGATCTAAGAATAAATCGTATTTGTGGCATGAATAATCTTGGTCGTTACGAAGATTGTCCTTATGATTATTTTTTTACGCAATGTGGTTCTGTATGGGGCTGGGCTACATGGAGACGTGTTGCTGATTCATGGGAGGAAGATTATACATTCTTAAATAAAACATATGAATTAAAACAACTATCGAGGGATGCTAATAACAGAGGATTTGGTAAATACCTTGATGGAGTTAAGAAACATGCTAAAACACGTAAACCTTATTGGGAATCTATACAGTCTTTAAGAAAACTTATGACATCATCTTTTGATATAGTACCTAAATGTAACATGATACAAAGTTTAGGTATTTCGAAAGAATCAACTCATTCTGTCTCTAACATAAAATTAGTGCCGAAAAAACGTAGAGCAGTTTTTTATGAATTGCCAGTAGAGGAGATGAGATTCCCAATGAGACATCCCGATTATGTTGTAGAAGATTTTATTTATTCAAAGATTTTGATTAGTCGTAACAAAGTGACTTTTTTTACAAAAATAGAGTCAATTTTGCGTAGGTTATTCTATGGGGAGTATAAAAGTTTGATTAAAGGTCTTAAAAAGAGATTATGAACTTATATAGAACTGTTTTACGTTGTTTAGAAAATTTCAAACATAGAAGACGTAGTCAATATAAACTGATCAGGTTTCTAAATTATTTCAAGTATATTATTATTTGTAAATTAGAGAATTTGTTAATTAAATACGTTGATGTTCCTAAATATAGATTGAAGGTGTGTGAGGACATTAATATGGTTTGTTCACTTACTTCTTATCCTGGAAGAATAAATGAATGTTTTTATGCGATAAAATCTATCTTACTTCAATCTGTAACTCCTAATAGAGTTGTACTGTGGTTAGCATCTTCTCAGTTTCCTGATAAAAAACTTCCAGATGCATATCAACAGTTAGTAAAAATTGGTTTAGAAATACGTTTTTGTGATGACTTGCGATCTCATAAAAAATATTTCAGCATGCTTCAAGAACAAAAACAGAATGAAGTTGTAATCACATTTGATGATGACATAATCTATCATCCTGATACGATTAAGCGTGCATTGGAAACACACAATTTATATCCAAACTGTATAGTCTGCAACGAAGTAAAGATACTTAAATTAAGTAAAAGTGGTGATTCTTTAGCTTCGTATAATGTATGGCGAAAAGCGTTAAACGGACATAAAATACCAGATATTTTTAGATATTCGATAATGACAGGAAGTGGTTGCTTGTATCCTTATGGAATAATGCCGATACAGACATTTGATGAAGAAAAAATCAAAAAGTTTGCATTTACAGCAGATGATTTGTGGATAACTTTTACAGCTAAAGCTTTCGGAATTCGTGTCGCACCGACAGATATTATGGCAAAAACATATACTACAGTAAGTAATTCTCAAATGACTCATTTAGCGCAGATAAATTGTCTTAAAACTGGAAATGATGATACTGTTAATCAGATGTTTGAACTGTATCCACAAATGAAAGAAAATCTTCTTAAGGCTTTAATATGATACATTATATGTCAATATGGGGTGAGAATAAGCTCGGCAGAAAGTTGGCCTATTCTCCTGCTGGCCTAAAAAAAGCGAAGTATATTGTAGATGTACTTTCACGTATAGATAATACGAAAATTGTATCATTTGCAAGTGGAGGTCGGGAATGGAACGGTTTCTATTATAGGTGCATTCAAAAAATGAATGATAATATAGATATCGAGTACTGTTTTACATTTGGCTCATCAAGTAAATATCTGCGAATGATAGAGCGTTGGTTTAATATTCTGCAAATGGCTCTTTATCTAATTAAAGTTCCCAAGAATGACATCGTAGTCTTTTATCATGAGAGATATTTTCGTCATGCCATTCGATTTTTGAGATTATTTCGGTCAACACCGAAGATAATATTGCAAGTAGAGGAACTGTACACATTAGCAGGAAATCATCCTCAAAGCATGATTGACACAGAGATAAAGTCAATCAAACGGGCAGACGCTTATATTCTTGTAAATGATGTAATCTCTTCCGTACTTCATCTGAACTCAGATAAGCCCTCATGTGTGTCATATGGTTCCTATTTGGTCAATGATTATGTTAGCCGAAAATACTTTGATAATAAGGTACATGTGGTATATGCCGGAATCTTTGATCGTATAAAACGGGGTGCAGAGATGGCCGTTAACTCTTGCCAGTATCTTCCCGAAAATTATTGTGTGCATATTGCAGGTTTTGGTAAACCAGAAGATATCAATTACATAACTTATTTAATAGAGAAGATAAAGACTATCAGTAAATGTGAGATTATCTATGAAGGGTGCTTGAGTGGAATTGACTATGATGATCTTCTTGCTAATTGTTCTATTGGTCTTTCTACACAGGTTTCAGGAGAGCTTAAATACTCAGATACGAGTTTTCCTTCTAAAGTAATAAATTATCTTTCATATGGACTTACTGTGGTATCCACAAAGATTATAGTATTAGAAGTTTCTAAGGTTTCTGATCTTTTATCTTTTTATTCGGATGATACACCACGAGCTATTGCTGATGCAATACTTAATTGTCCAATATTAGATAGAAAGCTAGCTATTCGGAGAATTGTTGAACTTGATAGTTCATTTGAGAAACAATTAAAAGAAATAATTTTATGCTTAAGAAAATAATCCAAAAATTTATAGCAAAGTTATATCACTATGCATTAGCCATTGATAGAAGAATGTATAGGTTTTATATTGCTGATAAACAGGTATTTAGTAATATGGGGGGGTGAATTTACGTGGTAAGATACATTTATATAGTAAAAATATATCTGTTGGAGAAAGTGTATCCCTTTGGCCTGATGTATATTTCTCGGGAGAAAATATTGTAATTGGAAATAATGTACAGATTGGATATGGTACAATAATACATTCTTCAAAAGGTGTTATTATTGGTTCCAATACGCAGATTGCAGCTCAATGTTATATCATTGACACTAATCATGGAACTGCTTATGGCGAGTTGATGCAGAAGCAGCCTTTACAGTCTGAATCTATAGAAATAGGGGAAGATGTATGGATTGGAGCTCAATGTACTGTTCTGAAGGGAGTAAAAATAGGTTCACATGCTGTAATAGCTGCAAATTCTGTAGTTAATAAGGAAGTCCCTCCTTATGCTATAGTTGCAGGAACTCCAGCAAAAATTTTAAGATTTCGAAATTAGATAATGTCTAGTTCAAAACAACTTAAATGGGGTATATTGATATCCTATGTAGCTATAGGTATTAATATATTAACGGGATTGTTATATACTCCATGGATGATTCATTCAATCGGTAGAGAAAATTTCGGTTTGTATACTTTATCTCTGTCTGTTATATCACTTTTCGTTTTCGACTTCGGTCTCAGTGCGGCTGTAACTAGATTTATTGCAAAGTATGTAGCAGAGGGGCGATTGGAGAAAGCAAATCAATGTTATGGTTTGGTATATCGTTTATATATTGTTTTGGATATCCTTTTACTGGCTATCCTTTTGGCTATATTTTTCTTTATACCTCAAATTTACCAAGAACTAACACCTGACGAAATTGAGAAGTTTAAGGTTGTATATTGTATAACGTCGTTATATAGTATATTTTCTTTTCCATTTATTCCTCTCAATGGTATATTGATGGCGTATGAAAAAGTTATTCAATTGAAGCTATGTGATGTGTTTCACAAGTTAATTATTGTGGGAGCGATGTCTGTATGTCTTATTATCGGATTAGGACTTTATGCCTTGGTTGCAGTAAATGCTGTTTCTGGTATCGTAACTATAGTCTTAAAGCTTTTTTGTGTCAAAAAATATACTAATCAGAGCGTAGATTGGAAGTATTTCAATCAAGTAGAGTTTAAAGAAATAGTTGGTTATTCAGGGTGGGTGACGATTATCTCATTAGCGCAAAGATGTGTATTTAGTATTGCTCCCTCTATATTGGGTGCGTTATCTGGATCTACTTCGATTGCAATTCTTGGAATTGCAATTACATTAGAAGGTTATACTTACACAGTTGCTAATGCAATGAATGGTGTTTTTCTTCCTAAAATATCTAAAATTATGTATCAAGGAGACGGTGATGTGTTGCCTTTGATGGTACGAGTTGCTCGTCTTCAGATATATGTTATAGGTTTGGTTGTTTTAGGAGTTGTTTGTTTTGGACGTAGTTTTATAGATTTGTGGGTTGGGGATAGTTTTACAGGGAGTTATATATGTGCTATATTAATTATTGTACCTTCATTATTTCAATTGCCACAAGAAATAGGACTTCAAGCTATTCATGTAAAGAACAAAGTAAAACCTCTTGCAAGGGTGTTTGTCTGTATGGCAATCATCTCTTTAGTGTTTAGCTTGATGTTGGCAAAACCATTTGGTGCAATAGGTATTGGGATTTCTGTGTTTTTGGCGTATATTTTACGTACAATAGGAATGGATGTAATACTGTATCGATATTTAAATATTAATGTTTTCGTATTTTTTAAGGAATCTTTTGTAAAACAAGCAATTCCTTTATTTATCTGTCTTATTGTAGGTTTGGCTATTGAAAATTTTTTATCGGTTGCAGGATGGATAGGATTTATTATTAAGGGGGGAATGTTTTGCGTGTGTTATGGACTTATTAACTATACTTTGGCAATGACTGACTCTGAGAAACAATTAATCCTCGTTTTTATAAGTAAAGTATTCAAACTTATATAGATATGAAAGTCGTTCAAATAAATGCAGTATATGAGTATAGCAGTACAGGGCGTACGACCATGGAGATGCATGAGTATTTATGTTCCCAGGGTATAGAATCTCATGTATTTTGTACAAACAAGAGTATACCAGAGAATAATGTCAATAAGATAGGAAATAATAGAGACTATAAGATACATTCACTTCTATCTCATTTTACAGACGGTCAAGGATTATATTCCAAGAAATCTACGAAGAAACTCCTAATCAGATTGGATGAAATCAAGCCAGACATAATTATCTTGCGTAATCTTCATGCTAATTATCTCCACTATCCTTCTCTTTTGAAATATATTGCAGATAAGGATATTGCTACTATCGTCGTACTTCATGACGTATGGACTTTCACGGGACATTGTTGTTATTATACTGCAGACAATTGTGATAAATGGAAGACTTTCTGTCATCATTGTCCAGCTCTTAACAGCTATAATAAGAGTTGGTTTTGGGATAATTCATCATCTAATTTTAAGAAGAAGATGGAACTGTTTCGAGCTATTCCACGTTTGTCGGTAATCGGTGTGTCAAAATGGGTCGCAGATGAAGCAAGGCAGAGTCCTATGTTTGTCAATGCGAAGTATATTGATTATATATATAATTGGATAGATTTGAAGAGTTTTTTTCCACACGATGCTTCTGCTATTCGCAAAAAATTTAATTTGAAAGATCACTTTATTGTAGTAAGTGTAGCTCAAGGGTGGTGCAAAGGAAAAGGACTATTTAAAATTTTTGAGGTAGCCAAACGTCTCCCTGATGTATTCTTTGTTTTAGTAGGATCTATGGCTTATACGGGGAGCGTACCTGATAATGTGATTTCCGTGGGTGTAACTTCAAATGTAACAGAGTTGGCTCAGTATTACTCTATGGCAGATGTATTGCTAGTATGTTCTGTTCAGGAAACCTTCGGTAAGGTGTCGGCAGAAGCTCTCTCCTGTGGTATTCCAATATTAGCAAATAATGCGACAGCCAATCCTGAGATCGCAGGTAAAGAGTGTGGAATGTCATTTGAAAACAATGATGTAAATCAGATTGTTGCTGCTATCGAAAAGATACAGGCCGTGGGAAAGCAAGCATATTTTCAAAAATGCGTTAATCGTGCTACCACTGAGTTTAATTTTGATATTCAGATTCAGAAATATATGAAATTGTTTAAGAATATGACTTTCTGGAAACAATAATTGATTTATTGAAAGGTCTATCATTTTTTATACTTTACGAAACTTACAGATGAAATTTAGTATCATTATCCCAATTTATAAAGTTGAGTTATACCTTCGACAATGTATTAATAGTGTCTTGAATCAGTCCTATAAAGATTTTGAATTAATTCTTGTTGATGATGGTAGTCCAGATAACTGTCCTGTTATTTGTGATGAATATGCGAGCAGGGATATAAGGGTGAAGGTAATCCATAAATTGAATGGAGGTCTTAGTGATGCCCGTAATGCGGGATTGGATATAGCTCAAGGAGAATATGTTTTGTTTTTGGATTCTGATGATTGGTGGGATGATGTATTGGCTCTTGAGAAAATTAATTTGAAAATCAAGGATACTGATGCTGATTTGATTATTATAGGCATGAAAAAGTTTTTTATGCAAAAAAAATGTTTTAGTGATGAGCGCATTCCTAAAAAATGTGATAAAATACAATTAACATTATCACATGTACAAGTTTTACAGGAATATATGCAAAGTAATATTTTTGTAGCTTGTGCATGCGATAAGGTACTCCGTAGAACTATTATTGAGCAAGATCATCAACGTTTTGTAAAGGGGCAATATAGTGAAGATATTGAATGGTGCTGTAAATTGCTAAAGAAAAAGTTATGTATAGAAGTTTTGGAAGAAGCGTTCTATGTGTATCGCCAGCAGGTTCCAACATCCATAACAGCAAATGTAGGAATAAATAATATACAAAGTATCGTTGAGATCATTGGTCGATATGCTATTCAGCGTTCTTCGGTTCCTTTGTTTCATTTTTTGGCTAACCAGTATGTGTTATTAATGGCAAATTATATGCGCTTACCTAAAAAAGAGCAACAAATGATGGCGCATAAGGTCAAGTCTTTTTGGTGGCTGTTAGTCTATAATTGGTATCCGTATGTAAAACTTGTTTCACGGATTAAGTTTTTAGGATTTGCGCTGACTACGAAAGTATTGAGGTTATATTATCTGTATCAATATAATTGGAAAAAATGAAAATACTTATTATTTCAAAAGAAGCTTGGCGAGACGAGCAAAATGGAGGTAATGTTCTTACTAATATGTTTTCTCATTTTTCTGGTTCAGAGTTTGCTCAGATATATTGCAATGAACAGGAACCCAACAATGCTATTTGCAGAAATTATTATCAGATGAGTGATAGGATGATGGTAAACAATATTCTGCATCGTACGAAAGTGGGACGAAAGGTAATTTATAATCATGTTCCAATTGCTACGGTGGCTATAAATGAGAGTTATCGTAAAATGGCTAGTTGGATAGGAGGTGATTTGAAACGGATAGTTCGTGAACTTGTTTGGCAATTAGGTAAGTGGGATGAAAGTGAGATAATATTTTATGCAAAGGAGTTTAATCCGGATGTTATTTTTGCTCCTTGTTATGGAAATCATTACATGCAGAAATTAACAATACTGGTTCATGAAAAGTTGAAGGCTCCTGTTATATCCTATATTTCCGATGATTTTTATACGAATAAACAGTTTAAATTTTCACCTGTTTTTTGGATGAATCATTTTTTCTTGAGAAGAAGAACTCGCACTACTTTTAAGCATTATTCGCTTGTTTATACAATGACCAATGAGCAGAAAGAGCAATGTGAGAGAGATTTTGGGGCTAATATGAAGATACTTAGAAAAAATGGACAGTTTGAGTCTCAATATTTAAAAAAAACGGTGAATTCTCCCATTCGTTTGGTGTATGCTGGTGGTATTTACTTGGATCGTTGGAAAACATTAAAAGTATTGGCCGATGCAATACGTGCTATTAACGTCGATGGAGTTAAGATGGTATTAGATATCTATACGAATAACCTATTAAATGATAAGATGCAACAAGCCATTAATGATGGTGTCAGCTCCAGGGTTCATAAGGCTGTTTCAATGGTTGAATTGATGGAAATCTATCATCATAGTGATGTTGCATTGCATGTAGAAGCTTTTGATGTTACTAATCGTCATATCGTTCGAATGTCTTTCTCAACAAAGATTATTGACTGTATGGACAGTGGCTGTGCAGTCATGGCTATCTGTGATGAGAAACAGGCTGGAGGTGCTTATCTTCGGAGAAATGGGTGTGCTATATGCATAAATGATTTATCAGAAGTTGCTCATGTATTAAGAAATATATTAGATAATCCACTGTTATTGATTGATTATCAACATAAAGCTTTCGAAGTGGGACGTAAATATCACCTTCAGAAAAATATTACAAGGGATTTGATTCAAGATTTTGAGAGTATAGAGAAGATTAAAAAATTGTGATATGAATATATGTATCATAGGTAAAAACAGCTATATCGGAAATCATATAGATAAATGGTTAAGTGCAAGAGGACATGAGGTCTTTCAATTAGATGTCTTAACAGAAGATTGGTACTCTTTTGACTATTCTGAATATGATGTTGTTATACAGGTTGCTGGTATTGTACATCGTCCAGATTGTAATGATGTGGCATTGTATAAACGGGTGAATACAGATATGCCTATAGAGATAGCAAAACTATTTAAAAGAAGTCATTCTAAACGTAAGACATTCGTTTTTCTCAGTACGATGGCTGTATTTGGTATCTCTAAGCGTTTGTCTAAAAATGTGATTACAGCAGATACACTTGTAGATCCAATAGGGCTTTATGGAAAAAGTAAACAGGCGGCTGAAGTCGGTTTGTTGAAATTACAAGATGACTATTTTGATGTGATTGTTGTTCGTCCTCCCAATGTATATGGTAAAGGTTGTAAGGGAGGGTACATTTTTGGTTTTGTAAAAGTGGTAAAAAAATTACCAGTAATTCCTGCTGCTTATACACAGGTGAAACAGAGTATGTTGTATATTGATAATTTGTGTGAGTTTATTCGATTAGCTATTGAGCAAAAATGTCATGGCATATTTATGCCACAGGATGAGAAAGCTGTTTCTGCATTAGATATTATGAATGCAATAGCTAAAGGACTTGGAAAGAAACTGAGGATAAGTCGATTGTTAGCTTTTGTTGTTTATTTAGGTCGTTTCTTCCCTCTTATACAGAAAGCGTATGGAGGAGTAGAGTATGATACAAGGCTTTCTAATATAGAGGAAATGAATTATGTGGTGGTCCCTTTTGAAGAAGCTATGAAAAGAACCATTAATTAAAAATTTATGGATAAAAAAGTATGTATTTGTACTACATTGTGGTCCTCTATTAATAATTGGATCCTTCCTTTTTTGAACGAGTATAATAAACGAGGAATAGATGTAACCATTGTCTGTAATATGGATAATGAATTTGAACAAGGATTAAAAGAGCATTTTCCTTTTGTACGCACCTATTGTATTGGTTTTCCTCGTGGCATTAATGCCATAGGTTCATTAAAGAGTATTTGGACTTTATACAAGTTTTTCAAAAAAGAGAAGTTTGATCTTGTTCAATATTCTACTCCTAATGCCAGTATGTATGGAGCTGTGGCTTCTTGGATGGCAAGAGTTTCTGTACGTTTATATTGCCAGTGGGGGATGGTTTATGTCACCATGGATGGAATAAAACGTTTGGTGTTTGAAAATATTGAGCGTATGGTATGTCGATTATCTACTCATGTGCAACCGGACAGTAAAGGAAATTTGAATTTTTGCCGTGATAATGGGCTGTATGATAAGGATAAGAGCTGTGTTATATGGAATGGAAGTGCTAAGGGACTTAATTTGGAGGCATATGATATTTCGAAGAAAGATGTTTATGCACGTGAAATCAAACAGCAGTATGGCATACCTGAAGGGGTCCCTGTGGTGGGGTTTGTTGGACGTTTAGGTAGAGAAAAAGGTTGCCATGAGTTGTTCAAGGCTTTTCAGAATGTAAAGAAGGAATTCCCCAAAGCTAAACTTTTATTTGTTGGTCCTATAGAGAAGAAAGAAACAATGGATGCTGAGATGCTGGAGTATTTTGAATCTTGTGATGATATCATTAAGACGGACAGAGTGAGTCATGTAGAGAAATATGCTTCTGCAATGGATGTTTATGTACTTCCAAGCTATCGGGAAGGTTTTGGAATGGGAGTTGTAGAAGCTTCTGCGATGGGGGTACCTGTAATTGTAACTAGGTATCCGGGGCCTTCAAGTGCAATGGAAGAGGGTGTTAGTGGTTATTCGGTTCCTGTTAAAGATGTTGATTTGTTGACAGAATATATCTTGAAACTTTTGAGCAATCCAATGGAAGCAAAAAAAATAGGACTGCAGGGACGGCAGTGGGTAGAAAAACGTTTTGATCAGAAAATATTCATTCAGAAATATATGGAAAATCGTGTGGATCTATTGAATTTGAAATAGTTGTTTATTATGCTGAAATTGATGTACATTACGAAATACCCAGAGATTGCACAGATTGCAGAAGAGGCGGGTGTAGATTGGATATTTGTGGATATGGAATTTATAGGAAAAGACTGTCGGCAAGGAGGTTTGGATACTGTACAGAACCACCATACCGTAGAAGATGTGGCAATTGTTAAAGCAGCAGTTCGTAATGCAAAGGTTCTTGTACGTGTAAATCCTATTCATGAAGTTTATTCTAATTATCTTTCAAGTAAAGAGGAAATAGATGCGGTAATAAAAGTAGGCGCTGATATTATTATGTTGCCCTATTTTAAGACAATAGAAGAAGTTGAAGTTTTTATTAAATATGTGGATAATAGGGCTAAAACTTGTTTATTAGTTGAAACACCTGAGGCTGCCTATTTATTGGAAAAGATTGTCGAGATATCAGGAATTGATATGATTCATATAGGACTCAATGATATGCATTTGGCTATGAGGATGAAGTTTATGTTTCAGTTGTTGTACGATGGCTCTGTAGACAAATGGGCAAGAGTGATTAAGTCAAAAGGGATTATGTTTGGTTTCGGGGGAGTAGCATCATTGGATGGGGGAGTAATTCCTGGACGAATGATATTAAAGGAACATTATCGATTAGGTAGCCAGATGGTAATCGTAAGCAGGAGTTTCTGTAATGTTGATAAGATTGGTGATTTAGGTGAAATTCGTACTATTTTCAGAAAGGGTATCCAAGATATTAGAATGTTGGAAATAGAATGCCAGCATCAATCTGATGACTATTTTGACAATAATCGTATTGTAACGAATAAAATTATAGAAGAATTTGTTAAAGTAATATAATATTTAGATGGAGTGGTGTTGAAAGAGAACTTGGATAGTTGTAAAGACTTGCAAACTATGCATTTTAGAGGGGCTTGGTTGGTAAGCAAAGATTATTTACCTGCTGATTTACTCTGTAATAGGTGGGGCGTGGAGATGTTGGGGGAGGCTGAATATTAGTGATGAACATCATTTGGATATGAAGAAGTATTTGAATAAGGAACTTTGTGATATGAGTATACGTGTGGTAAATATGAAGGAGACGGTAACAAGGGCGCGACTTTTGAATATCATCTTCACTCTGAATATGAAACTTCCTTTCTAACATTATTATGAACTTATTGCTTACAGGATGTTTTAAATACACTAAGGATCAGATGGAAACATTACGATCCTTAGGATTCTCTATTTATTTCATGCAGCAGGAAAAAGAAAAATTGCTTTTACCTGCATCTGAAATTGATGCTATAGTTTGTAATGGACTCTTTTTGAGTCATGATATAGACTTGTTTACTCGGGTGAAGTTTATTCAGCTGACAAGTGCAGGTTTTGATCGCGTTCCTCTAGATAAAATAAAGAATCGCAGTATTGAACTTTATAATGCTCGAGGGGTGTATAGCACGCCTATGGCGGAATGGGCATTGTTTAGAGTTTTAGAACAATATAAGCAGGGGTGGTTTTTTAAACAAGAACAGGCTGCACATAGGTGGACTAAACATAGGGGATTGCGTGAAATTTCAGGAATTAGAGTGGCAGTTATTGGTGCTGGTAATGTGGGGCAAGAAGTAGCTAAACGTTTCAGTGCGATGGACGCTTATACAGTAGGATTTGATATTCATACGAATGCTACTCCTTATTTTAATCAAATGAAATTGCTCAGTACATTTGTACAGCATGTGAATAGTTTTGATGTTATTGTTGTCACGGCTCCATTACTACCTTCTACGAAAGGGTTGATTTCTCGAGATGTTTTGATATCGATGAAAGAGGGGGCAATTTTGATTAACATTGCTCGTGGTGGATTAATTGATGAGCAGGCAATGTGTGATGTATTAGCTCAGCGAAAAGATTTGTTTGTTGCTTTGGATGTATTTGAAGAAGAACCTTTGTCTGAAAAATCTTCATTGTGGGAGTTTGATAATGTGGCTATTTCTCCTCATAATTCTTTTGTAAGTAATAAAAATAATATTCGTATGTTTCAAGTGATGTATGATCATTTAAAAGAATTTATGTTAAAGCAAAAGTAGAAAATTACAAAACTGAAAAATAATGTACAAGTATTTTAAGAGATTCTTTGATTTTATGATTGCATTGGTAGCATTGATTATTTTATTCATACCACTGATTATTGTTGCTATCATTATTAAGTTAGACTCTAAAGGACCAGTAATTTTCAAGCAGGAACGTTTGGGTAAAGATGGTATCCCGTTTAAAATTTGGAAATTCCGTTCGATGTGTGTTGGGGCAGAAAAGCGAGGAACAGGAGTTTATTCTTATAAAGGAGATAATCGTGTAACCCGTGTGGGGAAAATTATTCGTGCTACTTCGATTGATGAGCTTCCTCAATTAATTAATATTCTTAGGGGGGATATGGCATTGATAGGGCCTCGTCCTGCATTAACTTATCATCCTTGGTCATATGATCAGTATGATGAACATCAAAAGCATATGTTTGATGTGCTTCCAGGTGTGACCGGATGGGCACAAGTGAATGGACGAAAGGAGGTACCTTGGCCAGAGCGCATCGAATTAAATGTGTGGTATGCTCAGCATATGAATTTTAGTCTTGATCTTAAGATATTCTTCATGACTATTTTTAAGGTGGTGACCAATGCTAATAACGAGAATGTGAGCGAGACTAGTGTCAAGAAGTGATAACTTAATAGATTCTTTGACAGGTTGCCGAATTCGTGTTGAGGAATCATTTCATTGTAGACGTGTAAGTCAACTTGGATATTCACTGATAAAGTCGATTATTCTCGAAATAATATTTTTCTTAGATATTCTTCAAGATGAGATAAATTCATCTGTTAAAAACTTTAAGTAATAAATGGGACTACCTGTCTGAAACATATTTTCGGTAGATTATTAACTATATATAATACATATACATTATGTCAGTATTCAAAGACAAAACCCTCCTGATCACCGGAGGCACCGGTTCTTTCGGTAACGCTGTGCTTCGGCGTTTTTTGGATTCCGATATTAAGGAGATCCGTATCTTTAGCCGTGATGAGAAAAAACAGGATGATATGCGTCATCAGTTGCAAAATCCCAAAGTGAAGTTCTATATAGGGAATGTGCGTAATAAGACATCTGTGGATGTGGCGATGCGGGGTGTGGACTATGTTTTTAGTGCAGCAGCCTTGAAACAGGTTCCCAGTTGCGAGTTCTTTCCGATGGAAGCGACCCGTACGAATGTGGAAGGGACGGAGAATGTGCTGCTTTCCGCGATCGAGCATGGCGTGAAGAATGTGGTGGTCCTTTCTACGGATAAAGCTGCTTATCCGATCAATGCGATGGGGATCTCCAAGGCGTTGATGGAAAAGGTGGCGATCGCCAAAGGACGTGAGCTGGGCGAAGGGGCGCAGACGATGATCTGCTGCACGCGCTACGGCAATGTGATGGCGAGCCGGGGTTCTGTGATCCCTCTCTGGGTGGAACAGATGGAACAGGGTAAACCGATCACGATTACCGACCCGGAGATGACGCGTTTCATGATGACGCTGGATGATGCGGTCGACCTGGTGGTCTATGCGTTTACGCATGGGCATAACGGTGACCTGTTCGTGCAGAAAGCACCGGCAGCCACTCTGTCTGTCTTGGCACAGGCGTTGAAAGAGACATACGCGCAGATCGATCCGAAGTATCTGGATACGGAGGTGAAGGTGATCGGCACGCGTCATGGAGAGAAATTGTTTGAAACCCTTGTGACACGTGAGGAGATGGCGAAAGCGATCGATATGGGCGACTATTACCGCATCCCTTGCGATACGCGCGACCTGAACTACGACAAGTACTTTACCGAAGGAAGCGAATGCCTGTCCAAGATCGAGGACTATCATAGCCATAACACGACTCGTCTGGATGTCGAAGGAATGAAAAAACTATTACTCCGCCTACGTTTTATTCAGGAAGATCTCGGATTGATCGAACGGGCAAAACCGAGAGAAATCAGAAGCGAATAAAAATCGACTTCGTACCAAACCTCAAAACTTCAAATTTCAAATTTAAAAGAAATGAACATATTAGTAACCGGTGCAAAAGGCTTCATCGGTCGAAATCTTGTATCCCAACTTCATAATATCCAGTCGGGAAAGGCACGCAATTATCCTGTTTCTGGGACTGGATTGAAGGTCTTCGAATATGATGTGGACAGTGACCCGGCGGAATTGGATGTCTATTGTAAGGATGCCGATTTTGTCTTTAACCTGGCCGGGGTGAACCGCCCGAAAGACCAGTCGGAGTTCATGAAGGGGAATTTCGGTTTCGCTTCCCTTTTGTTGGATACGTTGAAGAAACACGGCAATACCTGTCCGGTGATGATCTCGTCGTCTACGCAGGCGGCGCTGGATAATCCGTATGGCGAGTCGAAGCGGGCGGGAGAGAACCTTCTGTTCGAGTATGCCGAAGAGACGGGGGCGAAAGTCCTGGTCTATCGTTTTCCGAATGTGTTCGGGAAATGGTGTCGCCCGAACTATAACAGTGCGGTGGCGACATTCTGCAACAATATCGCGAACGGTCTGCCTATCCAAGTGAATGATCCTAAGGTGGTGATGAACCTGGTCTATGTGGACGATGTGGTGGATGAGTTGATCGCCGCCTTGTCGGGTGAAGAACACCGCGAGGGGAACCATTGTGCCGTTCCTGTGGTCCATACGATAACGCTGGGCGGGATTGTCGATCTGCTTTATTCTTTCAAGGAGATGCCGGGTAACCTGACGGTTCCCGATTTGGGCGATCCTTTCACGAAGAAGCTCTATTCGACCTATCTGTCTTATCTTCCGAAAGAGAAGTTCTGCTATCCGGTACAGATGAAGACGGACGACCGGGGGAGCTTTACGGAGATCATCCGCACGCCGGACAGGGGCCAGTTCTCGGTGAACATCTCCAAGCCGGGCGTCACCAAGGGGCAGCATTGGCATCACACCAAGAATGAGAAGTTTGTGGTGGTGAGCGGTCATGGTCTAATCCGGCTGCGTAAGATCGGGACGGACGAGGTGGTCGACTTCGAGGTCAGCGGCGAGAAGATCGAAGTGGTGGAGATGATCCCCGGATACACCCACAACATCATCAATCTTTCGGATACGGAAGAACTGGTGACCTTCATGTGGGCCAACGAACCGTTCGATCCGAACCGTCCGGATACTTATTTTGAAGAAGTGTAAAAACAGGAAATCATGAGCAAATTAAAATTAATGACCATTATCGGTACGCGTCCGGAAATCATCCGGTTGGCTGCCGTGATAAAGCGTTGCGATCGATATTTCGATCAGATCCTGGTGCATACCGGGCAGAACTACGATTATACATTGAACCAGGTGTTTTTTGACGATCTGGGGCTTCGTGCTCCGAACTATTATCTGGATGCGGTAGGCAAGGACCTGGGAGAAACGATCGGCAATATCATAACCAAGTCGTACCAGTTGATGGTCGAGGTGAAGCCTGATGCGGTCCTGGTGCTGGGTGATACGAACTCCTGCCTTTCGGTGATCGGGGCGAAGCGCTTGCATATCCCGATCTTCCACATGGAAGCCGGTAACCGCTGTTTCGACGAATGTCTTCCGGAGGAGACAAACCGCCGTATCGTGGATGTGACGGCCGATGTCAACATGTGTTATTCCGAACATGCACGCCGGTACCTGAATGCCGCCGGTACGCCGAAAGAGCGTACCTATGTCGTCGGCTCGCCGATGGCGGAGGTGTTGCACGAAAACCTGGAACAGATCAAGGCAAGCGACGTCCTGGAGCGTTTGGGGTTGGAGAAAGGCAAGTATATTCTGCTTTCCGCCCATCGTGAAGAGAATATCGATACGGAAGCTAACTTCTTCAACCTGATGAATGCGGTAAATGCTATGGCAGAGAAGTACGACATGCCGATTCTTTATTCTTGTCATCCCCGTTCTAAGAAGTTCATCGAACAGCGCGGTTTCCGGTTCGATCCTCGTGTGATCCAGCATCAGCCTTTAGGTTTCCACGATTACAACCATCTTCAGATGAATGCTTTTGCCGTCGTATCCGATTCGGGCACGCTTCCGGAGGAAAGCAGTTTCTTCCTTTCCGTCGGCAATCCTATTCCTGCCGTATGTATCCGCACCAGTACGGAACGTCCGGAGGCATTGGACAAAGGCAACTTCATCCTGGCTGGTATCACGACCGAACAGGTGTTGCAGGCGGTGGATGTAGCGGTCGAGATGAATCGGGACGGCGCTTTGGGAATCCCCGTACCCAACTACGTGGACGAGAATGTCTCCGTGAAGGTTGTCAAGTTGATCCAGAGCTATACGGGAGTTGTGAACAAGATGGTTTGGAGAAAATATTAATATTAAGGACAAGATGCAACGAATCGACACGAATCTATTGAACGAAGTCACAGTACAAGCGATCCTTTCTACCGGCATCAGGCTGTAGCCTGGACGGTTCAGCCTTGACCTTTCGGTTACTTTTGGATCAAGCCAAAAGTAGTAAAACAGAATATGAAAAACAAAAAAATAAAGAAAACCTTATTGACAATCAGCATCTCATTGTCGATTATCAATTCTCAATTGTCAATTGCCCAACGCTCGTTGGGCGTAACCGGTCTGCTGAACATCCCTTCGGCCGATATGCAGGAGGACGGTACGTTCATGGCGGGAGGCAACTACCTGCCTGAGGAGATGCTGCCCCGGGAGTGGGGATATAATTCGGGGAACTATTTCGTGAACCTGACGTTCCTGCCTTTTATGGAGGTGGCATACCGGTGCACGTTGCTGAAGGTCGAAAGTACCGGCAAATGGAATCAGGACCGTTCGGTCTCCCTGCGCCTGCGTCCGTTGAAGGAGGGAAAATGGTGGCCGTCGGTCGTGGTCGGTTCGAATGACTTGCTGACGACCGGAGAATTGAATCCATTTCACGAATCGGGCGGGAACCGTTATTTCTCTTCCGTCTATGCGGTCGGGACGAAGCATTTCGGTTTCTACGGCCATGATATCGGTGTGACGGCAGGAGGGCATGTCCCGTTCCGCAGCAGAAGCGAAAACAAGGGGGTATTCGGCGGGGTGAGCTACCGTCCGGCGTTCCTGAAGCCGCTTGAGGTGATGGCGGAATATGACTCGAAGGTGGTGAACGTGGGGCTGTCGGCCCGGCTGTTCGACCATTTTTCCTTGTATGCCTATTGCTACGATTTCAAGACGGTGGCGGGCGGGATCCGGTATGAGCTGACGCCCCGGCTTCGCGCGTTCCGGTCCGATGAGGTCCGTATACCTTGGGACGGACGGGTGGAGCTGGTGCTTTATCCGCAGATCACGTTGAACAATTCGTGGCTGGACAAGATATACGGAGCGGTGATCAACATCGCTCCGGCGTTGGAGGCGCGGCTCTGGAAAGGGGCGGCTTTCACGGGGCAGGTGATCCTGCCGGTCTGGAACAATATGGTCGGGCAGATGGACTATATCCGGGCGGGGGTGCTTGCCCTGAGCCAGGAGTTCGGATTGCCGGGAGGGGCTTTCGGACGGGTGTCGGTCGGCAACTTCACGAACAACCGGATGGGGGCGGACCTGAAGCTGCGCTATGTCACGCCGGACGATCGTTGGATGTTCGGCCTGGAAGGCGGTGTGACCGGATCGTCCACCTTTTACGAGGGCAAATGGCAGGTGTCGAATTGGAAGCGGGTAAGCGGGGCGGCGGAGGTCCGTTTCCGCGAAAGGCGTTTTAATCTGGATTTCAATTTGGGCGTGCACCGCTATATCTATGGCGACTACGGGGTGCGGGTGGACTGCATCCGCCATTTCGGACGGACAACAGCCGGCCTGTACGCCATGTACACGGGAGGTGAGGCGAACGGCGGTTTTCATTTTGCTGTCCCGTTGCCGCAGTGGGGAAAGTCACGCAAGGTACGGGTGCGTCTGCCGGAATATTACCAGATGGAATATTCGGGACAGAGCGGCCTCGAATACTTCCGCCGGAAACTCGGACAAGACTACGAGACCTGTCCGGATGAAAGCAATGTCCTTCCTTATGACAGAAGAAATTATGATCTATGATCTGTTGCTGTCGGCTGAAGTCGACGGACATGGGAAATATCTTTTAATAACATAATAATTTTATTTTAAATGAGTATGAAAAAGAAAAATTTGTGGAGCGCAGTGCTGGCCATGAGCTTGGCTGTGACATTGAGTGTGGGGTCGGCAGGATGTAGTAAGGATAACGAACCGACTCCTGAAATCGTAGAGAATCCGTTGGATAAGGAGGTCTACTATATTGTAGGTAAGGTGACGGAAGACAACAAGGCGCTGGAAGGTGTCGAAGTCGGTGTTTCCGGAAAATCGGCCAAGACTGCTGCCGACGGAACATACCAGTTGGCGGTAGATAAGGTTGGGACTTATGTCGTGGCATTTGCTAAAGACGGATATGTCGGTGTTTCGGCGGATGCGGTGGTTCCTTCGGGCACACCGAAACAGGGGAGTATCTCTTTGTCCCAGGCAATGACCTCTTTGGCTACTCCGGTGACCGTATCGGCCGACCAGGACACGGTTGTGTACGACGGACGTACGCATGTGGCCGAACTGGCTGTTCCGGCAGGAGCCGTGAAGGAAGATACCGAGATTACGATGACCGAATATCTGAAAGGGGCGAAAGCCGAAGCGGATCATGCCAGTCTTTCGACAATCAACTGTACGCCTGACGGACTGAAATTTGAAAAGAGCGTGGAAGTGGCGGTGAAGAACGCGACCAGCAACGCGATCAGCTTTGCCGATGTAAAACATTTTGTGGAAGATGGCAATGCTTGGAAAGAAATGGGCACGGCCGATTTCGATGCGGACCGCAATGTTTATGCCTGTTCTTTGGATGGTTTCTCGAACCACTCTTTCGGTCCGGTTTATTCGGTATCCGATGCCGGTAGCTCGACAGAAAACCTGTCTACCGTCACAATCGACAACTTAGGCAAGATGGATGCCGCCGAACAGGAAGTTGCAGGTAAGCAGAAAATCGGCTGGGAAATCCGGGGCGACCTGAAACAGTTGTTGAGCGGCACGTTCTCCGCTTTGAGCGCCTCCGATCTCGAAAGCCTGGCAAGACAGCTGAACGCGGCCATCACGTCTACCAAAGGTTCGGCTGCCGGTGTGGAAGAGATTCCTTTCTCACTCGGTACGGCCAAAGTGGACGGAGACCAGAAGGTGACGATCGACATGAAGGCTAAGAAAAACCTTTCTTCCTTTTCTGTCAATTTCAATTACCAGGGTCGTGTCGTTCCGTTCAGCGTGGAAATCGCAACATACGCAGGTGTAAGCACGACGATCACTAAAGAAGGCGGTGCAAGCCATCCTGCACACGGTGGCGGCGTTGTCCAATAAGTCGCATTTGTTTATTTAATAAATAAAGAAGAGTGAAAATTTGGAATTATATGTTGATGTGCGTGGTGGTACTTTGTACCTCCTGCGCATCTTCCAAGAAAGTGGTTTACCTCCAGGATGTCGTCCCGCTGAAGCAGCAGGTGATCGAACAGAAATATGAAGTGTATATCCATAACGACGATCTGCTGGCGATTATGGTAAACAGCAAGAACCCGGAACTGGCATTGCCGTTCAATATGCCGTTGGTGACTTACCAGTTGGGAAGTGAAAGCAGCGGACAGCAGCGTGTGCTGGGCTATCTGGTGGATACCAACGGAGACATCGATTTTCCGATCCTCGGCAAGTTGCATGTGGCGGGACTGACCCGTTTGCAGCTGACGGACCTGATCAAGCAACGCCTGATAGAGGAAGACCTGATCAAGGATCCGATCGTGACGGTTCAATTCCTGAACTATAAGGTGGCGGTGATGGGTGAAGTGAACCGTCCGGGTTCGTTCAATATCTCCGGCGACCGTATTACCCTGCTGGAAGCCTTGAGTATGGCGGGTGACCTGACGATCTACGGGCGACGGGACCGGGTAGCCGTGATCCGCGAGAAAGACGGGAAACGGACGATCCTGATGCACGATCTCCGTTCATCCGATATCTTCAATTCTCCTTGCTATTATCTGCAACAGAACGATATCGTGTATGTCGAACCGAACAAGGCGAAAGCGGGACAGAGCGAGATCAACCAGAACAAGTCGGTGGGAGTGTGGTTGTCCGCCGCTTCGATCCTGGTTTCCATCGCGTCTCTGATTGTGACATTAACAAAGTAAAAAAAGAGAACCTATGAACACAGAACAAGAAACGAACACCCGCGTGGATGAGAACGAATTGAACCTGGGGGACATCCTGCAAACGGTGTTGGCTAACTGGTATTGGTTTGTTCTGTCTGTCGTGGTATGTGCCGGAGTGGCGTTCCTCTATCTGAAGTGGGCGCCCAAGGTATATACCCGGACGGCTTCGGTACTGATCAAGGACGATGCGAAGGGCGGGGCGATGAGCGAGTCGGCCGCTTTCGAGGATTTAGGACTTTTCGGTACGAAGCGGAATGTGGATAATGAAGTGCTGGTATTCAAGTCCAGGCGATTGATGACCGAAGTGGCACGCAACTTGCATCTGGATGTGAGCTACACGGTAAAGGACGGGCTGCGAACGGTGGAGCTATACACCCAGTCGCCCGTACAGCTCTCTTTTCCGGATGCTGAAGAGGCGCAGGCCTTTTCGTTACAGGCGGCCCCTGTTTCCGGAAAGGAGGTGATGTTGTCCGGCTTCACCTTCGGAGATGAGGAGGTTTCGGACGGCAAGCCGATGAAGGTGGCGCTGAACGATACGGTCACGACGCCTGTCGGCAGAGTGGTGGTGGTTCCGTCGCTTTACTATGGCGACAAGTATTTCAATACGACTGTGCAGGTGACGAAATCGCCGTTGCAGAATGTGGCGCTCCGTTTCCAGGACGTCTTGCAGGCCACTTTGGCGAGCAAGACGGCTACGATCATCAACCTGACGTTCCAGGATGTCTCCATCCCGCGTGCGGAGGATGTGATCAACACGTTGATCTCTGTTTACAATACGGACGCAATCAACGACAAGAACCAGATCGTGATGAATACCTCCAATTTCATCAACGACCGTCTGATCGTGATCGAGAAAGAACTGGGGGATGTGGATTCGGATATCGAATCGTACAAGCGGGAACATCAGCTGACGGATATCTCGTCCGAGACGGGCATGTACCTGCAGACGTCCAGCCAGTACCGTCAGGAGGGGTTGAGCCTGGAGAACCAGTTGAGCCTGGCGAAATATATCAAGAACTACCTGACGGACCCGGGCAAGAACTCGGACCTGATCCCTGCGAATACGGGTATATCGGATGTGAACATCGAGTCGCAGATCGGGGAGTTCAACGAGATGTTGCTGAAACGCGACAAACTGATCAGCAACAGCAGCGGCAAGAACCCGGTGGTGCAGGACCTGAACAATTCGTTGATCGCGATGAAACAGACCATCATCCGTTCGGTGGACAACCTGATCGTCGGTCTGAACATCAAGATCAAGAATATCCGGGCGCAGGAGGAACAGACGAGTCGCCGCATATCGGCCGTGCCGACCCAGCAGAAGGAGGTCCTTTCGGTGGAACGCCGCCAGAAGATCAAGGAAGAGCTGTATCTCTACCTGCTGAACAAGCGCGAGGAGAACGAGCTGACGCAGCGGATGACGGAAAGCAACGCCCGTATCATCGACCCGGCAGCGGGAAGCAATGCTCCGGTCGCTCCTAAGTCGATGATGATCCTGCTGGCTTCCCTCGTGTTGGGAGGTGCGATACCGGCAGGTGTTCTGTGGTTGTTGATGGTTAGCGACACGAAAGTACGTTCGCGGAAGGATGTGGAGGGGGTACTCTCCGTGCCGTTCCTGGGTGAGATCCCGATGCGCGACAAAAAGGACAAGGGCGAAGTGGTGGTGCATGAAAACGGCCGCGATTCGGTTTCGGAGGCGTTCCGTATCGTGCGTACCAACATGGATTTCATGCGGGTGAAGGAGAAGAACATGCAGGTGGTGATGTTCACCTCGTTCAATCCGGGAGCCGGCAAGACATTCGTCTCCATCAACCTGGCGATGAGTTTGGCCCTCACGCACAAGAAGGTCGTTTTGGTCGATCTCGATATTCGTAAGGGTACCCTTAGCTCCCATGTCCAGGTATCGGACATGGGAGTGACCAATTACCTTTCCGGCCGCATCGATAACGTCGACGAAATCATCCGGAAAGGGGAACTGTACGACAAGCTGGATATCATCCATGCCGGTCCCGTTCCGCCCAACCCGGCCGAACTCTTGTTGAGCGACCGGTTGGAGGCTTTGATCGCCGAGCTACGCAAACGGTATGATTATATTATCCTGGACAACGTTCCGGCCGGAGTGGTTGCAGATGCGGTGATCGTCAACCGGGTGGCCGACCTGACGATCTATGTCGTCCGTGCGGGCAAAATGGATCGTCGTGCCCTTCCCGAAGTGGAGAAACTCTATCGGGAAGGCAAGTTGCGTAACATGAGTCTGATCCTGAACGGAACGGTCTACAAGCATGGTGCGTATGGCTACCATTATGGGTATGGATACGGTTATGGCTACGGATATGGTTATGAACAACGTAAAAACAAATAGAGAAGATGTTTTCCCTACTTTTTCCGAAGAAGAACGCGGTTCGCACCGATTTATTTAGGGGGACGGCAGATGTGCATTCACATCTGCTGCCCGGTGTGGACGACGGCGTGCAGAGCGTCGACGATATGCGTGCGGCTCTGAAATCGATGCGGGAGGCAGGTGTGGAACGTGTATTCCTGACCCCTCATGTGATGGCGGACCTGCCCGACAACCGGCGCGGTTATCTGCTGGGCCGTTTTGCCTGCGTGAAAATGTTTGCCCCGGAAGGGATCGAGTTGAGGCTGGCGGCGGAGTATATGCTGGATGCAGGTTTCCGTTTGCAGATGGCGGACGGATTGTTGACGTATGCGGACAGGCAGGTCCTGGTCGAGACTTCTTATCTCTCGCCTCCTCCCGACTACCTGAATTTGCTTTACGAGTTGAGGCTGGAGGGCTACACGCCTGTCTTGGCCCATCCGGAGCGGTATATGTATATGACGAAGGTGGATTATTTCCGGCTGAAGGACAAAGGCTACAAGTTCCAGCTGAACTTGTTCTCCCTTGCCGGCGTGTACGGCGCCCGTCCTGCCAAATATGCCGCATACCTGATGAAGGAAGGCTTCTACGACTACGCCGGCTCCGACCTGCATCATCCTGACGACTACGAAAGAAACCTCACCCGCCTGAAACTTTCGGGCAAAATGATCGACAGGCTCAAAAGGGTGCTGGAAAATAATAAGAGGCTATAGTTTTTATTTATTACTCCATAGATAAAACTGATAGACTTTCTACATACCTCCTGATAATTATGCCTACCTTTGCATTTAACAAATCTAAATAAACCAATAATTATGCTTAACACTATTCTTTGTAAAAGGACGGCATTACCTTTTGGGCTGCTTTCATTGGCTCTGGTTCTGCCATCGTGTGGTTCTTCCGAATACAAGAAGTATGCGGATAACCAGGCAAAACAGGTTGCTTCCATCCTTCGTGAGAACGGATGTATGCAATGTCACTCGGCTACGGCGGCGACTCCTTTCTACGGTAATCTTCCTCTGATCGGCCCGACTGTCAAGGCGGATATGCAGGAAGGTACGCGTTATCTGGACCTGACGGCGATGCTGGAGGCGCTCGACAATGGCAAACTCGTTTCCGAAGCCGACCTGGCCAAGTTGGAAGATGCTGCTCTATCCGGTTCCATGCCTCCCGCCAAGTATTCGCATATGCCGATGCACTGGGGTACGAACCTCGATAGCGACGAAAAGGCTATTTTGCTTTCTTGGGCGAAGGATGTCCGTAAGAAGAACTATTCGACACCTACCGTTGCCGAAGAATTTGCCAACGAACCTGTACAACCGTTGATGGCTTCCATCCCGACCGATCCGGCCAAGGTGGCATTGGGTTTCGATCTCTATCATGACACCCGTCTTTCCGGCGATAACACGATTTCGTGTGCTACCTGCCACGGATTGGCTACTGCCGGTGTGGACCGTAAACAATATTCCGAGGGTATAGACGGACAGTTCGGCGGTGTGAACGCCCCGACCGTGTATAACTCGGCTTTGAATATCCTCCAGTTCTGGGACGGACGTGCTGCCGACCTGAAAGAGCAGGCTGCCGGGCCTCCTTTGAACCCGGTCGAAATGGGCAGTCACTCCTTCGATGATATCTCGGTCAAACTGGCGGAAGACAAGGAATTGAGCAAACGATTCCTCGAAGTTTATCCGGAAGGTTTCAATCAGTCTACGATTACCGACGCGATCGCCGAGTTTGAAAAAACGTTGCTCACGCCGAGCCGCTTCGACAAGTATCTGATGGGCGATAAGACCGCTTTGACTGCTGAGGAGATCGCCGGCTACGAATTGTTTAAGGAGAATAAATGCGCAACCTGCCATACGGGTGTGAACTTGGGCGGTCAGTCCTTCGAGTACATGGGTATCAAGGATAATTATTTCGATTACCGTGGCACGGGGCTGACGGATGGTGACAACGGACGTTATTCCGTTACGAAGAATGAACAGGATCGCCATCGTTTCAAGACACCGACCCTGCGTAACGTGATGCTGACCCCGCCGTATATGCACGACGGTTCGATCGCGACGGTCGAAGATGCCATCCGTATCATGCACCAGTTCCAGATCGGTAAGAACATCTCGGACGCTGATACCAAGAGCCTTGTGGCATTCCTGAACACGCTCACCGGAGAATATAAGGGCGAGCTGCTACAATAAAATCAAGAGCTTTACGTTATTGTAAAGTAAAACGATAACGTGTATGCCCTTCCGCCTGGTACATATCATCCTCCTGCTGGTCGCTTTTGCGGGCACGGGGGAAGTGTGGAGCCAGGAGGAAGGGCTTGCTTCTTATTACCACAACCGTTTCCACGGTCGTAAGGCTGCCAGTGGGCGAGTCCATGATACGGACGAACTGGTAGCGGCCCACAGGACGTATTCTTTCGGCACTTTCCTGCGTGTCACCAACCTGTCCAATATGAAGCGGGTGATCGTCTGTGTCACCGATCGCGGGCCTTTCCGCAAAGGCCGTATCATCGATGTCTCTGCCGGTGCGGCCGAACTCTTAGGATTTAAGAAAAAAGGTCTTGCCCGTGTCCGTGTCGAAGTCGTTCCGGGTAAAATAGATCTTAGTCTCCTCGACCTTCTCTATCCTAAGATTCCTTTTTTGGAAGTGGATCATCTTCGGGTGAGGCCGCCTTACAGGATCGATCTGAAAAAATGATCTAATGATTTTCTAATTTGACCTAAGAGTATTCTAATCGGATATTCGGGGTGATTCATGTTGCAGGTCTGTACATTTGCCGCAAAAAAGAAGAAGCAAATGTGCAGACCTGTTTTATTGATCCTGATGATGATCCATGTGTGGTCGGGAGCGGCACAAGAGGGGGCTGTCCGGCTGTCGTTGGATGATGCCCTTGAACGTTTCGCCGCTTGTAACCTGTCTTTGATCGCCGAGCGTTATAATATGGATATGGCGGAAGCACAAGTGGTACAAGCAAAGCTGTTCGAGAATCCGGTCATTTCACTCGAACAGAATATCTATAACCGCAATAACGGAAAGTATTTCGATTTGGGAAAGGAGGGCGAGGCTGTGGTGGAGATCGAACAGATGATCTATGTTGCCGGCCAGCGTAACAAGCGGGTCCGCCTGGAAAAGATCAATAAGGAGATGGCGGCATATCAGTTTGAAGAGGTGCTCCGCACGCTTCGGGGAGAGCTGAAGGTGAAGTTCGTCGATCTTTATTATACCCGGAAGTCCTTGTCGGTCTATGACCGGGAGATCGGGTATCTGGAAACGGTCTTAGATGTTTATAAGGAACAGAATGCGAAAGGAAATATCTCTCTCTTGGAGAAGTCGCGCATACAGGCTTTGCTGCTTTCGCTGAAACGGGAGAGGAGTGGCATTTCGACTGAGGCGGTCGCCTTGGAGGGGGATCTGCGTTTGCTTTTGGGGTTGAAGAGAGGAGAGGTCCTGGAACCGCTTTTCAATGAATCGGTGTTGGACAGCATCAGGCTGGATAAGCTTCCGTTCGCTGAGTTGAGTGCACGTATTGCCGAGCGTCCCGACCTGAAACGGGCGGAGGCGGGCATACGGGCTTCGGAGGCGGATGTGCGTTTGCAGCGGTCGCTCGCTTTCCCTGAAGTGAGTTTGAGAGGGGCTTATGACAGGGCGGGGAACTTCTGCAATAATTACTTTGCCATCGGGTTGAGTGTATCTGTCCCCGTCTTCAACCGTAATCAGGGAAATATCAAATCGGCACGCCTCTCCGTCCTCCGCAACAATAGTTTGGCGGAGCTGGCACGCAGGCAGGCGGATAACGAACTTTTTGCTTGTTACACGAAACTGGAAAAGGCATTGGAGCTTTACCGTTCCTCGGATTATGAGCTGGAACGGGATTTCAATCGCATCATCGAAGGGGTAAACGCCGGTTTCCAAAAGCGCAACATCAGCCTGTTGGAGTTTATCGATTATTATGAGGCTTATAAGGAGACTTGCTTGCAGTTATACGATGTGAAAAAGGGGGTGGTGATGGCGGTGGAGGAGTTGAACACAGTCGTGGGCGTTACTTTTGGATCAAGCCAAAAGTAATAGGACAGATAAGAATTTAAAATATATCTCTATAAATATGAATAAGAAAACTCTTTTTCTACTCTTTCTTTTCCCTCTGTTCTTTTCATGTGGCAAGCAAGCCTCTATGCCGGAACAAACGTCTACGGGCCTGATGTTGACAGACAGTCTCCGGCAGGTGGTTTCGGTCGATACCGTACGGAGGACGCCTTTGAATGACGAGTTGTTGTTGAACGGTCGTGTCGCCTTCGATGCGGGGCAAGTAGCCCAGGTGTATCCTATCTTCGGAGGGACCGTTACGCAGGTGGAGGTTGAAGCCGGCGATTATGTGAAGAAAGGTGATCTCCTTGCCGTTATCCGAAGCAGCGAAGTGGCCGATTTCGAGAAACAGCAGAAGGATGCCGTCCGTCGGCTCGCCTTGGCCGACCGTAACCTCGAAGCGGTACGGGATATGCTCGGAAGCGGTACGGCCTCCGAACGTGATCTCTTGCAGGCCGAGCAGGAAGCCGCCGATGCGAAGGCGGAGGTGAAAAGGCTCCGCGAGGTGTATGACATCTACCGGATCGGTTCCAATTCGACTTACGACATAATTTCTCCTGTCTCCGGCTTTGTGGTCGGGAAGAACATCAGCCGGGATATGCTGATCCGCTCCGACCGGGAAGAGGAGTTGTTTACCATCTCCGGTCTGGACAATGTCTGGGTGATGGCGGATGTGTACGAAGGCGATATCCGCAAAGTACAGGAAGGAGCACCTGTCCGTATCACGACGCTTGCCTACGGGAAGGACAGGGAGTTTGCCGGGACGATCGACAAGGTCTATAACTTGCTCGATAGTGAGAGCAAGACGATGAAGGTCCGTATCAAATTGAACAATAAGGATTATATGCTTAAACCGGGAATGTTTACGAACGTGTATGTACAATGCCGGGTGGAAGGGCCGCTTATGCCTCGCATACCGGCTCACGCCCTGATATTCGAGGGAGGCAAGCAGTATGTCGTGTGTGTCGGTACGGATAACCGCCTACGGGTGCGGGAAGTCGGTGTCTATAAGCAGACGGACGAATACTGCTACCCGAATGCCGGACTGAAAGAGGGAGACGTGGTCGTGAACAAGAATGCTCTGCTGGTCTATAATGCTTTAAAATAAGAAACAAGATGCATACCTTTATAGACAGAATCATTACTTTCTCGCTCAGGAACAAGTTTTTCATCTTTTTCCTGACCGTGATAGCCGTTATCGCCGGGGCGGTCAGTTTCCTGCATACGCCCGTCGACGCTTTTCCTGATGTGACGAACACGAAGGTGACGATCATTACCCAATGGCCGGGACGGAGCGCGGAGGAGATCGAGAAGTACATCACGATCCCGGTCGAGATAGCCATGAACCCGGTACAGAAGAAGACGGATATCCGGAGTACGACACTGTTCGGGCTGTCGGTCATCCATGTGATGTTTGATGACGATGTGGACGATTTCTATGCCCGCCAGCAAGTCTATAACCTCTTGAACGATGCAGACCTGCCGGAAGGGGTGACACCGGAGGTACAGCCGTTGTACGGGCCTACGGGGGAGATTTTCCGGTATACGTTGCGCAGTGACAAGCGGACGGCACGGGAGTTGAAGACTTTTCAGGATTGGGTGATCGAACGGAAACTGAGGGCGGTCCCCGGAGTGGCGGATATCGTCAGCTTCGGAGGGGAGGTGAAGACCTTCGAGGTGAGTGTGAATCCGAACCAGCTGATCAACTACGGGGTGACGACACTCGAGCTCTATGACGCCATTGCCAAGAGCAATATCAACGTAGGGGGCGACGTGATCACCCGGAGTTCGCAGGCGTATGTCGTCCGGGGGATCGGTTTGATCAACGACGTGAAGGAGATCGAGAATATCGTGGTGAAGAACATCAACGGTACGCCTATCCTGGTGAAGAACCTGGCAGACGTGCACGAGTCCTCTTTGCCCCGTCTCGGACAGGTCGGAAGGATGGAAGAGGACGACGTGGTACAGGGAATCGTCGTGATGCGGAAAGGGGAGAACCCCAGTGAAGTGATCGCCGCCCTGAAAGACAAGATCGCCGATATCCAGCAAAACTCGTTGCCGGAGGATGTGCGGATCGTCCCCTTCTATGACCGGGAGAATCTGGTGGACTTGGCGGTGCATACGGTGACTCGCAACCTGATAGAGGGAATCTTGCTGGTGACTTTCATTGTGTTGATTTTTATGGCGGACTGGCGTACGACGGTCGTGGTGTCGATCATCATACCGTTGGCGCTGCTCTTTGCCTTTATCTGCCTCCGGGCGATGGGGATGAGTGCGAATCTGCTCTCGATGGGGGCGATAGACTTCGGCATCATTATCGACGGGGCGGTCGTGATGGTGGAGGGGTTGTTTGTCGCACTCGACAGGAAAGCTCGTGAGGTGGGGATGCCTGCCTTTAACGTGATGAGCAAGATGGGGATTATCCGGCATACGGCGAAAGACCGGGCGAAAGCTGTGTTCTTTTCCAAGTTGATCATCATCACGGCATTGGTTCCGATCTTCTCTTTCCAGAAGGTCGAAGGGAAGATGTTCAGTCCGTTGGCCTATACGTTGGGCTTCGCCCTGTTGGGGGCCTTGATCTTTACCCTGACACTTGTGCCGGTCCTCTCGTCGATGCTGTTGAAGAAGAATGTGAGGGAGAAACATAACCCGTTTCTGGTTTGGGTGAACCGGATGGCGACGGGGCTGTTTGACCGTTGCCATGCCCATAAACGGATGACGGTGACGGTGACGACAGCGGTGGCGGCTGTCGGGTTATGGTGCTTCACCTTGTTGGGGACGGAGTTCCTGCCGCAGTTGAACGAAGGTTCCATCTATATCAGGGCGACGCTTCCGCAGAGCATCTCGTTGGATGAATCGGTGGAACTGGCAAACCGGATGAGGCGCACGTTGGCTTCTTATCCCGAAGTCCGCCAGGTCTTGTCACAGACGGGACGGCCGAATGACGGGACGGATGCTACAGGTTTCTACAACATCGAGTTTCATGTGGACATCTATCCGGAGAAGCAATGGGAGAGCAAGCTGACGAAAGCGGAACTGATCGAAAAGATGCAGGACCGTCTGGCTATTTATCCGGGAGTGGATTTCAACTTCTCGCAACCGATCAGCGACAACGTGGAGGAGGCGGCCAGCGGTGTGAAAGGTTCTATCGCAGTGAAGGTGTTCGGCAAAGATCTGTACGAGTCGGAGAAGAAAGCGGTCGAGGTGTATAAGGTCTTGCAGACGGTGGACGGGATCGAAGATCTGGGCGTGATCCGCAATATCGGACAGCCGGAACTGAGGATCGAACTGAACGAATCCCGCCTGGCGCGTTACGGTGTGGCAAAAGAGGATGTCCAGTCGATTATCGAAATGGCGATCGGGGGGAAGAGCGCTTCCCTGCTTTACGAAGACGAACGGAAGTTCAATATCATGGTACGCTATGAATCCTCTTTTCGCCGCAGTGAGGACGAGATCGGCAAGATACTGGTTCCTGCACGCGACGGGGCGATGATCCCGGTCAAGGAACTGGCGGATATCCGCACGATTACGGGACCGTTGATTATCTACCGCGATAATCATGCCCGCTTCTGTGCCGTCAAGTTTTCCGTCCGCGGACGGGATATGGGGACGGCTGTTGCCGAAGCGCAGCAGAAGGTGAAGGAGCAGGTGCGCTTGCCGGAGGGTTATACGTTGAAATGGACAGGCGATTTCGAGAACCAGCAACGGGCCACGAAACGGTTGGCACAGGTCGTGCCGGTCAGTATCGCGATTATCTTTATCATCCTTTTCGTCCTCTTCGGGAATGCCCGTGATGCAGGACTGGTCTTGTTGAATGTGCCGTATGCCGCGGTCGGGGGGATTCTGGCTTTGCTGCTTACCCGTTTCAACTTCTCGATATCGGCGGGGATCGGGTTTATCGCTCTCTTCGGTATCTGCATACAGAACGGGGTGATCATGATATCGGATATCAAAAGTAACCTGAAGGCGCGTAGCCCGTTGGATCAGGCCATCAAGCAGAGTGTCCGTTCGCGTGTCCGCTCCGTCTTGATGACAGCTTCAATGGCTGCTATCGGTCTGATGCCTGCGGCGCTCAGTCACGGCATCGGTTCGGAAAGCCAGCGGCCGTTGGCGATCGTCATCATCGGCGGTCTGATAGGAGCGACCTTCTTCACTCTCTTCGTCTTCCCCCTGATGGTCGAAACCTTTTACCGGCGGATGCTGTACGATAAAGACGGAAAATTGTTGCAACGTAAATTATAAAGAGATTGGGAGGTAAAGAATCACCCAACAATCATCATTTATCCTATATTTGTAGTCCGATACACAAAAATATGTAATGGCAAAGATATTATTAGTAGAAGATGAAATAAACATCGCCTCTTTCATCGAGCGGGGCTTGCAGGAGTTTGGCCATGAAGTCCGCGTGGCCAATGACGGGCAAGCCGGCTGGGAGTTGGTTCAGCAGGAGGATTTCCAATTGTTGATACTCGACATCATCATGCCGAAGATGAACGGCCTACAACTCTGTAAACAGTATCGCCAGACGTATGGCTACCAGTCACCCGTTATCATGCTGACCGCCTTAGGGACGACGGACGATATCGTGAACGGACTGGATGCCGGTGCCGACGACTATCTGGTGAAACCTTTCAGTTTCCAGGAACTGGAAGCCCGTATCAAAGCCCTTTTACGGCGTACGGGGGCGGAACCTGCCGTACCGCTTCTGAGTTGTGGAGACCTGACACTCGATCCGTCCAGCCACCGGGCGATCCGTGGCAAGGTAGTGATCGACCTGACCGTAAAGGAATACCGCCTGCTCGAATATCTGATCCAGAACCAGGGGACGGCACAGAGCCGGCTGACCTTGCTGAAAAATGTCTGGGACAAGAACTTCGATACGAATACGAATGTGGTGGATGTCTATGTCAATTACCTGCGTAGCAAGATCGACAAGGATTTCGACCACAAACTGATCCGCACCGTAGTGGGAGTGGGCTATATGATGGAAGCATGAAGACCGGGAATAAGATTGCGCTTTTTTATACGGCTATCACGATCGGCATTATTTCGGTGGTGACAGTCGTTTTCTATTTTGTGGCGACCGACTATATCAGCCGTCTCTACTATTCCTATCTGACGGAGAAGGCATACGCGACGGCACAGAAGCATTGGGAGAAGGATGAGTTGGACGAGGAAGATTATGCCCGTATCCAGCAGCATTATGAGGAAACGTTGCCTGTTGCGGCGGAAATCTTGCTGAACGCCGACAGCATAACGGAGGCGCATAGCGTCTTGTCCCGTTACCTGACCGATGAGAAGATCGCTTCCCTGTATGCAGGCAATGTGGTTCGTTTCCATGAAGGGAAAGAATTAGGAGCGGCTGTCTACTATCCGGATAATGAGGGCAATTTTATCGTACTGGTTGTGTCGAGCAACCAGTACGGCGGGGATATCCAGCACCGTATCGGCTGGCTGTTGCTGGGGATGCTGGTGATCAGTGCCGTACTGGTCTATTTCGTCGGACGTTTGTATGCGACCCGCATGGTCGACCGTATCGATGCGGCTTACCAGAGTGAGAAGTCTTTTATCAGCAATGCGTCCCATGAACTGAATAATCCGCTCACAGCTATCCAGGGGGAATGCGAGATCAGCTTGTTGAAGGAACGTACGCCGGCCGAATACCAGGCTGCATTGGGGCGTATCGCCTCCGAAACGAAACGCATCATCCAATTGATGAAGAACCTTCTCTTTCTCTCTCATGGGGATAAGGAAATTTTGAAGAATGCACGTGAGACGGTTTTGTTGGCCGATTTCCTGATGCAGTTCGTGGGCAACCGCGTTCGCTTTACAACCGACCATTTCGCTTTTGCTATCGAGGCGAATCCGCATCTGTTGAAGATTGCTGTCGGTAACATCTTGAATAATGCCTGTAAATATTCGGGAGAGGCGCCTGTCGAGATGCAGCTGAAAGGTTCTGTCTTGACCATTACGGACACGGGGATCGGTATTCCGGAGGAGGAGATCGCTCGTGTGTACCAGCCTTTCTATCGTGCCTCCAATACGCGGGAGTTCGCCGGGCATGGTATCGGACTCAGTCTTTCCATGCGTATCCTGAGAACCTATGGAGCCGAAATCACGATTACGTCCGAGGTCGGGAAGGGAACGACGGTGGAAATCGAATTCCCGTAAGTTTTAGGTTGTTGAACGATGGCTTTTATTATATCTTTTTGTGCAATGTCGATAGCGGCAATATTTGATACCGCTCTATTTCGTTCATCAAGATAATAAGCGTAAAGCAGCCAAAGGTAAAAAAGGACAGATTTCAAAAGAGGACTGAAAAGATTTTTAAAGAAACATATGGGCAGGTCCGGTTAAGCAACCCCTTAGCCGGACCTTTTTTCTGCTGCCAACCTATTCCTTTCAACATTTAGGCTGTTTTGATTGTTAGATATAAAAACAAATAATATGGCATACAGAATTGCATTCTTTGGAGCTAAACCGTATGATATAGCTTCATTCGACAAAGTAAATGAAAAGTACAATTACGACATTCGTTACTACAAAGGACATTTGAATCCGAACAATGTAGTATTGACGCAAGATACGGATGTCGTCTGTATTTTTGTCAACGACACTGCCGATGCCACTGTTATCGATGCAATGGTGAAGAATGGCGTCAAACTGTTGGCCCTTCGTTGTGCCGGTTTTAATAATGTGGACCTGAAAGCGGCCAAAGGGAAGTTGCCGGTCGTCCGCGTCCCGGCCTATTCGCCTTACGCCGTGGCAGAATATTCGCTTGCCCTGATGCTGTCGCTGAACCGGAAGATACACCGTGCCTACTGGCGTACGCGGGATGGAAATTTCTCGCTGAACGGCTTGATAGGATTCGATATGCACGGCAAGACGATCGGTATTATCGGCACGGGAAAGATCGCCAAGATCCTGATCCGCATCCTGAAAGGGTTCGGAATGCGCATTCTGGCTTATGACCTTTATCCCGACATGAAGTTTGCCGAGGAGGAAGGTATTTCTTATGTTTCGTTAGACGAACTGTATCGCGAGTCGGACATCATCTCCCTGCATTGTCCGCTGACCGATCAGACAAGATATATGATCGACAAAGACTCCATCGGCAAGATGAAGAAAGGCGTAATGATCATTAATACAGGCCGGGGCCAACTGATCAACACCAACGACCTGATCGAAGGTCTGAAGGAGAAGAAAATTGCAGCCGCCGGTCTGGATGTGTACGAGGAGGAGGGCGAGTATTTCTATGAAGACAAGTCCGATAAAATTATCGACGATGATGTACTGGCCCGTCTGCTTTCTTTTAATAATGTGATCGTTACTTCACACCAGGCTTTTTTCACGAAGGAAGCCCTGTATAACATTGCAGAGACAACCCTTCGGAATATCGATGATTTCCGTCATCACCGTCCTTTGGTGAACGAAGTTATTTTGTAAAAAGACTATGTTTATATCGCTGATTTATTATATTTTTGTGGCCATTGTCCGGTGTGAGCCAGGCAATGGCTTTTATTTTTTATAGTAAACAGATATGGAAATAGACAGTCGTACAGGTCTGGTGCTTGAAGGAGGAGGGATGCGTGCCATCTTCACCGTCGGTGTGCTGGACTGCTTTATGGATCATGAGATTTGGTTCCCTTACACTATAGGCGTCTCTGCCGGGGCGAGCAATGGCATATCGTATGCTTCCCGCCAGCGCGGACGTTCCCGTTTCAGTAATATAGACCTGCTGGAGAAGTATGATTATATAGGTCTCAGGCATTTCCTGCGGGGACGGGGCTATATCGACATGAAATATCTTTTTTATATTTATCCGGAGAAATATTACCCGCTCGATTACGAGACTTATTTCAAGTCACCGAGCCGCTTCGTCATGGTCACCAGCAATTGCCTGACGGGTAAAGCCGAGTATTTCGAGGAGAAGCAAGACGCGGACCGCCTGGTCGATATCTGTTGTGCCTCCTGTACGCTTCCGGTGCTCTGTCCGGTGGCGTATGTCGACGGCGTCCCGATGGTCGACGGCGGTGTCTGCGATGCCATCCCGATCCAGCATGCCATCGACGACGGTTTCCGCAAGAATGTGATTATCCTGACCCGCAACAAAGGCTACCGGAAGGAAGAGAAGGATTTCTGGCTGCCCGGCTTCATCTACCGCCGATATCCCGCTATCCGCAAGCAGTTGAAACTGCGCTACCGCAAGTATAATGAAGTGCTGGACTATATCGACGAACTGGAAGCAAAAGGAGACGCGATCGTCATCCGTCCGCAAAAGAAAATGGAAGTCGGCCGGACCACCAACAACCGGGAAAAGCTGTCCGCCCTCTATGACGAAGGCTATGCGGCAGGGCAATCCATGATCGAAAGCTATCGGTTCGATTTCAAAACATAGGTGTTTTGTTTTCAAAGCATATATGTTTCGCAATCAAAACACCTATGTTTCCCGTTTGGATAATATAGACTTGCAAAATTGGGTAAAACGGTGATATATTCGGAAAATTCATCGGATTATTGAAGGAAAATATTTACATTTGTATATTAACATACTAAAAGAGGCAAGTGATGATGAACAACTATGCAAATTACCTGTATATAGCTACACGCGCCGCCCTCGATGCAGGCAAAGCTATCATGGATATTTATACCGATCCGGACTCTGATTTCGGTATCGAACGGAAAGCCGATCATTCCCCTTTGACGAAAGCAGACAAGAAAGCCCATCAGATTATTTCGATGGCGCTATCCGTGACACCGTTTCCCGTGCTGAGCGAGGAAGGGAAGGAGATCCCTTTTGCCGAACGTTCTGCCTGGGATATGCTCTGGATCGTGGACCCGCTGGACGGGACGAAAGAATTTATCAAGAAGAACGGCGAATTTACGGTCAATATCGCCTTGGTGAAAGAAGGAGTTCCGGTGTTAGGCGTGATCTATGTCCCGGTACGGAAAGAGTTGTATTTCGCGGCTGACTCTGTGGGAGCTTTCAAGCTGGCCGGGATAGACAGCGGATATCAGCCTTCGATGGACGAGATACGGGAGAAAGCAGCTCGCCTGCCTATGTCGATGGGACATCAAGGCATTGTCGTGGTCGCTTCGCGTTCGCACCAGACGGAAGAGACGACAGCCTTTATCGAGAATCTTCGTAAGCAGGGACAGCCGGTTACCCTGATCAGTAGCGGCAGCAGCTTGAAGATCTGTCTGGTGGCGGAAGGGACGGCCGATGTTTATCCCCGTTTTGCTCCGACGATGGAGTGGGATACCGCCGCCGGGCATGCGATAGCGCGGGCCGCCGGATGCGATGTTTATCATATTGACGGGAAAACACCTTTAAAGTATAATAAGGAAGACCTTCATAATCCGTGGTTCATTGTCAGACCGCTCTGACGTATGTTTGTTCCGTTTGCTGAAACTTTTGGTCTGTAAGCAAGATAATCCCTAAAATAGGTTATCGTAATGAGATTAGATTTAATATTCTTATTACATTTGCACCTTATCTGAAAAACTTATACTTACAGACTAAGTAGGCATGAACTTTGAAATAATATTTGTATTGCTGGCGTTGGTCGGCATGATAGGGGCGTTGATATGGGATGGGCTGAGGCCCGGAATGGTGTTGCTCACGGTTGTAGTGCTATTCCTCTGTGCAGGAATACTGACGCCGAAGGAAATGCTCGAAGGCTTTAGCAATAAAGGGATGATAACCGTCGGAATGCTCTTTCTGGTAAGCGAGGGCATTCGCCAGAGCGGAGCATTGGGGCAACTTATAAAGAAGCTGTTGCCGGAAGGAAAAACAACCGTTTTCAAGGCGCAGTTCCGAATGCTGCCACCTATCGCTTTTATTTCCGCTTTTCTGAACAACACGCCTGTTGTCGTTATTTTCGCCCCTATCATCAAGCGTTGGGCGGAATCGGTCAAGCTGCCGGCAACGAAATTCCTGATCCCTCTTTCATATGTGACGATCCTGGGCGGTATCTGTACCCTGATCGGCACGTCGACCAACTTGGTTGTGCACGGCATGATCCTGGAAGCCGGATATGAAGGTTTCACGATGTTCGAACTCGGAAAGGTCGGCATCTTTATCGCGCTGGCCGGTATCATTTACCTGTTCGCCTTCTCCAACAAACTGCTGCCCGATTCGCGTGCGGATCGTTATGAGGAAGAAGAGGAGGAAGGCAATCCCGGCAACCTGCACCGGGTGGAAGCGGTGCTGGGCTCCCGTTTTCCGGGTATCAACAAGACGCTGGGCGAGTTCAACTTTACCCGTCATTACGGTGCGATCGTGAAAGAAGTAAAAAGCGGAGGACAACGGTTTACCCGCGATCTCGATAAGGTGACGTTGCACGAAGGGGACACGCTGGTCCTTTGGGCGGACGATACGTTCGTGCCGACATGGGGCGAATCCAGTGTCTTCCTTTTGCTTGCCAACGGTACGGACGGAACGGAACCGGTTTCGCGCAAGAAACGCTGGCTGGCGTTGGGCTTGCTGATCTTTATGATCGTAGGCGCCACGGTAGGGGAATTGCCTGCCGTGAAAGAGGCTTTCCCGGAGATACGTCTGGACATGTTCTTCTTTGTCTGTATCACGACTATCATTATGGCGTGGACCAAGATTTTCCCTCCGAAGAAATATACCAAATATATATCCTGGGATATTCTGATCACGATCGCCTGTGCCTTCGCGATCAGCAAGGCGATGGAAAATTCAGGCTTTGCGGCTTTGATAGCCCGCCATATCATCGGCATGGCGCATAATATCGGCCCGTATGCCCTGTTGGCAATCCTTTTTATCATCACCAATATCTTCACGGAGCTGATCACGAACAATGCGGCTGCGGCGCTCAGTTTCCCGATCGCCTTGTCGGTCGCTACCCAGTTAGGTGTGGATCCGACTCCATTCTTTGTGGTGATCTGTATGGCGGCATCTGCCAGCTTCAGTACGCCGATCGGCTATCAGACCAATCTGATCGTGCAAGGTATCGGCAGTTATAAGTTCACGGACTTCGTGAAAATCGGTTTACCTCTTAACTTGATCACTTTTTTGATCTCGGTATTCGTGATACCGATGATCTGGAAATTCTAAATAGTTGAAAATGGAAGAAAAGCAAAATACTCATATCTATCCTATTTTCGATAGGATGATGACGAGGGAGGATAAAGAGCGTTTGTTGAGACAACGCAGTGTGATGGTGTGGTTTACCGGCCTGAGCGGGTCCGGGAAGAGCACGGTGGCGATAGCGCTTGAGCGCGAGTTGCACAAACGCGGTCTGTTGTGCCGCATCCTGGACGGCGATAATATCCGTAGCGGGATCAACAACAACCTGGGCTTTTCGGCCGAAGACCGGGTGGAGAATATCCGCCGCATTGCCGAAGTAAGTAAACTCTTTATCGATACAGGGGTTATCACTATAGCGGCTTTTATCAGCCCGAATAACGATTTGAGGGAAATGGCGGCTTCCATTATCGGGAAAGAGAATTTCCTGGAAATATATGTCAGCACACCGATTGAAGAGTGCGAGCGGCGCGACGTCAAAGGACTGTATGCGAAAGCACGCCGGGGAGAGATCAAGGATTTCACGGGTGTCTCCGCTCCGTTTGAGGCTCCTGCACATCCGGACTTGACGTTGGACACTTCCGTGTTGAGCCCGGAGGAATCCGTAAGCCGTTTGCTTGGACTTATATTGCCGAGGGTTTCCGGCGGCAAGGAACTATAGTTTCAAGGGAGGGAAAACATAGTTTCATGAGCGGGAAAACATAGTTTCATGCTCATGGAACGGAAATGCAATCGAAAGATAAGAATAATAACATTAAATTATATACAATGTCAGATTATAAATTAAGCCATTTGCAGGAGTTGGAAGCAGAGTCTATCCATATCATCCGGGAGGTGGCTGCCGAGTTTGAGAATCCTGTTATGCTTTATTCCATCGGAAAAGACTCGTCCGTCATGGTTCGCTTGGCAGAGAAGGCTTTTTCTCCGGGGAAAGTCCCTTTCCCTTTGATGCACATCGATTCGAAGTGGAAGTTTAAGGAAATGATTCAGTTCCGTGATGACTATGCGAAGAAATTCGGATGGAACCTGATCGTGGAGTCCAATATGGAAGCTTTTCATGCAGGGGTAGGCCCTTTCACGCATGGCAGCAAGGTGCATACGGATCTGATGAAGACACAGGCGTTGTTGCGTTCGCTCGACAAATATAAGTTCGATGCCGCCTTCGGGGGAGCCCGCCGTGATGAAGAGAAGAGTCGCGCGAAAGAACGTATCTATTCTTTCCGCGACAAGTTCCACCAGTGGGACCCGAAGAACCAGCGTCCGGAATTGTGGGATATCTACAATGCACGCGTGCATAAGGGAGAGAGCATCCGTGTGTTCCCGCTCTCCAACTGGACGGAACTGGATATCTGGCAATATATCCGCCTGGAAAACATTCCGATCGTACCTCTGTATTTCGCCAAGGAGCGCCCGTGTGTCGAGATCGACGGAAACCTGATCATGGCGGACGACGATCGTTTGCCGCAGCAGTATCGCGACCAGATCAAGATGCGTATGGTACGTTTCCGCACGTTGGGTTGTTGGCCGCTCACAGGTGCGGTGGAAAGCAATGCCGACACGATTGAAAAGATCGTCGAAGAGATGATGACGACAACCAAGAGCGAACGCACGACCCGTGTGATCGACTTCGACCAGGATGCAAGTATGGAACAGAAAAAGAGAGAGGGATACTTTTAAATTCATAATTGAGAATTGAAAATTGAAAATTATCGGGTGCAAGCATAATTTTCAATTTTCAACTTTCAATTTTCAATTAACATTATGGCAACATTAAATATAAAGGAGTTCTTAGATAAAGACGAACAGAAAGACTTACTCCGCTTTCTGACTGCCGGGTCGGTGGACGATGGCAAATCGACGTTGATCGGCCGTTTGTTGTTTGATAGCAAGAAGATTTACGAAGACCAGTTGGATGCTCTCGAACGCGATAGCAAGCGTATGGGAAATGCCGGCGACCATATCGACTACGCCCTGTTGCTGGACGGCCTGAAAGCCGAACGCGAGCAAGGGATCACGATCGATGTGGCTTACCGCTACTTCAGCACGAATAACCGTAAGTTTATCATTGCCGACACTCCGGGACACGAGCAGTACACCCGCAATATGATTACCGGCGGTTCGACGGCCAATCTCGCGATCATCCTGGTGGATGCCCGTACGGGAGTGATTACGCAGACTCGCCGCCATACGTATCTGGTTTCGTTGTTAGGGATCAAGCATGTGGTGCTGGCGGTTAACAAGATGGACCTGGTGGATTTCGACAAGGATGTTTTCGATAAGATCGTTTCCGACTATAAGGAGTTTGTCGCTCCGTTGAATGTCCCCGACATCACCTGTATCCCGCTTTCCGCCCTGGATGGCGACAATGTGGTGGAAAAGAGCGACCGTACCCCTTGGTATGAAGGTCCGTCGTTGTTGGATTTCCTCGAAACGGTGCCCATCGACCAGGATCGTAACTTTGAGGATTTCCGCTATCCGGTGCAATATGTCTTGCGTCCGAACCTGGATTTCCGTGGCTTTTGCGGAAAAGTGTCCAGCGGTATTGTCCGCAAGGGCGATACGATAATGGCTTTGCCTTCCGGAAAGACCTCTAAAGTAAAGAGTATCGTGACATATGACGGAGAACTGGAATATGCCTTCCCTCCCCAGTGCATCACGATCACACTCGAAGACGAGATCGACGTCTCACGGGGTGAAATGCTGGTGCATCCGGATAACCTGCCGGTGGCGGATCGTAACTTCGAAGCCATGCTGGTATGGATGGACGAAGAGCCGATGGACGTAAACAAGCAGTTCTACATCAAGCATACCACCAACCTGACACGTGCCCGTGTGGATAGCATCCGCTACAAGGTCAATGTCAATACGATGGAACAGCTATCCATTGACAATGGACAACTGACAAAGGAAACGTTGCCGATGAAGCTGAACGAGATCGCCCGTGTGGTCTTCACGACCGGAAAGGAACTGTTTTTCGATCCGTATCGGAAAAACAAACAGACAGGCGCCTTTATCCTGATCGACCCGATCACGAACAACACATCGGCGGTCGGCATGATTATCGACCGGGTGGATGCCCGCGATATGGTGACGGAAGATGCATTGGCCGTGCTGAACCTGCCGGAATTGGGCATCGGAGCCGAGCACTATGAGGCCATCCGTGCCGTTTGTAAAGAACTCGAACGGCAAGGCGTCCCCGTGAAATGTATAACAGATAATAAATAAGGTATGGGATTATTGGAATTTGACAAACTACCGATCAATACATTAGTGGGTGCCGACTGGAAAACGTTCAAGGCGGTAACGGCCAATAAAACGATCGACAAGGGGTTTCGTAATAAATATTTCCTGACGAAATCCGTTTGCCGCCTGCTCAGCCTGTTGCAACCGTTCGAAGATGCGCGTTACCGCAAGATTGCGGACAAGCCGTTGGAGATGGACCCGGTGTTCATCCTCGGACATTGGCGGAGCGGGACGACTTTCATGCACAATGTCTTCTCGTGCGACAAGCATTTCGGCTACAATACGACCTATCAGACCGTATTCCCGAACCTGATGCTCTGGGGACAGCCTTTCTTCAAGAAGAACATGGCGTTCCTGATGCCCGACAAGCGTCCGACCGATAATATGGAATTGAAGGTGGATCTTCCCCAGGAAGAGGAATTTGCCCTGGCAAATATGATGCCTTATACCTATTATAATTTCTGGTTCTTCCCGAAGCATATGCTCGAATATTGCGACCGATATCTGCTTTTCGACAATATCAGCGAACACGAGCGGGAAGTGTTTAAGGAAACATTCCTCAAACTCATTAAGATTTCCCTCTGGAATACGAAAGGGACCCAGTTTCTGAGCAAGAACCCGCCTCATACGGGACGCGTGAAGACATTGGTGGAAATGTTTCCGAATGCTAAATTTATCTATCTGAAACGAAATCCCTACACGGTGTTCGAGAGTACGCGCAGCTTCTTCACCAATACGATTCAACCGCTCCGCTTGCAGGACATCTCCAACGAGCAGATCGAAAGCAATTTCATCGAAGTGTATCGTCGGTTGTTCTTTAAATATGAAGAGCAAAAGCACCTGATACCCGAAGGGAACCTGATTGAAGTGAAGTTTGAGGATTTCGAGCAGAATGCTTTCGACATGACGGAAGATATATATCGGAAATTAAACCTCCCCGGCTTTGAAGAGTCTAAAGCAGAAATCGAGAAATATCTCGGAAAGAAGAAGGGCTACAAAAAGAACCAATACAAGTATGACGACCGTACCGTACAGCTTGTGGAAGATAATTGGGGAATGGCTCTCGACGCCTGGGGATATTCTTTATAGGCGAAATCGTTGCAGCTGGCTTCGCTGGCTCCCGGCAAAGGAAGATTCACGTGAAGCTAAGGCTGCCGGAAGCCAGCGAAGCCAGCTGCATGTGAATCCGGGATTGCCGTGAGCCGGCAGAGACGGATTCATGCGCTTCCGGGATTGCCGTGAGCCGGCGGTTCGGGCTGCATGCGTTTCTTGTGCCGCTGGCTTCCTGCGGCTCCGGAAGCGGTAATTGAAAAAAATAGTATTTGAAATGAAACGAAAAGCAAAAATATTCCTGCTCTTGGGAATTGTCAATTATCAATTGTCAATTGTCAATTCCCAAGAGCACGTGGTGCCGTTCAGTTTTGGCGATATGGACCAGTGGGTGGTTCGCGAGATACATGAATCCGGCATCATCGGAGGAAATACGAAGCTCCTCTATGAACTGGGTCCGACAGATACGATCGTCGGCAATACGGCCTATAAGAACCGGGGCGGTTCGCCGTGGGCGAATTCCAATGTGATGGCAAAGGTGGCAGGCGTAGTGAAGACCAATACATCTGTCTTTCCGGAGAGGCGTGACGACGGTTGGTGCGCGCGCCTGGAGACGCGGATGGAAAGCGTGAAGGTTTTCGGCCTGGTGGATATCGAGGTGGTAGCCGCCGGTTCCGTTTTTCTCGGGACGGTGCACGAACCGATCAAAGGAACCAAGAACCCGCAGGCCATGTTGAACAGCGGAGTGGCGTTTACCAAGAAGCCGAAAGCGTTGCGCTATGACTATAAGGTGAAGCTGGCTCCCGAAAAGAACCGTATCCGGAGTACCGGCTTCAGCCGCAAATCGACGGTTGCCGGACAAGATTCGATCGCTGCTATCCTTTTCCTTCAGAAACGTTGGGAGGATGAAGACGGAAACATATATGCCAAGCGTGTCGGGACAATGGTGCAACGGTACACGGAATCCAGCAACAGCTGGGTGAACGATGCGACCTATCCGATCCTGTATGGCGATATATCGAAGCATCCGGAGTATAAGCCCTATATGCGGATTCAGGTGGAAGAACGCTATGCCTTGAACAGCCAGGGCAAAAGTGTCCCTATCCAGGAAGTAGGTTGGGCCGATAAAGGCGAATTGCCGACCCATCTGGTCTTGCAATTCACTTCCAGCCACGGCGGTGCTTATATTGGTTCGCCGGGCAATACAATGTGGATCGATAATGTAGAACTAATATATTAGTTGAATGTTGAAAGGCGAGAGTTATGAATCTTTCTTTTCAGCTTTCAATTTTTAAGTTTCAACCGAAATGATGGCAAAAGATAAAATAAAAGCACTTCGTGAGGCGTTGGAGCAACATAATTACAACTATTATGTGCTTTCGGCCCCGACGATATCGGACCGTGAGTTTGATGAGATGATGAAAGAGTTGCAGACTCTTGAAGAGGCGCATCCCGAATATGCCGATCCCCATTCGCCGACCCAGCGGGTGGGAAGCGACCTTTCCAAAGAGTTTGAACAAGTGGTGCATAAATATCCGATGCTTTCGTTGGGCAATACCTATTCGGAAGATGAAGTGAAGGATTTCTACGAACGGATCGCCCGTGACCTGAACGAACCTTTCGAGATTGTTGCCGAGTTGAAGTATGACGGGACGTCTATCTCCCTGACCTACGAGAGCGGGCGATTGGTCCGTGCCGTGACACGTGGCGACGGGACGCGTGGCGACGATGTGACGGCCAATGTGAAGACCATCCGTTCTGTCCCTTTGAAGTTGATGGGAGAAGGATATCCGGCGGAATTCGAAATACGAGGGGAGATCCTGCTTCCCTGGGCGGAGTTCGACCGTTTGAACAAAGAGCGTGAAGAACAGGAGGAACCTCTTTTCGCCAACCCGCGTAATGCCGCTTCCGGTACGTTGAAGCAACTGAATCCTGCTATCGTGGCGGCGCGTAAATTAGATGCTTACTTCTATTATCTGTTGGGAGCGGAGTTGCCGGCTGAAACGCATTTCGATAACCTCAGGGCAGCCCGTTCGTGGGGTTTCAAGATACCGGATGTGATCCGTGTGTGCAACAGCTTGCAAGACATATACGACTATATCGCCTATTGGGATGTCGAACGGAAGAACTTGCCGGTCGCAACGGACGGGATCGTGTTGAAAGTAAATTCATTGCGCCAACAACGGAATTTGGGATTTACGGCCAAGAGCCCGCGTTGGGCGATTGCCTATAAGTTCCAGGCCGAAAGGGCGGTGACCCGTCTGAATTCCGTCTCTTTCCAGGTCGGACGGACAGGCACCGTCACTCCGGTAGCCAATCTGGAACCGGTGTTGCTGGCAGGGACGACCGTGAAGCGTGCCTCCTTGCATAATGCGGATATTATCGAAGGCCTCGATCTGCACTTGGGCGATAGGGTGTTTGTAGAGAAAGGCGGCGAGATCATTCCGAAGATTGTCGGAGTCGATGTCGAAGCCCGCGGTTTGCTGGTAGGCGATAAAGTGCGTTTTATCCGTTCCTGTCCCGAATGCGGCACACCGCTGGTACGTCCCGAAGGAGAAGCGGCCCACTACTGCCCGAACGAAGCCGGCTGTCCTCCCCAGATCAAGGGGAAGATCGAGCATTTCGTTACGCGCCGGGCCATGAACATCAATATGGGACCGGAAACAGTCGAAGATTTGTATGAAGCCGGTTATGTCAAGGATACGGCTGATCTTTATGCCTTGGAAATCTCCGATCTGCTACGTTTGGAACGTTGGGCGGAGAAGAGCGCACGCAACCTGATGGCGAGCCTTGAAGAATCTAAACAGGTTCCTTTCGAACGGGTCCTGTATGGATTGGGGATCCGCTTCGTGGGGGAAACGGTGGCAAAACGCCTGGTCGCCGCTTTCCATTCTATGGATCAGTTGGAGCAGGCCACTCTCGAAGATTTGACCGCCGTGGATGAAATCGGGGATCGTATCGCCCAGAGCGTAATCGATTACTTTGCCGACGAACGCAACCGGACGTTGGTGAACCGCCTGAAAGAATATGGTCTTCAGATGTCCGTTGCCGAAGAGGTCTTGGCAAACCGTTCAGAGAAGTTGAAAGGGCTGAGCATTGTCATCAGCGGGACGTTCGCCAAACATTCCCGTGACGAATATAAAGCGATGATCGAGCAGCACGGCGGAAAGAACAGCGGCTCGGTGTCCGGCAAGACTGATTATATCCTGGCAGGGGAGAATATGGGACCGGCCAAACTCGAAAAGGCGGCCAAGTTGGGGGTGAAGATTATAAACGAAGACGAATTCTTAAATATGATAGCGGAATGAGACTGACGAATTATTTTATTAAAAAGAAAGTGCAGTCTTTGGCTTCCGGAGCTGCCGGCCGCAAGCATGAGTTCTGTGCGCTGGAAGACGCAAGCCATATCCTGGTCCTTTATCAGGCAAACGACCGCGAGCTTGTTGAACCTTGCCTGGACCTCCTGCGTAAGAAGAACAAGAAGGTGCAGGCTTGTGTCTATGTAACCGGTGATCCGCTGCCGGAAACGGATGCCCCGTACATCCCGGTTCATGCCAAGAAGGATGTGAACACTTGGCTGGTTCCTTCCGATGCCGTCCTGAACCGTTTCAGGACGATCGAGGCGGATATCCTGATCGACCTTACGCGGCCCGACTGCTACCCGATGCAATACCTTATGCTACAACATCCTTGCGGATTCAAGGTGGGAGTGAAGCATCCCGATATCGATTTGTATGATTTGTCCATTTCTGTAACAGAGCGTGAAGATATCAAGCATTTGTTTGGACATATATTATTTTATTTGCAGGCGATACGCTCAAAATGATATAAATTCCTTATTTTTGCAGTGCTAAATAACAAAAAAGGAATATTTTTCCCATGGCAGACATAAACTTAAAAGGAATGGGTGTGGCGTTGATCACTCCCTTTAAAGAAGACGAAAGTGTAGACTATGAGGCGTTAGGCCGGCTTGTAGACTATCAGTTGCAGAACGGGACCGATTATTTGGTTGTGTTGGGTACCACTGCTGAAACTCCTACACTCACAGAAGAAGAAAAGAAGAATATAATCGATTTAGTAGTAACGAAGGTAAACGGACGTATCCCTATTGTGTTGGGAGTAGGCGGAAATTGTACCCGTTCGGTTGTCGAGAAGTTGAAAAACGATAACTTCGATGGTATAGATGCCATCCTCTCCGTTGTGCCTTACTATAATAAACCCTCCCAGGAAGGAATCTACCAGCATTATAAAGCAATTGCCGAAGCGACGGCGTTGCCGATCGTCTTATATAACGTACCGGGACGTACCGGTGTGAACATGACGGCCGAGACGACGCTTCGCATCGCCCGTGAGTTCAAGAATGTCATTGCTGTCAAAGAGGCATCCGGCAATATCACCCAGATGGATGATATCATCAAGAACAAGCCTGCCAACTTCAGTGTCATCTCCGGCGACGACGGAATTACTTTTCCGCTGATTACATTGGGAGCCGTCGGTGTGATTTCTGTTATCGGCAATGCTTTCCCGCGTGAGTTCAGCCGTATGGTACGTCTGGCATTGGCAGGCGACTACGACAGCGCCCGCACGATCCACCATAGCTTTACCGAGTTGTTCAGTTTGCTCTTTGTCGATGGCAATCCGGCAGGAGCGAAGAGCATGTTGAACGCAATGGGCTTCATCGAAAACAAATTACGCCTGCCTTTGGTTCCGACGCGTATCACCACATTCGAAAAGATTCGTGACGTATTACGTCAGTTGAGCATTAAGTGCTAAAATAAGCCGGACGCAGAGAAAGGAGGTATTTTGACATACCTCCTTTCCGCGTCCGGTTTTTGTTTTAATTTACTCCTCTGTATTCATTAGGCGTGTAGCCTACGTTTTTCTTAAATACGCGGGTGAAATGCTGGGGATATTTGAACCCCAGTTCGTAAGCGATTTCGCTGACGGTCTTGCTTGTGTCCAGTATCTTTTCTTTGGCAATATCGATCAACCGGAGTTGGATATGCTCCTGTGCGGACTTGCCTGTTTCCTTTTTTATCAGATCACCTAAATAGTTGGCGGAAAGATGTAGCTGGTCGGCACAGTAACGTACGGATGGCAGACCGATCGTTTGCGGTTTGTCGGTTTGAAAATAGCCGTTCACGACATTCTCAAACTTGGAAAGGATATCCTTGTTTACGTTTTCGCGAGTGATGAACTGACGGTCGTAAAAACGGATGCTGTAGTTGAGCAAAAGCTCGATGTTGGAGATAATCAGCATTTTGCTATGCTTGTCAATTCCCCGGTTGAGTTCTTCGCTGATATTATTCAGGCAATCGATAATGACACTGCGTTCCTGTTCGGAGAGATGAAGCGCCTCATTCACCTCATACGAGAAGAAAGAATAGTTTTTCATATTGCGTCCGAGCGATGTTCCGCGAATCAGATCCGGATGAAACATCAATGCACGGCCTTTCGGTTGGAAATATTCACCGTTATCATCGATCCCTACCACTTGTCCGGGGGCTAAAAAGACCAGTGTCCCTTCCTGGTAGTCGTAATAACTGCGTCCGTACCGCAAGTCCCCGCATTTGACCTCTTTCAGGAAGACGGCATAGAAGCCGTAGCTCATTCGTACATGTTTGATCCGGGAAGATTTCGACAGATCGATAACACTAATCAATGGATGCAGCGTCTCCTGGCCTACCATTTCATTGTACTGACATATATTATCCAGTTTAATAATTTCTCCCATAACCCTTTTGATTTGTTTCTCTACAAAAATAGTATATTTTTTTCTTCTTATCCCATATGTCTCAGTACTTCAGTAATAATGGTAGGCAAGACCGGACGGAGATACCTGTTTTTATGAACCGGAAAGGGAAGATTATGGAATAAGTCATTACCTTTGCATCCGGTTTTAAAAAATGATGAATTATGACACTTCCGGAAGATCCGATGATGCTCTTTAGCGTTATCAATATGAAACTGCGAGACGATTATTCTTCTCTTGACGAATTATGCGACGATATGCATATCAAAAAAGAGACGCTTGTCCAGAAACTGAAGAACGTAGGGTTTGAGTATAGCCAGGAGAATAATAAGTTCTGGTAATTGATGAAAGCGACTTGTCAGACAGTCGCTTTTTATGTATCCCATAGTTCCTTACTTATTGTATAGTTTTCTAAAATACCCGTTGGTCCGAATCGAAACAGTAGTGCATGAAATTTGGTTTTATACCCCATCTATTTCAAATTTTACTTGCGGGTAATATTTTTTAAGAAACTCGTAAAAATATAAAGTTTTGGATAATAGGAGAATACGGATATTCCCCTTTTTAGGGGAGTTATTGTATGATTTAACATATTAAAAAGGCATATCCACCCTCTGGCGGATATGGCCTGCCCTGCACGGCAAAGAAGATTTTTGTATAATGTAAGATTTATTTGTACATTGGTCCCACAAATTGCAATATGGTTATGAATAGTTGTGGGTATATAAAAGTAATAGTTGCCGGATTGGTAGGGACATTAGGGTTGCTCTCCGCATGCGAACCGGGTCCCTGTACGGAATTAAGCGATAAGGAACTGGTAGGGAAACAACTCTTTTTTGACGAATCGCTATCGGAACCGGCAGGACAGTCATGTGGAACCTGCCATGAACCGGCGAAAGGTTTTGCCGATAAATATGGACGGATCACTTCGGAAGGAGCCGTGAAAGGTTTGTTCAGCAACCGGAATTCCATGAGCTGTTCGTATGTGGCGTATGTCCCGGCTTTGCATTATGACGAAAAAGAAGAAACCTATGTCGGCGGCTTGTTCTGGGACGGCCGGGTGAACTCGTTGGAAGAACAAGCCGGACAACCCTTCGTCAATCCGTTGGAAATGGGAAACAAGGACAGCCGGGCGGTTACGCAGAAAGTCAGGCGTGCGGCCTATTATCCCGATTTTGTGCGTATTTATGGAGAGACAGCCTCCGATGATTCCCTTTATGCCCATATACTGGATGCATTGGCGACTTATGAACGCTCTGCCGAGGTGAACCCCTTCACGTCCAAATACGATGCCTACCTGGAAGGAAAATGCCGGCTTACCGGACAGGAGATGGAAGGACTGGAAGTGTTTAAGGAGAAAGGCCTTTGTGCCGAATGCCATATTCTGGAAAACGACGAACGAGCCGGCCGTGTGCTGTTTACCGACCATACCTACGACAATCTCGGAATCCCTTCCAATCCGGACAACCCGTTCTTCCGCGTTCCCGCTCCCTACAACACGGTCGGACGGGATACGATGGACCTGGGGTTAGGGGCTTTCCTGCATGACAGCACCGAGTTCGGCAAGTTCCGGGTACCCACGTTGCGCAATATCGCCCTGACGGCCCCTTACGGTCATAACGGCTATTTCAAGACACTTGAGGAGATAGTCCATTTCTATAATGTGCGCGATGTGGAAGAATATCCGGCCCCCGAATATGCGGAGACCGTCAACCGCGACGAATTGGGGAATCTCGGACTCACACCGGAGGAAGAAGCGGCTATTGTCGCTTTCATGCATACCTTGACCGACGGATATCAAAAGGATTGATCCATATTGTTTTTTTGTATATATTTGCTGTCATTTAATAAAAAGTGAAAGAAATATGAAAATAAGATGGATGATGTTTGCGGCGGTTTTTCTTTGGATCGCCATTTCGGCGAGAGGAGCTGTTGTCGATACGTTGGATGTTTATAGCGAGGCGATGAAGAAGAAGGTCCGGGTCGTTGTCGTTTCTCCGGATAATAATCGTGCGCCGAAACCGGTTGTCTACCTGTTGCACGGATATGGAGGGAATGCAAAAACCTGGATTTCCATGAAGCCGGAGTTGAAAGATATTGCCGACCGCGAGGACCTGATCTTTGTCTGTCCCGACGGCAAGAACAGCTGGTATTGGGACAGCCCGAAGGATCCGTCCTGCCGTTATGAGACATTCGTCTCCTCCGAATTGGTCAAATATATCGATTCCGAATATCCGACGGTGAAAGACCGTTCCGGTCGTGCCATCACAGGGTTGAGCATGGGCGGGCACGGAGCCATGTGGCTGTCTTTCCGTCATAAGGATGTGTTCGGTGCAGCCGGCAGTACGAGTGGCGGAGTCGATATCCGGCCGTTCCCCAACAACTGGGAGATGAGCAAGCTGCTCGGAAGCGAGAGCGACAACCAGGAGGTCTGGAACCGCCATACGGCAATCATGCAGATCGACCGCATCAGGAACGGCGAGCTGGCTATCATCTTCGATTGCGGTTACAGTGATTTCTTTTTCGAAGTGAATAACGACTTCCATAAGAAGTTGCTGAAATATAAGATCGACCATGATTTCCTGGTCCGTCCCGGATCGCATAACGGGGAGTATTGGAAGAACTCGATCGACTACCAGATCATGTTCTTTAAGAAGTTCTTCGATAGACGGGGACACGCGTAATCCGCGCGTCCCTAAAATCATCTGCGTCCTTGCGATGGATTAGCTCAGTCCTTCGATCACGCCGTTCTCGATGTCGATGCGTTTTGCCTGAGGGTCTTTCGGCAGTCCCGGCATACGCATGATCTCACCCATGATGACAACGATCATCTCCGCACCGTTGTTGATGATGATGTCGCGCACTTTCAACTCGAAATTCTTGGCCACCCCGTAAGCTTTCGGATCGGAAGAGAACGAATACTGCGTCTTGGCGATGCAGATCGGGTAGTGGGAGATGCCGAGGCTTTCGATCTGTTTGATTTTCTTGTCCGCCAATGTCGTGTAGACAACGGAGGCCGCCCCGTAGATCTGTTCGGACACCTTTTTGATCTTGCTGCGGATCGGTTCGCCGTCCTCGTAGATGTATGTAAGCGGGGCGGAAGGTTTCTTTTCGATCGTGTCGACCACCAGTTTCGCCAGCTCGGCGCCCCCTTCGCCACCGGCGGCGAATACGTTGTTCATGCAGAAGCCTACGCCTATCTCGCGGCAATGTTCTGCCACCAGGGCGATTTCTTCGTCCGTATCGGATGCATACCTGTTGAAGGTCACGATCACTTCCTGGCCGAAACGTTTCATGTTCTCGACATGCTTGTCCAGGTTCTCGAAACCGTTTTTAAGACCTTCGATGTCAGGCTCCTTAATCCTGTTTTCCGGTACGCCTCCATGCAGCTTCAAGCTCTGGGCCGTCGCCACGATAACCGTCAGCTTCGGTGCCAGTCCGGCTTTGCGGCATTTGATGTCGAAAAACTTTTCAGCTCCTAAGTCGGCGCCGAATCCGGCCTCCGTAATGACATAATCGCCATACGTCAGCGCCATCTTGGTCGCCAGGACGGAGTTGCAGCCGTGTGCGATGTTGGCGAACGGGCCTCCGTGCACGAAGGCGGCCGTGTTCTCGGTTGTCTGCACCAGGTTGGGCAGGAGGGCGTCTTTCAGCAATACCGTGATCGCCCCGGCCACTCCCAGGTCGTTTACGGTGAAAGGCTTGTCATCGTTCGTGTATCCCAACAGGATGTTGCCGACACGTCGTTTCAAATCCTCGATATCCGTAGCCAGGCAAAGGATCGCCATGATTTCCGATGCGGGCGTGATGTCGAAGCCTGTCTCCGTCGGTACGCCGTTGGCCGATCCGCCCAGACCGGAAACGATGTTGCGCAGGCTGCGGTCGTTCACGTCCAGCACGCGTTTCCATTTGATCTCTTTCAGGCCTTCGCAGGTGTTACGCGTCTGGTAGATGTAGTTGTCCAGCAACGCCGTGATCATATTGTGGGCGGAAGTAACCGCATGGAAGTCTCCTGTAAAATGCAGGTTGATGTTCTCCATCGGCAACACCTGCGAGTATCCGCCTCCGGCCGCTCCGCCCTTCATGCCGAAGCACGGGCCCAGTGATGGTTCGCGCAAGGCGACGACCGCCTTTTTACCGATCTTGTTCAATCCCAAAGCCAGTCCGATCGAAACGGTCGTCTTGCCGATGCCCGCTTTCGTAGGAGTGATAGCCGTAACCAGGATCAGATTGTGTTGTTTGATCTTCTCTTCGTCGATCAGATGGAGAGGTATTTTGGCGATGTATCTGCCGTAATTCTGAACTTCTTCGCGCGGGATGCCTAATCCGGTCGCGATTTCTTTTATCTTGCGCAGAGAGACCTCTCTTGCAATTTCTATGTCCGATTTCATGTCTTATGTAAGTTTAAGTGGAAAACAAAAGTAAATATATTTTTATATAATAACAAAATAAAAGGTCGGGTGGTTTAGCTGTTATTGGATGATCATCAGGGAAAAGTATGGGAATATTTTTCCCTGGATTTGTTTCGGGTCGGAGGTATAGAACTCTTTCCCGGTCCCGACATTCTCGAAATAGTGGAAGTTCGCTTCCGGATGTAACCGGATGCAGGTATGGACGGCCTCCACGCATTGGGACAACTTCATGATGACGATCACGTAGCCGGCCTTGATCTTTTCCGACAATTCTTCCGCCGTCAGCATTCCGGGTATGACGATGATCTGTTCTTCCTGTTTGACGATATGCAAACCGGCCAAGGCGCCTGCCGCAATGAAAGCGGGGATTCCGGCGGTTCGTTCCACTTCGATGCGGTTCTCCTTGAATTTGTCGTATATATATTGTATGGAAGAATAGAACCCGGCATCGCCTTCCGCCACAATGACTACCTTTTTCCCTTCGTCGCAGGCGGATACGGCCTTTTCATACAGGGCATCGTAGACTTTCCAGGCTTCGGTACGGTCTTTGCTCATCGGGAGCGTGAAGAGCCGGATCGCGGATTTCCCGATTTCCAGTTCTTCGATAATACGGGCCGCACGGGAGAGGGGTTGCCCGCTCTTGCTCATGGTGGCGGGACAATAGATGATATCGGCCTGTCGAAGTTTTTTCAAGCCTTTCAGGGTGATCAGTTCGGGGTCTCCCGGACCGAGTGATACGAAGCAGATAGGGTACGACATGTGCGTTTGATTTATTTAGTGCGCAAAAGTGAGGAAAATCGCGCAACTTTCCAAATGGCAGCTCGTAAGAAAAAAGGATTTGTCTGTCATTTTTCTCTTGAATGAAAAGTAATATTATTATATTTGTCCCTTGAAACAGGTTTTCCTGTCCTTCTTACAGGACAGGGATGAAAAGGGAACCGGGTGGAAATCCCGGACAGACCACGCTGCTGTGAAACTTCGGAAACATGCCGGCAATACTCTATGCCACTGATCGGGGGATCGGGAAGGTGTCCGGGATGGAAGTAAGTCAGAAGACCTGCCGTTTCGGTTTGGAAGAGTTTCGTCCTCGTGGGGTGGACAAGGCTTGTCCGGTGAAATAAAATAATATTGAATATGAAAAAATACCTGGCAGGGTGTTGCCTGCTTATGTCGTTGTGTGTCGTATCCTCGTGTACGACCAAAAACAATCAACAGACCGACAAGGTGGAGACGACGGAAGAAAGCGCGTCTTCCGGTGTCCGTATCGTGCCGGAGTATGCCCGTGGTTTCGAATTGTCCTATCGGGACGGATATGTCTTGCTGGATATCCAGGACCCGCAGAATGAGGAAAGTACGACTTTCCATTATGCGCTTGTCAGGAGAGGAACGAAACCTGCCGGCATCCCCGGATCGTACACCGTGATCGAGACACCCGTCAGAAGTGTTATCTGTATGACATCCTTGCAGTTGTCCAATTTTATCAAGATGGGCGAACTGGACAAGGTCGTGGGAGTAACCAGCACCCGGCATCTGTTCAACCGGGAGATGAACGAACGCCTGAAGAGCGGGAAGACTGCCAAGATCGGCATAGAAGGGAATTTCGACAACGAGGTGATCATGAGCATGAACCCCGACCTGATCCTTGTCTCGCCTTTCAAACGGGGCGGATACGAGACCTTGAAGGATGTCGGTATCCCGTTGATCCCGCATTTAGGCTATAAGGAGATGACGCCGTTGGGACAGGCGGAATGGGTGAAGTTCGTCGGCCTGCTGTTGGGACAGGAGCAAAAGGCGAACGAGACATTCGACGCCATCGCGGCACGCTACAATGAGTTGAAGGAACTGACGGCGGAAGGAAAAATGAAGAGACGCCCGGTCGTGCTGAGCGGCGAGATGCGGGGCGGAAACTGGTATGCCGTGGGAGGGGAAAGCTTCCTCGCCCAACTTTTCAAGGATGCCGGGGCCGACTATTTCCTGAAAGACGACAAACGTTCGGGAGGTGTGACGCTCGACTTCGAAACGGTCTATAACCAGGGTGACGAAGCCGATTACTGGCGCATCGTGAACAGCTATCCGGGCACATTCAGCTATGGGGCGTTGAAGGAGCAGGACCCGCGTTATGCCGATTTCCGTGCCTTCAAGGAGAAAGGGATCATCTATTGCAACATGAAAGATACGCCCTTCTACGAAAGCATGCCGACCGAGCCGGAAGTCGTGCTGGCCGACCTGCTGCATATATTCCACCCGGACCTGTTGCCCGATCATACGCCTGTTTATTATGCACGACTTAAATAAGTTGCACGAATGAGACATTCCACTACTTTTCTGATGTCGCTCATCGTAGCGTCCATCCTGGTCCTGATGTTCCTGAACCTGGTGTTAGGGTCGGTGTCTATCCCGTTGAAGTCTGTCTGGAACATTGTTTGCGGACTGGGAGACGAGCCGGTGACGTGGCAGAACATCGTCTGGAAATCACGTCTCCCGCAGGCGTTGACAGCTTTGGTGGCGGGAGCGGGCCTGGCGATAAGCGGCTTGCAGATGCAGACTGTTTTCCGGAATCCGCTGGCGGGACCTTCCGTGCTGGGGATCAGCTCCGGTGCGAGCATGGGCGTGGCCTTCGTGGTGCTGTTGAGCGGTAGCCTCGGAGGGGTTGCGCTTAGCAAATTGGGGTTTATGGGAGAAATCGCGCTTTCGATAGCAGCCGTGATCGGTTCGCTCTCGGTGATGGCGTTGATCGTATATGTGTCGCAGAAGGTGAAGGGGAACGTGACGCTGCTGATCATCGGCGTGATGATCGGCTACGTGGCGAATGCGGTGATCGGCGTGCTGAAGTTTTTCAGCGTGGAAGAGGACATTCGCGCCTACGTGATCTGGGGATTGGGCAGTTTCTCCCGTGTTTCCGGCAACCAGATGATGCTGTTTGTCGCGATCATGGCGATTCTGATCCCTTTGTCGTTCCTGCTGATCAAGACGCTGAACCTGATGCTGCTCGGCGACGGTTATGCCCGTAACCTGGGACTGAACATCAAGCGGGCGCGTCTCTTGGTTATCACCTCGGCGGGAGTGCTGACGGCGATCGTGACGGCCTATTGCGGACCGGTCATCTTTCTTGGCTTGGCTGTCCCGCATCTGTGCCGGGCCATTTTCCAAACGTCCGACCACCGGGTCCTGATGCCTGCCGTCTTGTTTGCCGGTGCCGCGTTGGCGCTCGCCTGTAACCTGATTGCCCGGATGCCCGGCTTCGAAGGGGCTTTGCCGGTCAACTCGGTGACTGCCTTGGTCGGTGCTCCGGTAGTGGCCTCCGTGCTATTCCGCAAACGTAAGAACGAACTGAACGAATGATGAAACAAGATACGATTCATATAAACGACCTCTCTATCGGCTATCGGACAAAAAACGATACCAAGTTGGTGGCGAGCCATATACAGGCCCGGATTTATAGCGGAGAATTAACCTGCCTGTTAGGGGCGAACGGAGTCGGGAAGTCGACGCTTCTGCGCACGTTGTCGGCTTTCCAGCCGAAGCTGGGAGGCGAGATCGCCGTCCTGGGACGTGATGTGGACAGCTATTCGGACAAGGAACTGAGCACGACGATCGGCGTTGTCCTGACGGAGAAGTGTGACATCCGGAATATGTCCGTACGGGAATTGGTCGAGATGGGACGCAGTCCTTACACCGGTTTCTGGGGACGGTTGGGCAAAGAGGACAAGCAGGTCGTGGAAGAATCGATCGCCTTGGTACGGATCGGGAACCTGGCCTCCCGCATGGTGCACACCCTGTCGGACGGGGAACGGCAGAAGGTCATGATCGCCAAGGCGCTGGCTCAGGAAACGCCTGTGATCTTCCTGGACGAACCGACCGCTTTCCTCGATTTTCCGAGCAAGGTGGAGATCATGCAACTGCTCCATCATCTGACACGAAGCACGAACAAGACGATTTTCCTCTCCACGCACGACCTCGAACTGGCGCTCCAGATCGCCGACAAGATTTGGCTGATGGACCGGACGAACGGGATTACGACCGGTACGCCCGAAGATCTCGCCCTGAGCGGCCACTTGAGCGGTTTCTTCGCCCGCAAGGGAATCGTGTTCGACACGGAGACCGGCCTGTTCCGCATCGATAACCGGTATTCGAAAGAAATACGCCTGACCGGGCACGGGCAGAAATATGCGATGGTCCGCAAGGCGCTCCAGCGGAACGGCATACGTGCCGGCCGGCATGTGGAATCGCCACTGTGGATCGAGGCGGGCGATCTGTCTGCCGGTTCCGCATTCCTGATCCACCATCCCGACGGGCATACGCAGGCGGCCGATACCATAGAATCTCTCTTGCAGCAGCTTTCTGTCTGACAAAAAAGCCTAAAAGGAAAAAACTTTTCCCGCTTCATTTGTTATTTCTATCAAAGAAGAATAAATAGAGTCCTCGGATAAAATTAAATGATATGAGAAAGTATTTCCTTTATGCTTGCCTGTTGTTCGCTGGCGTGTTTACCGCTTGCGATAACGATGATTCGGACGGGATCGACCCGTCGATCCCTTTCTACCAGAATTTGGGTGTCGAATATAATGTTACGCAGAACCATACCCATATAGGCGCGAATTTCAATAAGTATAACAGCGAAGGGGCCAATCTGCGCCTGCCGGCCAAAGGGATTCTCTTTAACGGCAAAGTACCGGATTTTTTAGGGATGGGAACTTATATGTATATGCTGTCGGAATCCGGGCTGGATCCGGTCACGTTCACCTTTACCCGCTGGAAAGACCAGGTCTATACAAACAAGGCCTCTATCGACGATGTCGATCCGATCGCGCTTCCCGAATCCCTGACATCCGTCAAAGGCAATGGCGCAACCGTTATCACTTGGGTAGGAAAGCCGATCGGGAAGGATGAGTATGTCCAGGCGCACCTGACCTACAACGGCGGCGTCTATGATATCAACAATACGCAGGAAGGCGCGACCTCTATCACGCTGAACTTTACGAACCCGACCTCTGCCGCCAAAGGAACCCTGTTCCTGAGCCGCGTCAAGAAACTCCCATTGCAGGAGAGCAACGGCGATGCGGGAGGAAAGATCGATGTCTCCTATGTGCAGAACAAAGAGGTTACGTTTGAATAATCAAGATTGAAAGGCTATTTCCCCGCTTTCCGAAATCAGCAGGACGGACAGTTTCCCGTCGGGGAGCAGAGGCGCACAATGCTCCCGGCATTTCTGCAACAGAAGCGGGAAGAAACGTTGCTGTTCGGTTGCGCTGAACAGCTCCCATAGTTCCCTGGCCAGCGTCAGGGTTTCTATTTTTTGTACCGACTCCGGTTGGCAGCCGGCCTTTCCGGCCAGTTCTTTCAGGAAGGCTTTGTTCATGACGACTTTCTTGCTGTGCGTGTCCAGTGCTCCTTCCGCCAGTTTGACGGCTTTGCCGATCATGATTCCCATGACAACTTCGTCGAATTGCAGTTCGGCGGCTATTTTCAGCGTCTCCCCGATGAAGTTCCCGTAGTGCACGAACATCTGCGGGGGAAGTTCTTCCGAGATCCGTTCCGACAGGTAGCCTTTCAGGAAACGTTCGCTTTTCGCCCCTGAGTTGATGACGAGGCGGGAGCATCCTATTGCTTTCGCGACTTCTGCTTCTTTCCGGATCGAGGCGATAAAGGCGTCGTGCGAGAAAGGGCGTACGATCCCGGATGTCCCGATGATCGAGATCCCGCCGACGATCCCCAACTTCGGATTGAATGTCCGGGCGGCTAACTCTTTCCCTCCCGGAACGGAGATCGTGACGACCACCTCCTTTATCTTGCCGGACAGGCCGTTTTCTTCCAGTACCGCTGTCAGCTCCCTGCAAATCAGGCGGCGGGGAGTAGCGTTGATGGCAGGTCCGCCTATTTCGAGGCCGAGGCCGGGAAGCGTCACCGTACCGACTCCTTCGCCGCTCCGGAACAGGATGCCGGGAGTGGGGGATTGTCCTGCCTGCAACTCGATGCGGGCGATGACGGAACAGCCGTTTGTCACGTCCGGATCGTCGCCGGAATCTTTTATAACCGTGCATAGGGCGGCGTTGTCCGTCCATTCGGTAGCGGCGACAGGGAGCGTGATCTTTTCCCCGGAAGGGAGCGTGATGCAACTTGCGGTTTGTTCCCTTCGGCTCAGGAGGGCGACCAAGGCGGCTTTGGCGGCAGCTGTAGCACATGCGCCGGTCGTGAAACCACTCCGGAGCGGGAAGAAACCGGGGGCCAGGCGTTCGATGGCTTTACGGAGCCCTTCCACACCTTGCACGAAGGTGAAACTGTCGGGCAGGAGAGGGCGCTGTATGACATAAACGGGGATGCCGCAGGCCCCGGCCGCCTCGACCTTTTCCCTGAAATATCCGCTTTCCCCGCTTTCCTTTGTCAGTACGGCATCCGGGTGAAGCCGCTCCAGCAGCCCCTTTTCATCTTCTCCTTCATGGAAGAAAACGAGCCGTTCCTTCGGGAACCCGTCGGACTCGGCCAGTGAAAGTGATTCTTTCCTGTCCAGGATACGGAACCAGCAGGGCGTCTGTTCCCAATAAGAACGCAGCTTCGCAATGGTCTTGACGCCTGTCAGGGCCAGCAGGTTGCGGATCCCGTCCGCACGCAGGCGGTCGATGGCGGCGGCATAATCCGCGCACCATATCAACCGCTTGTCACGTTCGGGATATTGCCTTTCCAGCCGGACGACCGGAATTCGGAGCCGGGAGGAGACCTTTGCAAGCGTACGGTGCAACCGGATGGCAAAAGGGTGGGCGGCATCGACCAGCAACGAGATTTCTTTCTCGCGGCAGAACCGTGCCATCTCTTCTTCCTCCATGCCTCCGGTGAGCCGGATGGCGTGGGCGGCTTCTATCGCTTGTTCGCTGCCGACCGTCGAGTAGTAGTAGGGCTTGCCTGCACTCTCGACGACTTGTACGGCCTTGCGGCCTTCGGTTGTTCCTCCTAAGATCAGTATCATAATGCTTTTGTTGTTCTCTTGTCTTTACCGGTAATATCGTGGGGTACCATCCTCTCTGATGAGTGCTTGCCTACTTCCTACCTACGCGGTATCATGCCTCATAGGTAGGCGGTGACCCCTTACTAACGGCGGTACAGATGTTTGAACTCCTCGGCGTAGAGACGCGAGGCTCCTGCGCGGTTGTCTATGGCATCGCCCACGACTAACAAGGTTGTCAGCGTCAGGTTGTTTTCTTTTACGATCCGTTCCAGGTCTTTCAATTCGCCCCGGTAGATGCGTTCGTCTTTCCAGGTCAGCTTGTAGCAGGCGGCTACCGGGGTCGTCGGCGGGTAATGTTCTAAAAGTTCTTTCTGTACCTGCCCGGCAATGCCCGCGCTCAGGAAGATGCACATCGTGCTTTGGCTGGCAGCCAGTTTATGCAACTGCTCTTTCTCCGGCATGGGCGTACGTCCTTCGCCACGTGTCAGGATGATGGTCTGCACCTTTTCGGGAATGGTGAACTGGGAACGGAGAGCTGCCGCGGCAGCCTGGAACGAGGAGATTCCCGGCGTGATATGGTAGCTCATGCCGTAGCGGTCGAAGAATGCCATCTGTTCCTGTATCGCCCCGTAGATGCAGGGGTCGCCTGTGTGCAAGCGTACGACGAACTTTCCTTTGTCATAGAACTCTTTCATGAGGGCGAACTGCTCTTCCAGGTTCATGTCGGCAGAGCTGCGAACCGTCGCCCCTTTCTTGGCGCACAGGGTGAGCTCTTTGGGGACGAGGCTTCCGGCATAGAGGATCAGATCCGCATTTTCCAGCATCCGACGGCCTCGGATGGAGATTAGTTCCGGATCACCCGGACCGGCTCCGACGATCTCGATGTGTCCCTGTCCCGGTTCCCTCTTTTGCTCGTCGTCTTCTTTGTTCTGAATTGCCGATTGGCTGATGGCTATCGCATAGGTGAAGTTTTTCGTCTGCCCCTTTTGTTTCTCGACCAATAACGGGCCGCCTTCCGCACTCAGGATGGCTGCCGCTTCCGAGACGCTTCCCGATCCGGTGACTTGTTTTACCTTGGAAGAGGGATTGGGCACGGGAATCTGGTCCAGTTCCTCTGCCGCATAGGTCTTGAACGGGCTGCACAGGTAGGTATCCGCCAGTTCCTTTAATATCGGTTCGTCTTTCTTCAAAGCGATGGAGGAGACGTCGGCTATGCTCTTCAGGTTGAGCCCGAAGAAGTTGGAGCAGATATACATATCTATGAGGACGGATCTCATGTCCTTCAATCCCTTTTTGCATCCGACACCTAAGTGAAGCACCTTCGGGAAGAATGACAGGCAGGGAATGGGAGATTTGGGATAGTAATAGGGGCTGACCGTGATCAGCAGGTCGTATTTTTCCAAGTCGATATCTTTATACTTGTAGAAGATATCCACGTGTGGAGGGCAGGTCTTTTCCATATAATCCGTCTCTTCCGTGCGGACATAGAGCAGGAGGGCGGTCGGCCTGCGGTTGAGGAAGCGGGCGATGCATTCGTTCATCGCCTTCTTTCTCGAAGCGTCGAAAGTCTCGTCGTCCGTTTCTTCGAAGTCCGTGTACAGGAAACTACGTATGCCCTCTTGCAGGTTGTAGACATCCTGTTCCCAGCCGTATTGCTGCGCCAAAGTGTCCAGTGCCCAAAGTCCCTGGTTGTCGCTCTGTGTCGTGACAACCGCTTCGGCGCCCAATATGCGGGCCAATTCGTGTGTCAGCTCGTTCGCCCCGCCGATATGGCCGGACAGCACCGACACGGCATACTTACCGGTACTGTCGAGGCAGACGATAGCCGGGTCTGTGTACTTGCTCTTGATGTACGGTGCGATGCTTCGTACGCAAATGCCCATCGCACCTATAAATACCATCGCTTCCGATCTGTCGAAAAGGTCACCGGCTAATTCTTCGAAAGAGGTGAATGGTTCGACATCGTTGTCAGCTTCTTTACAATAGATAACGGTTTTACCCGGATATTCATTCCGGATTTTGCGTGCTAACGGCAAGCTGCTTGCCGAAACCACAAGAATGTTCAGTATATTTTTAGACATGATATTTACTTGTTGAGCAAAGAATTGTAATAGGATTATTGGAATCGACCGTAATGTTCATTTCCGAATGCAGTTTCAAGCCGTTCTCGTCGACCGCCTCGCGGAACAGCTTGCTGCTTTCTTCCGAAACGGAGTTGAAGACGATCTTGCCTTTCAGGCTGTCGAGATGGGAAGCGACCTTGCGGATGATCTCTTTCAGCTTGCCGCCATGACCGCCGATAAAAACGGCATCGACAGTCGTGTTCTTTTCGATTGGCAGATCCAGGAAGTTACCGATATGCAGGTCTATGCCGGGAGCGCTGTGCAGCCGTGCATTTGCCCGGATGATGTTCTCGCATTCTTCCCGCACTTCGAAAGCCCGGATATCCAGGTGGGGGTACTGGCGTCGCGCTTCGATCGAAACCGAGCCGGTACAGGCGCCGATATCCCAGAAAGAGCGGCTGTTATGCAGTTCCAACAGGCTTAGGTCTATCACCCGTATCGGTGCTTTGGTAATCATCTTTGCCCGGTCGTTCAGCAAGACGAACCTCGTGTCGGGTATGCCTAAGGCCGGTCGTTGCAGGTTGCTGTTCGGGGCCTTCATTAGCAGGACGCAGTTCGGATTGGTGAAACTCATCTCGCTGATTTCATTGATCGAATAGAGTTTATAGATTTTCTCCTTCTCCGGATTGCCTAAATGTTCGGCTACCCGCATGGTGTAATCCTTGTCCAGATGATATTCCATCATCCTCTTGGCAATAGCGTTGGGCGTATGGACACGGTCGGTCAGTACGCCGATCAGCGGCCGGCATTCCAGCAATGCCCGGTCGAGTTCGTGCCACGGCCGTCCGGTAACGGACACGGCATGCATGTTCTCATACGCGATTTGTTCATGGTGTGCGAACATCTGCAATGAGTTGAAGTAGGGGAACACTTTCATGCCTACTCCTAAAAGGTTTTTCCGGATGGTGGAAGCGAAACCGAAAAAGAACGGATCTCCCGAAACGAAGGAGACGATCACTTTGTCTTCCTGGATCAACCGGCTGTATTCCGCGAGGACGGCATCTATCGGAGCCTTGATCTCGATCCATACCGCATCGGCGGGCAGGAACGGCTTCACAATCTCGTAATGACGCTTCCCTCCGGAGAAGATGTTGTCGTGTTTGATGTTTTTGATAATGACATCTATATGTTTAGGCTGTGGATTGTCATCCATCCCGACCATATAGATGTGGATTTTGCCGTAATTTTCTACTATTTCTTTAGCCTTCATACGTCTCTACCTGGTTTTAATTGTTCTGCATCGTCGTAGCATAAAATCGCGTTTACCAAAGTCGCGGCGAGGTTGCTACCGCCTTTCCGTCCTTCGATGATGAGTTTGGGAATCCAAACAAATGGCTTTACCATGTGTTTGGATTCCTGTACGTGTACGAAACCGACAGGAGCGGCAATGATGCCGGCGGGAGTGGCTTTCCCTTTCCTTATCAGGTCACAAAGTTCCATTAATGCGGTCGGCGCATTGCCGAATACATATAAAGCGCCGGGATGTTCCTGTACGGCAAGCCGGATGCCGGCCTGTGTGCGGGTGATCCCTTTTTCTGTCGCAAGTTGTACGGTGCGCTCGTCCTGCAAATAGCATTTCACCTCGATCCCCATGCGCTGCAAGGCTCCTTTGCGGATGCCGGAAGCGGCCATTGTGACGTCTGTGATGATGGTGCGCACCTCGCCCCGGCTGAATTTCCCGTAGAGGGAAGCCACTGCATGATCGTCGATCCGCAGGATGTTTTCCATATCGAAATCGGCTGTCGTGTGGATGGCATGGAGCAAAGCCCATTTCTTGTCGAGCGGTATTTTTTTGTTCTTGAGCTCTTTCTCGATGGTACGGAAGCTGCGGATCATGATGTCCTGGCCGATCCCGGCATCCGTTTTCATCTTGATCTCCCCGTAATAGCCGCGTGGTGTGATGAATTTGCCGCCGGCTTCGTATGACTGCGAGTTTCCGATCAGGATGACGGTGAACATGTCGACTTGTTCGGGATCGAACTCTGCCAGCGTGGTCAGGTTGACGACCTGCTCTTCGCGTCCGGCTTGGCGGACATAGCCGACAGGCGTTTCGGGTGCACGCTCTTCGAGGAACAGTTCCTTGAGGCGATGCAACTGCCAGTAGCGCCCTTCGCTTTTCGGATTGTAGACGGCTGTCACGAAGTCGCCGACGGCAGCAGCCCGTATGCGTTTCTCGATCCGCAGCCAGGGAGTCATCAGGTCGGAGAGGGAGAGGATACAGAGATCATGCCCGATAGGTGCTCCCAGGAGCGAAGCCGCTTTCTGGAACGCACTGATACCGGGCACTACCTCGATCTCCACTTGCGGCGCCTCTTTCATCGTCCGCATTTCATATATCAACGGGGCCATCCCGTAGATTCCGGCATCGCCAGAGCTGATCACTGTCACCGTTTTACCTTCCGAAGCGTATTTGTAGGCTTCTTCGGCACGTGCTTTCTCACGTTTCATCCCTGTATCGATGCATTGGGCGTCCGGGCGGATTATATCTTGTATAAACTGGAAATAATAATTATATCCGATGATCACATCCGACTGCCTGATGGCAGATAAGGCCGCGGGCGTTATGTCTTCGCGGCTTCCCGGGCCAATGCCGGCAACAGTAATTTTCCCTTTGTTCATATGAGCTGTTTGTTAATTAACAGAAAACAAAGGTACGATTTTATTTACTTAATTTTCCTCTGCGGGTTGATATAAATACCGTTTAATGCTCCGTTTCGGTGTCTTTTCGAATTCTTCCTGATAAAGCTTGAAGCAGGACACTTTGCTGTAGGCAGGCATTTCGGTGTTCAGCTGGTCGATGTTCTGCTGCATCAGCCCTTCGATTTCGGAGTGCTGGATGCCGGCCTTGTCTACCTGTTCCCAGTCCGGATAGATCAGGGCGACCAGTTTTCCTCCCTGTGAAATGACCAACGACTCTGCCACGTACAACATATTGTTCAGGTGGTCTTCGATCTCTTCGGGATAGATGTTCTGCCCGTTGGAGCTCAGGATCATGCTTTTGCTTCGTCCGCGGATGTAGAGGAAACCGTCTTTGTCGAGCGTTCCCAAATCGCCTGTCCGCAGCCAGCCGTCGGGCAGCATCACCGCTTTCGTCGCTTCCGAATTCTTGTAGTAGCCTAACATCACGTTCATGCCGCGAACCAGGATTTCGCCTACTTCGTTTTCCGGATCGTTCGAGTCGATCCGGATTTCCATGCGGTCGACGACACGGCCTACCGAACCTTGCTTGAACGTGTCCCACTGCTCGTAGGAAACCAGCGGGCCGCATTCCGTCATCCCGTAGCCTACCGTATAGCGGAAGTCGATGGATTTGAGAAACGTCTCTACCTCTTTATTGATGGCCGCGCCGCCGATTACGATCTCGCCGAAGTTCCCTCCAAAAGAGGTATTCAACTTTTGGGCGATCTTTTCGCGTACCTTCTGGTCGACGTACGGCACTTTGAGCAGCAGCTTGATCAACGGCTTTTCCAGTTCGGGGAAAACCTTGTTCTTGATGATCTTCTCGATGATGAGCGGCACGGCAAGGATCAGCGCCGGGCGAACCGTTGCAAATGCCTCCGCAATGATTTTCGGACTCGGCGTGCGTGTCAGGAAATGAACGTGGCAGCCTTTATTGACGGAGTTCAGCACTTCGAACGCCAACCCGTACATGTGTGCCATCGGCAACATACAGACGATGTTGTCTCCCGGATGGATGAACGGCAGACGGTCGTAGGCGAACTGTGTGTTGCTCCACAAACTGCGGTAGGGGATCATGACTCCTTTCGAGAAGCTGGTCGTGCCGGACGTGTAGTTCAGGACAGCCAGTTCTTCCGGGTCTTCGATATGATATTTCACGTCGTTGGCGGTGAAGGAGCGGGGGTATTTCTTGCCGAAATATTCGTTGATGCGGTTGCGCACGGTGCGTACCTCCTTATTCTTGCAGTCGATGATGGAGAAGTTGTCCAGCATCATGAACAGCTTGACATCCGGCATCATCTTTTCGTTCAGGTTCTCCCAGTTGCTGGAACCTGCCAATACGGCTTTCGCTCCCGAATGGTTGACGATGTGGTGGATATTGTCGGGTTTGAACTCGTGCAGGATCGGCACGGCAACAGCCCCGTAAGCCAATATACCGAAGAAGCAGATTGCCCAGTTGGAGGAGTTGCGCCCGACGATGGCCACTTTGTCGCCTTTCCTGATGCCGGCATGTTCCAACAGGATGTGGAACTTCTCTATCCGACGTGCGACGTCTTTGAAATGAAAGGTATGTCCGTTGTAATCGGAGAAAGCGGGGAGGTCCCAATGCTCCTTCATGCTTCTCTCTATAAGGCCTAAGAAACGATTGTCCATAGTGATGTAATTTAAAAAAGAACCGGAATATCCGTGAGAATGTTGCAAAGATAGCAAAGAAACGATATGTTTTGTGGAATGAAGGTACAGTTTCATAGGCATGAAACAAAAATTCCATAGGCAGGGAACAAAAGTTTCATGCCTATGGAACAAAAATTTCATGCGGAGGAAATAAAGCGGAGCCCGTTTACCACGGAGTGATTGTTACGTTGCGGAACTGTACTTCCTTGCCTTCGCTCTGCAAGCCGATGTAACCTTCCTTAACCTTGTTCGTTCCGGTGTTCTGGTAAACGCCGTTGATGTAAACCGTGATGACACCGTCTTTTACGAAAATGTTGGCTTCGTTCCATTCACCGGCAGGTTTCTCGCTGTCCGGGTTGCTTTTGCGTACGACCGGGAAGGCAGGACGCGGCTGTCCGGATTTACCCTGGTATTCGGCCAGGTCCGAACCGCCAAGCAGGACGAAATCGCCGGCATTGTCAAGCATCAGGTTGCATTCGATACCGTTCGGGAACGGGTTTTTCGGGTCTTCGATCAGCAGGAAGATACCGCTGTTCGCCTTTTCCTTGCCGTTCGGCCAGCGGTATTCCACGTGCAGTTTATAATCTCCGTATTTTTCTTTCGTGTACATGTATCCGAACGGCTGTCCCGTGATGTTGATGACGCCGTCTTTGACGGAATATACTTGTTCGGCGGGGACGGAATTCTTGTCGACAACGAAGTTCCAGCCGGAAAGGTCTTTCCCGTTGAACAGCTTCGTTGTTTTCTGTGCACTTGCGTCGCTTCCGAAACACAAAAAGGCGGCAGCTACTACTGCCATCGATAACATTCTTTTTTTCATGGTCTTACAAATTTATTTATATGATTAATCAACAATAAGTTTACGATAACGGACGCGTTTCGGTTCCACATCGCCCAACTGTTTGCGCTTGTACTCCTCATACTCCGAGTAGGAACCTTCGTAGAACACGACATTGGAATCCCCTTCGAACGAAAGGATATGCGTACAGATACGGTCGAGGAACCAACGGTCGTGGGAAACGACAACCGCACAACCGGCGAAGCTTTCCAATCCTTCTTCGAGCGCCCGGAGCGTGTTGACGTCGATATCGTTGGTCGGTTCGTCGAGCAACAACACATTCGCTTCCGCCTTCAGCGTGAGGGCCAGATGCAGGCGGTTCCGTTCGCCACCGGAGAGCACGCCGCAAAGTTTTTCCTGGTCGGCTCCCGCAAAATTGAATTTGGAGAGGTAGGCGCGGGAATTGATTTCCTTGCCGCCTACGCGGATGAACTCCTGTCCGCCCGAAACGACCTGATAGACGGTCTTCTTCGGATCGATATCTTTATGTGTCTGGTCTGCATAACCGACCTTTACCGTTTCGCCCACTTCGAAAGAACCTTTGTCGATACTTTCCATTCCCATGATCATCTTGAACAGCGTGGTCTTACCTGCACCGTTCGGACCGATCACGCCGACGATTCCGTTCGGCGGCAGCATGAAGTTCAGGTCGTCAAACAGCAGTTTGTCGCCGAACGCCTTTGCCACATGCTGTGCCTCGATCACCTTGTTGCCCAGGCGCGGACCGTTCGGGATAAAGATTTCCAACTTGGCTTCCCGTTCTTTCTGATCTTCGTTCAAAAGGGCTTCGTACGAATTCAGGCGGGCCTTGCCTTTTGCCTGACGAGCTTTCGGGGCCATATTGATCCATTCCAGCTCGCGTTCCAATGTCTTGCGGCGTTTGCTCGCCTGCTTTTCCTCCTGTGCCATGCGTTTGGTCTTCTGGTCCAGCCAGGAAGAGTAGTTGCCTTTCCAGGGAATGCCTTCTCCGCGGTCCAGCTCCAGAATCCATCCGGCCACATGGTCGAGGAAGTAACGGTCGTGCGTGATGCAGATAACCGTGCCCGCATATTGCTGCAAATGTTGCTCCAGCCAGTCGATCGACTCGGCATCCAAGTGGTTGGTCGGTTCGTCCAGCAACAGGATGTCCGGCTGTTGCAACAACAAACGGCAGAGAGCCACACGGCGGCGTTCGCCTCCCGACAGTGTATCGACCACCTGGTCTTCAGGCGGACAGCGCAGGGCATCCATCGCTCTTTCCAAACGGCTGTCGAGGTTCCATGCGTCGGTTGCATCTATCTTATCTTGCAATTCGGCCTGCCGGTTGATCAGCGCGTCCATCTTGTCCGGATCTTCGAGCACTTCGGGATCGCCGAATTTTTCGTTTACTTCTTCATATTCCTTGAGGGTGTCCACGATATCCTGAACACCTTCCTGCACGATTTCCTTTACCGTCTTGCCCGGTTCCAGTTTCGGGTCCTGCTCCAGATATCCGACGGAATATCCGGGTGAGAAAACCACTTCTCCCTGGTATTCTTTTTCGACACCGGCAATAATTTTCAGCAATGTAGATTTACCGGAGCCGTTCAAACCGATGATCCCGATCTTCGCTCCATAGAAAAAGGACAGGTAAATATTTTTCAATACTTGTTTTTGAGGCGGAAAGACTTTACTTACGCCTACCATCGAGAAAATAATTTTCTTGTCGTCTGCCATGTTTCAAATTATATATATATATTTATATGATCATTTATCTTCGTGGACAAACTTACGGAAATATCTTCATAGTTTGTATATGTCGGATGAAAATAGCGTGTATTTTTATCCTTCCTGTCCCTTCGTTTTTAATTTATATCCATTTATTCCGTAATACAATATATAAACTTCCCCGGCAATGACCAACAACCATGTCCAGCGCCAGTTTCCATCCATCAGATCGGCGAAAATACCCTGCAGGAAAGGGATGATACCTCCACCGACGACTCCCATTGTCAAAACACCGGATGCTTTGGTCGTATATTTACCAAGTTTGTCGATTGCCAGTGTAAAAATAGCTGGCCACATGATGGAGTGGAAGAAACCGATTCCCGTCAATATCCACGGATTAGCTGCGATCATGGCAAATACCAGCAGCGCAATTGCTCCTATTGAGGCAATCACTAACTGTTTTTCAGAAGGTACCTTTTTGATAAAAGAGCCTAAAAAGCGTCCCAGTAGGAGCAATCCCCAATATATAGCTGCCATGTGCGTGGCATTGGAGGCAAACGTTCCGCCCAGTTCGGACGCATACATATTGACATTGGCCCCGACTGCAACCTCAATACCGACGTAAAAGAAGATACCCCACACGCCCAATTTAAGATGTCTGAAAGACCACACACTTTTTTCGAGTGTTTCTCCCGGCGCTTGCCGGATGGTATCTATGGAGGGCATTTGCGTTCTGCTCACAAAAAATGTGACAACTAACATGAGTAAAATCAATATGACAAGCGGAACGACAAACTGTTCTGTCCGGATTTCGTGTAAAGGTGTTCCGTAAAAAATCAGATAGCTGATGACAAGTGGTGCAACTGCCATACCGATTGAATTACTTGTCCCTCCGATCATTTGCCGTTGCAGGGCCGTCGTTTTCCCGATCTGGCATACGGCCAGATATAGATTGAGTACGACTTGCAGTACTGTCGCTGCCATTCCGATCACAAAAGATCCGATTAGGAAAATAAAGAATCCGAGAGAAATCTGGTTTCCGAGGATGGAAATCCGTACTGGCGTATAAATGTGGAAAAGTACAGCCGCTTCATAGATGGCCAGCCCGGCGACGAGTATGAGCAGGGCGAGAAAGGATGTTTTCCGATACCCGTATTTTTCCAGCCATCGCATCGCAAATCCTTCAGATAGGGGATAAGCAAGAAACCAGGAGAAATTCAGCATTGTTACTAATGCATTCGTAATATTACCATCATGAGGAAGCATGGCCGTTTGTAGTGGTATCTGGAACTGCTGGTTGATTACGGTAAAAAGCCCCACGATAAAATAGAGTATCAGCATTACCGTAAATACTATAAATGCGTTCGTCACCTTTGCACGATTATTATATTGGTTCATGTGAAATAAATTTGGTTATGTAATTGATGAAAACAACCCTTTGCTGTGAAAAGTTGTTTTTTTGAAAAAATGTTGATTTTCAGCTACGATCTTGTTCGGCGAATATTTTTTCTTAGAAGGACGCAAATAAAAATACACTCAATACTTGCATGATAAAAATTAATCACATATCTTTGCGCCCGCATTACAATAGTAACGCACAGGATGATTCGCTAGCTCAGCAGGTAGAGCACATCCCTTTTAAGGATGGGGTCCTGGGTTCGAACCCCAGGCGGATCACTGAAAACAAAAGAAAAATCAAGCAAATCCCTGATAATCAGACATTATCAGGGATTTCTTTTTTCTGGCAGGTAGCAGAAAATAGCCGTTTC
>NZ_CABUOD010000002.1 GCF_902493135.1 uncultured Parabacteroides sp.
TGTCAAGGCAATAGGGGTTATCCTTGTACTTGTCAAGTATCTGCTTGGGGATGCTTAAAAGCGGAATGTTACAAAGGTTGTTTGTTTTTTCACGGGGCTTTACTATCCACAAATTGCCGTTGCTATCCTCTGAAATGTGTTCGGGGCGTAAATTATACACGTCTATGAACGCCAACCCAGTGTAGCGATAGAAAACTATCAATGCGACCAATAGAGGAATATAGAAAACAAACGTCAATGCGTTGTAATACAGCAAAATTGCGTTGGTTTGCATAGTTGAGTAAACAGCAAAGACAGGTGGAATAACGAACCTGTTCAGCTACCAAGTCATTACCTGTTTTCATTTCATTCAGATGCAGTCAATCAAGGGTTAAACAGTCAGAGAGGATGACTTTCCATCCGGGAAACATTCTCATTTCCGGCAGATTTAGCCCGTCCGGTTTTGATTGCGCCGTTCTGCCTGATTCTCATATCATTCGACTGGCGAAGTATGAGTAAAATTGCAATCAAAAAAGTAACGCATGAAAACAGAAATGAAAGTGCTGCTCTATATCAAGCGCAGCGGACAGGACAAGGACGGCTTTTCTCCACTCATGGGCAGAATATCCATCAAGGGAAAGGCCAATTCCATCGCGCAATTTGCGTGTAAGTTCAAAATCAATGTGCGGTTGTGGAACGCCACAGCCCAACGCTGTACAGGCAAAAGCAAGGTGGCGACAATGGCAAACAGGGAGATTGAACGGGTACTGCTATTGTTGCAAAAGCGGTTCAACGAACTTTCCGACATGCAGGATGTCGTGACAGCAGAGGAAGTCAGGAACGTGTTCCAAGGTCTGGCTGAAACACAGGATACCATCATGAAGCTCTATGCGGAGCATAACAGCGACTATGCCCTGCGTGTAGGGGTGAACAGGGCGGCAAGCACGTTCTACCAGTACCGGAACACCTGCCGGATACTCGGTGAGTTCCTGAAAGAGAGATACCATGTGTCGGATATGCCTGTCAAGCAGCTGGATGAAAACCTTATCGAAGCGTTTGATATGTATATGCGCACGACAAGGCGTTTCATGCCCAGAACCATCCTCGGACATATCAACCGCCTGAAAAGCGTGATGATGCTTGCCGTGTTCCGCGGCATCGTTCCTTTCAGCCCGTTCAAGGGCTATGCGCCGCAGAAACCTGTTTTCAAACAGATGTACCTGACGGAAGACGAGCTTGACAGGTTTGCGAACACTACCTATGACACTCCCAACCGTAATTTCACGAGGGACATGTTCCTGTTCTCGTGCTGGACGGGTATCTGCTATTGTGACATGAGGAGTCTGACAGCCGCCAATCTGGTGAGGGCGGATGACGGAAGCCTATGGATTCACACGGAAAGGCAAAAGACAGGCACACCCGAATGTGTGCGGCTGATGGAGATACCGTTGAAAATCGTCGAAAAGTACAAGGGTATGGACAGCAACGGAAAACTGCTTCCGATGCTGACCAAAGAGAGCATGAACAGGCATCTGAAAAAGATGTCCGTGATGTGCGGCATCAACCGTCCGATCTCATTCCATCAGGCGAGGCATACCTTCGGAAGCATCATCTGTCTGTCACAGGGGATTCCGATAGAGACCGTCAGCAAAATCATGGGGCATCGGCATATCACTACCACACAGCGGTATGCGAAAGTCACGCAGGATAAAATTGATAGGGACGTGGATTGCCTGAATGGTATTATCAGCGGCAGGTTCTCCTTGTCGGATATTGACACCGCCCCGTCACCGATTCTGAAAGATTACAGCCAACGGAGAGTCAATCCGAGCATGAAGCAAAGGGAGTATATAACCAAAATAATGGAAGGGTAAGCCATGCGAAGCACATTCAAACTGTTGTTCTACATCAACCGTCAGAAAGTAAAGAAAAACGGCAGATGCCCTATTATGGGGCGTGTCACCCTTGACGGGAAGGTAAGCCAGTATTCCACCGGACTGGAAGTAGAGCCTGACTTATGGGATGCAAAGGAGGGAAAGGCATTCACGGACGGACGCAAGACCGGAAATATCACCGGTGAAAAAAGAAACGAGTTGAACAGGCTGAACTCATTGTTGGAGGCATTGGAGGAAAAAGCGAAGTCCGCTTACAAAAAGAACGAACGTGGATTCTTACGGCTTCGTCTCGGCTGAAATCATCAAGAATGCCGTCACGGGAAAATCAGACGTCAAGGAAACGCTGCTTTCCTTGTTTGACGAGCATAACGAGGAATATGCCAAACGTGTGGGCATTGACCGGACAAGGCATTCCTACGTCCGTTATCTTACCACTCGCAAGCATATATTCAACTTTTTGAAATTCAAGTATGATTTGGAGGATATTCCGTTACGCTCGCTGACGATGAAATTCATGACCGACTTCACATTCTATTTCTCGACCGTATTGCAGTTGAAGGTTTCTGCCTACAATGATTATCTTATCCTGTTGCACAAGATGACCCGGCTGGCGTTGAAGAAACATATATTGAAACGTGACCCGTTTGCCGGACATAAGATTGAGAAAGTGCCGGTAAACCACCGCCACCTGAACAGGGAACAGTTTGAAAAGCTGCTCAATGCCCGACTGCCGACTTACCGCTTATGCCATACCCGTGACCTGTTTGTCTTTTCGGTGTTCACGGGCATCGGCAGGGCTGATCTGGCAAACCTGACAGAAGACAATATCATCACGAAAGAAGACGGTTCCAAATGGATTCACATTGCACGGCAGAAGACCAAGGCGGAGTGCCATATCAAACTTCTTGACATACCCCTTTGCATTATCGAAAAATACAAAGGGGAAGGTAAGGACGGAAGATTGTTTTACGTTCCGCAGACCTGCAATCTGTGCCGCAGCCTTAAAATCATAGCCGAACAGTGCAATCTGGGATGCCATTTGACATTTTATCAGGCAAGACATTCTGATTTTTGTTTCTCATTGAGAATGAATATCTTGCAAGAATTTACATCTTGATAGGTAACGATTTAGAAACGAGCAAAGTTCTCTATTCTGTATTGTTTTGCAACTAATTAAAAGAACACTTAATTTGATACAAAGGTAATACTTTATTTTTATATAGTTCTACTTTAATCTCATTAATTCTGTATAGGCAATACCATCTGTGATTTTATGATATTGTTTCAAAGTCTTTTCCAATCCCAAAGCCAACTCCTTTTGAATATATGATGGTATAATTGCCTCGTTGAATCTATCTACAATGGATTGAATACTTTGTGTGGGTTGATTATTAATAACTATTTGGTTATATATGGCACTATAATAATAAAATGCTTTATTTTCAGTTGATAATTGGATTTTTTGTTTGATGTAAATTTGTTGCTCTCTTATTCGTTGTGCAACCTTAAAAAAGGTATCAATCTTTTCAAACGCTTCTTGAGATATATGTCCAACAACACTATAGGCGTATTTGTTCCATTGATTCTCTTCGAATATTATTGTAGAATAGTGCATTGGCACTTCTTGAATAAATCCGTTTATAAGTCCTTCAGAAAAAATGTATTCTATATTTTTTTCAATATCTTTTATCTGAAGTATTAAAATTGATACGGCATTCCGCAGCTCTTTTTGTTTATGAGCGTGAAATTGCCATAAAGCAATACCAACAGTTGCACCAATAGTAACAATCAATACAATTGTTTGAAATAGGTTAGAATCCCAAAAAGAAGTATTCATAATTTATATTTTTCACAAAGATAGCTGTTTTCAATGAATTACCAGCTATGATTGATTGAATTTATACTTCAATCCATATTCTTCCAGTTTGCTGTACAGCGTTGTACGTCCTATTCCGAGCAGTTCGGCGGCGACCTTGCGGTTCCCGTCAGCCTGCTTCAAAGCACGCAGAATCCGTTCTTTATCTTCCTCATCGTTACGCAGGGAGAAATCGGTAACAGAGGTTGTTTCGGTTATCCCAAGTTCCAGATGCTCTTTCGTAACAAGTCCCGTCTGTGCCTGCAACACCGCACCCATGATTTTCTGCCGAAGCTCACGCACGTTGCCCGGCCATGAATGGGTCAGCAACGCTTTCCGTGCTTCGGAGCTGAATCCGCCAACCTTGCACTCCAATTCATTATTGGCAATCTCGCGGAAGAACTCCGCCAGCGGCATGATGTCCTCCTGACAGTCACGCAATGGCGGAACTGTTATCTCGAAGTCGTGCAGACGGTACAGCAAGTCTTGCCGGAAACGCTTTTCATTGACCGCCTTTTCCAGATTCTCGTTGGTGGCAGCGATAATACGGACATTGAAACTTCTATCCGTTTTATCACCAACGGGACGGTATCGCCGCTCTTGTATGGCACGCAGAAGCATCTGCTGGGTTTCCGGTGCGAGGTTGCCCACTTCGTCCAAAAACAGCGTGCCGCCTTCGGCTTCATGGAAATATCCTTTCTTGGCACTGTCCGCACTGGTGAATGCGCCTTTGACGTGTCCGAAGAAAGCGGAAGGAGCAAGCTCTTTGGTGAGCGATCCGCAGTCCACAGGCACAAACGGCTTGCCCGAACGTTTGCTTTTGTCATGCAGGTGGTGGGCGATATGCTCCTTGCCCGTGCCGTTCTCCCCGAATATCAGCACGCTCATATCGGTAGGGGCTACCAGCCTTATACGGTGCATGATTTTCTGAAAGGCGGAACCGTCACGGACAAACACGGGCATACGGCTTCGTCCGATATTCCGTTCTTTCAGTATGCTGCGAAGCAGAGGCACGAGTTTGTCCTCCACAAGTTGCTTGGGTATGTAGTCCAGCGAACCAAGTTTCATGCTTTCCACTGCCGTATGCACTTCGGCATAGTCAGTCATGATGATGAACGGCTGCGTCATGCCATCCTTGCGCATCCAGCGCAACAGGTCGATTCCGTCACCGTCGGGCAGACGCAAATCAGAAACTACTATATCATTGTCAGCGGCTTGTTGCAGAAGTTTCTTTGCTGTCGAGAGGTGGAAAGCCTGCACTGTACGGAATTTCTCCCGTGCCAGCAGGTTGCAAACAAATTCGCAATACACGATATTATCTTCCACCACGATGATTTTTGTTTTATTCATTGTTGTATTTTCTCCTTTCTTCTTTTGCCTGTTGGATTATCTCCGAACCCTTATCCAATACGGCAGTCACGGCTTTGTTCAATGCTTCATAGTCGGGAGCGGCACTTCCATGAAGCTGTTTATAAAGTTCCCTTAATGGCAGGTCGGCGCGAAGTATCTCCCACGAACTACGTAGGTGGTGTGTAAGGGCATCCAGTTCTTGAAGGTCTTTCCGCCGTTCCGCATCCCTAATTGCCTGCATTTCCTCGTTCCGCATCCCTAATTGCCTGCATTTCCTTTTCGGTTTCCGTTATCAGTTTATCCAGCATAACGGATTCGCTGCCGTAGGACAGCAGGGAGGAGAAATCCGGTTTTTCATTTTGCGCCACATTCATGGCGCATTTGTCGGAAATCTCCATCAGTTCCGATATGGAGAACGGTTTGAGCAGGCAATCGGCAAATCCACGTTCTATAAGTTCCTCCTTGCTGCAACTACCCGAAGCGGTTGTCACGACCACCGGAATGTTCCTTGAATTTCCCACGTTGGAACTACGCAGCAGTTCCAACAGCTCGAAGCCGTTGATCTCTGGCATGTTTAGGTCAGTAAGCAGCAAATTGTATTCCTTTTTCCTTATTATTTCCATCAGTTCCGCAGCATTGGTACAGGTATCGCAATGCATACCCTCCTGTGCATACATTTCTTTCAGCATCAAAAGCTGCACTTCGTCATTGTCGATAGCAATCACATTATGGTATCTCTCATTGTAATGGACATAATCTTGAATCGTTTGTTCCGTCAGTTCTTCGGCAGCCTGCATGGGGATTTCTACCGTGAAACGGCTGCCCATGCCTTTTTCACTGTCTAACCGTATTGTACCACCGAGCATTGTTACGATATGTTGCACAATGGACAATCCCAGACCGAAACCGTCTTTTGCAACAGCGTTTGACAGACGTTCAAATGCTCCAAACACTCGCCGTTGTTCCTCGTTGGTCATCCCCGTACCAGTATCTTCAACGATAATTTTCAGCATACCATTATCATAACCCGTTGTTAGAGAAACGCCACCGTTCTCTGTGAACTTGATAGCGTTTGACAGAAGGTTATTACCGATTTGCAGGATGCGTTCCTTATCTGTTCGGACAAGCGCATCATTATAGCAATGTATTGTCAGAGCCAGCCCTTTGTTCAAGGCAATGGGATTAAACTCAATTTCAAGTGTATGCGTGATTGATGAAATCTTGCCCAGGGAAAAATTGGGCTGTTCCTTGCCGTTGTCCAGACGGAAGAAACTCAGCAGAGTGTTGAGCATTTCACGCATACGGTCAGAAGATTGCTGAATATTTTGGATATATACCTTGGTTTTATCTGTATTGCAATCTTTCAGCATCAGCCCGGCATAGCCTGTGATTGCCGTCAGTGGTGTGCGCAACTCATGGGTGATGGTATGTACAACTTTCTTACGGGAGGCTATCAGTACCTCGTTTTGTTTGATAGACTGTTTCTGCTGTTCTATTAAATCCGCAGTTTCTCGTTTGTACTGTTTGATACGGGTGATATTTCGGTGAATGATTATGTAAGAGATTACCAATAACAACACAGCGAATCCTGTTAAACCACCTATCTGAATAAAAGACCTTTCACGCATAGCGGCTATTTCCGCTTCCCGTTTCTGTAAGTCTGCTTGCACCTTCTCGTCCATTTGAACAACCAACCCTTGCAGTTGCCTGTTGAGTTCCGCATTTCGAGCCGCAAGACTGTCAGCGTGTTCCGACAAACGGCAGCTTTGCGCCTGTTGTTCTGCTATCATATTCCGATCAAATGAACGGAGTATCGTGGTGGATACGGTTGGTTTTGCTTCCTCCTTTTTGCCGAAGATGCCCAAGAAACCTTTGCGCTTGGATTTCTTGGGCTGTTCCTGCACACTCTTCTGCACAATTACAGGAACTTGACGGGTTATCTTATCGTTGATGGCTTGTTGCTGTTCAAGTATCTGAACGATTTGGCACATCTGCCGTTCCTTATCTTCGAGAAGATGGCGTACACTGTCTATGCGCTCTGCCGGATAGGTAGCTTTGAAACGGCATAGCATACTGTCCATTGCCATACGCTGAGCCTGATAATGTTCCAAATCTTCATTATCCCATTCCAATATTGTTTCACCCATTAGAGAAAATCCTGTTAAGCGAAAATTTAATTCATTAACATGTCGGCGCAACTCATCAGTGGTTCGGTTCTCCTTCTCTAATACTTCAAGCTTTTTCCATTCATACTGATAGCAATATATAATCATTCCTATTAGTATGAATATTAGAATATAGCCACATGATATTAACTTGCGGATTGAAATCATAAATTTAACGAGGTTTGAAGGAGATAAAATCAACAATGTCCTGAAGGACTTCAGGGGAGATTGTTTCCTCGATTGTACCGTATTCCTGTACCGCTCCTGTTTGAGCGTGCTGGAAAAGGTGATTAAGTCCGTGATAAAGTTTCACGGTCGCTTTCGGGGCGAGTCGTTGCATTTGAGGCATATTCAGTTCCGGGCGAACTTGTATATCTTTTTCTCCGTATAGTACGAATACCGGGCAATCCGTATCAGCAATGCTTTCCGCCGGTGAAAAACTGACATAGTAATTTAGCCAAGGATTATTGTCCGCTGCGATCTTTTTTAGATTGGCTTTCAAAGATGCTTGAACGGGAGTATTCCCCCAATTTGCACATATAGCCTCAATATTGTCAACTGCCATATTGTTGCCATTCCTTATTTTCAGTTCATACATTTTGTGCAATGCGTCAACATAATCCGATACAATATCCGCCGGCATGTTGCCCTGTTCCAACATCGTTGCGCTTTGGTCAATCAAAACGGAGTCACCACGAACAGCCTGTGCGCCAATGGCTATAATGAAATTCGGATTTGAGAATAATCCCGAATTGTTATCAGTTCCCAACATGAACGCCACTGCCGCTCCCTCACTATGCCCCAGTATTCCCACATTCTTGAATTTCACTTCTTTGCGCAGGTATTCCATTGCTGTTTTAGTATCCCGTGCAAAATCTTCAGTGGTGGCATTTTTACCGTCGCCGGTTGATTCTCCATATCCTCGGTCATCATATCGTAAAGTTGCAATGCCGTTTCGGGCAAGGTAATCTGCGATGACAGCAAACGGCTTATGTCCGTATAATTCTTCATCACGGTTTTGCAGTCCGCTACCGGTAATCATTACGATAACCGGAGTTGCCTCATTAAAACTTTCAGGCAAGGAAAGTGTTCCTGCGAGAGTAACACCATCTGATAAGTTATTGAAACGAACCTCCGTTGTAGTGTATGGATATGGTGGCTTAGGTGTTTGAGGTCGCTTTAATTCCACAATACCCGGAAATAATTCAAGGTCGGTACTCATGGTTCCTTGTGTGCATTTTCCAATGAGTTTCCCTTCTTGTTTTCGTCCGGTAAACGTCAATCCGATGCGTCTAACCGTTACATTTATAGAATCAGCCGAAATGAGATTCACTTCTCCGGCTATACCGTATACTCCTTGATTCGGAGAATCAAGCGTAACTGACTGTCTGCCATCTTCGCTTGCCTTGAAATTGAACACAATCTTTAACTCCACTTGCGGAGTTATTTTCAACGTACCATGCCATGCTCCCGAAATATCATCATCGGAAGCCATGATTTGTAGCACGGAACAGATGGCTATAATAGCTGCGATTATCATTCTTTTCATTATATCAACCTGTTATTTTGTTAGTTCCATTAGTATATGACCCTTATCATCTTTCAACACCAAGATGGAATCGTCCGTGATTTCGTATGATTTGATACTGGGCAGAATAGATGCTACGCTCCGTTCCACTATCATGTTATCGCAAGCCAGTTCGGTAAAGGATATATCGGAGAATTTCAAGGCAGTTTTGCTTTTTTCAAAACTGCCTGAAACTGTATTGCAGTCGGTGGTGCAGGAGAATACTCCGGCGTTATCCAACTGCAATATATACTCTGATTCCTCGTTTACTTGTGTCAGTCCGTATGACGAAGTGGCGATACAGTTGTATTTTTGAAGTCGCCATTCCCTGTACAGGGCATTATCTGATGGGGCATCGCACGAGCCAACCAATATGGCTAATGCAAGCATTATTACTGTAAAAGTGTTTATTTTCATATCATTTACGTTTTATGGTCTGGCATTTCCGCTTGCTCATTTCCTCGGCATACGCCATTTCTCCATGCTCCCGTATATAGCTGATACAAGCCGGGCGGTCGGAGTTAAAGAGCAATGCGAACACTTTGCTTATAAAATTGGAATAGATTTTACACTCCCTTACGTCACGCTCACATTCGGCACAGGTATGATAACCTTTGCTTATGCAGCATTGGCGGATTTTACACCACGATGCTTTCTCGTTATTCTTGCATCCGGGGCATTTGCCGGACAAGAATTTGCGACACGCTCCACAATACAGCCCACATGCGGCTATATTATCTTTACTTACTCTTATACTTTCCATATTCAATGTTTTCTATCTGTATAGTTTTTACCACAGCCATAACATACACCGTCATGAACCGATATACACCCTCCGCAATCGGAGCAAGTCCAACGAACCTTTTCTCTTTGCAGGAATTGTTCAATACCATTTTCTCCGATAAAGGCGAGATTGCCCATAAGCGATTCTATCATCGGATAGGCGTTGACATACCAACATTCCTTATCGACAATCTCCCTGCACGGATATTGAGGACATCTGTCACAGAATCCGTCCGGCAGTGTTTTCCGTATTTCACAATTTACAATCTTGCACAGATTGGCGCAATACTCACCTTTGTATCCCTCATTCCGGCATCCGACACAAGGGCTGTCTTTTCGTAGTGCTTCGCTGCACACAGCGCAGTTTAACCCGCACGGGGCAATCATATTTCTATCCATGATCTAATTCTATTAAACTTGTTAAATTGCATCCATTGCAAGTTTCTTAGACCGCTGCCTATATCTCAGATAAACTGAGACTGTCAAGATGCAGGCTATAAAATCAGCCATAGGAATACTTAGCCAGACTCCGTCAAGCCTCAAATCAAACATTTCAGGCAGCAGAAATATCAAGGGAATGAAAAATCCTATTTGGCGTATGAGCGACAAGACAATACTCGTTTTCGGCTTGCCAATAGACTGGAAAAAATTTGTTATCATAGTCTGCATGGCCATAACCGGAAACATCAAGGCACAGATACGAAGACCTGTTACTGCAATGTCATTAAGTGCAGTTTCGTTTGAGAACAACTGTATAATCGGGCGTGCCCCCATTTCACACAGTAAAAACACGGAGAACATGAAAGCAAAAGCTATTGTCAACCCGGTGTTCATGGCTTTGTCAACCCGTTCTGTCTGACCGGCTCCGAAATTGTACCCTATGATGGGCTGCATACCGACAGCCAAACCGATAATTATCATTGAGAACAGCATATAGATTCGGCTGACTATGCCGTATGCCCCAATCGCAAAGTCGCCACCGTAAAATCCGAATCTGTTAATAAGGGCAATGCTTATAGATGCCGAGCAAAGATTCAATATAAACGGTGGTGTCCCCAGTTTCATGATTTCTCCGGATAGCCGGAAATTGCACCTGAAACGGCTTTGCTGAAAATGTATTTTATTTGATTTCATAGAGAAGTGCCTTACGACCCATACAAGTCCGACTACCTGCGATATGACTGTGGACATGGAGGCCCCCTTGATGCCAAACTCAAATACAAATATGAATATTGGTGTCAAAACCAGATTTAGCCCGACGGTCAGCAGAGTGGACTCCAATGATTTTTTGGGGAAACCGTTTCCGCGAAGCAAGTTATTAAGGCTTAAAAACAGAAATGTTATTGGATTAGCGCAGAGCAATATTCCAATATATTCCCGTGCATACGGAAGCGTGGCTTCACTTGCACCGAAAAAGTATAGTACAACATCCAGATTAAGATATGTAATCCATCCCGTCAGGATGCTGATTACGAAACCCAAAATCACCACGGTATGCAGAATATCGGCTGCCTGTTCATATTGCCTGCGTCCCAGACAGATGGAGGTCAGCGTGGTCCCACCGATCCCGACAAGCGTATTGAAAGCAATCAGGCAATTCATCATGGGGAAAGTGACTGCAAGCCCGGAAATAGCCAGTGTACCGACACCATTTCCGATGAATATACTGTCAATAAGATTATACAGTGATACGGCTGCCAGATTGATTATGGCCGGTATGGAATACTGAAGCACCAACTTTCCCATTGGTGCTGTTTGGAGCTGGTGGTATTTCTCTTGTGATACGTCTTGCATTGTCCGGATTGACTCTTTCATTATTAATGATACAGGGTATGCCGTACTGTAAGATACGGCATACTCCAAGTATCAGATAAGATATTTGTACTATTGGTATTTCTTCCTGTTTTTATTCGCCATTTGATGACCAATACTGGTTGCAGATATAATAGTTGAACTCCAGTGTGTAGCTTGATTCAGACGGCAGCCCGCTATTTAGTCCGGGGTGGAATTTGGGAAGCATACGCGCCACGCGCAGAGCCTCGGCATCAAGTGTCTTGCCTGAGCTTTTAACGATTCGGGCATCCTTTACAACTCCGTCTTTGGCGATGGTAAGCTGCACGACGGCATCCATGTTAAGAACACCGTCTTTGTATGCAGTTTCAGGGAAGGAAATGTTTTTATTGATAAAGGCTCTCAGTTTGTCCTTACCGCCGGGAAAGTTGGGGGCGGTTTCTGTCCTGATGAACGGCACGGCATCGGCCGCATCCGCTTTCTCCGTGACCACCACATCGGAATTTCTTTCTGTCACTCGAATGGTGGAGTCGGATTTTTCGCTAATTTTGTAGCGTAGATCCTCCACCGGCGTAGCGGCAGATACCTCGTTGATTACTGCTGACACCGCAGGGGTAGCCAGACCGATTAACGCGAGTGCCATCGCAGGCACCATGACAAAGGCACGCACACGGGCTTTGCCTGTCGGTTTGCTTGATAACATCATAGTTATACGTTTTTTAAGTGAACTGTGATTAAGACAGTTGGAAAGAGTAGCGAACCTTGCTCCAACTGTCTTTTTTATTAGAAATATCTGATACTCTTCTCGTTTTACGCCCGATGCAAGCACACGGCTGTCGGCTTCATATTCATGAAGTGTATGAAGTTCATTGCGCAGAAGCCATATAGAAGGACAATACCAAGTGAGAATAATCGCTGCCTGCATAAAAAGCAAGTCAATCCAATGGTGGCACTCGATATGCGCTTTTTCATGGCGGACTATCATCTGCCCAAACTCGTACCAGTCACGTCTTGGCATCATGATATATCCGCACCATGCAAACGGGGCGACGCTGTTATGGCGATGAAGTATAATGCGGCAGTCATCCTGTTTTATATGCTCACCTTTGAGAATGAACAGTGCCAACCGTGCAAGTGAAACGAGGAAATAGAGAGTCATGGTAATAACCCCTATAAGGTAAAGTGTGACTATATAATCCCATATCGGAGTGATTTGCTCTGATACCGTATTGGCAATATAGGCAACATCGACCGAATTAAAAGCGATTTCAACATTATTTTCCACAATATCCGCTACCCAAAAGGGATTAAGTATGAAGATTGGGAAAACAAAAGCAAGCGTTATACAGGACAACAACAATATCCTGTTGAACCGGAAACATCCGGTATTGGCAAGAACGCATTTGTACACCGCCCAGACTACAATCAGGAGGGTACTTGCCAATAATGAATATGCCAAGAATATACCTGCCATTGTTATTCCTTTCCTCTGTTAGATATTTGCAATATTATTTCCTTAGCCTCTTCATCGCTATATTCCTCGCTTTTAATCAGGAAGTTCACAACATTCTGAATAGAATTGTCGAAATACCGCCTTATGACGCTCTTCAGATTTTGTCCGCAATAATCTTCCCGCTCTATTATGGGGAAATATATGAAGCCTGTGCTTTCAACTTTGTGGTCGAGATAGCCTTTCTGTTCGAGAAATTTCACGAATGTGGCTACCGTAGTCCGGCTTGGACGCGGCTCATTGTGAAGGGCAACGACATCCCGAACCGAGAGTGCCCCGCTTTCCCAAAAGAAGTTCATCACTTCTTCTTCTCTTTCTGTTAATGGCTTCATATCTTCCATTTACATGTAGTCTAATTTTATTAGACGATTCAATAGCGCAAAAGTAGTCTAAAATATTTAGACAACAAAATAATATGGCAGAAAAATTGATTATAGATACGGATAGTGGAGAAAACCGGGTGGTTCTCTCCACTGTAACCTACGTTTTCGGCTCTTTACTTGTCGCCATAAAGCCCGATGCGGTTGCCGACGGGATCGGCGATGATGGCAAAGTAACCCCAACCGTCAACCTGAATCTTGGTCTTTGGAGTTACCAACGTTGCGCCGTTATCCAATGCCGTTTTCACGCTTGCTTCCAAGTCTTTTACTTGGAGATACACCAGCACGCCTCCATTAGAGGGTACGAAACCGGGGAAGGAGGGAGCCGAGGAGATTGAGCATACACTCTTGCCGTCTTTCATAAGACAGGCCATTTTCTCATCGCCGAACTGCGACACTTCCAGCTTTTCGCTGAAAAGTGCCTGATAGAACGCCACCGACTTGTCGAAGTTATTGGTGGGGATTTCAAAAAATGCAATCATACTTTTTATTATTTAATTAGTACGCTGCAAAATTACAGCGACATGATAGCCTATGATAGTAAAAAGCGGACATCTTGTGTTAGGTGGAAAAGACCTACTGCTGATTATCTTCATCGTTATAACTGTTCTGCAATTTGTCGCTGAATGATTCTCTGAGAGCTATCCGAAATCCATTCAAGAAAGATTCATGGATATATATTGAAGAAGTCGGACAGTTGTCAGCGCACAGCCGGCACTGGATGCAATTTTTCTCGTCAGTCGGTAAAACCGTATCTTTTAGTGCGAATATGTGCATCGGACAAATCTTGATACATTTCCCGCAATTTATACAAGTAGAGGTATTTAGGAACACCACCTTGTTACCCGCTATTATATCTGAAACTTTACGGCGTATCGTAATGCCCTCCGAATATCCGGTAACCGGATCTTTATAGATAAGAGCCAACGGATGCAACTTCCATCGAAGTTTTTCCGCAAATAGTCTTGCCTTGAACCTATCTCGTTCATTCGGTCTGGCTTTATTGTAGCCGTCCATAAGAACCCACGGCCCGGTGCGGTCAAATCCCCGGCAAGAAAACTCTCCGGCTATAATTCCACCTTTTGCCTCGACGATTTTTCTGAGTGGCTTATGATATGCTCCCAAGAAAGGTCTGCAACGGGTGGAGAATACGAACACATTTTTGCCTTTAAGATTTTGACTTGAAACAAATCGTTGAAGTCGTATATCGTGAGCGGCAAAGTTTATAGCGGAGCCAAAGCCGATAAGGTCATAATCCGATAGGTCGATTGCCGGATTGCTGTCGATAGATACCAATTCAGCAGACAGGGCTTCCGCCATGCTTTTAGCAATCTTCAACGTGTTGCCTTTATACGAGGAACGATAGAATATTATTGCCTTCATTTTGCGACTGATATTTTCGTTTCCGAGGTTCCGGGGCCTCCATTTACACCTTTATATCCCACAAACATCAGAGAACTCGTGTCAAAGTAATAATTACAGCTCCAGAAAGCCGACATAAAGCCGGTAAGACTGACTTCTATTCTTTCCGCGTTCTTTCCGTCGAACTTCTCAGCTCCTTTCTTGGTTGCCGACATGGTATATAGTTTTATGTTGTCGGGGCGAAAACACTCATATTCCATAGACTTACCGTTTTTCAGAGTCAGCCCCGCATTATAGGCAATGTTCTGATACCACGGCTTGCCTTTACTTTTCACTGTCTTAGAAATATGTTTCCCATTGAACTTGCCGGATATGGAATATATCCCTTTGCACAAGCTGACAGTCAGATTGGTGTTTGATGAAGCATCCGCTATCTTCCATGCCTCGGTTTTATATCCGCTTCCTAAGATATACTCATGCTTCTCACCACCTTGAACCGTATGCAGGTATATCTTTCCATCCTTGTGTTCCTCCGTCCATTTGATAGACGTTTTTATCTTGCCGCAGGTGGAAATGTAGTTTCTTTCCTGCGCCATTGCAAAAACTGTAAGAAACAGCGTAAGTGCTATTGTAATGATATGTTTCATAGATTGTTGTCAAGGATAAAGTCCACATACTTGGAAATCATAGCTTCCATTCTTTCCCATGCTTCCGGCTTACTGAAATCTATGCCGTTGATTTTGTGGTATTGCCTTGTGAAAAGGACAATATAGTTGATTGCGGATATGATTATGGCAATCGACATATTGTTGTCACCACCCCGATCCAAAAACTTATTCAGTTCCTCCTGCAATTTATGACCGATACGCTCACGTTCTTCGATGATACCCTTGAAAGACGAATGACCTGAAAGTTCCCAGACAAGAAGCTCTTGCATGAGAACATTATCTTTTAGATAGCTAAGCTGACACATAAGCACATCCTTAACAATCTGCTTTATGTTACCGTCTTTGGCTCGTTTGATGGTATCAATAAACTCCGAATAGGCAAACGAATAATAGTCATGACGCTTTGCCCATTCCACGAGCAAACCATCCAATCCACCGAAATAGCGATAAATCAAAACCTTATCGCATCCGGCTTGATTAGCGATGCGATTAACTCCGATTTTGGTAAAACCGTCGTTCTCTACGATATGGCTCACGGCTTCAAGGAGCCTCTTTTCTGTTTCTTTCAATTCCATTTTACATAATGTCACTAAATGGTGACAAAATTATAAAAATAATCGGTGACAACCAAATACAAGGTTGTATAAACGCTATTTTTCAGAATGTAAAATAGTCAGAAACAGGAGAGTATCGAGCAATATACTCTTTCGGTGTGTAGCCGGAGAATAGCTTGAATTCTTTAATCATATGGGATTGGTCTGTGTATCCACACTCGTATGACAGCTGCGCAAAACCTATTCCCTGATTATGCTGCATGATAGATAAGGTACGTTGCAACCTGACTATGCGCATGAAATCTTTGGGTGTCGTTCCTATGTTTTCCGAGAAGATCCGGGAGAATTGCTTTTCGCTCAGGCACGCAATATCCGAAAGTGCCCTGATATTTGTTTGAGAGGACTTGTTGATATGGCGTATCACTTCCGCCAATCTTGGCAGATGATAAGGAGTCCCAGACATCAGGCACTTATAGAAATAATCTTCAATCAACTCAATGCTGGTATCGTAATTTTCGCTGTCTTCAACTTTATGTGCCAAATCGCGCAAAGCTGTATTTTCAATATCCTCAATCGCCACATTCCTGTCACGCAGTAAAGTGACCGGCATACGGAAGAATATTTTTGCCGCATGAGGTTGGAATACCACCACTATCATTTCAATGTCGCCGGTTGAAGTCACATCTGAATAACCGCTTTCCTGACCGCAAATAAAACTCTGCGGCTGTAATTCATCACGGTTCGTGACTTTCAGCCTTTCGCCACGATGGAAAACAAGCGACATACAGCCCGTTGGCAAAGTGCGCTGCGTCACTATGCCGGAGGTACTATCCTGCAATATCCAGTAATACCGTATAAACGGTTTCAAGGCAGGCGTTGGCTGTATGATTCTGAATGTCTGCATCCTGCAAAATTACAACTTAAAGAATTTCCATGATAGTAAAAAACGGACATTTGCGCATTACATTTCACTCTATCTGCCGACTGTTTGAGTCACTTTCGCATCATTGATGTGTTTATATTGTAATATGAGCAAACTCACGGTTTATCCAGATGGTAGCCTCATTTCCGATAAAATGGACAAGCACATAGTTCGGATCTGCCGGGCCGCCGGGGAAGTAATTTATAAAATACTCCTGCCACATCTGTTTACGAGTTTCATTATCCGTGATGATTTCGACTGTACCGCGCAATGCAACACTATCGCCATAAAACGAATAGGAAAGCCCGGCTTTAGGATTTAGCCTGAAATCGGCAACCTTTTCGGAGTCTGCGGCGGTCACAATCCAAACTTCATTATATCCGATTGAATGAATTTTATCCAATGGCACAGGGCGAGGAAAACCGTCCGCATTGACCGATGCCAACGTAACCTCTTTGCACTGCGAAAGCAGGTGTGTGGCTTTTTCAGTCAAACTCCTTTCATCTTTCTCTTTCCAGCGTTTGAGTGTTGGGAAGATTTGTTGCATTTGAGCCTTTGCCTGTTGGGGCGTCAAATTCCAACCCGTTTCCTTGTTAATCTGGTCAGTAAACTGAGTGCAGAACTCTATCATCTGGCTCATGTTGAAATCTTGGAGGAAAACACCTCCTTTGTAGCAATAGCCACAATAGTCCTCGCTTTTGCTTCCGTCTGAATTTGTGCCGATGTTACCATCTACAAGAGGCATACCGCAGCTTTGACAAAATTTCTGTTCCATATATTAATTTATTAAATCATTGTTTATCAACCGATACATCATAGAAATATCTTCAGAAGCCATTTCAAACTTTGATTTCTCTATTAGAATGTTTTGCCCAGTCATAATGTATGATGGGAGAATGCGGATACCGTTATATAAAATCTCGGTATTGCGCAATTTGTAAGTAGAGGTGCTTGGAACGGCGTTTTTCTTTGTCGCCTTCTTGCAGATCATATTAAAGGCTTTCTTTGCCACATCCCCCATAAGCATGATAACTTTGACGTTGGGGAACAAAGCAAGCTCTTTTTCCAGATAGGGCAGACTGTCCTCTATGCTCTCCCTTGAAACTGCATATTCGCTTTTAGGTGTCTTGACGGCATTGGTAATGTAAATTCCACTATTCAAAATATCCTGTACCGAACCTGCCACTATTCCTGCTTTTCTGAATAATGGAATTGTCGTTGACATATACGCGGAATCTGGTTTCCCGTAGAAATCCTCCTCCGAACTTGAAGGGACAACCTCATTTATCATGATTGCCCTTATCGTTTCCGGTGCGACATCCACGTTGTTAAACCGCATATCCGCTTCGTCTGCAGAGAACTGTTGTAATTCTTTCTGTATATTCATCATAATAGTTTGAGCAATTCTTCGTGGACTTGTCCGTTTGTTCCGGCTACCTGACTTCCTTGAGCCGGGTCAAGTGTGTTGCCGTTCCAATCGGTCACTATTCCTCCGGCCTCTTGTACCAGAAGCATACCGGCAGCATAATCCCAAGGGTTCAGATACACTTCGAAATACCCGCCCTGTCTGCCACACGCTGTATATGCCAGTTCCAAGGCTGCGGAACCAAGCCGTCGGACATCTTGTGAGTTTTCATAGACTTTGAGAAATCGGGCAAAATTTTCTTTCGCCAACTCTCTTTTAGCAGTGCCGATACCGATTATGGTTTCCGAGAGTTTATGGGCAGAGGAAACATGTATGGGCTTGCCGTTCAAGAAACTGCCTCCTCCTTTGACGGCTGAGAAAATTTCATCGTGAAACGGGTCATAGATAATGCCCATGACAATCTCCTTCTGGCGACAAAGAGCCAGCGAGACCACGCTGTGCTGATAGTCGTGCATGAGGTTGGTAGTGCCGTCAACGGGATCGAGAATCCAATAGCTGTCAGTATCCATCCGCTGCAAGCCTGTTTCCTCTCCGAGAAACTGGATGTCCGGTGCAAGTGTATATAGTGCCTTTTTCAAAAAGTCCTGTACAGCCACGTCAACTTGCGTAACGTAATCGGCAACTCCTTTTTCTTTCACATGGGCTGCCATTTCCCTGTTTGTGATGATTCCCTTAGTCTCTTTGACCAAGCTGATTATATGTTGTATATCCATGACTATAATATATGGGGGTTAATTTAATACTGCAGCATAGCCAAACCGCAAGAGAACAAAATATTTCGGACATAATCCTGACAGACTTCCGACCCGAATATGTTTTCGTAAAAATTTCGGGCTTTGTTTATGTCTGACACGGATAAAACTGTACAACAAAATCTCATAGACTGTTTTTCCAGCGTTTGAGGGTTGGATAAAATTGCCGCATCATCTCTTTCGCCTCTTCTACGGTCATATTTTCTCCGGACCACTTGTTTATATCATCTGTGAACCGGGCACAGTGCTCGACCATCTGCTCCATAGTCAAGTCCTGCCTGAACCGGCCATCCACGTAACAATAGTTGCAGTAATCATCATTACGGCTGCCATCGGCATTTGTTCCCTTGTCGTCATCAGTCAGCGGCATACCGCAGCTTTGACAAAATTTCTGTTCCATATTCTTATTTCTTTTTATGTTCAGTCAAACTTTTCCAAACTATATTGGAAATCTCGGCAATTATGGCTGATGTCGCTGCCATGTCATAATTGGAATCAGCAACAAACACGGCTATTGAATATCTTGTGCCGTCGGGCAGTTTCACATATCCACAATCATTTACTGCGGATATGCGTCCATCCGGTGTTGGGAATCCTGTACCTGTTTTATGTCCAATCGTAGCATTGATAGGCAATAAAGGAGCTGCAAGCCTATCACGTCCGGTACTACATTGTTCAAGCATAGAAGATATTTCGGAATAAGACCGCGATGTGTTTCTCATTTCGATGTAAAACCTGTCAAAGAGCTGTGCCATTGCCAGAGGAGTGGTACGGTTAAGATAACTTAGATATGGGTCACGATGCATATCTTCTTCGGATGCACCTATTAAAATTTCATCGGAAATATTCAGTTGCCTCATTAACGATGTAGCTCCCGATGTCCCGCCAATCCTCTTTAAGAGTATATCCGCCGCATTGTTGTCACTCTCTACCAACGACCATTCAAACAGTTCTCTTACAGTCATGGCATTTCGGCTCTTACAATACATTTTGAGCATTGGACTATATGTGTCCTCGTTCAAGTCATTCTCCCCGAATGCTATGGAATCGTTCAACGACATATCGTTATTATCTATCCAATGTGCAACCGTCAGAGCCAGCGGAAATTTGACTACGCTCATCATAGGGAAATCCCGGTTACCGTTGATAGATACAGTATCTTTGCTATTGATAATGACCGCGACACCTATACGTGCATCTTTCCCTGCGATATATTCCTGCAAAGTATTCTCTATCACTCTGTTTTCTTCAGCGAAAACAGGCAATATAAAAATCAGATATGTTATTATAACCAGTAATATCTTCATTTTGAATACGGTTTGTTCCTTATATAGTATTATGCTCCAATGAATCTAAATCACCGTTTTGAATAGCCTTGATTGAATTACGGATTTTAGCTGTATCCCACTTCCACCATTGGAGTTTTTGCAAGCGGGCTATAATATCTGGAGAAAATCGTTTACGTATCTCTTTAGCTGGAATACCGCCGACTATTGAATACGATTCTACATCTTTTGTGACAACTGCCCGCGTACCGATTATAGCACCGTCACCAATGGTCACTCCAGCCATTATTACAGCGTCATATCCAATCCATACATCATTGCCGATTACAATATCGCCCTTGTTATCCCAAGCAGAAGCAACTTCCGATTTTTGTAAGCCCCATTCCTCAAAGAATAGTGGGAATGTATATGTTGAAAGCGATTTCAGCGTATGATTGGCGCAGTTGAAGATAAACTTAGCTCCGCAGGCTATCGAACAGAACTTGCCTATAATCAAACGATCATGATTTATCAGGTAATGATACAACACGTTATTCTTCTCAAAGTCACGAGGATCATTCTCAAAATCATTGTAAATGGTGAAATCTCCGACTTCGATATTCGGGCGTGTTATGACTGATTTGAGATAGACAGTCTGATTATCACCGGAACGAGGGTATATCTTTTGGGGGTTCATATATAAAAACTCTTTAAGCCGTTCTATTCTCGATGACTGCCTTCAATCACCTGATTTATCAAATCCCGGACTTCATCATCCGACATATTCCTGTCCCTTACAAGGGTACTTATTACTCCACGAATGGAATTATTGAAATATCGTTGTACCACATTCATCAGATTGTTGCCACAATACTCCTCTCTTTCTATAAGGGGATAGTAGATAAATCCGTTGTTTCCTGCCGGTTTATGACCTAAAAAGCCCTTCTCAACAAGAAATTTCACAAATGTGGATATGGCGGTTCGACTTGGATGAGGTTCGGGATAAGTGGCGATAATCTCCTTGACGGTAGCTTCACCCTTCTCCCAAAACTTGTTCATCACTTCTTCTTCACGCTTGGTAAGTTGTTCCATCATTAAATGAAATTTAGTATATGCAAAGTTAGTCTAAATAAATTAGTCAAGCAAGCAAATACGGCTATTTTTATGATTTATAAGCAAACGTGATTATTACGACAATGAAATTTGTAGATTAATGAATGAAAAATGAAGCAAGAGGATGATATTAGATAATTCCCCCTCTTGCTTCATTATTATTTACATTTTTATCCCTTTTGGACGGTTTTCATCCTTGAATTGAAACCCCGGACGCCCGATGATGACATGGTCGGCAATGAAATTGCCAGACGGACTTCGTTCATTCACCGGGTCGCGTATCTGCGGAGCATCTTCGGTTTGTTGTGGCGATATGCTCCGTACACCTTCCGCATCCGGCTTGACCTCCTGTCCGTCCTTTTCTTTTTCGGCGACTTCGGGCGTGGGCGGCGCAAGCTCCAACTGTATCTTGCGGTCGAGTGCGGCAAGTTCGGACTTCAACTGTTTCAACTCATCTTCCTTGTGACACAGACACCGTAGGTTTACAAGGCTTCCCGACTTTGGAGGGCAAGCCCAGCCCCCTGCAGGGGCAAGTGCTTTTCGTGGCTGCTCAAAACGTTTTGAGCGGCTGAAAAGACATCTTGCTGTGTCTTTGAGGACACAAAAATCCTCCGCTTGTCGGATTGGTTTGTGAGTGCAATAACTCGTTTGGAATGTCGGTCAAACCGATGGAGTGCATCCACCGGCTTGACCGGTTCCACCGCAATCCGCTCAGAGCTTGCGCCACTGCTCGATGTCCTCCCGATAGGTTTCAAGGTGCAGGCGTACAAGATTCTCTACCATCCCCGATGCGCTCATGCCCCAGGGCTGACGCATTACTCATTAGCCTCCTGTCTGCCATTCGGCATCCAGTAGTTCTTTTAAATACTCAATATCCCATCCAGCCAATTTCCTCTTCATAGCCATACTTCCTTTTCTTTTGCTGTTTTTAAGCTGTGTCATGGCAACCTTGCTGATAAGCGAGAAGTTTTGCGCAGCGTTCTTTGTTTTCTTTTGACCGTCCTCATTGAAAGTGACGTCAAGTTGCCAGTGCAAGTTGTTCTCTATGCTCCAGTGTGTCCTGATTGCCTGCATGATCTTGCCAGAGTCCAAAGACAGGGAAGTGATATAATAATGTTTCTCCGTAACGGTCCTTTCTTCTTTCAGATAAGTTTTTGTATTGGTCAGACAGACTACGGAATTGGCTTCTTCCCACCCTAAGACTTGGGCAGTCACCCCGTTGTTATATACCTGGCATAGACGCTTTTCCTTTCTTCCATGTGAACATTCCTCCGTATAGGAAGACTGGTATCTGGTCGGGGGAATATGGCCGTGTCCATCCGGTTTGTTCCCTTGGGCATCTATTCCGTCAAACCACGACTTTATTGTTTTATATAACCCTTTCTGATTCTCTTTCACACAGATCAGATAGTCGGCTTTGCTTTGAAGAATACTCCGGATTATATCGTGCTGACAGGCGATAGCGTCTATGGTAACCGTACAACCTTCCAGGTCCAGTGCCTTGACCAGTGCGGGGATAGCCTTGATTTCATTGCTCTTCGCACTGACTTTTTCCTGACCCAGACAAACACCGTTACCGGCAGCCCAAGCGCTTACCATGCGAAGAGGGGCAAAACTGCCGTCTTGCTTTACGCCACGCGCACCACGGATTTCCTTGCCGTCAATAGAGACGATACCTTTATACTGACTGCAGATTTCCTGAATCCAAGAGCGGAAACCATGCTCCAACTCTTGGGGATTCAGTAAGGAAAACACACGGTTGAAAGTGTCGTGCGATGGCACACCACGGAAGTTCTTGATGCGAGAGCGGAAAAAATCCTCCTTCATCTTACCGAAGGCAGAGACTTCATACCAACTTTCAGCACCGCTGATTACCGCTGATATAGCTATATAGAGAATACATTCAAGACTATGTTCCTTAAGATGGTCACGCCGAGGATCAGTAACTGCTTCGAGAATTGACAAGATTTGCATAAGAAGGATATTTATGGTTTCGAGACAAATGTAGGCATATTAATACATTTAAACAAGGGAATAAAACAATTGGAAAGATAAAGTAATGCGTCAGCCCTGGCTCATGCCCCTGCCGCCGAAGTAGCGGACTATCCTGTCCAAGCTGTCACGCACCTCACCGCTGACGAAAACGGGCTTGCGGTCGGTAATCTTGGGAACTTGCAGATAAGTGGTTCGGTACTCGTCCAGCGACAGCCTGCGTTGCTTGCTGCTAATGCGCTTCTGCGGCACTGCCGCTTCCTCTGTTGCCTCATTTGACGGATCCGCCATAGCGGTTTCCGCCTTTTCTGTGACGCACTTGCCGGGTTGCTCCAGCTCCGCCGGATTCAGACCGATGTTCTTGTAAAAGTTGTCCATTGACTTCTCACTGCGGTACTCCCGGCGGCTCATTCTTTCCACGATTTCCTGAGCTTGCTGCTCACTGATGATTGGCTCTTTTCTTGTTGTCATAAAAATAGATTGATTAAGTTATTACTGTGGTCTTGGTCAGTACCTCGACCGATTATCGCCAGCGAAATAAGGCGTTTTAATGCAGTCAGTCAAGCGTTTGGATTCTGTCAGACAATTTTGTGAGGTTTTGCTTTATGGTGATGGAAACGGTGGCGCAGACTTCACCGATTTTCCGGATTGTTTGAATCAGACGGAATATGATGCGAAATAGAAATAAGGGCTTATTTCCAACCCTGCGAACGGTTTGTTTCGCCTTGCAAAGAATACGGCAATGGTAGTCCTTTCTTATCTATCCATTATAGTATGGATACGGCAATCAGTGGGGTGAGTGTATATTATGGCTATACAACCATTATTATCGGAGACAACCGCTACATTGTTGTGCCACAAGCTACCAGTTCTGGAAAATCCATTGTTTTGTAAAGGTTTACCCTTTTCTTTGCAACGAATAGAAGCAATAACAACAAAAGTGAAGTATATGGAAATAGTATCAATCGAAAGAAAGACCTTTGAGGCGATGGTCACCAAGTTCGACCATTTTGTCCGTCGCATGGAAGCTGTCTGCCAGCGGCACGGAGAGAAGAAAATGGCAGAATGGATGGATAATCAGGACGTTTGCCGGATGCTGAACATCAGTCCCCGCACGTTACAGATTCTGCGGGACAACGGCACGCTTGCCTACTCGCAGATAAACCACAAGACGTACTACCGTCCCGAAGACGTGCAGCGTATCATCTCTGTTGTGGAGGACAGGCGAAAAGAAGCAAAGTTCAAGGGAAGAACGATATAAACTTGATGAAATGAACGAAGTAAACTAACAATACCCACTAAATCCAAAGTAACATGAATGAACTGATTAACAAGGACAGCGAGTGGATAATCCACTTCATGGGCAGCCTTGACCGTCTGCTGGACGGCTTCGAGCATCTGACCGCCAACTATCGCCCGACACTGGGCGGCGAACGTTTCTTCACAGACAAGGAAGTATCGGCACAGTTGAAAGTGAGCCGCCGGACACTTCAGGACTACCGTAATGAGGGACGGATAGCCTATATCCAGTTGGGTGGCAAAATACTCTATCGTGAATCCGATATAGAGAAGATGCTAAATGACGGTTACCGCTCCGCTTATCGGCTGACAGGCACGTGATTTTCTTGAAGGAGCGCAGTTTGCCGTCTGCCCTGTGATTGCGCCAGCAATGGACTTCCGGCAAAAGAAAAAGGAACGGTTTACGGATGAAGCATCAAGATTCCGCTTCGTCTGTTAGCCGTTCCTTTTTTCCTGTCTTCTGATTTTTCCTTCAGTCGCTTGTTTCCGTTTCCGGATGCCCTTCAAGCGTATGGCAGGCAGGGGCAAGGTTTTCGGGCTGAATACGCTCCACAGGAGGAAGATTATGCCCGAAACGGCTTTGCCGCCCGACCTTGCCGCTGCCATCAGAGCCATGCGCTACCTTTGCATCCGAGCATCGGAAACGAGTGTCTGGAAGGATGAACTCAATTACACCATCGGGGGTCTCTTCTATCTATATGCAGACAATAATATCAAAATCTTAAACTTTGAAATTTATATTGTGTAAATTGCAAAAGTCAGACCCCGACATGATGTAATTTGCTTGTTTTTGAAACAATAAGGACTGAATAGTCTAACAATAGAAACTTAATCCGAAATAATTTACTAACTTTGTATTATGTTAACGGCATTGCAAATACAAGAGCTGGTGAAAGACAGTGAAGACTACAACGTAGACATCAAACATAGTGTACCTTCTAAGGAAATTTTCAGTGAAGTTGCAGGCTTCACTAATGATGCCGGTGACCATGTTTTGATTGGCACTGATAATGAGAATCAAATTAAAGACAAATAAGTATTAATTGTGTACCTACACATAGGGTATAATTTTAACATCGCATTTAGCTATGACAAAGACTATATTCTCTCCTGTTCAACAGAAGATGTTGTTCAATCAGATTAAGGAATCTGATTTCTTTAATTCCTTGATAAATGATGGCAATTTCTTTGATTTTCTGTCAAACATCTGGGATATAGATACATTACCATCATCGGATCCGCGCTTTAATAATCTGAGAGGTGACATTCAACAACACATGTTTAATAATGATGATTGGGATTATGATTATTTATTCTCTGAAGCTCTTCAACTGTTTAAAAAGGAGGATTTATTTAATAAGTTTATTACTGAAACCGTAAATCCGATTTATCACAATCATGATTCTCAACTTATTCTCGTTGCCACCATTAACGAGTATTTGCTTCCAAAAAAATACATTCTAAAGCCTTATGAGGTTGATGAGAATGGAGATCTTTTGTATAAAATTGAACCACACACGTCAATTATTGATGATAGCGCAGTTGTGGAAAATAATATTCCGTTTTTATTGGAACGGCGCCCACGAGGGTATGCTCATAAAATTTCTTCACACTGTCAACCCAATAAATTTCCATCATTTACTATGGTTGTAGATCATTGGGATGATTACGGAGTAGAATCCCGATTTGAATTGTTTTATTATGAATCTAAAGAGAGCTATACGTACATTGGTCCACTAAAGATAATTAATGTCAAGCAGGAATATACAGATTCAGAACATCAAAAATATCGTGTACGTGACCTTATGGAAGATCTTTTCTATTCATTAGGCGAAAACGAATTTTGCTCAATTGGACAAACACAAGAATATTATGATACTCTTAAACAAAAATTCCCCAATAAGTATCTCTCTATATTATGGGCTTTAAAAGATTGTGCAATTTTTTCATTTATAGAAGACAATTTTGAAAAACATCCGTTTTTTCATAGTCTCATAAGAGAAAATAGTGTAGAACGCATTCTAAGAAAAGAAAAATATCTAATTGATAATCGAAAGATATCAAGTTGTTATAGATTCTCTTATGAGTTTTCTCCCAAATATGCTGAGGAACCAATTCATATAGAGTTCTCTTTTGATATTAACAGTGCTTTTCAACAGAGAGTTTTTGCCATAATTGGAGAAAATGGAGTTGGTAAGACGCAACTAATCACAGCCTTACCGCTAGATCTTGCAAAGAGAAGAGAGAATCTATTTGCACCACAAGTGCCATTATACAGTAAAGTAATAGCCGTTTCAACAAGTCTATATGATAGCTTTGATGTGCCAAAGAATAGTGTGGGCTTCAATTATGTATATTGTGGGTTAGCTTGTGGGAAAAAAGACAATAAAACGATTTTAGCACCAAAGGAATTAAAACTGAAACTATTACAAACTACAAAAACAATTAATGGCAGAGAACGAGCTGAGTCTCTTAAAAATATACTATTTCCCTTATATTCAGCAGATATAATATCTGCTCTATTTACAATTCAAGAAGAAAAAATAAAAGTAAATCAAGCCCGTTTAGTCGAAATTGTAGACTATATGAGTTCTGGAGAGTCTTCGCTATTATTTATATTCTGTAATATTGTTGCCAATATCAGGTATGATTCATTAATTTTGTTTGATGAGCCAGAAACACACTTGCATCCAAATGCGATAACATCATTGATGTCATCAATATATCAATTACTTGATGAATATCAATCGTATGCAATTATTGTTACACATTCCCCTCTTATTATTCGAGAAATGAGATCAACCGGAGTGAGAATTATGGATAGGATAAATAATCTACCAGTAATTCGCTCCATCAATATGGAATCATTAGGTGCAAATGTGTCAGCATTAGTCGAAGAAATTTTTGAAAACAAAGATATTCCTAAATATTATAAAATAAAAATTGATGAGTTAATATCGTTGGGGTTATCATATGGCGATTTAATTTCGGCCTTACAATCACGCGATATTGAATTGGGCATTGGCCTTAAGATGTATATTCAACAACGTTACAAGTCACATGTATGAGAAAAATCAAGAGTTATACCGGGGATACATTCAATTTTCATAAAAAAGTATTGAATGCAAAAAAGAAAGGTAAAACTAAGACTATTGTTTCAAATATCGAGGAAATTATAAAGAATCAATTTGAAAGTTATGACACCTGCTTTAAAGAAGACACGCTTCAAAATTTAGAGGCGGCTCCCGTCACGGACGAACAGAAAGAAGCTTTACTAGAAATGTATTCATTTCAGATGAAGCCATTTCAGGAATTGCTTGCAGATCTTACTACCGATGAACATAATCGAGTTTCAAAGTTATGTCCAAATTGTACAATTAATAATGTTCAATCTTTAGACCATTGTATCCCCAAAACAGAGTTTCCTGAATTTTCTGACAATCCCAAAAATTTGATGCAATGTTGCATGACTTGCAATGGAAAGAAATCAAAAATCTGGAGGACAGAAACAGATAGAATATTTTTGAACTTGTTTATAGATGAAGTACCGAATCATCAATATCTTTTTGTGCGGGGAGAACTTATTGAAGGCGCTCCTGTATTTTCATTTAGATTAGAACAGCCAACAGAAATAGACGACTTATTTTATGCGAAAATTGTAAGTCATTATACAGGACTTGATTTACTTAATAGATTCGCAGAGAATTCTCCCGATGTTATTGACGAGCTTATATTTATAATCAAGTCATCAATTGAGAACTCTATTCCCACAGATAAGATAAAGAAAAGCATTCTTAGCGCGGCATCAAAACTGCAAGAGAAATTCGGTACAAATTATTGGAAAGCTCTTCTCTATATTGAATGCGTCTCTAATAAAGATATATTTGACTCTATAATCTCAAATGCTGTATAATCCGCCCAAAGTGAGCAAAAGACCATAATTTGACGGTTTATAAGTATATTTTGGAACTATCGACCAAACCTTCTAGCGGACATTACACGGAAAAAGACGAAAGCAAAACGGAATATAACACACTATAAATAACTTAGCCAACTCTACCCCCTTCGCATTATTTTTGTCAGGCAGAGCGTAGTACGAGCTGCTATACGGATGCATCCCGAGATACTTGTACAACCTTGAAGTACATTAGGCTGATAAAATTTAGCGGTGGTGAGGTCAAAGTCTGACTTGGTACGTAAAAGAAGATAGCCTCGGGCAGGTTCCCGCAATATGTTATAAATCAAATTCAGCGCAAATCTTTTCAGTAATCTTTTAGTTTTAGAAATTATTGTGGTGTATTTTGCGACCATAGTAAAATTTCTGTTATGGCGGGTCTGCAATTATTTTACGGTACACATACCTAATAGTCCAAAAGCAAGTTGAGTGAAATGTTCCAATTATATCCTATCTTGAGTCGGACATAGAGAAGATGCTGCTTGACAGCTACCACTCCGACTACCGACAGACAGCTACCTGATTTTCTTAAAGGAGCGTAGTTTGCCGTCTGTCTAATAATTGCGACAGCAATGGACATGACAGCAAAAAGAAAAAGGAACGGCTTACGGATGAAGCATCAAAATTCCGCTTCGTCTGTAAGCCGTTCATTTATATCTTCTAATTTTCCGTCAGTCGCTTGTTTCCGTTGCCGGATGCCTTTCGAGCGTATGGCCGGCAGAGGCAAGGTTTTCGGGCTGAATACGCTCCGCAGGAGGAAGATTCTGCCCGAAACGGCTTTGCCGCCTGACCTTGCCACTGCATCAGAGCCATGCGCTACCTTTGCATCCGAGCATCGGGAACAAGTGACTGATGAGGATGAACCTCAACTATACCATAGGTTGCTTCCTCTGTCACAGGATACAAACAATGTTATTGAGTTCTCTTTCTTGGTGGCGTAGATTTCATTTATCACAAACCGTCTGAACAAGATACTTTCTCTACTGCATATCCTGAATGCAATGGCTATAACCATTTCAAGATTATAAACATCGTAACTGATACCATCTGGTTGCTTGATATATTTCATCGTATCACATTCGTTTAACTCCTTATTCCTATATATAGCATGAATCGCTTTACGGATGTCACAAGAGAATACTCCAAACAGGTCAGCGATTTCGAATTGCGTCATCCATACGGGTGCGGTCGGAATAGCGACTATATCCACTTCACTGATTGTGATTATACCTCTATCCATAATATATTGTATTGACATTGTTTAGTTACTTTTGTTTGTCTTTTCGCCAGTAGATTGTTTCTTCCGGCGTTCCATCAGTTTGTCCATATCCTTTGAGATTTTGTCATCGGTTATACGTGCATATCCCTGTGTCGTCCGAATATTGGAGTGCCCCATCATCTTGGCGATACTCTCTATCGGTATATCCGCTGAAATAAGGAAAGTTCCGAAACTATGTCGGCTCTGGTGGTAGGACAAGTTATCCTCTTTGCCTATGATTACACCTAACTCATGAATTTCAAACCACAAGGCGTCACGGTTAGGAAGCGGAAATACGGGCTGTTCGTCATCGGCCGTGTTGTACAGCGACAATATCTGTTCCGCTATGGGATGCAGGGGTATGAACGCTTCCACCTTTGTCTTCTTGCGGTTGATACGGATATACCGTCTGCCCTCCGCATTCATCCCGATGTGGTGGGGATGCAACAATTGTATATCCACATACGCCAATCCCGTCAGGCAGGAGAATATGAAAGCCCGTCTCGCCAACTCCAGCCTGTTGTCATACATCGGGGTGGAAAGTATCTTCTTGAACTCATCGCGGCTGATGTATCTGTGCTTTGCCTCCGGTTTGGTTTCATATTCCAACTCCTCGCAGGGATTCACTCGGATTATCTCCTTATCGACTGCCAGATACAACAGGCGGTTCAACCATCGCAGACAATGGTTGGTCTGAGATGCCCCGAAGTTCTTGCATCTTTTCAGATATGCCTTATAAGATTTGCCGAAGTCCTCTGTAACTTCTTCAAAATAGATGTCCTTTTTACCCGATGACACAATATAGTCTGTCAGGTACTTCTGGTAATACATTGAACTTCGATAGGAGGAGGTTGAATCTATTTCCTCGGAGTGTTTCTTTAACCGCTCCCGTTCCCATTCTCCCATTTGCAGGAGGGTAGTCGGATGAATGTTGTTTTGGATGATGTGGCTCTTCAACATCTCTGCACTGACTACACCTTGCGATTTCAGTATTTCCTCGTATGCTTCTGAAATGATCCGGAGATATTCCTGCAAGCGGTTGTTTTCCCTTGTGGACTTTATCTCGTTCTTCTTGCCATTCCAATCTTCGGGACGGCAATAGATACTTGTGCTTATGACCGTCTGTTTCCCGTCAATGGTTATGCGGCAGAGAACGGCGGTCGTACCGTCAGCCTTTACCTTGCTGCGGTTGATATAGGGTAACAGTGAAAATGTACTTCGCATATCGTTTGCTGTATTAAAGGGTAAGTTTGAAATCCTCGGTAGCTTTGATGAACCTGTCCATGTCCTCAAAGAGTTTTTTCGGACTGACACGGGCGTACACCTGAGTGGTGGAAATATCGGAATGCCCCAACATCCTACTGATGGTCTCAATCGGCACACCAGCTTCAAGCGTAATCAGCGAGGCGAAACTATGGCGCGCCTGATGGTAGCACAGGTCATCCTTGATGCCTGCCAGTGCCGCCAACGCTTTCATGTGCCTTCTAAGATTGGGCCAGCGAAGTAAAGGAAACAAGTTTTCTCTGTCCTCACTGCTATACTTATTGATAAGCGCAATTGCTTCGGGCAATAGTTTTACACTAGCACGGAGTTCGTTTTTCTTTCTGCGGTATTTCAACCATAATGCCCCGTCCCCGTCTGTCTGCAAATTAGCATGGGTAATCGAAACGACATCCGCATAAGATACACCTGTGTAACATCCGAAGAGAAACATATCCCTTGCCAGCATATGGGATTTGCGGTATGCAGGTATTTCCACGTCACGGATTTTCTCGAACGATTCACGGCTCAATGCCCGTGGAGTCGTTTCCGTTTTCTTCGGCAGGGTGAAATGTTGGAAGTGGATTTTATCGGCATATCCCTCTTTATAAGCTAGACGGCAAATCTTCTTAAGTATGGCAAGATAATGTCTGGCAGTATCGATTGCCTGTCCTTTATCTTCCGTGACAAATGTCTGATAGTCGTGGATGAACTGTTCCGTCAGTTGCCCGAAAGCCAAATCCTTGACCTTGTACTGATGCTTGATGAACTCTCCGAGTGCTAGCCGCATATAGTGATAGCCGGGATAAGTACTTTTGGCACGATCAATACCGATACGTGCCTTGATGTCATCACAGACAACATCGGTCATTTTCATGAGGGTCATCTGCGTTTCCATGCTGCCTTGAAAAAGGTCTTTCACATCGGTGGCATCGAAATCAATTTTGCGTTCCACAAGATTGTCGAATGCAATGTTTACCGCCAGTAGCAACTTGTCAATCTTGGCATTAGTCTCCACCGCCTCGCGGCTTTTTCCGTTCAAACGGCTCTCACGGGAATTCCACAATTCGGGAGTACAGGACAGCTTGCAGCCGAACTGCACCATCGTGCGGTTCACCGTAATCCTTCCCATTATCGGGGCTTTGCCCGACTTGTCCAGTCCGCTCTTTTTGAGGTAGAGCAGCACCTTGAATTTTTCTACTTTCATACGCTTATATCTTTAGTGCAAAATTACTTGCCATATAAGCGTTCCTTGATATGCAAAACATTGTGTATGAGCGCAAACAAAACGGTGAGGACTTCATTTTACTTCATTCCGTTACCATTGTCCATTTCGGTAACAGGGCGGCTAACGTTTTGGTAACTGAACAACCTCAATATTCCGTCCCATTTTGCATTTTCCTCACTTGGCAGAATACGGAAATCTTGCTCATTTCAAACGGTTTACGTTTTTCTTCACTTGCCTGCTTTCCCTTGCATAGCCTATCACTTTCCATTGCGGGAGGCACAGTTTTGCGACCCTTATTTGCCTGAGCAACGGTGTTCCGATAGAGACCATCAGTAAGATGATGGGGCATTATTCCATACGCACCACCCAGATATATGCCGAAATAACCAACCACAAAGTGAGCAGGGATTTGGAAACCCTGTCTGAGAATACCAAGGGCAAATATGCGTTGCCCGATGACGGTATGCCGTCGAGAGTGTTCAAATGTGGAAATTACAGCGGTGGGAAAAAGAAATGTGAATCAAGTGATAGAACTAAAATGAAGTGACTATGGATAGAGGAATAATAACAATCAGTGAAACAGGTACGATTATTATACCAACCGTACCCGTATGGATGTCCAAGTTCGAGATTGCCGACCTGTTCGGAGTGTTCTCATGTGATGTCCGCAAGGCGATTCATGCCATTTACAAGAACAAGGAACTGAATGAAACCGATACAATGCGATATATCAGAAAACCGGACGGTATCAGTTATGACGTTTACAACCTTGAAATGGTCATAGCCGTTGCATTCAGGGTATGCAGTAGAGGAAGTCTTTTGTTCAGGCGGTTTGTAATGAGCAAAATGAATTTGACCAAGAAAGAAACATCTGTTACGTTGTTTGTTTTCTATGGCAGAGGCAACAACCTATGGTATAGTTGAAGCCTATTCCGCCAGCCGCTCGTTCCCGATGCACGGATGCAAAGGTAGCGTATGGCTTTGAAGGCATTGGCAAGGTCGGGCGGCCGAGCCGTTTCGGGCAGAATCTTCCTCAAACCTGTTTGAGCGTATTCAGCCCGAAAACCTTGCCACTGCCTGCCACACGCTTAAAAAGGCATCCGGCAACGGAAACAAGCGACTGACGGAAAATCAGAGAATATAGAGGAACGGCTTACAGACGAAGCAGGATATTGGTGCTTCATCCGTAAGCCGTTCCTTTTTTCTTTTGTCGGAAGTCCATTGCTCCGCAATTATAGGGCATCCGGCAAACTGCGCTCCTTCAAGAAAATCATGTACCTGTCAGCCGATAGGCAGAGCGGTAGCCGTCAGCAAGCATCCTTTCGATGTCGGATTCACGGTAGAGGATTTTACCGCCCAACTGGATATAGGCTATGCGCCCTTCGTTCCGGTAGTCCTGAAGTGTCCGGCGGCTCACTTTCAGCCGTGCCGACACCTCCTTGTCGGTGAAGAAACGTTCACCGCCCAATGTCGGGCGGTAATTGGCGGTCAGATGCTCGAAGCCGTCAAGCAGACGGTCAAGACTGCCCATGAAGTGGATTATCCACTCGCTGTCCTTGTTAATCAGTTCATTCATAAACATTGGATTTAGTGTGATTACTATACTTAATGATTAAATAGTCCTGCCTTTGAATTTTGCTTCTTTTCGCCTGTCCTCCACAACGGAGACTATACGTTGCACATCTTCTGGACGGTAATACGTCTTGTGGTTTATCTGCGAGTAAGCCAGCGTGCCGTTATTCCGCAGGGTCTGTAACGTGCGGGGACTGATATTGAGCATCCGGCACACGTCCTGATTGTCCATCCACTCGCTCATTGTCTTTTCTCCATGCCGCCGGCAGATTGCATCCATGCGGCTGACGAAACGGTCGAACGTGGTGACCATCGCCTCAAAAGTCTTTCTTTCGATTGATACGATTTCCATATACTTTTCTTTTGATGTTATTGTTCCTTTTACCGCAAAGGAACACATAATACGTTATCCGACAATGGCTTCTCTGAAAGTGGCAGCGTATTGCGCTAATACGGCAGCCATTGTCCGTGGACATCATACAGAAACGGCTCTTTTCGCATGAATGCTAATCCAACGGAAAGGCTGGCTATTTCATAATCCGATTATTTAATAGTTCTCTATATAGTTGTGTGGTGAAACAAAGTTTTGGTTGTTTGGAGAGTGACAACATTACGTCATGAAATCATTGAATCAATGTATCACCAAATTGTCGGACAAGCATTGGTTTATTTTCTTCAATATCCGGTTTGGCAGCTATTCGATAAATCCTTTTGGCAAGTATTTGAATTTCTCGGTTTTCATGTATTCAGGTCTTTCATCTTTTAAATCATTGTTCGATTAAATCAGGTGGTTCCGCCCTGAATTTGAATGATATCTGCCCAATCCGTCACAGACGGATTTTAGTGTTCACATGAACACAGCAAGATGTCTTTTCAGCCGCTCAAAACGTTTTGAGCAGCCACGAAAAGCACTTGCCCCTGCAGGGGGCTGGGCTTGCCCTCCAAAGTCGGGAAGCCTTGTAAACCTACGGTGTCTGTGTCACAAGGAAGATGAGTTGAAACAGTTGAAGTCCGAACTTGCCGCACTCGACCGCAAGATACAGTTGGAGCTTGCGCCGCCTACGCCCGAAATTGCCGAAAAAGAAAAGGATGGACAGGAGGTCAAGCCGGATGCGGAAGGTGGACGGAACATGCCACAACAACACACCGAAGATGCACCGCAGATTCGTAGTCCAATGAATGAACGAAGTCCGTCTGGCAATTTCATTGCCGACCATATTATCATCGGGCGACCGGGTTTTCAATTCAAGGATGAAAACCGTCCGAAAGGATTGAAAATATAAAAATATGTAACAGGGGTTGTCTTTTGTTGGACAACCCCTTAATGTAACGTGTTATTTCACATTGGTTTGCCCATATTTTTATTGATAAATTTGGTCTTATCAATAAAAACGAGTAAAATTGCAATATGGAAAATATAATCAATAAAATAAAAAGCTACTATCCTGTTTCAGATGAATCGATTCGTCTGATTACTTCTTGTTTTAAAAAACATCTTTTCCCTGCAAAAACAATTCTGATAAGAGCCGGCAAATTTGACCGGCATGTTTATTTTATAGAACGAGGTATTACACGTTCGTATATTCTACATGAAGGAAAAGAAATTACTACTTGGTTTTCTTTGGAAGGGGACGCTGTATGTGGTTCTTGGGATTTATATAGAAATAAGTCAGGTTTTGAATATGTAGAAACATTGGAACCGACAGTAGTTTATTCTATTAGCATTGAAAGTCTAAATAATCTTTATATTCGGAACATTGATATCGCTAACTGGATGCGGGTATTACAGCAAGAAAATTTTCTATGGCTTCAAGATATGCACATAAATAGATTGATTCTTCCAGTCAAGGAACGTTATATAGAATTACTTCAGAGGTTTCCATCCCTTTTTCAAAGGATAAATCTGGGCTATATAGCATCTTATTTAGGTACAACGCTTCCGACACTTAGTAAAATTCGTTCGGAAACAAAGTCATAATCCTATATTATCCCTAAATACTGTAAGGCATATTTTATGCCGTCATCATCAACAGTGCCGGTTATAAAATCCGCATGATCTTTAACATTCTCACAAGCATTTCCCATAGCGACTCCAATTCCAGCCCTACGAAGCATGGGAATGTCATTACCTCCATCACCAAATGCGACCGTAAACGAGGGATTAAGACCATAAAAATTGACCATTTCACACAAACCAGTACCTTTATCAACCCCTGCGACATTTATATCTGCAAATACGTCACACCATCTTGATGATGATAAGAGTGGTAATTGTGAAATTATTTCTATTTCAGTCTGGTTATCTGCAAACAGGCACAACTGTGAAGTTTCACCCGGAATAAATATTTGTGTTAAATCCCGAATTTGTGGCAAAGGTTGAGCAATCATACGTGACATTTCTTCAACTCTTGCAGTTACTTGATTAACAAAAACTCCAGCATTCCCTTCTACTGATACTGCGACATCGTATCTCTTTGCAAGTTCTATGAAACGAATGAAGACTTCATGTGGAATAGCATGATGTGAAACAGTAGTGCCATCCCTAAGGACACAGCTTGTCCCATTTAAACCAATTATTCCATCATAAGGTAACATCGAAATCTCATTCAGATTCATTGCAGACCTTCCTGTTGCAATAATAATCTTAATTCCCTTCCGATGTAATTCCGCAAGGGAATCTTGTGTTGAGTTAGGCACAATATGCTTCTCAAAACTCAATAAAGTGCCGTCCACATCAAAAAAGGCGGCTTGTATATCTTGTTTTATTATCATAAATGCAAAATTACTTCAAACCATCGAATACGATTTTAAGATAGAACAAAAAACAGCCGGATTCCATTCGCTAATTTTGCATTTTAATCAAAATTAGTAATATGACAAATCATAATCAGTATAAAGAAAAATGGCTTCATTGGGCTAAAGAGCTACAGTTCTTGTCTCAGTCTGCGTTGGCATATTGTAAAGACAGCTTTGATATTGAGCGATTTGAGCATATCAGAGACATATCCGCAGAAATCATAAGTTTATATAGTGGGCTACCGTTTCAGGAAGTAAAAGGGTTGTTCTGCAATGAAACAGGTTTTCAGACCCCGAAATTAGACACGCGTGCAGCAATCTTCAAAGAGGGTAAAATCCTGCTCGTTCACGAAAACAATGGTACATGGTCGCTTCCGGGAGGATGGGTCGATGTTTTAGAAACAGTTAGGTCAAATACAATAAAAGAGGTTAAAGAAGAAGCCGGACTTGACGTAGAAGCGCGGAGAATCATAGCTGTTCAAGACCGCAACAGGCATAATCTGCCGCTATATGCATATAACGTATGTAAGATATTCGTCCTTTGCGACATTATGGGCGGAATCTTCACTCAGAATAAAGAAACAACTGAAAGCAATTTTTTCAGTCTTGATGAACTTCCTGAACTCGCACAGGAAAAGGTTACAGAAGCGCAAATAAAACTTTGCTTCGATGCGTATGAAAATCCAGATTGGCAAGTAACATTTGATTAAAGACAGTATGGGAAAAACCGAATTGGAGAAATGTCTGTCAGGTGAATTATTCAACGGCAGTGATAAAACATTGTCAAATATGGCATTGCAAGCAAAAAGAATCATCAAGATACTGAATAATACTGATTATGGCGACTATCAAAAAAGGTATGGTTTGCTGACGCAATTGTTCGGACGTATCGGTGAGAATGTATGTGTGGATATTGATTTTCATTGTGAATACGGCAAACATATATTATGTGGAAATCGAGTAATAATCAACATGAACTGCACATTTGTTGATAATAATATAATAGAAATAGGTGATGATGTCCTTATTGCTTCAAATGTACAGATATATACCGCAACCCATTCCACACGACTTAGGGAACGAATTGTAACAGACTGGAAGCCGGGTAAAGAAATATGCCATACTTTTGCAAAACCTGTAAAAATATGCAATGGAGCATGGCTTGGTGGAGGCGTAATCATACTACCGGATGTAACCATTGGTGAAAATAGCGTTATCGGGGCTGGAAGTGTAGTCACACGTTCAATCCCCGCAAATTGTGTGGCTGTCGGCAATCCTTGTAGGGTGATTAAAGAAATAGACAATAGCAATACTTAATGTTATGAATATTTCATGTCAGACAACGAGAAAATCCGGTTAAAACTTCATTAAAATAATCAATTATAATGATTGAAGTGCTGAAATACTATGCAGGAATTTCTTCGATTAGTAGGTTGTGGTTATACGCTAATTTTAATACTCATAAGTTGCATTATTGGTATTTGGCATAACGAATGGCAAGAAGTGGAGGCATTAGAATCCGACAATCGACAGATTGACGAATTCCGAAAAGACATAAACAATATCCATATTCAACTGATAGAGTTTTCCCTATTGGGTGAAACGATATTGGAATGGGATGATGAGGATTTAGGACTTTACCATGCTCGGCGTATGTCAATAGACAGTATGTTCTGCCGTTTCAAAGCAACCTATCCGGCAGAACGTATTGACAGTGTACGCCTTCTTCTCAAAGATAAGGAACGGCAGATATGCCAAATCGTTCAGATTCTTGAACAGCAACAAGCCATCAACGATAAGATAACCAGCCAAGTACCTGTAATCGTGCAGAAGAGTGTGCAGGCACAGCCCAAGAAGTCCAAGCGCAAGGGTTTCTTGGGCATCTTTGGCAAAAAGGAAGAAGCGAAACCAACTGTGACTACTACGATGCTCAGTTCCCTTAACCGGAATATGATAGCAGAACAACAGGCGCAAAGCCACCGTTTATCGGAACATGCCGACAGTCTTGCTGCACGAAATGCGGAACTCAACAGACAACTGCAAGGACTGGTAGTTCAAATAGACGAGAAAGTTCAAGCAGACTTACAGAAACGGGAAACGGAAATAGCCGCCATGCGTGAAAGGTTTTTTATTCAGATAGGTGGCTTGACAGGATTCGTTGTGTTGTTATTGATAATCTCTTACATAATTATCCACCGAAATATCACCCGTATCAAACGATACAAGCGAGAAACTGCGGATTTAATAGAACAGTTGAAACAGTCTGTTGAACAGAACGAGGCACTGATAGCTTCCCGCAAGAAAGCCGTGCATACCATTATCCATGAATTACGTACACCGCTAACGGCAATAACCGGTTATGCCGGACTGATGCGGAAAGATTACAATACGGATAAAATCGGGGGTTATATCCAAAATATTCAGCAATCCTCCGACCGTATGCGTGAAATGCTTAATACTCTGCTGAGTTTCTTCCGTCTGGACAACGGCAAGGAGCAGCCCAATTTCTCTCCTTGCCGTATTTCGGCAATCACGCACATTCTTGAAACGGAGTTTACGCCAATTGCCATAAACAAGGGACTTGCTCTTACTGTGACGAACCATACTGATGCTGTTGTCTTGACCGATAAGGAACGTATCCTGCAAATCGGCAACAACCTGCTGTCAAACGCCATCAAGTTCACGGAGAACGGCGGCGTTTCTCTGACGACAGATTACGCTAACGGGATGCTGACACTTATCGTCGAAGATACAGGGACAGGCATGACCGAAGAGGAACAGCAACGTGTGTTCGGTGCGTTTGAACGTCTGTCAAACGCAGTAGCAAAAGACGGTTTTGGTCTGGGATTGTCTATCGTGGAGCGTATCGTGGCAATGCTTGGTGGCACAATACGGCTGGACAGCGAGAAAGGCAAAGGCAGCCGTTTCACGGTGGAAATACCCATGCAGACTGTCGAGGAACTGCCGGAACAGTTCAATTCAAGTTACGTTCGTCACAATGAAGCATATCATGATGTAATTGCCATAGATAATGACGAAGTTCTGCTCCTGATGCTAAAAGAAATGTATGCCCATGAAGGAGTACACTGCGATACCTGCACCGATGCTGCGGAGTTGGTGGAAATGATAAGGGAAAAGGAATACAGTCTGTTGCTTACTGACCTGAATATGCCGGAGACAAACAGCTTCGAGCTGCTGGAACTGTTGCGCGCTTCCAACGTGGGCAATTCAAGGAACATCCCGGTAGTCGTGACAACCGCTTCAGGCAGTTGTAGCAAAGAAGAACTTATAGGACGTGGATTTGCCGAATGCCTATTCAAGCCGTTCTCCATATCGGAGCTGATAGAAGTTTCCGACAAATGCGCCATTAAAGGCAAATCGGACGAAAAGCCGGATTTTACCTCCCTGCTGTCCTACGGCAATGAATCCGTCGTGTTGGATAAGCTGATAACGGAAACCAAAAAGGAAATGCAGGCAATCAGGGATGCGGAACGACGGAAAGACCTTCAAGAATTGGATGCCCTTATACACCACTTGCGCAGCTCGTGGGAGAATTACGTGCAGACCAGCCGTTAAGGGAACTTTATAAACTGCTTCATTGTAAGGATACACCCGATTGGGAGGCGATACATAACATATTGACAGTCGTGCAGGATAAAGGTTCGGAGATTATTCGGCTGGCAAAAGAAGAAAGGAGAAAATACAACAATGGATAAAACAAAAATCATCGTGGTGGAAGATAATATCGTGTATTGCGAGTTTGTCTGCAACCTGCTGGCGCGGGAGGGATTCCGTACCGTGCAGGCTTTCCACCTCTCGACAGCGAAGAAACTTCTGCAACAAGCCTCTGACAATGATATAGTAGTTTCTGATTTGCGTCTGCCCGACGGCAACGGTATCGACCTGTTGCGTTGGATGCGCAAGGAAGGCATGACGCAGCCGTTCATCATCATGACTGACTATGCCGAAGTGCATACGGCGGTTGAAAGCATGAAACTCGGCTCGCTGGACTACATACCCAAGCAGCTTGTGGAGGACAAACTCGTGCCTCTGCTCCACACCATACTAAAAGAGCGGAATATCGGGCGAAGCCGTATGCCCGTCTTTGCACGTGACGGTTCCGCCTTTCAGAAAATCATGCACCGGATAAGGCTGGTAGCCCCAACCGACATGAGTGTGCTGATATCCGGAGAGAACGGCACGGGCAAAGAGCATATCGCCCACCATCTGCATGATAAAAGCAAACGTTCCGGCAAGCCGTTCGTGGCTGTGGACTGCGGTTCACTCACCAAAGAGCTTGCACCATCGGCATTCTTCGGACATGTCAAAGGCGCATTCACCGGTGCGGACAGTGCCAAGAAAGGATATTTCCATGAAGCCGAAGGCGGCACGCTGTTCTTGGATGAGGTAGGCAACCTCGCACCGGAAACACAACAGATGCTACTTCGCGCCATACAGGAGCGGCGATACCGCCCGATAGGTGACAGAGCGGATAAGAGTTTCAACATCCGTATCATCGCCGCCACCAACGAGAATCTGGAAAAGGCGGTCAATGAAAAGCGTTTCCGGCAGGATTTGTTATACCGCCTACATGACTTTGAAATAACCGTTCTGCCCTTACGTGACTGTCAGGAGGACATTATGCCGCTGGCGGAGTTCTTCCGTGAGATTGCCAATAAGGAATTGGAATGCAAGGTTAGCGGTTTCAGTTCCGAAACACGGAAAGCGTTGCTGACCCATTCATGGCCGGGCAACGTCCGTGAGCTTCGGCAGAAAATCATGGGCGCAGTGTTGCAGGCACAGACGGGATTTGTCACAAAAGAGCATCTGGAACTTGGGATAAATAGAACAACCTCTGTTACCGGCTTTTCCCTACGCAACGATGAGGAAGATAAAGAGCGGATTATACGTGCTTTGAAGCAGGCTGACGGGAACCGGAAGGTCGCCGCCGAACTGCTTGGAATAGGCAGGACAACACTCTATAATAAACTGGAAGAATATGGATTGAAGTATAAATTTGAGCAACCATAGCCCGCAATTCACCGGATTTGTATGATTTTGATTATCAGAATTTGGTTAATTCTTAAAATAATATTATCTTCGCATTGAGCTATTTGAAATGATTGGGAATCATGCAAAATGATGAAGATAGGTGGTTTCTAAACCATTACCTATACCTTTATTATTGGTTTGCAATTTATTGATAATCAAGCATACATTAGTTAGTGCAACAAATGTATATACGCAGAAGATGAAAACGTCCCGTACCAGTTCCAGCCGTTCAATCCTGAACTCTTTCTGCCATATCCGGTTTATCTCGGCTTGGCTTAGGAACTGTTTGTTTACCTCCACCTCGTGAAACTTGATTCCGGCAAACGGGTTCTTTGTCAGCCATTCGTTGGCAATGGCAAGGTTTATCACTTTCTTAAAGCATTTCATGTACCGGATAACGGTATTCTGTGCACAATGCTTTTCTGCCTTTAGGTACAGGTCGAATTTGCGGACAAGTTCCCCGTTCACCTCACGCAACAGCATATCATCTACCTTATAATCCCGTTTTACCAGTTCCATGAGATATTTCAGACAATTATCGTAACGTCTTACGGTAATGTCGGCATAATCCGTTCCGATTAGTTTCCGGCAGTTGTCGTTATGTTCCTTGAATACATTATATAATGTCTTGAAAGTTTCGTCCTTTCCCTGATAGCGGTTTACGATGGCACGGGCAGAAATAATCTTTCCCTCCAGTTCTAGATCTTGATAGATTTGATAGAATTTCACACGCAAGGCATCAATGTAATGGTTTAGTTCTACGGAATTGCGGTCTTTGCCTATTGATTTCTCTTTGTCCTGCGACCAAAGTGGGACTTTTACACTTCGTTTTAGTTGAAGTTCCACATATAAACGGTCATAAGTGACGCGTACACGCACGGGAGCTTCCCCGTTTTTTAACAGTTTGCTACGCTTGATGAAGAACAAAACGCTGAATCTTTTTCTTTCCATACTGCTCAATTTTTAATGATACAAAGTTAGGAAATCGAACCGAGGACTCTGTTATGTAAAATAGTGCAACGTGCTGTAAAAGAATGAAGTAACTATTGCGCAGTGGAACATTCAGGGCTTTCTAAAACCGTCCCCCGAATAAGGACGTACAGTTTGCTTTAATCCCACTTATTTTGCTTATTCTTGGAAATGAAAAATCCCTGAACTTCTTTGAAATTCAGGGATTTACATCGTTTTTCTTTTCTTGAAAGTGGTGCCACCAGGAATCGAACCGGGGACACAAGGATTTTCAGTCCTTTGCTCTTTCCGCTTCAAAAACCTTGACCTGCGGTCAAAGTTTCCGAAGCAACCAACTGAGCTATAACACCTTATACAGTTACTTCCTTTTCCTCTTTATCATCCAGAATATTCTGGTTTACATCTGAGTTTACATCAGCATTTTGTTAATACTATTGTTAATTATCTCATTTTCAATTCAAATATACGCAAGATCACCCAAGTAAGCAAGAATACTCTTTGCTCGCTTGGGTGATCTTTGTTTTATCCTTGCTACTGGAAGGGGGCTTTAAATAAGAATGAGTATCTTACTTGATATTTTCGTAAGTGTATTTATAGGAATAGGAACGTTCACTTCCCTTTGTGTCACGGAACGTTACCTTTACTGTCTTTACATACCCTTCCTCATCCAATTCGTAATTGTATGTTTCCATACCTTCATCCCATGTAGCTGTTTTGGGCAAGAACTTTGAAGCTTTTCCTAATAGACCTGCAAGACGCCATTCTTCAAACGGATCATTATAATCTGTACTAAACGCAACAAACAAATTACCTATATTTGGAATATCTGTATAAGTGATTGTTTCTGCAACACCACTGCTGACCATCACACCATCTTTATATACATATTCTTCAATCTCACCATCAACATCAGCTTTTATCACTTGATTGTCTGAATTATAAGTAAATTTATAATTATCTGTGCTCTCATAAGTGGTACTGCCTTTTTCTATAGCTGTCCATATTACACTTGTGCAATACCCGTTTCCATTCAAAGAAAACTTAATATTGTCAATATAGGTATATGAACCATCTTTCTCTTCGGAAGTGGCAACAGCTTCATTCCCTGAAAAAGAAAAGTCATAATCAAAAGATTCCCCATCATCTTGACAAACTATTTTTGAAACTTTCCCGTCATTATCATAATTAATAGCATAAGAAGTTTCATTTTTCGTACAAGTTGCCACCCGTTTAGTCACATTCTCTGGATCAATGATATTATTATCATCATCGTTACCACAAGAAACGAAGTTCACACACAAAGCCACTGAAAGAATGGCTGTAAAAAATCTGTTTGTTTTCATACTGAATATCATTTATTTAATAATTATTTTATGAGTTTTATTATCTGCTGATACAATGTAAATCCCTTTAGGTAAATTTATTACCTTACCACCACTAATAGTCTTATTAACTAAGATTTGTCCATGTATATTATAGATAGAAACATTTATAGGTTTATTTGTACAAACAAGAATCCCATTACTTATGGTTTGTATTTCGTATTCATTGGAATGAGATACAATCTCATTCGATGTTGGAATGTCTGTTTCAATAATATTTATAAAATCTCCCCACTTATCTGCCAACCAATAGTTATTGTAAGATCCTTTAGGAACGTACAATGTACCCTCTTTCTTGACAGAACTATCAAAACTTCCATTTAATGCAGGAGGCATTGTATTATTTACATATACATTCTTTATATTCTTTGCCCCGGTAAAAGCATTATATCCTATAAACCTAACACTATTAGGAATATAAATGGTTTCTCTTTTATTTCCACATGTGTAACCTATTATTGAATCTTTACGAATAGTGTATAGAAAGCCACCTTCACTTAAATAATGAGCATTATTTTTATCAACCTCTATTTCTGATAAATTCTCACAATAGGGAAAAGTACCACTATTTATAAACAGGACACTTGCTGGTATATTTATAATTCTCAATTTTTTACACCTTTCAAAGGTTCCCCCACTTGAATAAAAGCCATCTATCGTTCCCCCTATCTGAATAACACCATTAGGAATGATGATTGATTCCAAATTTTCGCAACCATAAAAAGCAGCAGAAGCTATGTACTTAACACTTTTAGGAATATTAACAGAAGACAAGTTTTTACAATTGGAGAATACACATCCTCCTATCGTTTCTACTTTATCACCAAGTTCAACAGTTTTCAGACAAGATAACTTATCGTTTTCATTTGCAAATGCATATATATCAATTTTTATAGCACTATTAGGTAATCTTACAGAAGATAATTTTTTACAATTTGCTTGGTAAAACATTTCTTCAGGGATAATATTATCTTTTGTTTTCCGTTCAATTGTTACTGTATGAAAAACGTCTGGTCCTCCAGATATTCTCGTATAAGTAAATTTACCACCTTCTTTGATATTCGTATCTTTCAAATCCAGCGATATCAAGTTAGTCATGTTACGAATAACTCCAATATCAGAAGCGTTAATATCTCCAGATAAGGTCAATTTTTCTATTTCCTTATATTTATTTCCTAACAATTTAGAAAGAGTTCCTGCATCTTCCACCTTAATTGTAATTTCAGGAACATTTTGTGCAAATATATTCATGTTAACAAATAAAAATACACCAATTATAATTAGACCATGTATAAATTTTGTTTTCATAACTCTTTTGATTTTATCGTTTTACCTGTTTCTAAATACTTTTGGAAGTATTGATATATATCCATTTCAATAGTCCCTTTATAAACTAAATTACCTTCTGGATCTTTTATTGTTACAAACATTGGTTCTCCTTTGTCATTAAACTTTCCAATAACTCTAAAATCATTAGTATAAATGACTTCATGAGGATTTCCAAACTCATCCCTTTCTAAAATCTTATACATTATATTGCATTTTTTACTTCTCCTGTTCCCTTCAGAGTATTACTAAATAAAAAGGTGTGGGAACTGTATTTGCTTTATCCTGTTATCTGGCTTCTCGCATTGCCATTAGAGTGGATAAAACAACAGCAACCCACACCCATTGAGATATAGTTTACCCTTTCAGGTAAGTCTATAACAAAAGATGCGGGTGCTATTGCCATCACCTTCACTCTAATACAAATTTTGCGAGAATTTGATAACAGAAGATAATTTCAATAACACCTTTCGTTAAACGTATGTCCTTCCACAGAGGTTCAACGCCATGAACGTGTAGAATTGCCACAAAGTTACGAAAAGTGTTTATACATCAACCAAGTAAGAGAATGAAAAATCTTTACTTGTCCTTGAATTTTTCTCTTATCCAGAAAAAGAGAAACAAACAGCCAGAAAACAAAAGAAAAAGAGCTGCTATAACAGGATATAAATCAGGATTCCCAATCAAACAAAAAAGAACCACCAAGAAAGCCAACCACTTCATAATATCCTCCCTTCATCCAAATAAGAGTAATATCCGCTATCTGTCACTATTATATGATCCAACAATTGAATATCAAATAGTTTTGCAGCCTTTTTCACCCTGTCCGTTAATGAATCGTCTTGGCAGCTCGGTTGTTTATTCCCAGATGGATGATTATGGCTAAGGATCATTGCAGAGGCGTTTCCCAATATCGCAGCTTGCATAATGATTCGTATATCGGCAGATGTTGAATCCAATCCACCTTCTGATATATGCACAATCCCCAATACCCTTTTAGCGTTGTTCAACAGGATCAGTTTCATATACTCCCTGTATTGGATTGTCTCAGAATCATATATGTGATTCATTAATAAGGAATAAGCACTGTTGGAATCCTTGATGACAGCCCTTTCCGAACTCTTTACTTTCGTGTTGTACGTCAATTTAACGTCACAAACCTTATACATTCCTTCCATACGATTGTAGTTTAATAAGTTAATTGATTATGAATTACGGATTTGCAAGAATGAAAGGAATACCACCAAGTAAGAGATATAGCCTATCTTTTCAATATCAGATAGTAAATTCAATCAGCTAAATATATTCTATTCTGGATTGAATGGTAGTGTACCCGTCTGAACATGAAATCGTGATCGGCTGATCCTGTAGGCTTTTACGTAGGATATTCCTTTTTCCTTCTCATACATGGAGGGGTGTTTTAAAGTTGTGGACTTATGAAGGTATAGGATATACTTAGTTTGGCTTACTCTTTGGCGTTACCCAAGTAAAAGGAATATATATAATAATATATAGAGAATTTTAAATGTCAGATAACATTTTATCAATAGTCATTTTTACGGCTGGCAGGTTGTTTTTCATTACATCAAAAACGATAACTGCATCTATATCGAAATAATGATGTGCTATAATGTCTCGCATTCCCATAACTCCTTTCCAATCAATTTCAGGATAATGCGATAAAAGTTCTTTATTTGTAGCTTTATCAATACGCTTGACACTTTCTCCGATTGCAATCAACAGCATACAAATACTTTCCAACCTCTCAACTCCGCTTGGTGTCGTCAAGAAATCGTCTGGAGAAAGTATTGCTTCCGATCTCTTTAATATTCTATCTAAAGCCGTTTGTATCTTTATCAAAGAAGAACGGATTAACTCTGTATCACACATAAATCCCCTCCTTCTCTATTCGATTTCTCAAGAAAGAATCCATATGATCCCGTAATCGGACAATATCAACATTACAACCAAACAGGGTTTGCAGATCATCTTTTATATGTACCAATGCAAACATACTCGGCTTTGATGTTTCCAAATAAACATCAACGTCACTATCTTCTGTTTGTTCACCTCTGGCAACAGAACCGAATATCCCCATACGGGTAATGCTATATTTGGAAGCATTCTTCGCCATATAGTCACGCAAGATGTTCATATATTCAGTTGTTGATTTCATTTTCTTTTATCTATTTACCACAAAGATACGTGTTCAATTGGAAAAATCAAACAGGAAGTATCGTTCTTCTCTCTTTTTGGATTTACTCACAAATCACTTTTTTAAGTTCCTATTTATCTGTAACTTCGTATGTTCTTCCAAGTTAAAGAGATTCTCCATGTTTCCAGATAATCCCATATTCATTCCAAAGAAACTCATTATGCAAGAATATAGACCATTTGATAGAATCGAAGTTTACAGGGAAATTGTGGAAACCATCAAGAAAAGACACATTTTGCCAACAGAGACTTATATATCTGTTCCCGTTGTTAAAAATCGGATCAGGAAAAAGAAGAAAAGCTCCTAACTGATTTTGCATTGATAATTAAGTATTTTAAGACGGATGTTTCCAGAAATGGGAATGTCCGTCTTTTGTTTTTCTAATAAAAAGTAACTCTCTATATAATGGCTTGTAGGATATAGCTCTATAAAGTAGACTGATAATAAATATTGATACTTGTAGTATAATATTCAAGTTCCTGCCTATTTACTTTTTTAGATGGCTATTTGTTTGTATCTTTTTATATCTCAATAAGATAAAATCTAAATCCATTTCAGATATATTTCCAAGTTTCCCAGATCACTTGTTTTTTTATTCAAACCGCAAGGACAATTCTTGTTTTTATATTTAATAGGTAAATGAATTTTGTCCTTCCATAAATCCAATTTCTCGAATATGGTATTATACACGCCAAACAACCGAATTTTCAATAACAGATTAGAATGCAAGAAAGCATTGAATATAAATTGTTCCCAATACAAGAAACTGATGGAACTGAATATCCTGATCCCCATCAACAGGGAAAACTCCCCTATAAAGCCAGAAAAGACAGAAGGCTAATTTTAACATCTTGGCAAAGGCTAAAAGTAACACTGTTACTAAGAACCTATGCGTTTTTCACTAAAACCTAATATCAGATTTAGCCTCCTTCCGGAAGAAGGCTAAATGGGTGTAGTGCAGATAAACAGTAATTAAATCTCTTTTTAACATATCTAATATGAATTACAGAAACTTAGACAAGAATATTTTCCTTAAACTCAACCATAACCAAGCCTATGTAGCCGCCTGTTTCTCTTTCAAGTCGGATTTCGTGACAGGTGAATCCCATATACACCAAGATACTCTTGCAGACTATTGCCAGTGTTCACCAAGTAAGATACAAGACTATATTTCCGTTTTCAAAAAGGTTGGATTCATACGATCCAGTATGACACGTTATTTCAAGAATGAGGACGGATTACCCAGAAGGCAGAATGAGTATTTGCTCAATGTGCCAGATTCCAACTATTTCACGATTCGCAAGGAACTGTTGGAAAAGGATATTCCTGTAGGTGTAATAGGGTATGTCCTGTTGCTTAAATGCTTATGCTTGAATGGTACAAATACCTGCTTTTATAACCTGTTGGAAATCTCCAATAAATTGAAAGTTGGCTATTCCACCCTGAAAGGCAAAAACGGGTTGCACCAGAAAGCCATTGATTACGGCTTGATAACGGACGATAAAGTGAGGTACGAGGGGAAATCCACGATCAGACATACCATTATGGATTCTAACATCTTACTTGGTGACGGTTTGGATATTCCAGACCTGAATGCGGAAGAACACGGTATTTATGTGGAACAATATGATATTATCCGTTCCTGCTGTCTGGATCATGATATATATCCTCCCAGATATGGCGGACAGGTGATTCGCAAAATCATGAATCATTTTGTGGATGACAATTTGAAAAACGCCTTAAACAGACGGCTTGACAAGGTGAAAGAGGATCATATCTATAGCCTGAACTATATAGCCAAAATGCTGAACATTCAGATGGATTCACCAAGTAAAGAAGAATATACATTCGTTATGCCATGATAATATTATGGGTGCTTTCAGAAATGGAAGTGCCCATTTCTCTTTTATTTGGGTTGGGACTATCCAAGTAAGAAGAATAGGGCTATTTATGGATGCTTATCTCTTATTTGTTCCAGTTTCAGGGGATTTTTGGAAGATTTTACTTTTATATAGCCAGTCACCAAAAATCCCCTGAAAAAGAAAATACAAACAATAGGTAAGCCTTATTCTCTGATTTTCCTTTGGGCTGTAACCAAGTAAGAGAAATAGGAGTTTATTATCCGCTTCAATCAAAAGTTGGCAGTCTATCCTTTTACTTGGGTGAAGCCTCTGGATATTTGAGAGACAGGGTTCGGATTGAGACCGAACCCCGATATTTTGGGTATGGGAACTCACCTGTCACATGAGTTCTTTTGTTCGTGATTTATGCGGCTTGTTCTTTATTTAAGAGACCTTTGCCATCTAAATATTGGGTAAATAGCTCTGTATAAATTACGTTAATATGGTCAGATGTTACCATATTGATTATTCTTACGCTTTCGCTGCTTAATGACTTGATCGTGCTAATGGTTTCTGCGATTCCAATCATCTTTTCTTTACCCTGTGGTTTATAGTTGGCAAATCGGGTAATAGCATCAATCAGATAGCGGTTCTTGATAGTTTTCTCTGTGAAGTCCATATTTTGCAGAGTTTCGATTATCTCATCGCCAATCTCCAAGTCATATTCAATAAAGTTCTCTTCCACTATACCTAATACGGCACTGTTCCATACTTTCGGTTTTATTGTCTTACCGAAATTGTAGTATTTGGTAACAACACTGATATTCGCTTTTAGCTCAACAGCCTTTTGGAACACTTTAGTATAAAACTCATGTTGTGTAGCCAAAGCTGCGTTACCTGCTTTCTCCAATCCGTTGAAACCACGGCTTAGTACATTGTTCACTCCTCTGTATTGGGCAAACTCTTGCAAAGAATCAAACCGTTTAACTTGTACATTCTCTATGACTAATTGTTTCTCCTCTTTTACAATGGCATTTAAGTTATACTCATGATAAGTAGCCCATTGCCAATAACCGTTTGCGGAATCCACTGGAACATAGACATTAGGAGTTCCTTTTTCCACTATGTTTCCGTTCAGGTCTTTCAGCGTAATATCCGCATCATAGAACAAGTTGGCATCTGTTACATAAAGGGGGACTTTCTCAAACTTATCATTGGTTATCAACCCCTTGCCTAATTCAATATTAGTTTTGGCAACAGACATGCTGTAATCAGATGTAGCTATAATGATTTCACTTTGTCTTTTCGTGATTGTTACTTGTTCTTCTGTCTCATTTGTCAAGTCCCAGAATATCACCTGTGTAGTTGGAAGTACCACCTTTTTAAGTGCTTCAAGATACCCTCTTTCAGCCTTTCTCACATTGACTTCTGCCGATTTCTTGATGTTGTCTTCCGCATTCGCATTATTCAACAAGAATTGTCTTTTCTCCTTTAATAACTCGTTAGCCTTTTCAACTGTCATAACCTCGTTTGCTTCTTTAACTGAATCTAAATTTCTCATTTTCTTTTACGCTTACCTTTACAGCATTAGGTTCTAATTGTTTTTGATTACACTGCAAAAGTATAGCGGTCTGAGAACGTATATAGGATAAGTTTTGGCGGTGCGATTTGTATCCTTTATTTTAATATCCAACCAGCATGTATTTCCAGTTCATATTTATGGGACATATTCATGGATAAGCCTTTGAAGTCTTTCATCAGTTTGTTGTAATAGCCTAAGTCCAAGTAGTTTTCTGGATTATCCGCAAATTTGCATACATAGAGGGAACATAAGATCAACTCCTTTTCTTTATTTGGGATAGTAGCTTTTCCCCTTCTTTTAATATTTGAGATTCCTTCTATTTGCAAGAATTGGGTTAGTTGACGTGCAAAGAAATAACTGATCTTTCGTCTGGAATCCGCTTTCTCTGTTGCTGATAATGGTCTGAGTTCACTGTTGAACCGTTGCTTTTGCTGGTTACTCATCTTCTCTTCTTGCAAATGGATAGCCAAAAAGTCAAGGATCAGTTTATCAGATATAGTATAAGTCTTTTTATTAGAGGCTTTAAATGTCAGTGATTCAATATGGGGATTCTGTTCTAAGAACTCACAAAATTCATTGTAGGTCTCTTGGTATGTCTTTTGTGGTACAAGTAGATTCTTGCAAGCGTCAGTGGTATAGTCATACAGGTACAGGATCAGTCCCCAGAATGATTCTTTATCCAGATTCAATTCAGTTAGAAGTTCCTGTAAACGCTCGTGCTTATCATAGCCTGATCTTTTGAAAGGGATTGATTTTAGAATATCCTCATACCAGTGGGCGAATCCAACGGGATACCAAGTGTTCATTAAATATGTCTTGCCATCTTCGTCTGTTTCTAAGATAGCTTGGTAAGAGCCGAAGTATTTCAATACATACGCCAATAACGGGTTGTCTATATCCAGTATCATTTCCTTTTACTTGTTTGATGTGGCAAAATTAAGATAAAAAGAATCCTGTCCCCATTTCTGGAAACAGGATTCTTTGGTTTAGAGTAGGTTTTTCATTGCGTCTTCCATCTGGTCATTACCGAAGCTGTCCAGATAGATTTGGGTTACTCTCTCTGAACTGTGCCCTAAAGCCTCACAGATTAAAGAGGTATTCACGCCTGATCTCTTTAATGATGTGGCAAAACTATGACGGGCAACGTATGTTGTCAAGTCTATAGGCAAGTTTAATTCTTTGCCAATGGCTTTCAAACGGTCATTCACTTTAGAGATCACCTTATGAATCCTGTTTCTTTGCTGTTGTTCCGTTTTATGGAAGGTAGACAGGATAGGGAATAGATAAGGATTGTCTGGATCAGCATATTTATGGATCAGTTCGATCGCTTTTGGCTGTAATGGCAGCTTTATCAGCTTACTTGTTTTACGTCTGGAATAGATCAAACGGTTGTCAATGATATTATCTTTTGTAAGGTATGCCATATCCACGAAGTTAATGCCACCCATGAAGTAAGAGAAAGTAAACAGGTCGATAGGCAGTCTCGTAAACGGATTACTTGACTTGTAGGAAAGAACCTTGTTTATGTCCTCTTTAGTGATAGCTCTTTTGGCTGTCTCTTCATGCAGCTTGGATACTTTATACTTTTTGAAAGGATAATATTCAGCTTTGACAATGTTTTCTTCAATAGCAAGATTATAGATCGCTCTTAAAGTCCTGAAACGAATACCGATCGTGTTTTCTTTGATATTGTTTGAGCGTAGCCAAGTTTCGTATTTCCGTAGCCAAGCCATATCAATATCTGGAAAATAGATATTCAGATGTTTGTTGAACTTGATAAGCGAGTTATACACCTGTTTGATAGAAAGCATATATCCAGTGCGTTTCTCTGCTGAAAGCCTCTCCATATAGTCTAAAAAGACATCGCCAACGGTTTTCAACTTTACGGGATTGTTTACCTTTTCCGCTAAAGTGGTTGCTGTAAACTCCCTTTCCATAGCCTTTAATTCCAGAATTTTATCTGTATAGGCTTTCGTTTTCTCTGTAATCACCTTTTCGATATACTCTTTATTGGGACATTTGGAAGTAGGTTTATTGGCTTTGAAGTCCCAATATTTGGGATTAAGAGAGATTCCAATGCTTTCATACTTCCGTTTGCCATCTTTACAGATGCGTAACATTAACGGTGATTCATTGTTTTTCAACACTTTAGATTTGTAACATACGATACAGATTGTAGCACTCATGGTTTACATCTCGGTTTACATGCCTCTGCAAACTCAACACGAAAAACACAGAAAATAATGGGATTTGAAGGGAAAAACCACCGAAAAGACATAAAAAAAGCAGTTACTTTCGATTGTAACTGCTTGATTTTCAGTGGTGCCACCAGGAATCGAACCGGGGACACAAGGATTTTCAGTCCTTTGCTCTACCAACTGAGCTATGGCACCGTTGTTTTGTTTAACGGGTGCAAAGGTAAACATTATTTATTACACTCCAAATGTTTCAATGGAAAATATTCAAAGAAAATGTATTTTATGGAAGATATAAAAAAAATCGCGTTCTGAATGAAAAAAACAGCAAAACTATTTGCAGTTTAAAAATTAGTTGTACCTTTGCAGCCGTAATCGAAAACGGGATGTAGCACAGTTGGCTAGCGCGCCACGTTCGGGACGTGGAGGTCGGAAGTTCGAGTCTTCTCATCCCGACTACAAAAAGAGGATATATCGAAAGATATGTCCTCTTTTCTTTTATTCATACGGACAAAATATGTACTTTTATCTTCCCATTTATAAAACAAACAACATATGAGAATTACACAACCCCATTTGGCAAACACCCTTCATGAAAGCACAGACATACAGACAGCGTTAGAAAAGAACGATGAAGACCTAATCGAGTATTCCTTTAAAAACCTGCGGATAGAAGAGGTGAAAAAGAGTAATCTTTCGGTGCAATCCTGTGTTTTCTCTAACTGTAGCTTCGGGGCATGCAGTATACGGAAATCCCAATTCAGCGATGTCGTGTTCAAGAACTGCGACCTGTCAAATGTTGACTTTACAGGTTGCGGCTTCCACCGGGTAGAATTTACCGGCTGTAAGTTAATGGGAACCAATATGGCGGACGGGATATTCAATCATATCACTTTTGAAGAGTGCCGGGGAGAATATATGAATCTCTCGATGAGTAAAATGCGATATATACAATTTACCCGATCCAACTTGCAGGGAGCCGGAATAGAAGGCTGCCAACTGATGAATGTGTCATTCAACGCCTGCAACCTGATGGAAGCGGAGTTATACCGCACCTCGCTGAAAGGGATCGATCTGTCGAACTCGGAAATATCCGGCATCCGCATTACAAACCTTGCCAATAGCGAGTTGAGAGGATCTTCCGTTTCCTCCTTACAAGCCTTGGAACTGGTACGGATGCTGGGAGTAGAGATCAAAGATTAAACACCTCATCCGGCATAGTCAGGATGGCGATGTAACCAGGCGACCGCATAACTACAGGTCGCCTGCGGTTTCATGCCGTTCCCGATCGCATAATCATAAGCGTACTTTACCAAAGCGGCAGCAATCCCCCGCCCTCCGATAGCAGGAGGAACAATCGTGTGGATTATATCCAGTTTATTCCCCGACAAACGATACTGAACAAAAGCCGTCACGCCATCCACCTGCGTTTCAAAACGTTTCTTATCCGGATAATGAGTTATCATGTAATCCATATTTTTAATTATTTACAGGTTCAAATTCTAATAATAGAGCATCCTTCCTTTCCTCTTCCAAAAGAGGCTTCCCTGAAACGTTCTTTTTGCCCCGAAAAAAGTTTTTCACTTTCGTAAAGAAAGTCATAACTCCTTTGGCTACATCCTGCTTCTTTTTGGAAACGCCGACCGATTCAATCAACGGCGGTCTTAATATCTGCCACAAATAATTGAAAGTGGAATGATAAGGATCCCTTATTATTGAAACACTCGAATAACGCGGTTTGTTAAAACCTTCCCTTGTTTTATCCGGATTATCATGTTTTAATATACGGTTGACCAGACCGGTCAGAAACTTCTTGTCCGTCAGAACTCCATCTTTCTCTTTCAGCAGAGCGGCTTCCAAGTCGTTATATAGGAAAAGCATCTCCACGGTAGCACCTTTGCTGGAGGCTTCCGTACTGAAAGTCATTCCCCGGACCCGTCCACTCCGGACTTCTGCCGAGGACAGGGGAACCAGCAATCCGTTCAATGCCGTCAGATCGAAACTGTCCAGGCGGGCATTCAGCAGGAAACGGTCGTTCAGCGAATCGACCGGTAACTTCCAGGTAGCCGTAAAAGCCCCTTTCCCCATCAACTTGCCATCTGCATCCAGCACGATGTATTGATCAGGGCGGGAGACGATATTCGTAAAGCCGGTAAACGTACCGTTCATATCCGTAAAAAACAATTTGCCGGGCACCGTCCCCTTCTTTGAAAGCTCTTCGTAAACAACGGAAAAGTTCTTCACGCCCACTCTTTGGAAATCCAGTTTAACCGGAGCTTTCTGAAGTCCGGCATAGATCATCGGGACAATATGCCGGGGCACCGGTATTTTCTGGTTCTTTAAATTCTGCAATACAACATCCGATACCTGTACATCGGCTATCCGAAGCACCTTTTCCGAGAAATAAGAGGGCAGATCGATACCTGTCAGCGAAATCTGCCCAACACTCACATCAAACCAATCTTTATGGTGCGGCTGCAAATAAGCGAACCGCATTTTAGGATACGGAGACACAAGACGGATGCGATCGATAACCGCACTCGACCGGTTCAAGTCCACTCCGCCCACCTTTAGCATGTAGAAACCGTTATCCAAAGGAAACGTCAGGTTACGGGTGGAGAAACGGATATCATCCAATTTATATGTACGAAGACGGGTATCGACAGCCAGCCCTTCTACAAACAGATTTGTCGTATCCAACTTCTGGTACTGCAAAGAATCGCTTTTCCCATGATAGGCATAACGGACGTCCGCATCCGTCAGGCTAAAACGACCTAAAGAGATTCGTCCGGCCACTTTCCCCAAGGCTGTATATAAATCAGCCGAACCCGCCTTCGTTTGACGTGGCAGAGTATCGCGTAAATGACCTGTATAAATATCCGCCACCGGACTTTCCAAGCAAACCGAGCCTAACTTCAACAATGTACTATCCCAGGCAATTTCCTCCAATGCCAAGCTTTTAAGCGAAGCGGACACCCCGCTTCCGTCCGGTCCGTACACCCGGATATCAGGCGAATCTACCCGGAACGATGCCAGCCGGATATTCCGGTCCGGCCTTTCAGGTATCCGTTGCAGGCCGCTTATACGAAGTCCCGGCGAAGAAAACCGGATAGACGTCTTTTCCACCGTATCTTGTGGGAGCAGTTGGATATCCTTCAACTCCAGGATTCCCTTTACGGTCGAGAATTGTCCTTTCCGCACGGACAGGCGATATTCTTTCCCCGGCAGGTAGTTATCGAACCTACTAAAGCTAAACCCCATATTTCCATAATCAAAAAACAATCCGTTCCCCTTCCCTGTCTGCCGATCTACCAAAATATCGGTTGCAAAGAAATTAAAGTCGTTCAGTTTATATGTGACCGGATCGGGCACGCTTTTATCATCGACCGTCACACGCGCATGGTTCAGGCTCACCCGTTTAACAGCAAGATAGCGGAGGAAAGGATTCAGGATCGCCTCCACATCGACACGACTGTTTTCAGGCCTTGCCGACTTCACCTCCTGCTTATGAAAGGAGGGAGCCACCACATAACGCAGATTCGGGCGGTCGATTTTCAGCAATCGGGCACTGATCCCCTTGTCGTACGACAAACCTCGGATTCCGACCGTATCAATACTTCCCGCCATATAGTCGTTCCGTCCGCGCACCGATAAGGGACGCAGCCGGATTCGTTCCAGATTGAAATCCCCGCTTTCCGTATCCAAAGCCATGCGCTCCACCGTAAACCGGTGATTGCGGGCCGTCATCAGCCCCTCGATGCCAGTCGCTTCGAATGAGAAACCACGCGAATACCAGAATCCGTGCCGGGCTTCCGAAACAGAGTCCACCTGAAAATCGTAGGCATGGAAATCAAAGTTTGCCAACCTGTACACCTCTACCGTATCCTTTACAGCAAAAGAATATTGCAACTTCGCTTTCTCAATCCCGATCGTCCCGATGGAGACGGCATGCAAGACCGGAGAAATCAATTCATAAAGGGATAGGGAACTAACCAAAGAATCCGCCTCCCTTTCATTTAGCGTTTTCTTCTTCCCCTTAGCAACCGGCCGGCTCTCTCCCGCCAGATTAAAGGCTTGTATATCCGAAGAAATGATATCGAACGAACGTGCCGTGAGGTAATTCAGAGCGTTTTCACGACGAAACCGTATCCCTTTCACTTCAACGGCCCTGATCAACGCATTCAGGTAGCTGTCCGGCCGCTGTTTCCGCTCCACCCACAATTCACCCTGAGGCGCAAGCGTAATATTGGAAATGGAGATAATGGAATCTTCCGTACTCAGCAAGATCCGGTCCGTTTGCAAGCGAAAGTCATTATTGGTCAATAGCGTCTGCGACCGGTTGGTAATGAAATCGAAATTGTCGCAATAGAGCAACTTCCCGCTTTCGGACGAATCCTCATCCAAACGGAAACCATACGCATGGAAACTGACATCGTCCAAGGCATAGACAATCGGGGAAACGGGATTCTCCACGGAATAAGAGACGCTGGCGTTCTCCAAGTTCAGCACCCGGACGGTCAATACGTCAATATAAGGAGAGATCACCTCGTACAAAGTCTTGGTCTCCGCCTCTTTCCTCATCTCCGCCCGCGTCGAATAGTAAGGGTTAAACACTCGTATCTCCGGATTCCTGATTTCAAACGACTCAAAATGTAACAGCTTGTAATTCCACCGCCAGGTAAGGTTCAATCCTTTAAAATCGATCATGCCGACCTCAGCCGTCACATAGGTAGACGGCAGGCTGTCCTTCCTTTTCCAATCACTGAAAACCACCGGGTCGGGATGTAGCTTTATTCCCTCAAGTTTCAGTTCGCCTTTGAAGAAACTGATGGAGAGGTTATCGAAAGAAAGCGCATAGAAGCCATCCGTAGCCTCGGCCGTCCGGTGAATCAGTTCTTTCCGGAGATACCGTTCGAGACGTTTGGTCAGATGAAGATTCAGCAGGAATATAGCAGCGGTCAGCACTATTACGATCCCCAACGTGTATCCAATGACTTTCCTTGTCTTCCCCATAAGACTTAAATAAGATTGTAACTTAACTCTATCTATATAAATTCAACAAAATAGACAGAGTTAAGTTGCAATATTTGTTTATTCCAAGAATTATTGCGAAAATTGCAGAGACACCTTGTAACCGGCGATAAAACAGATCGCGGTTACCTGACGGTGGACGTATAAGATCATAAATCACTAAACAAAAGAATAATGGGAAAAGCAGTTATCAACTCGTACGAAGACTTTGAAAAGCTGGTAGGCCAGCAAATAGGAATTTCAGACTATGTAGAACTGACACAGGAACGCATCAACCTTTTTGCCGATGCGACATTGGATCACCAGTGGATTCACGTGGACCCCGAACGCGCCAAAACGGAAAGCCCGTTCCACAGCACGATTGCCCACGGCTACCTGACGCTCTCACTCCTTCCGCACCTATGGAACCAGATCATCGAAGTGAACAACCTGAAGATGATGATTAATTACGGCATGGACAAGATGAAATTCGGACAACCCGTATTGACGGGACAAAGCATCCGCCTGATCGCCAAACTCCAGACTCTGACGAATCTGCGCGGCGTAGCCAAGGCGGAGATCAAGTTTGCCATCGAAATCAAGGACCAGCCGAAGAAAGCGCTGGAGGGTGTTGCGATCTTCCTGTACTACTTCGAATAACTTTTCAGATAATCGCAAAGGCGATTGTCGTACCGGACATACGAAACACGCCGGGAAGCGACCGTTCAGACCACGGCAGGAAGAAGAAGAAATCGTATCTTCCTCCCGTCCGTCAACGGCGGACATTTCAGCGAGACTGAAAAAATCCCGATTCCCTCCAATCATTCTTTCGACCGACTACTGTCGACCAACTGTCCGATAGTTATCAGTCAGTGATCCGATAACAGTCGCTTAGCTGTCCGATAGTTATCGATAGAAAGACTGATGCAGGGCAAAGAGACTATATATAACTGTATTTCAAAAATTTCCGCTTACATATTTTAAATTTCAGGGGAATATTCTCATCCAAATCCCTATATTTGTGGCAATTCACATAAAAGCAAACGTAATGAAAGCACTCAAACTCATCGGCCGGATACTGGCGGCAATCGTTCTACTCATAGGTCTGGCATTTGTCGGACTGGTCGTCTACGGCAAATACTTCTACTCTTCGGAGGTGGAAGTAGAAAGGCACTACCTGTCCGAGCTGCTGCTTTCCCCGGATGAGTTCGCGGAAGATTTCGCGGAGATCAGCGAGATCGTCAAAGACAACTACTCCCTTTACGCCTCCAAGCATATCGACATAGACGCCCTTTCCTCCTCCTATGCCGAACGGATCGAGAAGTCATCTACCGGAGAAGAATACGGGAAAGCCCTGCTGGAGTATTTCGCGGCTTTACAAGCCGGGCACGCCTTCGTTTATGTCAAGGAATACCGGATCGGAGGCTTTCCCGCCTTTATCGGAGACACGCTTTTCGTGGACAAACCGAACGGCTACTTGCAACAGTCGGGCTTCAGCGACAAAGACCGGATCATCGCCGTCGACGGGACCCCGGTCAAGGAATGGATAGACCGAAACGAAAAATACATTCCAGCCTCGACCCCCGAATACAGACGTCTACTCGCGGCCGGGCGCCTTTACAAAAGCTACACGGATACAGTCAGGACCTACACGGTCAGCCGTGGAGCCGACACGCTCGACCTGCAACTCGCCTTACTGCCACAAGAAAGCCTTCCGGCCTCCAACCAACGCATGACATCCTGGGAAATCCTGAACGACAGCACCGGCTACTTGGCGATCAACTCGATGATGAATGGCGTGATGGAGAGCTTCGCCGAAGATTATCCGAAAGTGAAACATTTGCCTTATCTGATCGTCGATGTCCGCTGGAACGGAGGAGGCAACAGCAACAACGGACGTGACCTTTGCCGTTACCTGATACGCAAGGAGCAGCCCCATTGCCTCAGCAACATCCCGATGATACCCATGGCGGACGCTTATCAAGGGAAAATACTTTTATTGACAAGTACCATTACATTATCCGCTGCCGAGAGTTTCGTCATCGACATGAAGGAAAGCGGCAATGCGGTCCTGATCGGCGAACCGACAGGCGGCGACACCGGCAACCATCCGCAAACGTTCAAAACGTCGCACGGTACGAGCTTCCGCATCCCGACCAATCCTCCCGCCCTCTCACCGAAGGGTTTCCCGCTCGAAGGAGTAGGAATCGCTCCACACCATATCGTCAGGCAGACGGTTTCGGATTATATGGAGGGAAAAGACACACAGTTGGAGTTTGCGTTGCGATACATACAAGGTTCCGCTGACAAGAAAGAGTGACGCCTCCGGGCTTACAGCTTCTCCGGCATATACTTCCAGAACCGGGCGGGCATGTGCTGGCGGTGGAGCTTGGGGTTGAGGCGCTCCTTGATGGCGATCGATTTGAAGTAGGTCTTCCACATCTGCTGGAACAGCTTCTCGTCGGCATCCATCAGGTCTTCGCTGAGCAGGCCGGAAAGCAGGTGGGCTTCCTTCTCTTCGAAACGGACCTCGACGGCTTCTTTGCGGTCGTAATAGTAACCGTACTCGCGTTTCAGGTCGTATAGCAGCCAGCATTGGTCGGCAAAGCGGTCTTTCAGGTGCGTCAATGTCAGCGGGAGAACATTATAGATCGGTTTGACGGCAGCAAAAAAAGTGCCGTCGGCCGCTTTCTGGAAACGGAGGAACTGGATGACACGCAGGCGTTCGTTCGTCACCTTCTTCCATATCTTGGAGACTTCGAGGACATCGGGATCACCGAAGTTCAGTTCGATCGTACGCGGGGCATCGATCGCCTTGCGGATATAGCGGAAAAGCAGCATGTCCACTCCCGGCAGTTCGGATAGCCAGGTGACAGTGATCACAGACAGAGCCGTAACGGATAATTTCCTTTGCAATCCTTTCCAGACACGGTCCACCTTGACATCGTCCGTGCAGATCGTCACCGCCTCATCGTAAAACAAGGGAAAAGGTTCGCCTTCCGCCAACAGCAGATCCGGGAAGCTGCGGCGCGAATAGGCGTCGAAGACGGCGGTCAGCAACCCTTCAAAGGTCTTATCGTACACGAATACCGTCATGATTCATCCTTGAATTGAAAGACTAACTGGCGGTCGTCCGTATTCTTCCGTCCCGCTTTCCGGGTGAGGATTTGACGGACAGCCTCAGGCGACACTTCGTTGATCGTGCGGACTGGCAGTTCGTGGCAAGTGATGAAATACTGGGCTTTCTTCATCACGACCCCGATCTTCTTCAACTGTTCCGTCCCCAGGCGGGAATAACGGCGGGAGACGACGATCAGTTTCGCCGACTTCACCCCGATGCCGGGCACGCGAAGGAGCATCTCGTAATCCGCCTTATTGATATCGACCGGAAACTGTTCCGGATGGCGCAACGCCCAACCGAGTTTTGGATCGACTTCCAGATCGAGATCAGGATAGGCATCGTTCACGATCTCGTCCACCTTGAACTGATAGAAACGCAGAAGCCAGTCCGCCTGATACAGGCGGTTCTCGCGCACCAGCGGCGGTTGCTTCAAGGCCGGCAACCGGTTGTCGTATTCGTTGACAGGGATAAAACCGGAGTAATAGACACGTTTCATCGTCGGACGCTGGTAGAGGGCGGACGAAAGGCGAAGGATATCCTTATCCGAATCGGGCGTCGCCCCGACAATCATCTGCGTGCTCTGTCCGGCGGGGACAAAACGCGGGGCGTGGCGGAAACGTTTCCGCTCTTCGGCACTCTGCAACACGCCTTGCTGGATGTAACGCATCGGCTGGAAGACGCTCTTAAAGTCTTTTTCGGGCGCAAGTATCTGGAGGCTCTTCTCGTTCGGTATCTCGATGTTCACGCTCATACGGTCGGCATAGAGCCCGGCTTCGTTCACCAGCTCCTGACTCGCTCCGGGAATGCTTTTCAAATGGATATAGCCGTTGAAACGGTACACAGTCCGGAGGTCTTTCACCACCCTGACAAGGCGTTCCATCGTGTAATCGGCATTGCGCACGACACCGGAACTAAGGAACAATCCCTCGATATAGTTGCGGCGGTAAAATTCGATCGTGAGGTTCACCAGCTCCGTCACCGTCAATGTGGCACGGGGTATGTCGTTGCTGCGGCGATTGATGCAGTAGGCGCAGTCGAAGATGCAATAGTTCGTCAGCATGATCTTCAGGAGCGAAATGCAGCGGCCGTCCTCGGCAAAACTGTGGCAAATGCCCCACCCCGCCGCACTTCCGATCCCGCCGCTCTTGTTCTTTCGCGACGTTCCGCTGGAAGCGCATGAGACATCATACTTAGCCGATTCGGCCAGTACCTTCAACTTCTCAAGCACTTTTTCATCCATAATTATACCGGGATTTCCAGACAAAAATAAGAATAATCTTTTAAGTATTCAGTCTTTTAGTCCGGGAATATCTCCAATTTGCCGACCATCTTGGCTGGATCCACCCACTCGTCGAACTCTTCGGCAGTGAGCACCCCCAACTCGACAGCCGCCTCCTTCAATGTCTTATTTTCCTTAAAGGCTTTCTGTGCGATAGAAGCCGCCTTGTAATAGCCGATCTTCGGATTCAAGGCCGTGACAAGCATCAGCGAATCATCCAGATGTTTCTTGATCGTCTCCTTCACCGGCTCGATACCGACGGCGCAACGGTCGTTGAAGTTCTGACAACCCTCGCCTATCAGGCGGGCACTATGCAGGAAGTTATAGATAATCATCGGCTTGAATACATTCAGTTCGAACTGCCCGCTGGCTCCCCCGACCGAGATCGCGACATCATTGCCCATCACCTGGGCGGCAATCATCGTCAAGGCTTCGCATTGTGTCGGGTTGACCTTGCCCGGCATGATGGAAGAACCCGGCTCATTCTCCGGCAAATGGATCTCGCCGATACCTGCACGCGGACCGGAACTCAACATACGGATATCGTTCGCAATCTTCATCAGACTGACGGCAACCAACTTCAAAGCGCCATGCACTTCGACAATGGCATCATGCGTGGCAAGCGCTTCGAACTTATTCGGCGCCTTAACGAAAGGTTGTCCTGTCATTTCCGAAACCCGCTTCGACACACATTCGTCAAAGTTCGGAGGCGTATTGATACCTGTTCCGACCGCCGTTCCCCCGATCGCTAACTCGGCAAGATGCGGCAAGGCGTTCTTTATTGCACGGATTCCATGCTCCAACTGGGAAGCATAGCCACTGAACTCCTGTCCCAACGTCAGCGGGGTGGCATCCATAAAGTGCGTACGCCCGATCTTGACGATCGGCATGAAATCCCGGCTTTTCTTCTGAAGCGTCTTAAGCAGCTTTTCAAGTCCGGGGAGGGTGACCTCTTTTACCATGATATAGGCAGCGATATGCATGGCGGTCGGAAACGTGTCGTTGGAGGACTGCGACTTGTTCACATCGTCGTTCGGCAGCAAAACCTTCTCCTCATCCGTCAGCTTACCGCCGTTCAGGACCTGGGCCCGGTTGGCGATCACTTCGTTCACATTCATATTGGTCTGCGTGCCGCTTCCGGTCTGCCAGACCACCAATGGGAACTGGTCGTCGAGCTTGCCTGCCAATATCTCATCGCAGACACGTCCGATCAGGTCGCATTTCTCGGCCGACAAGACACCCGCCTCCTTATTCGCCAGGGCGGCCGCCTTTTTCAGATAAGCAAACCCGCGTATCACCTCTTTGGGCATACGGTTAATATCTTGGGCAATCTTGAAATTGTCCACGCTGCGTTGTGTCTGTGCACCATAATAGGCATCAATGGGGACTTTCACTTCCCCCATCGTGTCTTTTTCTATCCGATATTCCATAAAAAGCAAATTTTTAATGCATTTCCTAACTCAATTATTCCGATTGATATCTTTCCGCCCATTCCAGAACGGTCGGACTCTTTACATCCACTCCGAACTCCTGCGCTTTCATTAATATCCGATGAGCCAAAAGCGGTTTCTCCTTTTCTGAGGCATACCTGAAATAGGCTTCCGCTGCCCGGACATGGGTGGCATCGGGGATGGGAAACTCACGGGTCTCCGGAATACCGAAATCCGAAGAAGGGAGCATGCCCCGTTCTTCGGTTGTCAGTTTGTCACTCAGGTGTCTGCTTGTTGTTGCCATAATCGTCTGTGTTTATAAAGATGTAAGGTAAACAACCGGGCAGGCAAAAGGTTTACAGAGGTGCATAAGAGAGGACTACTGTACCGGAATACAGATTTCCGTCAGCAGATTTTCAGGCTTCGTATTGCGCGGATCGTTCAGATAGCGTTCGTAGCTCGGCTCGTCACGAAGCGTACAACCCATCTCCGGCAATTTCTTTACATAGATCGTATCGTAAACGGCTTGCAGATATTCGTATGATCCCTCATAAATAAAGGTGGCATAACGACCGGCCGGAATCTGCTTGGCTCCGACTTCTCCTTTCGGCTGAACAGGAGCGGGCATGATCATGCAGACATCCGTACGCAACTTATCTTCGGATGTCACTTTCGGATCGTCGTGATAGATACAAAGCGGACAAGGATCGATTGTCGGCAAGTTATGCTCGCGGGCAAAAGCATAAAGCTTCATCCAGGTTCCGCCATAATCATTCTGGCGGTAATCGCCCGTCAGGCGGATATAAATCACATTGCGAACGGGAATTTCTTTTATCTCGGCCTCCAACAGCAAGTCGGGCCATATCTTTTCTGGTCTCATAATCGTGTACTCTTTATTGTTTCTATATTCGTTTGGTGAAATAGAATAGAACTGCCTGAAAGCCTTCGACAGGGAAGAGGGTGCACCATATCCGATGCGGTAAGCGATATCCCCGACGGACATATCCGTGTAGCGAAGCAGATGAGCTGCAGTCTCGATCCGTTTCCGCACAATGAACGCCCCCAACGGCTCTCCTAAAAACGCGCTCATCACCCGGTGAAAATGGTACGGGGACAAATGCGACATTTCGGCCAGCTGGTTCAGGTCTATATCATCCCCCAAGTGATTATTGATATACTCGATCACCAGGTTCACCCGTTTCAGGTATTCTTCTCTTGTCGTTGTTCGTTGTTGCATGTTCTTTTTCTGTTTTACTTCGCAAAGGTAACGTCCCTCCTGCCCAATAACTTTTCCAATCTTGCTAACTTACTAAGTTCTCAGGCATCTTCATGAACGAGAAGCCATCTCACGAAACGACATCAAGGTGAAACTGCCTTCGACATCAAGGCGAGACGGAGAGCCATTCCCGCACTGCCTCGACAAGCACCCGGTTCTCGTCTGCTGCCTGGGCCGATATGCGGATATAACGTTCGTCCAGGCCGCGGAAATTGGAGGCGTCGCGGATCAGCAAGCCGTGACGATCCCACAAATATTGTTTCAACTCAGCAGCCGTTCCTTTTTTCAGGCGGGCTAAGAAGAAAGTCACGGATGTCGGCAACGCTTCGAGGTCGCCCAACTCATTCAGCCGGTCGATCAGGCAGGCAGTCTCGCGCCTCCATTCACGTACGGGCAGGATATATTGCTCCGGATGCGTCAGGATGTATTTGCCGGCCTCCACAGCGATTGCGTTGACAGACCAGGGAATGATGTACCGGTTTATCTGCCCGGCCTTTTCCGGAGAAGCGATCAGGTAGCCGATGCGGAGTCCCGGTATATTATGCGCTTTCGAGATCGATTGGATCAGGATCAGGTTCGGATGAAGGCGGACATCCGAGGGTTTCAGCAACTCTTCCGTCGTAAAGGCGACGTATGCCTGGTCGATGATAAAGACCGTCTGCCGGTTCGCCTCGATCAGTGCTAACAGTTCCGCCCGGGGGATCAGCTTGCCGTCCGGATTGTTCGGGTTACAGATCCAGCAGAAGTCCAGCCCTTCCAGCGAAAGGCCGGACAGGTCGCACGAGGTCGGAAAGAAACTGACTTCATGCCCGTGCAGGCGGCAAGCATCTTCATATTCGGCAAAAGAGGGAACGGCAATAGCCGACTTTGCCCCTTTCCATGTTTGTGCCAGCAGATAGAAAGCCGTGATGGAGCCGTTCGTAACCACTATATTCTCCTCCTCCACCTCATAGCAGCGGGCAAGCAAGCGTTTCAGGGAAGAGGCATCCGGTTCCGGATAGCGCGTGAGTTCATAAAACCGCCTGTCCAGGTGTTCCCTGAGTGTGCGGAGATCGGCCCCGTGCCATACATTTGAACTGAAATTTATCTTTACCTCTTTCTGCGAATTATAGTGGTCGTCACCGTGTCCGAATAACATGATTAAAAAATTAAGAATTAAAAATTAAGAATTAAGAATTGTTGATTGCTTTATAGATTGCGTCTTGGATACGTGTACGGATCTCCAGCGAACTCAGCTTGTTGTTGGCCCGTGTCGGGTTCACCCGGTTGGACAGGAAGATATACAGCAAGTTGTTATCCGGGTCCACCCAGAAGCAAGTGCCGGTAAAACCGGTATGCCCATAGACGGAGGCGGGAGCCAGGCTGCCGCAAGGAGATGCTTTGCCCCCGCCAACTACCGGCTTGTCGAACCCCAGGCCGCGACGACAAGTCGGGCTTTTGCTTTGGGTGAAGAGGCGGCTGGTCTCTTTGGACAAATATTCTTCGCCGCCGTAGCTTCCCTGGTTCAGATAGAGTTGCAGCACTTTCGCCAGGTCACCCGCATTGGAGAAAAGTCCGGCATTGCCCGAAACGCCCCCTTGGAAAGCGGCCGCCTCGTCGTGCACATAGCCGCGCAGCAGTTGACGACGGATGAAACCATCATACTCGGTCGGGACGATCTGCGCCGTATCGAGGATGTGCAAAGGATTGTAGGTTGTATGCCAGGCTCCGAGCCGGCTGAAGAACGTGTCATGCAGCAGGCGGTCCATCGGTTGCCGCATCTGCTTCTCCACCATCATCTTCAACAGGATGAAATTGATGCAGCTGTATTTGTACTTGCCGCGCACACCGAGGCGCGAGTCTTTGATCTCCCGGATAATGGTGTCTTTAAAAGAGTCGTGCAGATACATGTTGCGGGCGATCTCTGTCGTAAAACCCGGCTTCTTCCGGGCGGATACCAGATCGGGGAGAAAAGAGAAGTCGTTACGCACATACGTCCGGGCATCGAAACGGACCGGATGCGCCTGGTTCTTTGCATTGCTGTACAGGCTGCCTTTGTAGCTGTCCCTGTCGATCGCGTTCAGGTAGAAATTGATCGTCGGCGTCAGGCCGGACTGATGGTAGAGGAGGTCTTTGATGACCAGGTTCTTTTTGTCCGAGTCCTTCAGTTCGGGGACGAAATCGGATATCTTATTGTTCAGCGTGAACATCTTGTCGTCATAGGCTTTCATAACGGCCAGCAAGGTCCCCGCCGCTTTGGAAGAAGAAGCCAGGTCATAGACGGAGTTCTCGTCAACAGCCTGTTTCTTGTCGTAGTCGAAATAGCCGAATGATTTGTCGTAGATAATCATGCCATCTTTGGCTACGAGCACCTGGCAACCGGGAAAAGCCTTCTGCACCAGGCCGTCTTCCACGATAGAGGCGATCACGTCCAAACGTTCGGGGCTTACGCCCACTTCTTCCGGCTCATGATAACCGAGACGTGTCTTTTCGGTAAACACGCCCGTCCCCGCCGTGTACAGGGTGGGAATGGAAACCGGCAACTTTCCTTTGACCGCAATGCCGCCGAAGATGGCTTGCGCCGCATATTCCTGAGCAAGCGGCGTACCCTCGTAGGCCATTACGACCGCTTTGGCTTTCAGGATGGAAGGTTTATATTCTTTACAAAAATAGGGCAAGGTGAAAAAGGCATAGACCAGTTCTTTCCTTGCTGCCAACTGGCGCAGAGCCGGGCTTTCCGGAATGCGGACCGTGTGTACGCCGCAAATGATCACATCATATTTCTCCAATTTCTTATAGACACTCTGCACCTGGGCGGCCGTCGCATTGCGACCGATGCTGAAACAAGCGATCGAGTCGTAGCGCCCCAACATCTTCTGGAACTCGTTTCCTACCCCGTCGCCGATAGACAGGGCGGCGATCTTTTTCTTATCGAGCTGCTTCAACGGGATGATGTCGCCTTCGTTCTTCAACAAGGTGATCGCTTCTTCATTCAACTTGGCAGCCAACCATGCAGCATGGGGAGAGTTCAGCCGTTCGGACAAACCTTTCGTCTCGACCGGGCGATAGTGGTTCAGCCCGGCAATGTATTTATATTGCAGGATCTTGATGATCTTCGCTTCTATCTCTTCCCTGTCCAATATACCTTCATCCAAGGCTTCCTTCACGGCTGCGAAATCATTGATCGGGGCCGCCGGAGCCAACAGGATATCATTGCCCGCCAGCAGCGCCTTTACGGAAGGATTGTCGGACTTGCGGGTAGTCGCGCCTTTCATTGCCAAGGCATCGGTAAAACAGAGCCCCCGGAACCCGAGTTCTTTTTGCAGCAAGCCGGTGACAACGGCACGGGACATGGAAACCGGCTTATCGCGCGACTTGTCCAATGCCGGGACATAAAGATGTCCGGTCATCACGCCGGCATAGCCGTCATAGATGTAACGTTTGAAAGGCAGCAGTTCCACGCTGTCCAGGCGTGCCCGGTCCTGATGGACGGCAGGCAGCGTATAATGGGAATCCTCGGCGGTATCGCCATGTCCGGGGAAATGCTTGGAGACGGACAGGATGCCCTGCCCTTCCAGCCCGCGGGCATACGCCAGCCCCTTTTCGGCCACCGCCTGCGGATTCTCGCCGAAGGAGCGCAGACCGATCACCGGGTTGTCGGTATTGCTGTTCACATCCATATCGGGTGCGAAATTGATGTGGATTCCCATCTCCTTGCACTGCCGGGCGACTTCCTTGCCGTATTCGGTTATCAGGTCGTTATCCTCGATCGCCCCCAACATCATATTCTTCGGGAAACGGGTCGTACCGGAGAGGCGCATGGAAAGTCCCCATTCGCCGTCCAGCGACACGAGCATCGGGACGCGGGAGGCTTTTTGCAGGCGGTTCGTCACCTCGGCCTGCGTGACCGGATCGCCTTTATGGAAAAGGATGCCGCCGAGCTTTATCTCATTGACGTAACGCATGAGGCGTTGCATATTGCGCGTGTCGGATTTCGGGTTGGCGATGACCATAAAGAGTTGCCCGACGCGTTCGTCGTAGCTCATCGCGTCGAAGACGGAGTCCACCCAATGATTCATTTTCGCCTTGTCCACTGCCCGGTAAAGGTTCGGCGTCGTCTGTGCGACAGCGGAAAGAACGGCAACACAACTAAATAAAAAGATATATATTTTCTTCATCGAAAGAGTTGAAATTTATGATTTATAATTTATGACTTACGAATAATGATCACAATGTCTTTCTAATAAATCATACTTCATAAATCATAAATCAAAACAAATGTACAGAAATTACCCTGATATTTCCTACCTTTGAGGTGTTTACTAACTAATTTTTAATCTAAATTCTATAGAACCATGCAAAGAAGGCACTTTATGAAGCTGACAGGAATGTTGGCTACGCTCCCGGCTATCAAGGGGATAGCTGCGACCTCCGAAAAAGCCGCTTCCTCCGGAAAGCAGCTATACGAATGGCGGATCTACACGCTGGAAGGAGACGCGGACGGCCTGGACGACTTTTTCCGCGATACACTGATCCCGGCCTACAACCGGAAGAACATCAAAGCCGGCGCTTTCGCCCCCTACAAGAAAGAGGAAAAAGAACGCCGCCTGCTGCTCTTTGTCTATCCTGATATCACTACTTATTATAAGGTAAAGCGAGAGATCTGGGACGACACGGCATTCAGGAAAGCGGCACAACCCTATTTCGACAAGACGGCTCCCCACCCGGCTTACTTCAATTTCGAAAGTTTCCTGTGCGAGGCTTTCGACAAAATTCCTTCCCTTCTGATGCCGGACAAGAACCGGACGATGTTCGAACTCAGGACGTACCACAGCCCCAACGAAGAGGCCAACCAACGGAAAGTCGCGATGTTCAACAAAGACGAGATAGATGTTTTCGACAAAGTCGGCATCAACTCCGTCTGCTACGGGGAAGTATTGGCCGGCCCGATCATGCCGGCGGTGATTTATCTCACCTGGTACAAGGACGAAGCGACACGCAATGCCGCCTGGGACAAATTCCGTACACACCCGGACTGGCAGCGGATCAAGAACCTGCCGGAATATGCCTATACGGCCACCCGGAACACCAGCCTGTTCCTCTCGCCGTTGCCTTATTCGCAGATGTGAGAGAATTAAGAATTAAAAAATTAAGAATTGATTGTGATGAGACAAACCTTATTCCTCCTGTGCCTTTGGGTTGGCAGCCTGTTGGCGGGGCATGCCCAGGAAGCCGATGAAGCGAATTACGACGAAAGCAAAATACCGCCTTACACCCTGCCCGCCCTGTTAAAGACGGCCGACGGCCGGGAAGTGACAACCGTGCAGCAATGGGAACAGGCCAGACGGCCGGAACTGCTGTCCGTCTTTACCGAACAGGTATATGGGAAGATGCCGGCGGACAAAGTGGATGTGTCCTACAAAAAGCTGGACGACAACCACAGTGCCGTCAACGGCAGCGCCACCCGCAAACAGATCGAAATCACATTCAGCCATAACGGTGTGGAACGGAAAGCCCTGCTGCTGATGTACCTGCCGAACCATGTCAAAACAAAAGCGCCTGTATTCCTGCATTTCAACTTCCAGGGAAACCAGACCATCTCTCCGGACCCGGACATCATCCCGTCGCAACACTCCAACCGCCCACGCGGCAACCAAGCATCGCGCTGGCCGGTGGAAAAGATCATCGACGCCGGCTACGGGCTTGCCACCGTCCATTACTTCGACTTCTTCCCCGACAGCAAGGACAGGTATGCGGAAAGCATTCTCGCCCTCTTCGGCTATCGGTCGGAAGGAGACATCCCGGCGGACGGCGGACAGGCGATCGCCGCTTGGGCATGGGGCTACAGCCGGGTGATGGATTACCTCGAAACAGACTGGCAGGTCGATGCCTCCAAAATCATCCTGATGGGACATTCCCGCCTGGGCAAAACCTCCCTCTGGGCAGGCGCGACCGATCCGCGTTTCGCAATCGTCGTCTCCAACGAATCCGGATGTGGCGGAGCAGCCCTGTCCAGACGGCAGGTGGGCGAGACGGTCAACCGGATCAACCACGCTTTCCCCCACTGGTTCTGTCAGAACTTCCGCCGGTATAACAAGAAAGAAGACGAACTGCCGATCGACCAGCATGAACTCTTGGCCCTCATCGCCCCCCGCCCCCTTTATGTGGCAAGCGCCGAAGAAGACCGCTGGTCCGATCCGAAAGGTGAATTTCTTTCGGCCGCATACGCCGGAGAGGTCTACAAGCTCTACGGGATGAAAGGATTGGAAACGACCACGATGCCGGCGGTCAACACACCGATCATGAACCGTGTCGCCTACCACAACCGTACCGGCGTGCACGATGTGACGGATTTCGACTGGGAGAACTACATCAGGTTCGCCGACAAATGGCTGCTGAAGTAAAATTTATTTCCGGCTACTGCTTGCGTATCAAATAATTATTTCGTTCCTTTGCATCCGCTTTACGTAATCTCTGTCGGGACAGGTAGCCCGTTACATTGCGTTTCATTAAAAATTACAATTAAAAAGCTTAAAAACAATGGATTTAATTAAAGTTGTAAACGAAGCGTTTGCTACGAAGAAGGAATTTCCTGCATTCAAGAGTGGTGACACTATTACAGTTGCTTACCGTATCAAAGAAGGTAACAAAGAACGTGTCCAGCAGTACAGAGGTGTCGTAATCCGCATCTCAGGTCATGGTGACAAAAAACGCTTCACAGTGCGTAAGATGTCTGAAAACGTAGGTGTAGAACGTATTTTCCCGATCGAATCTCCGTTTATCGAAAGCATCACGGTTAACAAGTATGGTAAAGTGCGTCGCGCTAAATTGTATTACCTGCGTGCTCTTACCGGTAAGAAAGCAAGAATCAAAGAAAGAAGAGTGTAATCTCTGTGGTTCTATTGCCATACGAAAAAGCCGTCCGATTCATTTCGGGCGGCTTTTTTGTTGGATACGCGTCGGAATCTCCGTCTACACCTAAAAGTATTTATAAAATGTAAAGAACAGGAACAAACCCCTGACAGGCATTGTTTGTCTGGAAACTCAAAAAAGATGTTCCTATGAATTACGGTATTAGCGTTCTGTTCAGGGCAATTCCTTTACTTATGGCCCTGTTTTGTTTTGGTTACGGCTGGTTCGTCACCTCCTACGGGACAGATCCGAACCGGTATGTGGCGGGGCCTGTGGTTTTCTCGCTGGGTATGATATGCATCGCACTGTTCTCGACGGCCGCCACCATCATACGGCAGATCATCGGGACGTTCGGGCAGGTCAGTAAATATGTGCTTCCGGGAATCGGCTACCTTTCGGCCGTTCTGGCTGTCATAGGCGGCGTGCATATCCTGCATGCTTATCCGGACTCGGCTTCGTTCATTGCAGGGCATGTGGTATGCGGCGTAGGGTTTATCACGGCTTGTGTCGCAACGACCGCCACATCCTCCACCCGTTTCACCATGATTACCGAAAATGCCAGAAAAAGCGACCACGACGTTCCGCCGAAAGCCTTTACCCGGGCACAGGGGCTGATGCTGATCGCCATTGCCGTCATCCTCTCGCTGACAACCTGGATATGGGCGTTCGTGCTATTGTCCAAAGGCGACTTACACCCTAAATATTTTGTTGCCGGACATGTGATGATCGGACTCGCCTCGATCTGTACCAGCCTGATCACGCTGGTTGCCACCATTGCCCGGCAGATACGGAACATTTTCTCGCCGACCGAACGCAAGATATGGCCGGTACTGGTCCTCGTCATGGGAAGTCTTTGCATCATTTGGGGATTGATCCTGATACTGGGAACCGCCGACATGGCGCTCGGTTCGACCGGCTACATCATGATCGGCTTAGGTTTGGTTTGTTACAGCATTTCCAGCAAGGTGATATTGCTGTCGAAGATATGGCGGCATGAGTTCAAACTATCCAACCGCATCCCGCTGATTCCCATCTTCACGGCGTTGACTTGCTTATTCCTGTCGGCTTTCCTGTTCGAGATGGGTTCCATCCACGGATACTATTTCGTTCCGGCACGCGTATTGGCCGGGTTGGGAGGCATTTGTTTCACGCTTTTCTCCATCGTAAGTATTCTGGAAAGCGGGACTTCTTCACATTAGGACAGGCCGTGACTTAACAGAAAAACCCGTATCTTCTACCCTTTTCCTTCGGACTCATTAGAAACCGGGATGTGTTCCATAAACCGATGGACAGTAGAGCGGGAACGAATATGATAGGAGGAAAGAGCTAACGGATCAAGTCCCATAGTTTGACACACCTCCTTTTTTAAACATAGTACAAGGCCTCTTTGTTATTCTTTCATATTTTAAACAACTGAGAATATGAAAACAAGGAAATTAATCGGATTACTTTTTCTCCTCCCGTTACTGGCGGCCTGCACTGGCCATAAAACGGCAAACGAAGCGGCGCAAGCGGAAAACTTTACAAAAGATACGATCCCGACCGGCCCGAACATCTTTTACTTCAACGGAGACTTCACCTATTATGCCGATGCCGCCACACTGAAAGACTGCATCAGCGGGGCCGTCCTTCCGGTAGCCATGAAAGGCGAATACCTCAAAGTCGAAAAGAGATACCAGGAGATGAAGCCGAAAGAGATGGAGGCCATCAATTGCGGCGTAATGGGCTATCTGGTTCCCAAAGAAGCGGACGAGGAAGGCCCCGATATGCAGCTCCTGATCACCGGGCTGGTCGGATTCGACCGGACAACTTCCTGCAATCCGAAAGACATCATTACCGATGCCGTCTACGCCGCTTATCATCCGAACGAGAAAGAGGCCCGGACAAAGACCTCCATCACCTTCGACAACGATTACACATTCCAATGCACGACCTACCAATTATCACCCGCCAAGTTCGTAAGCGACTACAGGGGGCACTGGTTCCGTACGGCAAAAGACAACATCGTACTGCTGGTCAACGATGAAGTCCTGTATGAAGGGACAATCGATTACAGCAACATGAACCTCATCCTGCAAAACGACAACGAAAACGAGGTGATCTTCAGGAAAGGCGCCTGAATTACAAAAAAGGAGACTGCCCATCCGCGGACAATCTCCTTTCACTTACATCCAAATCATTAACGGGATTCTTACTTCTTGTAAGTCTTATATCCATAAACAGCCAAGTCGCCCAACTCCTCTTCGATGCGGAGCAACTGGTTGTATTTGGCCATACGGTCGGAGCGGCTCAACGAACCGGTCTTGATCTGTCCGCTGTTGGTCGCCACAGCGATGTCGGCGATCGTGGCATCTTCCGTTTCGCCGGAGCGGTGGGAAGTGACGGAGGTGTAGCCGTTGCGGTGCGCCATTTCGATCGCATCCAATGTTTCGGACAAGGTACCGATCTGGTTCACCTTGATCAGGATGGAGTTGGCGCAACCTTCTTCGATCCCCTTCTTCAGGAATTCAACGTTCGTCACGAACAGGTCGTCACCGACCAACTGGCATTTGCTTCCCAACGCCGCAGTCAGCAGTTTCCAGCCTGCCCAGTCGTTTTCGTCCATACCGTCCTCGATAGAGTCGATCGGGTATTTGGCAACCAGGCCGGAGAGGTACTCCACCTGCTGCTGGGCGTTACGCTTGGCGCCTTTGTCGCCTTCGAACTTCGTATAATCGTATATGCCATCGTGATAGAATTCGGAGGCGGCGCAGTCCATTGCGATCGTCACGTCCTTGCCCGGTTCGTATCCGGCAGCATTGATGGCGGCCATGATGGAGTTAAGGGCATCTTCCGTTCCGTCCAAAGCAGGAGCGAAACCGCCTTCGTCACCGACAGCCGTGCTCAGGCCGCGATCGTGCAACACCTTCTTCAAGGCATGGAACACCTCGGCTCCCATACGCAACCCTTCGCGGAAACAGCAAGCCCCTACCGGGCGGATCATAAATTCCTGGAAAGCGATCGGGGCATCCGAGTGGGAACCTCCGTTGATGATATTCATCATCGGGACAGGCAATACATACGCATTCGTTCCGCCGATGTAGCGGTAAAGAGGCTGGTCCAGATAGTGGGCAGCCGCCTTGGCCACAGCCAGCGAAACGCCCAGCATGGCGTTGGCGCCGAGGTCGGACTTAGTCTTCGTGCCGTCCAGGGCAATCAGTTTATGGTCGATCTCACGCTGATTCAAGGCACTCATGCCCAGGATAGCGGGAGCAATTACGTTATTGACATTATCGACAGCTTTCAGAACCCCTTTGCCGCCATAGCGTTTCTTGTCGCCATCGCGAAGTTCGATCGCTTCGTTTTCACCGGTAGAAGCGCCGGAAGGAACGGCTGCACGGCCAAAAGCGCCGGAAGCCAGATGTACATCTACTTCAACAGTCGGGTTACCACGTGAATCAAGGATTTCTCGTCCTACTACTTTTACAATTTCCATACTTCTAATATTTGAGTTTTATCTTTCGTACAAATATAACAAAAGAGGGCGGGGCTTTGTTGGAAAAACAAGATCGAATTTATTTATCATGTCATTTACGCAATTGACAATAGAGGTCAGGGGGAGAAACAGCATCTTAATTCCACTTTTCTCTAAAAATCCCTCAACCTTTTCCCAACCGCATTGTTTCTTTTATACGATAGAGTTTTTAAATCGGTCATGATGAAAAGGTTATTATCCATATTATCACTTCTTCTCCTGCTTATCACCGGACAGGCAATCATGGCCGCGACAGGCGAATCCGCTGCGGACAAAAAGCAAACGGCCGTTACGTCCAACGAGAAAGCCCTCTCCTTGCAACATAAGATAAAATACTTCGAACTGAACCAATGCCCTAATGCAGCCCCCTGTCTGAGCAACCGTGTACAACATTCTACGGAGATAGGCGAGCGGTTCCTGAAAACCGTCTCCCGCCAGCTCGAACAGTCCTTGCAAAAGGGACAAGATGCCCTCAACAAGATATCGGAAATAGTATCAGTCACTCACTCTTTAAAATGTTCTTCCCTTCGTATACGGGCGGGCCATTGGGTCTACGTCTTACGAAAAATTATTATTTGATAGTCCATACTGTTGGTTTTAGTAGCTGAGAGTAATCGTCTCCCCTCTTGGAGAGGGGACATAAGGGTGTGTATCAAATAATTCAAGAGTATGGAAACTAAAAAAACAAATAATAAGAAAGCATACAACGGCATTTCCGCAGCCATCGTTATCCTGGCATGTTTCATCATTGCCGTATGTTTTTACCAATTCGTCCTGGGCAACCCGGCGAACTTCATGGATAACAATCCCGCCAACCATCCGCTGCCCGGCAATTACTTCGGTACGGTTTATAAAGGCGGTTACATCGTCCCGGTGGTGATCACCCTGTTCCTCACCGTCGTCACCCTGAGTATCGAACGCATGATCGCGATCAGCCGCTCCAAAGGGAGAAAAAATTTAGTCCACTTCGTACAGACCATCAAGAAGTATCTGGAGGAAGGCAACCTCGACGCCGCCCATAAGCTGTGCAGCGAGCAGAAAGGTTCCGTTGCGAATGTCGTCAATGCGGCCCTGTCGCGCTACAGCGACGTGGAAAGTTCTTCCGGACAGACCAAAGAACAAAAGATATTGATCATCCAGAAAGAGATCGAAGAGAGCACCGCCCTCGAACTTCCTTCGATGGAGCAGAACCTTCCGGTCATCGCCACGATCTCCACGCTGGGAACCTTGTTCGGGCTGTTGGGGACGGTATTAGGCATGATCCGCTCGTTCGCCGCCCTGGCCAATGCCGGAGCACCCGACTCGGTGGCCCTGTCCACCGGTATTTCAGAAGCATTGGTCAACACCGCACTTGGTATCGCTACCGGCGCGCTGGCCATCATCTCATACAACTATTTCACCAGTAAAATAGACAATATCACCTACGCTATTGATGAAATCGGTTTCTCCATCGTCCAGACGTTTGCCGCTAAACATTAAGTCCTATGCCTAAGCTGATAGTAAAACGCAAAAGCACATTCATCGACATGACGGCGATGAGTGATGTCACCGTGCTGCTGCTTACTTTCTTCATGCTGACGTCCACCTTTATCCAGAAAGAGCCGGTGGTGGTTGCCACCCCTTCGTCCGTCTCCGAGATCAAGATACCGGAAACGGACATCCTTTCCATCCTGGTGGACCCCGACGGGAAAGTATTCATGAGCCTGGACAAACAGGAAGACAAGGCGAACGTCCTGAAGCTGCTGGGAAAAGATTTCGGCATCAACTTCACGGACAAAGAGGTGTACGACTTCAGCCTGCAACCTTCCTTCGGTGTCCCCATCCAGAACATGCAGGAGTTCCTCGGCATGCCGTCCGGCGAACAGGACCGACTGATGAAGGACTACGGCATTCCCGCCGACAGCACCGACAACCAGTTCAAACTCTGGGTGCAACATGCGCGGGAAGTGAACCGTGACCTCGTCATCGCCATCAAGGCGGACCAGGACACTCCTTATCCGAAGATTAAAAACATCATGAACACATTGCAGGACCTTCGAGAGAACCGGTATAATTTGATTACCTCGCTCAAAAAGATGCCCGACAATGTCTAACAACGACTAAAGTCATGGCAGAAGTAAATACAGACAAAGGCAAAGACGACGGCAAGAAAGGCAAACAGAAAAAGATGACCGTCCGCGTGGACTTCACGCCAATGGTGGACATGAACATGTTGCTGATCACCTTCTTCATGCTCTGTACCTCGCTCAGCAAGCCACAGACAATGGAGATCAGTATGCCGTCGAAAGACCAGGTAACGGAAGCGGAGCAGACGAAGGTCAAAGCCTCCAAGGCCATCACCCTGTTGCTTGGCGAAGACGATAAGATATACTACTATTTCGGCGAACCGGACTACGAGCACGTCGAGTCGCTGCAACAGACCGGCTACTCGCCTGCCGGACTGCGCGACATCCTGCTGGAACGCAATTTCGATGTCGTCCGCCAGATGAAGGAACTCAAGCTGAAGAAACTCAACAAGGAGATTTCCGAAGACGACTTCAAGAAGCAGGCCGCCGAGATAAAAGGTTCCAAAGACGCTCCCGTCGTCCTGATAAAGGCTACCGACGACGCCTCCTACCGGAACCTGGTAGACGCACTGGACGAAATGCAGATATGCAATATCGGCAAATACGCAATCGTGGATATCACGGATGGAGATAAATTTCTGATCGACAACCTGAAGAGCGGCGGCGAGCTGGCCAAACAGATTGCCCGGTCCAATCCTAAAAAATGACGGTTATGCTAAAGAATATAAACTTGAATTCACCGGAATGGTGCGAGTTGGTCTTCACCGGAAAGAATAAGGAGTACGGCGCCTACGAGTTACGTAAGACCTCCTCCTCCCGCCATATCCGCGCCCTTCTGATCGTAGCGGCCGGGGCGATCCTGCTCATGGTATTGCCCGCCATCATCCATTCGGTCGTACCGCAACACGCAAAGGAGCAGGTGCTCGAAGTGACCGCCCTCTCCGACCTGACGATGGATACGAAAGTGCCGGAGGAAAACATCGTGCGCAACATCGAAGCCCCGCCGCCCCCCAAACTCAAAAGCACCATCAAATTCACCCCTCCCGTCATCAAGGCGGACAAGGAGGTGAACGACAATGAAGAGATCAAGACACAGGAAGAACTGACGACCTCGAAGATGGCCATCTCGGTAGCCGACGTACAAGGAACGGACAGTGAAGACGCGATCGACATCGCCGACCTGAAAGACAACAAAGAGGTGATCCAGGAAGAGACGAAGCCTTATACGGCCGTCGAACAGATGCCGGAATTTCCGGGTGGCACGACAGAACTGTTGAAGTACATCGCCAACCACCTGAAATATCCGGTCATCGCCGCCGAACAGGGCATACAGGGAAGCGTGACGATCCGTTTTGTGGTCGGTCCGAGCGGCGAAGTGACGGATGTGGAAATACTCCGCAAGCTCGATCCTTCATGCGACAAAGAGGCAATACGTGTAATCAAATCACTCCCGAAATGGATGCCGGGCAAGCAGAACGGCAGGGCTGTTCCCGTCTACTTCATCGTTCCGGTACGTTTTAAACTACAATGATCATGAACCTTGGCTTTTCCGAAGTTACAGGTTACTTAAATACAGGAAATAATATGAAACGGACTCTTATCCTCTCTCTCTTGGCTGCCGCGTTTTTAGCAGCCTGCAACTCTAAAAAGCGGACGGAACCCGACGACACTCCCACAAGCGGCGTGATAGCGATTGCGGTAGATGAATCGCTTGCCCCGATCGTGCAGGAGGAGATCGCCGTATTCGAAAGCATCTACAAAGAGGCAGGCATCGTCCCCCGGTTTTCCGGCGAGACGGAGACGATCAACCGGCTGTTGCACGACAGTACCTGGCTGGCCGTAACCACCCGCCCGCTGACGCAGGAGGAAACCGCTTACATGAACCAAAAGAAGCTGTTTCCGAAAGCCGTCAAGGTCGCGACCGATGCGATCGCGTTGATCATCAACCGGACGAACCGGGACTCGTTGATCGGGATGCCCGTATTGAAGGAGATCCTGACCGGCAGGATACGCAACTGGAACGAATTGTCGCCCCGCAACCCGGCTATGCCCATCGAAGTAGTGTTCGACAACCCGAATTCAAGTACGGTACGGTATGCGATCGACTCGATCTGCGGCGGTGAGAAGCTAAGCGGACACCTGCAAGCGGAACAGAGCAACCGGGCGGTACTCGATTATGTCTCGAAAACTCCGGGGGCACTCGGCATTATCGGGGTCAACTGGGTCAGCAACCCGGTCAATTCCACGAGCATGAGCTTTATCGATAATATCCGCGTGATGGCCGTCAGCCGTTACCGGGAGGCGACTCCTGCAAACAGCTTCAAGCCTTACCAGGCTTATATCGCCTTGGACGATTATCCGATGACACGACCTGTCTACCTGCTCCTTTCCGAACCCCGGACGGGACTGGCTTCAGGTTTTGCCTCTTTTGTAGCAAGCGACCGCGGACAACGGATCATCCTCAAATCGGGGTTGCTTCCGGTGACACAGCCGCTGCGAATCGTAAACATCAAATAAACAATATAATCGTATGACACGCACTATCTATATCCTCATCATCAGCCTGCTGGCAAGCATCGCTTATGCAGGCAATAATCCCGGCATTGATTTTTATAAGGCCGGTGAACCGGACATCGCCAAAAAGCTGTTCGAGGAACAGCTGGCCGGTACCCCTGCCGAAAAGGCGGTAGCTCTCTACTATTTAGGCGAGATCGCTTTCGATGCCGGACAAACGGCAAAGGCACTCGGCTATTACAAGCAGGGATGGGAAACCGATCCCGAATATGCCTTCAATAAAGTCGGCGAAGGGAAAATCCTGTTGAAAACAGACCGGCCGTCAGCCGGGAAAGCATTCGACACAGCGATCAAGGTCAACAAGAAAAATGCAGACACCTACGTTGCCATCGCCTCCGCCTACTCGACAAACGGCATGGAGGAAGAGGCCGCAGCCTCCCTTGAAAGCGCCCGGAAACAGAATCCGAACGCTCCCGCCATCTTCCTCTACGAAGGTGACCGCCTGTTGGCACAAAACAAGCCGGGCGATGCCGCCGGCAAATACGAACAGGCGATCCATTTCGATCCGGACTGCCGGATCGCCTACATCCGGTATGCCGAGGTCTATCAGGCTGTGACTCCTTCCCTCTCCGTCGAGATGTTGCAGAAGGTCATAGCCAACCATCCGGAGTACCTGCTCGCCCAGCGCACGTTGGGCAACGTCTATTCCTTGCAGGGCGCCTATGCCAAAGCGGTCGACGCCTACGACAAATATATGGCAGGCGGGTTATACTCCACCGACAACCTGGTTCATTATGCTTCCGCCTTGTTCTTCGACAAACAGTATGACAAAGCGGCCGAAGTACTTACCCAAGGCGAAGCTATGGACCCGGACAATTTCCTGTTGAAACGTCTCAGTTTCTATGACGCCTGCGAAACCGGCAAGTACCAGGAGGGATTGGACGAGGCGACTGCTTTCTTCCGGATTCCGGACGGCAAATTTATCTGGCAGGACTATCTGTATTACGGCCGCCTGCTGAACGAAGCCAAGCAGTATGACCAGTCTTTAGCCGCCTTGCAGCAGGCTCAAACGCTTAGCGGCAACCATGCGCATCCTGAAATATACAAGGATATCGCCAATGTCAACCTGAACAGTGGAAACGACAATGCGGCGATCGAAGCCTATACGAAATATATCGAACAGGCGGGCGAAGCGGCAGAGGCCTCGGATTTCTACCAGTTAGGGAAATATTACTATGGCGCGGCGGTCAAGGACAGTACGCTTGCAGCCGGCTACCTGGCGAAAGCGGACAGTGTCTTCGCCATTGTGAAGGAGCGCGTGCCGTCAAGTCACTTGGGCGTCCTGTGGCAGGCTCGTACCAATTCGCTGCTGGACCCGGAAACGGAGAAAGGGCTGGCTAAACCGTACTACGAAGCATGCATCCCGATGCTCGAAAAGAATCAGGACAAATACCGGAAGGAACTATCCGAATGTTACCGCTACCTGGGCTACTACTATTACCTCAAGCAGGACATGGACAGCTCAAAACTGTACTGGAACAAAATCCTCGACATCGCCCCCACCGACAAGACGGCTTTAGAAGCACTGAAAAACATCAAATAAAGACTTTTTCTCTATCTTCATGTTTTCTCACCCTGGCATATCAGTTAATCGACCTTTCGGGTATGCCGGGGTTTCTTTAAGCAATTTTACCTGTGCTCAACTCTTGACACAGATAATTATAAACATAAGGCGGACTCTGGTAATACAATCCTGTTTCCTTATCCAACAACAATTCATACAATTCAGAATTGTAAACCGTAGCAAATGCGTCTAACATTGTCAGATTATAATCACGCATCAGAAACATTACCAATTTCTGCACGACCGACTGCACTAAAAATTTATATTCCTTATTCATAAGACAATCAAACAAGAGGTTGCTTTTAATGTTCCAAAGAAATATTGTTTATTCAATTTTCTATATGTCAATTCTTTTACCAGCATTTCCAATGATATCATTCCTTGTTCATAACGTTCCAGTTGAAAGGCTACACCATCATCTGCAACAGGACCAGCAACTATATCATAGTCGTGAACATTTTCTCTATTTTCATTATTCCGATTCCTTAATATGAAAAGAGCCCATTCTTCAGAAGGCCTATCAAATATCTTTACAGATAAGGATTTATCCGACAGAAATCGTTCATCAAAAAAATATGAAGAAACTATGGCTTCGCCATTACGGGCAATCTTCAAACGCCTTTTAGCCATATCTTCGGCCTGCTCTCTGATATCTGTCAGATAAAATCCACACCCAAAGTCTTTTCCGGACATACACTTGGCTAAATCGATCGACGAGACTTTCATATTTGAACCATGATACAAAATCATTCTATTGCTCCTCCATTGCTTTTACATATTTGGGTAAGATCATCTACAGCATCTTGGATTGACAACAAATGTTCAGCTTCATAACACTCATCCAAAAACTCCAAGCCCTTAAAACGAGATAAATAGGCATATGCCTGTTTATTTGTCAAGTCATACTTATCAGCAAAAGCACTGATACAGTAATCAATGTAGATCACTTTATTCTTTGTCTCTTCCATAACCATCGCCTGTTTCTTTTATGGTTACAAAGACATCGACAACTCGATCCGACATCCTAAAGCGTTCATAATGCGATAGAATGTCGAGACTTTCGGTTCAGTCTGCCCGCTTTCCACTCTCGATATATAAGAACGGTCCGAACCTATACGGCGAGCCAGTTCCGCTTGGCTGATCTTTGCTTTTTTCCGCGCATCTTCTATAATTTGCCCGGTATAAAAAGCATAGGCTTTTTCTTCAGCTTCGATACGGCTGGAAGTTCCGGGTGCTCCGAAACGGGCATCCAGTACAGTATCATAATCAAATACCTGATGATTGTTTGTCTGCATAATATGCCTCCTTTATTTTTAAAGCTTTCTCTATTTCATTAGTGGGAGTTTTTTGTGTTCCCATAAAGGCCTCGAAATAGCCCCCATAAGTTTGTATTTTACGCTTGACTTCCATATTGCAAATATACAAAACGTTGTTCAACTATACAACAAAGTACTCTTCCTTTTTACCTGTCACCATCAATCATTATAACCAACGAATCCCCGAAAGCCTGAACTTCCGGGGATTGTTTTTTGTCTGCCTCCGGTCTTCACAGAGGGAAGGACAGAAGAACTTTTTTAATTTCATTAACTTTAGTATTAATATTCACCGCTTGTTCTCCCTCGCGGGGTAATTGGACGTTCCCAGGCAATCGGCAGCAAAGCCGGCTATTCGGGGAATGCCGCACGGTGATATTTAGAATTATTTGATTATAAAATGTCATCTACGTGGGGACGATCCTCTATGACCGCCCGCCACATTTCAGTATTGTTTAGTACCAATTATTTAACGATAGCTTTTACAGCAGCTTCACCTTCAACAGCTACAACTACTACACCTGCCGGAGCAGCGATCGTTGCATTGTCAGAAGAGATAACCGTGTTAGCTACTACCTGACCTAAGATGTTGCTTACAACAACTTTCTTACCGGCAGCACCAGCGATCGTTACGTTGCCTTCGCCAGCTACAACCTTAACAGTTGCTACAGCTGGAGCATCTTCGTTAGAAGTGGCAGAGCCTTCGCCTAATGTTACAACCAGAGCTTTTTCTACCTGATTTGTAAAGCCTAACTTACCGTTCAGGTTGTACAAATAATAATTCGGAGCAGAAATCGGTCTGATTACATAGCTGCTTTCAGAAGCTTTCATAATGTAGAACTTGAAGTTATCAACACCTCCCAAGCATACATCTTCTTCTTCCTCTTCTGCAACCAAAACAGACTTACCGTTTACAGTCGTAGAGATTGTGTCAAGACCAGCCAATGTTGCCGGACGGAAAATAGCTTTCAAATCGCCATCACGTCCATCAGCAGCGACATAAGAGCCTTCCAAAGCATAGTTTACATTATATACATAATCAGCCTTATTAGCATCCCAATGAAGCATAGAATCCGTTGCGAAATACAAGAAGTCTCTTGCTTCTTCTTCACCATTACCTTTAGAGATATAGAAAGAATGGAAATCCTTGTCGATATCAGCAGTATCCAACCAGAATGTCATGCCTTCGCCGATAATACCTTCCAAGATACCATTCTTGTTCAGTTTCACAGCAACAGCACCTTCTTCGCTATTGAATGTAGCGTGGCGAGCTACAGCTTCCAATGATTCAGAAAGAGCATCGAAATCAACCGTTACAGCTGAATAAGGAGCATCCAGTTTATCCAAAGTTGCAGTACCAGCTTCAAAAGAAGCAGAAGATGTATTTACAGACCATTTTTTTGCATCAGCCTTAACAACAGCCTTATAATTATCGGCATCAGTAGGACCAGTAGTAATAGCCACTTTAGTAAAACGCATCATAGCATATGTTCCATCCGCATTCTTTTTGAAGAATAAACGCTGTGCGTTATCTTTATCATTTGCTGCTTTATAATCATTAGCAGTACCACCAAAATACTGCTTAGAATTATCGTTCTTCAAATTGTACAGCAAATAAGAAGTCGCTACGTTTACAACAGAGTCTTTCTGTTTTACATCTGTTCCGTCCAGATAAGCATATTTCATCTTATTTTTTACGTTTTCAGCCTTTTCAAACATCCACTGAACGCTATTAGCAGCATTGTTGATAGGAACAAAATAAGCAGGAGTAGCACTACCAGTGTAAGCCATGTACAGCTTTTCAACCGTTACCGAACCAGTACCGTTGAATACCAATTCTGTCTGCTGGTTCAACTGTGCATCTGTCAATGTCAAGAAACCTTCGCTTTCAGTTGTCGGAGTCAGTTTGACAATCTGATATTTCCAGTTAGCAACCGTAGACAAATCCGTACCGGAAGCAGGAGCAACTACACCAACAATAGAAGTAATAGAAGCGCCATTGCTCAATGCTGCATTACTGATTGCATATTCGCCAGCCTTGTCAGTCTTATACATGCTGACAGTGAAAGTCACGTTTGTTTCACGGTTTGTGAATGTAAAGTTACGACCGCTTACAGAAGAGATTACCCACTGAGCCAACGGAGCATTTACATCTACATCTTCCGGAGCAGCTACAGCAGCACCGAATGCAGAAGTGCCATAAGTCGGAACCAAATACTTGCCATACAAAGAAGAAGCGGCAGCAGTAGTGTTAGCCGGCTTAGTTCCCAAGAAAGAGATGTTGTAGATGGCAGCATCGTCTGCTTTCAATACGTCAGCAGCAGCAGCCCAAGTGTTGCTTGTTGTCATAGCCAAAGACAGTTTGTCTGCGTTACCGGAACCAACAGTCGTGATATAAGTCTTGATACCACCTGTAGTCAAAGAGTAAGCACCTACTGACAAAGCTGTAGCAGACGTGTTGTCATTGCCTTCAACTTTAGCATTAGCCAATGTAATCGTATATTCGCCTTCTGCATTCTGAGGATCATCTTCTGAAACAGCGAAAACACCGTTCACGCTTGCAACTTTACCATCTTTCTTAACGTTGTTATCGGCCAACTTGTTACCTTTTACAGTTGTAAAGTCGTAACCTTCACCACTTGCAGCATCCAAGCCTGTGATACCAAAGTTCTTTTCCGGGTTCAATACGATAAATGTAGCAGCTTCAACCTGTGCTTTTGTAAAACCTGTAGCCAGCAGTTTCTTACCGGCAGCGTCAGCTTTAACAAAATACATACCAGAAGTTGCAGCAGTAGAAATTACACCTGTCAATGCAGCATCTACAGTAGGTGCAGAAACAGCAATCATCTGGTCTGCAAACGGATTGACGTCCGGATCAGAAACTGCGTTCGGGAATGCAAACTTGAAGCCTTGACCAGAAAGGTTGGCGTTCAAATCATCAACAGCGAGGCCTGTTTTAGCAACCCATGCTGTAGCAGCTGTTCCCGCGGCATTTACATCATATGTCGTAGCGACACTTGTATTAACTTCAAACTGACCAGCTAAATTCAAAACTGAAATTTTTCCAAAATCCAACCCTTTACCTTCTACAGTAAAGATGTTTGTAACAGTTGCAACATTTGTCACATCAGCACTTAACGCAGAACCATCTGTTTTCGTCACATAAAATGGTTTTCCATCAGCTTTCAATGTAAACGTAGAAAAGTCACCAATTGCATTGTAAGCATAATCAGCAATTTCAAACAAAGCAGCATTTTCGATAGAAGCATCACCTGCAGCAGCATAAGTGGAAACAGCCGTTCCATTTACCTTGTGAGTTTGATCCACTTTGATGTAACCTCCTGTGTTACCCAAGTAGAACTTTGCACCATTCTGCAAATCACCTTTTGCGGCTTCCGCTGTAACAGCAGCGTTTGCAGAACCAAACAACGCGCTTACCATCAGCAAGCCCGCTGTCAAAAGAGTAGAAATTCTTTTGTTCATAATCTAAACTTTAATATTAATAATACAATAATTGAAATGCTCGTTCTATATATATGTACACGCATTTATAATGTACACGTGTTAACATTTGTATCTTGATAGCAAAAACGATCGTTTTTTTTAGTCATTTTTTCCGCCTATATTCAAAGTTCGTATTGAAAAGGTGGTTTTTCGTCCTCAAATTGCTATCTGATTGATAAGAAAGGATATAGAGGTAGGATTTTTTTTCAAGAAAAGAGTTGTGGTTTTAAAAAGTATGTGTATTTTTGTGCTGTAAAAATGACGAATTAAAACGATCGTTTTTTTTAGTCATTTTCCCGCCACCCAAATTTCTGATCCACAGATATTTATCTTCAAAAACGACATTCTAAAAAATCATCAACGCCGTTCTCGTTCAAAAATCGGTGCTTTTTAGGGAAACATCCGATGCTTACTGCGTTTCAGAGGGGTGCTTATTCGTTTTTGATCCGATGCCTATTCGTCTGTTTTTCGGGTTTTGTCGAAATTTACCCGGAAAAGCCGTCAAAACTGTCAAAACTTCGCCCGCTTTGTCAAACGGTAACAGTTTCCTTTCCAGCATCTGTTTTCGCATAATAACCACCTCCTTCAGAGACGATTAGCTTATATTTTTCCGCTTTACGGAGGAAACGATCGATCGAAGACTCCGACACTCCACGGACGTTTGCCTCGGCTAAAAGGTCGGCACGTTTGAAGGTATCGGGCAAGGAGGCAAAGAGGTTCTGCAGATGATGCGGAAACTTGAAATGGACTTCGGCAGAGGCACGCTGCAACGATGTGGCCACGATATAAGCGTGCTGCAAACAGACTTTGCCGAGATGGAAGGCAGTGTCGAAATCTTCCTCCCCAATCGTCCATGTACGTTCCGTGCAACCGCTCTCGCCTTTGCGCAAGCCGGTCAAGGTCATGGCCAGACGGAAAATAGCCAGACGGTAACGCAGAACGGTAGACTCCAGGTCCTCATTGCCAAAAAAGCGGACGTTATAATATTCACGGCAAAAAAAACGGTCCAAGCGCTTACGCTGGGCATCGCTGAACCTCACCCAAGTAGGCGATCCGTCGAGAAAGACGCCGATGTCCAGTACCCGCTGCCCGAAGGAATCGAGATATTCGGATGCCGCCGAAGTGTCGTCGGCAGAAGTCAAGGGGCGGTATTCGCCGCCACCTGCAATCTTGTACATCAGCATACGGCTGAAAAGACCGTTCTCGGTCGAAGGGATCAGACGGGGCAGGATGGCGGGCGTACCGCTCCAAAGCAACGCCAGGTTCGGCCTACGCGCCAGGAACGTGCCGTTATTCTTCGACGAGCTTCCGACCGTTTCGTGGTGGGCGGCCTTATTCAGGATGTCGCTGTAATTTCCGAAATCCTGCGACAGCATGGTGGCGATGGTCTCCATCTCCGTATCCATCATGCAGGATGTATAGGGGGAATTGATGTCGAGCAATTCCACCAGGCGGGCCTGCGTGACATGACCGGTAAGATGGAGATTCATCTGCTTCACGACTTTCGGTTTCGACGGAGCCGGACCGAGCGGTTCTTTCCGGGTACGGTTCTGGCGTTTCCGCATCTTGTAGCTTTCATATTCCTCGTTGGCCGCCTCATATTCTTCGACATAATGCCGCGAATTGTCGTAGACGTACTGTTGCCAGGGATCCAGCAACTTCTGGAGTCCGGCCATGCAGCCTTTCCCACTCCCCGAACTACCTGTGACAATCGTATAAAGAGCAGGTGAATAATCCCGTTCGTCCAGCGACCCTTTGACGCCGGGCATCACGCTGCTCAACAACGTCAGCGCGGAGATCAGCAAGACGTCCTGCTCCGTGCGGCTACCCGCCCGTTTGAGAATGTCCGTGAGAAGGGGCGGCAAGTGGTCATAAACAGCCTTGTCGAAGTGGGGTAAAAGGGTATCATCCGGCTCAATATCAGGCGTTTCGTCCACACCTACCGACGAAGGTGCATTTTTAGGCATAGCGGACGAAGTTTTGACAGTTTTGACAGTTTTCCGGGGTGTGGCAGCCTCTTCCGGACGGTACGGGCAACTGCCGTGCGACGCGCTGTAGCGACGGTAAATATCCGTCACCGTCTTTTCGATCTCGATGGCCGGAAAATCGGCGGAGCTGTAGCGGCGGACACATTCGGCGACAGCGTCGTAGGGTGAAAAACCGGCATTGTTCAAGACCGAGGACAACTTCACGATATAGGAATGGCGGTAGCCGGGGACAAAAGCATTGCTTTGTTCGTACTTGTCGATGTAGTTCGAGAGCCGCGTGCCGGGGCACACGTTGCCGGAGGAGTGTCCGGAACCAGCCGGAGGTTCCGCCTCGGCGACAGGGATTTCCAGGACTTCAGACTCTTCCTTATAAAAAGCATTCCGGTCGTGGCTGGTGAAACAGCCGCGGTTCGGGTCTTTGCCCGTGATGTCGACCACTACGCCCGGAATATCCGCTTCGATGTGGCGGCGGACGATTTCAAAGGCCAGTTTATGGTGTCCCAAATCGCTGTCGACCAGAACGAAGAGCTTGCCACCGGTATAGGTGGGGCTGCCGTGGCCGGCTTTTACGTACGGGAGCGCGGCTGCCCGGAGGAGCAACTCGCTTACGGGCATGGGCGAATCGTCTATGTCGACCACCACGCAGCCGCTATAGCGCACCATGTGCTCGAGTTTACGACCTCCCTCCATCACTCCGCCGGCGACATAGATGGGCAATTTTTTCTTATAAGCATCGGCTTCGTCTGTCTTGCCGACAGTGCGCAGTCCACGCAAATAAGCGATTTGCGATGCAAAATCATTACTTTTCACTTTGTCGATGTATCGCTTCAAGGACAGTGAACAGGCGCTCCCGGTCTGGAACGCCGAGTCGAAGTAAGTGCCTTCGACGTCTTTTTGTACTACCATATTATTGTGTATTAAATGAAAGGCTACAGTCCGCTTCTGAATGTTTCGTGCGGCTCTTTCAGTTGTTTGTTATTTCTAAGGTTCCCCCAAATGATCTACCAGACAGGCGACTTGCTTCGGCGTATAGAGTTTCTGGAATTTCACCCACCCCGCAGCCAAGAGTTTTTCCTTCAAACCGCGTGAAGTCCGTATCCATACCCACATCCTTTTATAGGCGATCCCGGGGGTACAGTCTGGGAAATACAGGAGTGCGAATTCGGTAACTCCCATAGCGCCTTTTGCCGATATAAGGTCTATTTTTTTGTCTTCCATAATAATTTTTATTTAAGCTTTCTAATACATTATAAATGTAACGCTTTTTTTGGTACTACACAAGGAATTCGGTAATTATTTTATAAAAAAACAAAGAATGCTGTCGAAACTTCCGATAGCCGTATATACCTTTCCCGCGAGGCAGCCGGGCGTCGTATCTTTGTAATGTAATAATTCACTAACCCTTAATCTATTAATCGTATGTCAGTAAAGTACAAACTTGTTTTGAAAAAAGACTTGACCAAAGATGCGGCAGCCGATGCCAAACGGTATTATGCCTCGGCCAATGTCACAGGCATGATGGATTTCGACACGATCTGCGATGTGGTGGCAGATCGTTCGACGGCCAGCGATGGCGACGTAGCGCTCGTCTTGTTGGGTCTGATCCGTTGCATGCAGGAAGCGTTGCTACGTGGCGAAGTGGTCCAGTTGGGTGCATTGGGCAACTTCCGCATCTCGCTCGGAAGCTCCGGAGTGGTAAATGCGGACGATTTTCACGCATCATTGATCAGGAAGCCGCGAATAATCTATTCTCCGGGAGTTAAACTGCGCGAAATGATCGCCAAAGTGAATGTTGAACGCATTGGACAAGAGGCAGATAAGCCCAATGCAGGTGGCGAAGAAGAAAGACCGGGAGAATTATGAAACCAGCACAAATCAGCTTCGTAAAAGAGTGCCTGCCTACAGCTTTGTCGGCAGGGGCTGCTTTCAACATGAATCCGTTGGTCATCCTGGCGCAAGCGGCGTTCGAAAGCGGTTGGGGCACGAGCAGCCTGGCACGGGAGTCGCGTAACTACTTCGGACTGACCGCATACGGGTGCAGCAACGCTTATTGGCACGGTGGGAAGACGACCGTAAAAGGTCCCTCCTATTCGCTGGATTTCCGCCGCTACGACACGAGAGAGAATTCCTTCCTCGATTTCGCCCGCCTGATACGGAACAATTACCGCTCCGCCTGGCTGGTGAGCAACGACCCGCAGGCTTACGCAAAGGAGATCGCCTACAGTCCTTACATCAGCGAACTGAACGGCGATAACCGGGAAACCTACCGGCACAGCATCATCCAGATCGCACAGACGATACAGGCGGTGATGGCTTTGATTGCTCCCCCTTCCGTTACAACCCTTTAAAAGCTCTTATCATGCAGAAAATCAGAAAGATTCTTGAATTTGTCCTGGCTTTGTTGAATTTCTTGTTCCACTTTAAACCCGCACCGGATGAAAAACCTCCCGTCAACGTTGAAACTTATCCTCGCCCTGATCCTCAGGATCCTGAGGAAGGGGATGAACCTTTATTTGAGGCTGTCCATTAGGATCAGGCTCTGGTAAAACGCAAAAAAGCCCGTCCGCGAAAGGCGGACAGGCTTTTTTTATTTGTTTGTTGAATAAGCCGGATTTATTCAGCCGCTTTTTCTTCTGCAACCGGTGCTTCTGCAACAGGAGCTTCCGTTTCGGCAGCTGTAGACTTTTTACGTGAACGTCTTGTCTTAGCCGCTTTCTTGGTTGTAGCTGTCTTCAACATGTTTTCGTTGTAATCAACCAGTTCAATGAAGCACATGGCTGCGTTGTCACCCAGACGGTTGCCGGTCTTCAGGATACGAGTGTAACCACCCGGACGGTCACCGATCTTCTGAGATACTTCCTTGAACAATTCTGTTACAGCATATTTGTCTTGCAAATTGCTGAATACCACACGTCTTGAGTGAGTTGTATCCTCTTTAGACTTAGTGATAAGCGGTTCTACAAATTTGCGGAGCGCTTTAGCTTTAGCAACAGTAGTGAAGATTCTCTTATGCTTGATAAGAGAACATGCCATGTTTGAAAGCATTGCGTCACGGTGAGTATTTGTACGACCTAAATGATTTATTTTCTTATTGTGTCTCATCGCTATACTTACTCTTTATCTAATTTATATTTAGTGATATCCATACCGAATGAAAGGTTCAGACTCTCAAGCAGTTCATCAAGTTCTGTAAGTGACTTCTTACCGAAGTTCCGGAATTTCAACAAGTCATTCTTGTTGAATTTAACCAGTTCACCTAAGGTTTCAACATCTGCGGCCTTCAAGCAATTCAACGCGCGAACGGAAAGATCCATATCCGAGAGCTTGCTCTTCAGCAACTGGCGCATGTGGAGTACTTCTTCATCGAATTCCTCATTACCGTCAGTATCAACTGTCTCGATAGCAATCTTTTCATCTGAGAACAACATAAAATGATGAATCAGAATCTTGGCTGCTTCTTTCAACGCTTCCTTCGGATGAATAGAACCATCAGTGGCTATTTCAAGAACCAACTTTTCGTAGTCCGTCTTTTGCTCAACACGGAAGTTCTCGATCGAATACTTGACGTTGCGAATAGGTGTGTAAATAGAGTCGATTGCAATCACGTGCATGTCTGCATTCGGGTCTCTGTTTTCATCGGCGGGAACGTATCCGCGACCTTTGTTAATCGTCAGCTCGATCTGGAAACCTGCGTTCGGATCCAAACGACAAATAACCAACTCAGGATTCAACACTTCGAATCCGGTCAGCTGTTTACCTATATCACCGGCTTTGAACACTTCCGAACCCGAAACAGTAATACTTACTTTTTCATTCTCTATGTCGTCTACAATATGCTTGAACCGGACTTGTTTCAGATTCAAGATAATGTTTGTCACATCCTCCATAACACCGGGGATTGTACCAAATTCATGGTCAACCCCTTCGATCTTAATGGATGTAATAGCAAAACCTTCAAGTGACGACAGGAGAATACGGCGCAGAGCATTACCTATAGTAATACCATAGCCGGGTTCCAACGGACGAAATTCAAACTTTCCGAAGAAATTGTCCGCTTCCAACATTAATACTTTATCGGGTTTTTGAAATGCTAATATCGCCATGGAAATCAATTATTATTTAGAATACAATTCTACGATCAACTGCTCTTTAATGTTTTCAGGAATGTCAGCTCTTTCCGGCAGATGCAGTAATTTTCCGCTTAAAGAAGACTGATCCCATTCGATCCAAGGATACTTGCTGTGGTTGAATCCTGACAGTGCGTCGGCAATCACTTCAAGAGATTTGGATTTTTCTCTAACACCAATAACCTGACCGGCTTTTACAGAGTAAGAAGGAATGTTCACAACCTTACCGTCTACTGTAATGTGACGATGAGAAACCAACTGACGGGCGGCAGCACGCGTCGGGGCGATACCCAAACGGAATACTACGTTGTCCAGACGGCCTTCCAGTAACTGCAACAGCACTTCACCGGTAATGCCTTTTGAACGTGATGCCTTTTCAAACAGGTTTCTAAACTGTTTTTCCAATACACCGTAAGTGTATTTGGCTTTCTGCTTCTCACGAAGCTGGATTCCGTACTCGGAAGTTTTTCTCTTGCGGGCATTTCCGTGCTGTCCGGGAGGATAGTTCTTTTTTGAAAGAACTTTATCCGGTCCGAATATTGCCTCACCGAATTTACGGGCAATTCTTGTTTTAGGTCCAGTATATCTTGCCATTTTTTTATTGTTTTAATGTTCTGTTCTGAATCTGGAACCGTGCAGCCGCGACTACAGAGAGGATAAGGTCTTTGTGTAATCTATTCACAATTCCGGATTCAATGTTCAAGAAACTATAGTTAATTATACTCTTCTCTTTTTCGGAGGACGACAACCATTGTGAGGAAGCGGCGTAACGTCAACGATTTCCGTTACTTCAATGCCTGCACCGTGGATGGTTCTGATAGCAGACTCACGTCCGTTACCCGGTCCCTTTACGAATACTTTTACTTTTCTCAAACCAAGATCGTAAGCTACTTTTGCACAATCCTGAGCGGCCATCTGGGCGGCATACGGAGTGTTCTTTTTAGAACTTCTGAATCCCATCTTACCAGCGGAAGACCAACTGATTACCTGACCTTCGCTATTAGCAAGAGATACAATGATGTTGTTAAAAGAAGAATGAATATGAGCTTGACCGTAAGCGTCAACTTTTACGTTTCTCTTCTTTGCTGCGACTGTTTTCTTTGCCATATCAATTCTTATTATTTAGTAGCTTTTTTCTTATTTGCAACAGTTTTCTTCTTACCCTTGCGAGTACGAGCGTTGTTCTTTGTGCTCTGGCCTCTCAAAGGCAAACCAATACGGTGACGAACACCTCTGTAACATCCGATATCCATCAGACGCTTGATGTTCAGCTGAACTTCAGAACGAAGATCACCTTCTACCTTGTACTCAGCGCCAATGACTTCACGTACTTTTGCAGCTTGATCGTCTGTCCAGTCTTTTACTTTGATATCACGATCGATCCCTGCTTTATCTAAAATGGATTTTGAAGCACTACGACCAATACCGTAAATATAGGTCAAGGCAATTTCTCCTCTTTTATTTTGTGGCAAGTCTACACCAACTATTCTTATAGCCATATTACTTACTTAGATTATTTTGCAAAAATAATAAATTATCCTTGACGTTGTTTATACTTAGGATTTTTCTTGTTAATTACGTATAAGCGTCCCTTTCTTCTAACGATTTTGCATTCGGGAGTACGCTTCTTCAAAGATGCTCTTACTTTCATATCTTGTTGTTTTTTTTATTTATATCTAAAAGCAATTCTACCTTTCGATAGATCATACGGAGACATCTCAACTCTTACTTTATCACCGGGAAGGATCTTGATGTAGTGCATCCGCATCTTCCCTGAGATATGAGCAGTGATTTCATGTCCGTTCTCTAATTCTACACGAAACATTGCGTTCGACAATGCTTCCACTATAACTCCATCTTGTTCAATTGCTGACTGTTTAGCCATATAAAATCAAATCAAATTAAATTGCGTTATTACCTAAAACTTCTTCTAAAAACTCGAATGAAGACAAGATCCGGGGACCTTCGGGACGGATCGCGATACAATGCTCGAAATGAGCCGAACACTTTCTGTCTTTCGTACGGACCGTCCAGCCGTCTTTCTCAAAAGCGACGTTCTTGCTTCCCATATTGATCATCGGCTCTATGCAGATACACATACCGCTGCGCAACAAGGGACCGCAACCGGGACGCCCGTAATTGGGGACTTCCGGCTCTTCGTGCATCTTACGTCCGATACCGTGACCGACCAGTTCCCTGACAACAGAGTAACCTTTCGATTCGCAATACGACTGTACGGCATGACTGATGTCTCCGAGGCGTTTGCCTTCGATGGCATGCTGGATTCCCAGGTAAAGTGATTCTTTTGTCGTCTTCAACAAGGCTTTCACTTTGAGATCGACTTCGCCCACACAAAAAGTATAAGCCGAGTCGCCGACAAAACCATTCAACACCGTACCGCAGTCGACAGATATGATATCTCCCTCTTTCAGTATTGTCTTCGAAGAAGGAATACCATGTACAACCTGTTCATTCACGGAAGCACATATGGAATTAGGAAAACCTCCGTATCCCAAAAACGCCGGAACCGCACCATTATCTCTAATGAATTCCTCGGCAATCTTGTCGAGTTGAAGCGTATTGACACCGGGGGCGATATGTTTGGCCAATTCGCCAAGCGTCTTGCCCACCAGTTGATTCGCCGCACGCATCAACTCAATTTCTTCATCTGTTTTTAAATAGATCATTCTAATTAATAAGCGCCAGCTGCGCCTGCACGACCTTTAATTCTTCCTGACTTCAACAAACCGTCATAATGACGCATCAGCAAATGACTTTCTACTTGCTGCAGTGTATCCAACACCACACCAACCAGGATCAACAAAGATGTTCCGCCAAAGAACTGGGAGAACGCCATACTTACACCGGCGATCCGGGCAAAAGCAGGCATGATAGCCACTAATGCGAGGAAGAATGCTCCCGGCAAAGTAATACGGTCCATGATGGTATCCAAATAATCCTTGGTACTCTTTCCCGGCTTAACACCCGGAATGAACCCGTTGTTTCTCTTCAGATCATCCGACATCTGAGTGGGATTGATCGTGATAGCTGTATAGAAATATGTAAACAAGATAATCAGTACAGCAAATACGAAGTTGTACCAAAATCCGGTATTGTCCATAAACGCAGCTACGAAACCAGACTGTTCGCCTGTGCTTGAGAAACCAACAATTGAAATGGGAATAAACATGATTGCCTGGGCAAAGATGATGGGCATCACGTTCGCTGCATTCACCTTAAGAGGGATGTACTGGCGGGCACCACCATATTGTTTATTTCCAATGATCCGTTTTGCATACTGTACGGGCACCTTGCGAGTACCTTGTACCAACAGGATAGCACCTGCGATAACCAGCAAAAGGAACAACATTTCAAACAAGAACATAACCAGACCACCGGTTTTCTCACTTGTTCTTGAAATAAATTCTTCGAACAAAGAGTGCGGCAGACGGGCTATAATACCAACTAAAATGATAAATGAAATACCATTTCCAACACCTTTATCTGTAATTCTTTCACCAAGCCATAAGATAAACATACTTCCAGCAGCTAAAATAACTGTAGAAGAAATAGTGAACCATATGCCTGCAGGCAGAGCTGCTCCGGCGGCTTTCAGCTGTACACTTAAGTTAACAAGATACGTCGGACCCTGGAACAGAAGGATCATGACTGTCAGATAACGGGTCCACTGGTTGATCTTACGACGACCACTCTCACCTTCTCTCTGCAATTTCTGGAAAGAAGGAACTGCAATTGCCATCAACTGCATTACAATGGAAGCGGAGATATACGGCATAATCCCTAATGCAAAAATAGAAGCATTAGAGAAAGCACCACCAGAGAACATATCCAACAACGCCAGCAATCCGCCTCTTGTCTGTTCCTGCAAAGCGGTCAACGCTTTAGGATCAATACCCGGAAGAACGACATACGTACCGAAACGGTATATAGCCACCAATAAAAGAGTGGTGAGGATCCGATTTCTCAGATCCTCAATCTTCCAGATATTCTTTATTGTTTCAACTGCTCTCATAACTTAGAGTTTAACAACAGTTCCACCTACTGCCTGGATAGCAGCTTCAGCACTCTTAGAGAAAGCGTGAGCTTCCACCTCAAGTTTAGCTGTCAAGTTGCCTTTAGCAAGAATCTTAACCAACTGGGAAGAGGAAATGAAACCAGCTTCGATCAGTTCGTTGATGCCAATCTTTGTGATCTGCAAAGCATCAGCCATTCCTTGTAATGTAGAAAGGTTGATAGCTTTATATTCAACGCGGTTAATATTCTTGAAACCAAATTTAGGTAAGCGTCTCTGTATAGGCATCTGACCACCTTCGAAACCGATTTTCTGCTTGTAACCGGATCTTGATTTCGCACCTTTATGACCTCTTGTTGAAGTTCCTCCTAATCCTGAACCCGGACCACGGCCGATTCTTTTTCTGGTCTTGGTAGATCCTTCAGCAGGTTTTAAATTTGATAAATTCATATCGTATAATTTATTTTTCAACCGTTATTACTTTACTACTGAAACCAAATGTTTCACTTTCTCAACCATACCCAGAATAGCCGGAGTAGCTTCATGTTCTACTACCTGGTTCATTTTCTTCAGACCCAGTGCATCAAGAGTTCTCTTTTGGTCTTTCGGGCATTTAATTCTACTTTTTGTCTGCTTAACTTTGATAGTTGCCATAACTTATTATCCTCCCTAATTAACCTCTGAATACTTTTTCTACTGCAACACCTCTGTTCTGAGCAACCATCAACGGGCTTCTTAACTCACTCAAAGCGGCAATAGTTGCCTTTACCAAGTTGTGAGGGTTAGAAGAACCTTTTGACTTAGCCAAAACGTCTGTGATACCTACACTTTCCAATACGGCACGCATAGCACCACCGGCTTTGACACCGGTACCGTGAGAAGCCGGCTTGATCAGCACCTGAGCGCCACCGAACTTAGCCAACTGTTCGTGAGGAATAGTTCCTTTGTGAACAGGGACCTTGATCAGGTTTTTCTTTGCAGCTTCAACACCTTTTGCGATAGCTGTCGTTACTTCACCGGCTTTACCCAAGCCCCAGCCAACGATGCCGTCTTCGTTTCCTACTACGACAATAGCAGCAAAACTGAATGTACGTCCACCCTTGGTTACTTTAGTTACGCGGTTGATTGCAACCAAACGGTCCTTCAACTCTATGTCGTTGGTCGACTTAACTCTATTATTAACTCCTGCCATCTTCATTAAAATTTAAGGCCGCCGTTACGTGCAGCATCAGCTAATTCTTTAATTCTCCCGTGATACAGGTAACCGTTACGGTCGAAAACTACAGCCTGTACACCAGCTTCCTGGGCAACTTTGGCGATCTGTTCTCCAACCTTGGCAGCAATCTCCTTCTTCGGAGCCTTCACATCCATCTTCAAGGAGGATGCGGCAGCCAGAGTCTTACCTGTAGTATCATCTATAACCTGTGCATAGATTTGCTTATTGCTTCTAAACACAGTCAGGCGCGGACGTTCAGGAGTTCCTGAGATCTTACCGCGTACACCTGCTTTTATCTTTAATCTTCTTTCTTCCTTCGTTGTCATGATAATTTCAGTTTACGTAGATTACTTACCTGCTGATTTACCAGACTTTCTGCGAATTTCTTCACCCACGAACTTGATACCCTTACCTTTATACGGTTCCGGCATTCTGAATGAACGAATCTTAGCACAAATCTGTCCCAGTAATTGTTTATCAGCCGATTCAAGGATAATAAGAGGATTTTTATTTCTCTCTGCCTTTGTTTCAACTTTCACTTCTTTAGGCAACTGCATGTAGATGTTGTGAGTATAACCTAAAGAAAGATCTAACAGCTGACCTGTATTTGTCACACGGTAACCGACACCGACAAGTTCCAGTTCTTTTTTGTATCCTTCTGAACAACCGATCACCATGTTGTTGATCAGCGAACGATACAAACCGTGCAGCGCACGATGGTTCTTTTCGTCTGTCGGACGTGTCAGATGAATGATTCCATCTTCCAAAGTCACATTAATATCAGGATTCACAGCCTGAGTCATTTCACCTTTGGGACCTTTTACAGTCACTACATTATCCTTAATGGTAACCGTAACACCGGCCGGTACATGAATTGGTAATTTTCCTATTCTTGACATTCTTCTTTCCTCCTAATTAATAAACATAACATAATACTTCACCACCGATCTTCAGATCACGGGCTTCTTTGTCTGTCATCACACCTTTGGAAGTAGAAAGAACGGCAATGCCTAAACCATTCAATACTCTCGGCATTTCCTTGTAACCAGTGTACTTACGCAAACCAGGGGTAGAAACTCTCTCAAGTTTCTTGATTGCATTTACTTTGTTTACCAAGTCATACTTCAAGGCAATCTTAATTGTACCCTGAGGACCATCTTCTACAAACTTAAAATTAAGAATGTAACCCTTGTCGAAAAGGATCTTAGTGATCTCTTTCTTTAAATTTGACGCCGGCACTTCAACAACTCTGTGCTTCGCTTTGATCGCGTTACGCAATCTTGTCAAATAATCTGCAATAGGATCTGTCATATATAAATGAATTAAATTGATCCGGCCACCCGGACAATATTTAAATTAAAAAAACTCTTACCAACTTGCTTTCTTTACACCCGGGATTAAACCATGAGATGCCATTTCACGCAGTTGAATACGAGAAATACCGAACTGGCGTACATAGCCTTTCGGACGACCTGTAATTTTGCAACGATTGTGCAAACGTACAGGAGAAGCATTTTTAGGTAAAGCCTGTAAAGCTTCATAGTCACCTGCTGCTTTCAATTCTGCTCTTTTAGCAGCATATTTAGCTACGAGCTTTGCTCTTTTCACCTCACGGGCTTTCATTGATTCCTTTGCCATAACTACTTAGTCTTTTTTTGCATTTTTAAAAGGCAACCCAAATTCTCTCAAGAGAGCATACCCTTCTTCGTCTGTTTTCGCAGAGGTCACAAAGGTAATATTCATTCCCAATATTTTGGTAATATTATCGATATTTATTTCAGGGAAAATGATTTGTTCCTGAATTCCGAGGGTATAATTGCCTCTTCCGTCCAGTTTGCTTTCGATTCCCTTGAAGTCACGAATACGAGGAAGAGCGACGCGAACGAGTCTTTCCAGGAATTCGTACATCTGTTCACGACGTAATGTCACCATTACACCGATCGGCATTTTCTTACGCAACTTGAAGTTTGAGATATCCTTCTTTGAAACTGTCGCAACAGCCTTCTGGCCAGTGATTGCAGACAATTCGCTGATAGCGATATCGATAATCTTCTTATCAGCAGCAGCCATACCCAAACCTTGATTGATAACAATCTTCTTCAGTACGGGAACCTGCATTACGGTTGTATAACCGAACTCTTTCGTCAAAGCAGGAACAATTCTGTCCTGATATTCTTTCTTAAGACTGGCAGTATTGCTCATTACTTAATTTCCTCCCCTGATTTTTTAGAATAACGCACTAAAGCACCTTTTTCGTCTAACTTACGACCGATACGTGTCGGCTTACCGGATTTCGGGTCAACAACGTTCAGGTTAGAAATATGAACAGGAGCTTCTTTCTTTTCAATACCTCCTTGAGGATTCTTTGCATTAGGCTTAGTATGCTTCGATACCATATTAATACCTTCTACAATGGCACGGTTGTCTTTTACGAGTACTTCCAAAACACGACCTGTCTTACCTTTGTCTTCGCCGGCATTAACAAAAACTATATCGCCTTTTTTGATATGTAATTTGCTCATTACTTTAAGTTTTACAAAATTAAAGCACTTCTGGTGCAAGTGAAACAATTTTCATGTTTGTTGCACGAAGTTCTCTGGCAACCGGACCAAAGATACGGCTTCCACGAATATCACCACCGGCATTCAACAACACGCAAGCGTTATCATCGAAACGGATGTATGAACCATCCGGGCGGCGAATCTCTTTTTTAGTGCGAACAATGATAGCCTTAGAAACAGCACCCTTCTTCACATCACTCGACGGGATTACACTCTTGATTGCTACTACGATTACATCCCCGACAGTGGCGTAACGTTTTCTTGTACCGCCCAAAACGCGAATACACAACGCTTCTTTTGCACCACTGTTATCTGCTACTACTAGTCTTGATTCTTGTTGTATCATGTTACTTAGCCCTTTCGATTATTTGAACTAATCTCCATCTTTTTGTTTTGCTCAAAGGACGAGTTTCCATAATCTTTACAGTATCACCGATACCGCATTCATTCTTTTCGTCATGAGCATGATATTTCTTCGTCTTACTAACGAACTTTCCATAAATGGGGTGTTTTTCCTTCCATTTAATAGCAACTGTGATGCTCTTGTCCATCTTGTTGCTGGTAACCACGCCCGTTCTTTCTTTTCTTAAATTTCTAGTTTCCATCAGGCTCAATTATTTGTTGTTAAGTTCTCTCTGGCGCAATTCTGTTCTCATGCGCGCAATCATCCTGCGTTGTTGTTTAATCTGAGCAGGGTTTTCACTCGGAGAAATGCTGTGGTTGATTACTTTCTGATCGTAAGCAGCCACTTCAGCATCAATTCTTTCTATTAACTCCTTCGTGCTTAATTCTCTAATTTCTGCAATCTTCATAACAAATTACGCATTTTGATTAGCCATATCATAATCACGTCTCACAACAAACTTTGTTGTTACCGGAAGCTTTTGTGCTGCTAAGCGCAAAGCTTCTTTAGCAATATCAAAAGGAACCCCTTCGATTTCGAAAATCAAACGACCTGGAGTAACAGGCGCAACAAATCCTTCGGGATTACCTTTACCTTTACCCATACGTACTTCAGCAGGCTTCTTTGTGATGGGTTTGTCCGGGAAAATACGAACCCAAACCTGACCCTGACGTTGCATATAACGAGTTACCGCGATACGAGCAGCTTCGATCTGACGACCGGTAATCCATTTATTTTCTAACGCTTTTATACCAAACGAACCGAATGCCAGCTGGTTGCCACGCTGAGCTTCGCCCTTCATGCGACCTTTCTGCTGTCTTCTGAACTTGGTTTTCTTTGGTTGTAACATCTCTTCTTAAATTCTAACGTTTAACGATTAGCTTTCTTTCTCTTGAAGTTCTTATCTCTGCTGCCGCCGGCATTCTCATTTCTACGACCTGAATCTTTAGTTGCAGCGAATGAAGGAGCAAGATCTCTCTTACCATAAACTTCACCACGGCAGATCCAAACCTTAACGCCGATCAAACCAACCTTCGTCAACGCTTCAGCCAAAGCATAATCAATATCTGCTCTGAATGTGTGCAACGGAGTTCTTCCTTCTTTATACATTTCTGAACGAGCCATTTCAGCGCCGTTCAAACGACCAGAGACTTGCACTTTAATACCTTCGGCACCCATTCTCATGGTAGAGGCGATAGCCATCTTGATAGCACGACGGTATGCAATTTTTCCTTCAAGCTGACGAGCAATATTGTTTGCAACGATAACAGCGTCCAATTCGGGTCTTTTTACCTCAAAGATGTTGATCTGAACCTCTTTGTCGGTAATTTTCTTCAACTCTTCTTTCAATTTATCAACTTCCTGACCACCTTTACCGATGATAATACCCGGACGTGATGTGCAAACTGTGATTGTAATCAACTTCAGCGTACGTTCGATAACGACGCGAGATACACTAGCCTTAGCAAGACGAGCATTCAGGTATTTACGGATTTTGCTATCTTCCAGCAAAGTGTCTCCGTATTTTTTGCCGCCATACCAGTTGGAATCCCAACCACGGATGATTCCCAAACGATTACTAACCGGATTAACTTTTTGTCCCATCTACAAATTAATTTTGACTATCGTTTTTACTAAGTGTATCAACAAACAGAGTTACGTGGTTCGAGCGTTTACGAATTCTGTAACCTCTTCCTTGAGGAGCCGGACGCATTCTCTTCAACGTAGTAGCGCAATCAACGCTGATTGAAGATACGCATAACTCTCCTGCTTCTGCTTTACGTTCATTTTTCTGTTCCCAGTTTGCGATTGCTGAACGAAGCAATTTTTCTACTCTTGCTGCAGCTTCCTTGTTAGAAAACTTCAAAACACCAAGCGCACGGAATACTTCCATCCCGCGGATCATGTCTACAACGAGACGCATCTTGCGGGGAGAAGTCGGCACGTTCCGCAATTTAGCGAAGTACATGGTCTTCTGAGCTTCTTTTCTTACTTCAGCTGATATTCTTTTTCTAGCACCCATTTTATTGATTCTTTTTATTTTCAGATTCCTGAATTCCTGTTACTACCGATTATTTTTTCTTGTTACCGGCGTGACCACGGAACGTACGAGTAGGAGAAAACTCTCCCAGTTTATGACCTACCATGTTCTCGGTTACAAAAACAGGAATAAATTTATTTCCATTGTGAACTGCAATAGTATGGCCTACAAAGTCAGGCGAAATCATTGAAGCTCTTGCCCATGTCTTAACGACAGCCTTCTTTCCTGACTCATTCATTGCCAAGACTTTCTTTTCAAGCTTTACATTAATATACGGGCCTTTTTTTAGCGAACGACTCATAGTTTACTTAATTAATCAGATTATTTCTTTCTTCTTTCAATAATATATTTTGAAGAATGCTTCTTCGGAGCTCTTGTCTTCAAGCCCTTAGCATATAAGCCATTGCGAGATCTAGGATGACCTCCGGAAGCACGACCTTCACCACCACCCATCGGGTGATCAACCGGGTTCATAACAACACCACGGTTGTGAGGACGACGACCTAACCATCTAGAGCGACCGGCTTTACCTGATTTTTCAAGACCATGGTCTGAATTACCTACACTACCAATTGTAGCCTTACAAGCAGCAAGAATCTTTCTGGTTTCGCCAGAAGGCATCTTAATAATTGCATAATCGCCTTCTTTCGAAGTCAACTGAGCAAAAGCACCGGCTGAACGTACTAACTTAGCACCCTGTCCCGGACGAAGCTCAATGTTGTGAATAATAGTACCAACGGGAATATTTGCCATAGGCAAAGTATTACCTACCTCAGGAGCGGCTTCGCTACCTGAAACCACTGTCTGGCCAACTTCCAATCCGTTCGGAGCGATGATATAGCTCTTTGCTCCGTCTGCGTAATACAACAGTGCGATACGAGATGTACGGTTAGGATCATACTCGATAGACTTGACTGTTGCAGGAATGCCATCTTTGTTTCTCTTGAAATCGATAAATCTGTACTTCTGTTTGTGACCGCCACCAAGATAACGCATTGTCATCTTACCAGTGTTGTTACGACCACCTGTACTCTTCTTACCTACTACAAGAGACTTTTCTGGTGTACTTGCAGTGATTTTATCAAATGCACCAATAACTTTGTGTCTCTGCCCCGGTGTTGTGGGCTTTAATTTACGTATTCCCATTTCTTTTTTTAGATATTACTAAAGAAATCAATTGTTTCTCCTTCTTTCAACGTTACGATAGCCTTCTTAAAAGCTGATTGTTTGCCATTGATAATACCGGATTTGGTATAACGACTTTTCTGCTTTCCAGAGTAGTTGATGGTGTTAACATCAACTACTGTAACATTATACATGTCTTCAATGGCTTTTTTAATCTCTAACTTGTTGGCATCAGGAGAAACACGAAAACCATAGCGATTATCCATTTTTTCTGTAATCGCAGTTTGCTTCTCAGTTACTATAGGTTTAATAATAATTCCCATTTTTCTACTCCTTATGCGTTAAACAGTTTTTCAATAACAGCTACAGAACTCTCAGTCAATACCAAATTAGCAGCGTTTAACACACCGTATGTATTTAGCTCTGAAGCCGTTATGACATTTGCCTTCTCTAAATTTCTGGCCGACAAATATACGAAATTATTTTTCTCTGATAAAACCAAAAGTAACTTTCCGTCAGCCACTTTCAGATTCTTAGCAATCGTTACGAATTCTTTAGTTTTAGGAGCTTCCAAAGTGAAATCTTCTACCACTACGATTGCGTTATTCTTTGCTTTATAAGTCAAGGCAGACTTACGAGCCAAGCTTTTTACCTTCTTGTTCAATTTGAACTCATAATCTCTCGGTTTCGGACCGAATACACGGCCACCACCTACCAATACCGGAGAGTTGATGTCGCCACGACGAGCTCCACCACCACCCTTCTGGCGGATCAATTTACGAGTACTACCAGAAACTTCACTTCTTTCTTTAGATTTGTGAGTTCCCTGACGCTGATTAGCCAAATACTGTTTTACATCCAAGTAAATAGCATGATCATTGGGTTCAATGCCAAAGATAGCATCGTTCAATGTTACCTTTCTTCCGGTATCTTCACCTTTAATATTTAATACGCTCAGTTCCATTACTTTTCAATTAATAAGATTGAACCTTTTGCTCCTGGAACAGATCCTTTAACCAATAAAAGATTGTGTTCCGGCATCACCTTGATCACTTGCAGGTTCTGAACCGTTACACGTTCATTACCCATTTGGCCGGCCATACGCATGCCTTTGAATACCTTTGCAGGGTAAGAACAGGCACCGATACCACCGGGAGCACGCAGACGGTTATGCTGACCGTGAGTAGTCTGACCTACACCACCGAAACCATGACGCTTTACTACACCCTGGAAACCTTTACCTTTTGATGTACCTACTACATCAACGAAACCTGCATCTTCCAAATAATCTACAGTGATTACATCACCGAGCTTATATTCGGTTTCAAAATTCTTGAACTCGGCCAAGTATCTCTTGGGAGTTACACCAGCCTTTTTGAAATGGCCCATTTCCGGCTGTGTCGTGTGTTTCTCTTTTTTATCTTCGAAACCCAACTGTACAGCTTCATAGCCATCATTTTCCAAAGTCTTAATCTGTGTAACTACACAAGGACCCACTTCGATAACAGTGCATGGAAGATTTTTTCCCTCGGCACTGAAAACGGATGTCATTCCGATTTTTTTTCCTAATAATCCTGGCATTTCACTAATTTGTTAATAAACTTACACTTTAATTTCTACTTCAACACCACTGGGCAATTCCAGCTTCATCAATGCGTCAACCGTTTTTGCAGTCGAGCTGTAGATGTCGATTAATCTCTTATAAGAAGAGAGTTCGAACTGCTCACGAGACTTTTTGTTAACGAAAGTCGAGCGGTTCACAGTAAAGATACGCTTATGCGTAGGCAGAGGTATCGGGCCGCTAACAACTGCACCGGTAGCCTTAACCGTCTTTACGATCTTCTCGGCAGACTTGTCTACCAGAGAATAATCGTAAGACTTTAATTTAATTCTGATCTTTTGGCTCATATCTATATATATGTTTCTAAATTATTTGATCAAATCAGCACGACCCTGTACTTCCGTCAATACCTGCTTAGCGATAGAAGAAGATACCTGAGCATAGTGTGAGAACTGCATTGAAGAAGTTGCACGACCTGAAGTGATAGTACGCAAAGCTGTTACATAACCGAATGTTTCAGCCAAAGGAACTTTTGCTTTTACAATACGAGCACCTGTACGACTTGTTTCCATACCTTCAACTTGTCCACGACGTTTGTTCAAGTCACCAATTACATCACCCATGCTTTCTTCCGGAGTAACAACTTCCATCTGCATAATCGGCTCCATCAAAGCAGGGCCTGCCTTTTCCGAAGCGTTCTTGAATGCCTGAATAGCACAAATTTCAAAAGACAACTGGTCAGAGTCAACCGGGTGGAATGAACCATCAATCAATGTTACTTTCAATTTATCCAATGGATAACCGGCAAGGATACCATTCTTCATTGCCTTTTCGAAACCTTTCTGAACAGAAGGGATAAATTCCTTCGGAATGTTACCACCCTTCACTTCATCAATGAACTGCAGAGAACCTTCGAAGTTTTCGTCAGCCGGCTCGATACGAACGATGATATCAGCAAACTTACCACGACCACCAGACTGTTTCTTGTAAACTTCACGAAGTTCAACCGATTTAGTGATAGCTTCCTTGTAAGTAACCTGAGGTTTACCTTGATTACATTCTACCTTGAACTCACGACGCAGACGGTCAACGATGATATCCAAGTGAAGCTCACCCATACCACTAATTACAGTCTGACCTGTTTCTTCGTTAGTCTGTACACGGAACGTTGGATCTTCTTCGGCCAACTTAGCCAATCCCATACCTAACTTATCCAGGTCTTTCTGAGTCTTAGGCTCAACTGCGATACCGATAACCGGATCAGGGAAGTCCATTGATTCTAATGTGATCGGATGGTTTTCGTCACACAATGTATCACCTGTACGAATATCCTTAAAACCAACACCTGCACCAATATCACCACAACCGATAACCTCCATCGGATTCTGTTTGTTTGAGTGCATCTGGAACAGACGAGAAATACGTTCTTTTTTACCAGAGCGCGTGTTGTAAACGTAAGAACCAGCCGTTAAGGAACCAGCATATACACGGAAGAAGCACAGACGGCCTACATACGGGTCTGTAGCGATCTTAAACGCCAAAGCAGTCAACGGTTCTTCGAACAACGGTTTACGAGTAACAACCTTTTCAGGATCGCTAGGATCTGTACCTTCGATAGCCGGAGTATCTTCAGGAGAAGGCAGGAATGCACAGACTGCATCCAGCAACGTCTGAACCCCCTTGTTCTTGAAAGAAGAACCACAAGTCATCGGGTTGATCTGCATTGCCAAAGTACCCTTACGGATAGCAGCGTTGATTTCATCTTCTGTGATAGTTGAAGGATCATCGAAGTATTTTTCCATGATAGCATCATCGCATTCAGCCAAAGCTTCCAGCATCTTGTCGCGCCATTCTTCAGCTTCAGCCTGCAAATCAGCCGGAATTTCTTCCACGCTATATTCAGCACCCATTGATTCGTCGTGCCAGAAGATAGCCTTCATCTTAATCAAGTCCACTACACCTTTGAAAGTTTCCTCAGCACCGATAGGAATCTGGATAGGACACGGATGAGCGCCCAGGATTTCCTTCATCTGACGGATAACTTCGTAGTAGTTTGCACCCGAACGGTCCATCTTGTTCACATAACCGATACGAGGCACATTATATTTGTCAGCCTGGCGCCATACGGTTTCAGACTGCGGTTCCACACCACCTACAGCACAGAAAGTAGCAACAGCACCGTCCAGTACGCGAAGAGAACGCTCGACTTCCACTGTAAAGTCCACGTGTCCCGGAGTATCAATCAAGTTGATCTTATATCTGTTACCCAGATAATTCCAGAAAGTAGTCGTTGCAGCAGATGTGATTGTAATACCGCGTTCCTGCTCCTGGGCCATCCAGTCCATCGTAGCAGTACCATCATGCGTTTCACCGATCTTATGGGTCAGACCTGTGTAAAACAAGATACGTTCAGAAGTAGTTGTTTTACCAGCATCGATGTGAGCCATGATACCGATGTTTCTTGTAAACATTAATTGTTTATCGTTTGCCATAATTCTTTCTTAGCCTTTATAATTAAAATCTGAAGTGAGCGAATGCACGGTTAGCTTCGGCCATACGGTGCATATCTTCTTTTCTTTTGAATGCTCCACCCTGGTTGTTGAAAGCATCTACAATCTCTGCAGACAGCTTGTCAGCCATAGTCTTACCACCTCTCTTACGTGAGAAGATGATTAGGTTCTTCATTGAAATTGATTCTTTACGATCGGGGCGAATTTCAGTAGGTACCTGGAAAGTAGCGCCACCGACACGGCGGGATTTCACTTCGACTTGAGGAGTAATATTGTCGAGTGCAGCTTTCCAAATTTCGAGAGCGGACTTTTCTTCGTTAGGCAATTTGGCCTTAACTGTTTCCAAAGCGGAATAGAAAATTTCGAAGGCAGTATTTTTCTTGCCATCATACATCAAATGGTTAACGAATCTCGTAACCTTTACATCACCGAAAACAGGATCCGGAAGGATCTGTCTTTTCTTTGGTTTTGCTTTTCTCATTTTGTTTTCAAAAATTTGTTCTTGTCGTTGGTTGCCTTTAATTTGTCTTCAACGGTTCCGCTGAACCATTTACTCAACCTTATAGCCTATCCAAATAACTCAAACCAGCTTTAATACTTAAATTTAAATTCTCAGTTTGAAGGGATGTAACTAATTACTTCTTCTTTCCTTTAGCTGCAGCGGCTGCCTGTCCCGGTTTCGGACGTTTAGCGCCGTATTTGGAACGTCTCTGAGTACGTCCGTTTACGCCTGCAGTATCCAAGGTTCCACGTACAATGTGATAACGTACACCAGGAAGGTCCTTCACACGACCGCCGCGAACCAATACGATTGAGTGTTCCTGCAGGTTGTGTCCTTCTCCCGGAATGTAAGAGTTTACTTCTTTTCCATTTGTCAAACGAACTCTCGCTACTTTACGCATTGCAGAGTTAGGTTTCTTCGGAGTTGTCGTGTAAACACGTACGCAAACGCCACGTCTCTGCGGACATGAATCCAATGCGGGTGATTTACCCTTTTCCACCAAAGTTTCCCTTCCTTTTCTAACTAATTGCTGAATTGTAGGCATTTCTTTTCTTTTTTAAACTTTGAATGTGTTATTATTATAATTATCTATTTCTTTATTTTGAGCTGCAAAGGTACACATTCTTTTCGGACTATCAACAAGTTGCGCCTTCTTTTTCGTGCACTTCACGCTAAAACGCTGCAAAGGTACGCATTTGTTCCCGTTTCACAAGACGCATCTTTTATCCATTTACAAATAATTAACAGTTATTTTTCCTTACAAGACCGGATAAGCCGGTCGACCGGCTCCCTTCCTTGAAAAATCGGACAGGCATCGGATAAAGAATCGATGCCTGTCCGATTCGCGTTCGATGCCCATCGGATCGAGAGCGAATGGCTATCCGAAAAAGGTATCGCCCCCCTCCAACCGATTATTTGAAACGTTTCTCCAATTCTTCATCCGTCAATTTCGAGATAATGGTCTTTCCATCGGGAGTCAGGTTCGATTCCTGACAGGAAAAAAGAGAAGCGAGCAAGTTATCCATTTCTTCGCCGGAAAGGAGTTTTCCCGGACGGATAGCAGCCGCTTTAGCCAGAGAAAGCGCCAGCGAAGCACAGATTTCCTCCTGCACTTCACAGCCGGTCTCGATCGCACGGTCCACCATATTACGGATCAAAGAGACCGGATCAAGATTCTCCACGCCGGCAGGAAGACCGTTGATAGCATAGCTGTTGTTCCCCAGGTCCGTCAGATCAAAACCGATAAACCGCATATCTTCGAGCAAGACCGGCAAGGCAACGGCTTCGCCGGCGGTGAAATCGATAATCTCAGGGAAAAGGACTTGCTGGGAAGCCCCTCGCTGTTGCCTGATGTTCGCAATGTACTGGTCGAACAGAATGCGGACATGGGCGCGGTGCTGGTCGATCAAAGCCAAGCCCGACTTCAAAGAAGTTATGATATATTTTCCTTTATATTGGTAACAAGGGTTGGACACATCATTGAACAAACTGCCCGAAGCATCCTGGACAGCCCCTTCGTCCGCCTCGATGGCCGGTTCCGAAATATCAGAAGCCAAGAGTGTTTCGGCCAATGCCGGATCCTGCCCTATGGCAGTCCGGTCTTCCTCGAAATCATTATAAAGCTTGGACCAGTCGAACTCCGGTTTCTTATAAGAAGAGGTTTCGAAAGGATTATACCCGGAATCCACCTGCACGCGGGGAGCTTTATAAGGAGCCGCTTCCTTCGCCGGATTATACACCGGGATATCGATAGCGCCCTCCACATCGAAATCGATGGTCGGGATCGCACTGGACTTGGCCAACGCTTCACGGGTCGCAGCCATCAGGATTTGCCAGATCGGCTGCTCGTTCTCAAACTTGATCTCCGTCTTGGTCGGATGGATATTGACATCTATCGTCGCCGGGTCGAGCGTGAAATAGATGAAATAGTTCGGTTGCTCGCCTGCCGGGATCAGTTGCTCGTAAGCCTGCATGACCGCTTTGTGAAAATACGGATGCTTCATGAAACGTCCGTTTACAAAGAAATACTGCAAAGCCCCCCTCTTCTTCGCCGAATCGGGCCGCCCCACAAAGCCGGAAATCGTCACCAGCGGACTTTGCGCATCCACAGAAAGAAGTTTCTGGTTCAGCGTTTTTCCATATACATTAATAATACGTTGCCGCAAGCCGGACTCAGGCAGGTTAAATATCTCCGTGTCATTATGGTAAAGAGACAAAGCGACCTGCGGATTGACCAATGCGATCCGTTCGAACTCATTGATGATATTCCGGAACTCCGTCTCATTCGACTTCAGGAACTTCCGACGTGCCGGGACGTTGAAGAAGAGATTCTTGATTGAAAAAATACTTCCTTCGGTACAGGCATCCGGTTCGACGCTCTCCAAATCGGAACCCGAAAAAACAAGATGCGTCCCCAACTCGGCTCCTTTCAGGCGTGTACGAAGTTCCACTTGCGAAACCGCCACTATCGAAGCAAGCGCTTCCCCCCGAAATCCCATCGTATGGAGTGAAAAAAGATCATCGGCAGTAGAAATCTTCGAAGTTGCATGCCGCTCGAAAGCCATCCGGGCATCCGTCTCGGACATACCCTTCCCGTCATCGATCACCTGGACCAATGTACGACCGGCATCCTTTATATTCACCTGAATATGTCCGGCACCGGCATCCACCGCATTTTCCACCAACTCTTTTACGACAGAGGCAGGACGCTGGATAACCTCGCCCGCCGCTATCTGATTGGCGATACTGTCAGGAAGTAAATGAATTATATCGCTCATTACATAAACAAAACCCAAAACAAGGCTGCCAATACGACTACCGCAAGCAACAATTTCATATTCTTATAAGTACGACTCCGGCGGTCATCACCTTTATCGCGGCTTTTCTTCAAATGCGAAGTACCTTCTATAAAGCTGCCTTTGATCTCTGCTTTATAATCTTCTGCGCTTAACTGGTCGTCCATGCCGATCTCGCGCTTCACCTTACGGATGCGATCTTCCATCGCCTCCTTGTGAGGATCCCAGTAGATCGGCTTGTGATCGAACTGGCGAGGCTTCCGCACATTATAAAATGAGAATAATGCCATAGTCTTTTATTGTTTGAAAATTCTTTGCTAATGTACGAATTTATTGCTTCTCTTAGGTGATTCCGCCGCTTTTCTTTTCACCACCTCGTAAATGTCATCCTTATCCTTCGGACGCAGATAGTCGAACCAATAAAAATCTTTCAACATCTTTTGGTCGGGCTTGAGGTCCGGGATCGGAGTCATGCTGCCGACCGGACTCGGCCAGATTTTCAATTTATCCAGCTTGTTATCTTTCACCCAGATCGTCAGGAACCCGCTCTTGGTTTCGTTCATCCCGACTTTCGCCCCATCCTTTTCCAACGGATAGAAAATGGATTCGGCATTTCCCGCCACATCGATCCGGCTGAGCGCCTGCCCCTCAAAATAGGCCTTCAGGTCGTTCCCCTTCAACTGGTTATAGTAACTCGAATCGACATGCTGCGCCGCAAAAGCGAACTGGATCACATGGGCATACTCGATCGTACTGTCATTCATATAAATGGCGATCGTATCGCCATACAGTTGATATTGTTCGTTCCAGATAACCGGCTCCGTGTACATATATAATACGGAGTCGCGCGTGTTGAACTGCATGGAGTCGCACACGCCCTGCATATCGGTCCGGTAGAAACGCACACCGTAAAAGGCCTTGATCTCCCGATAAGCAGAATCGACGGTCACCATCTGCAACGTATCGGCATGTAAGAACAAGGTGTCGCCTTGCGAATACTCAAGGAAGCGGGCGCTGTCGGTAGCAAAAGCATATCCGGTCTGTTCATTATAATAGCCATATTCGCCTTGGAGCGTCACATGCTGGGCCGTATCGACCAGGCTCATGTTCCCGTAAACCTCTCCCATGCCCGTATCCCGGTTGTAGAAGATGGAGTCGCCGATCAGGATCTTCTCACCCGATTCGACCTGCGACCGGTCCAGCAAGAGGGAAGTGTTGTTCACCGTATCATACCATCCTCTCGAAGTGTGGATCGTGCCGCTGTCCGAAACAATGACAGACGGCCCCAAGATGGTAGCGATCTTGGATTCCGTATCATAATGCAAAGTATCGGAATACAACGTGAAATCGGGATTCTCAAGCTGCACGCTGTCATTGAACACAGCCAGCTTCGTCCCCGGAGAATATTGCCCGTAGAAAGAGGAGAGCTGATTGAGGGAATCCACGATCAATCCGCCTTCAAAATAATATCCGATATTCGGAATGCGTTCATAATTGAGGCTATCCGTGAAGAGCGTCACCTGCCCGTTCTCCATCCGGACATTCTCGCGCAGATAAGCGACCTGCGTGTTCCCGTCATAAAAAAGATAATCCCCGTAGACAAACAGGGTGTCACCCTGCTCCATCCTGACATTGCTGAACGCTTCGAGCGAATTGGTCTGCTCGAAGAAATAAGCGCTGTCGCAATACATATATGAACTGTCATGCCGGAAACACACATCGCCGTTCAGGATCTGCGCATCCGGCTTCACGGCCTTATCGAAGGACAACGTATTGGAATGGATCAGGTAGACTTTCGTTTTTTTGTCCGGAACGGTATCCGCCGCGACCAGCAAACTATCGGCAGCCACCAGGCTGTCCACCGGGGCGACCGTCACGTCCTGTGCGCTCATGATAATCGTATCTGCACGCACAATGCTATCTTGAGCCTGTGCAAAAGCACAGACCGTCAACAGAAAAAACAGGCCTGTTAAAATAAATCTATTTACACTCCTCATTCTTTAATCCAGCCGGGATACTGGAAGTCACAATTACGCCAGCCGTCGCTGATACGCACGTATGTGCTTTTCTGCTTCTTAATGATCCAGTCATGCAGCAACTCTTCCCGCTTCCGGGATTCGACGATCGACTTCAATGCCTGATAGTCATCCGATATGTTTGCCTTATGCTGATCCACTCTGGCTTTCAGTTTTACAATAGCAACAATTTCCTTCTGCTTGTCGTTGATCATGGTGAAAGGTTTGGAGATATCGCCCACCTGCATCGTGTAGACCACCTTGCCGATTTCCTGCGGCAACTCGGACATTCCGAATTTCGGAGTGCTATGGTTGTCACTTTCATAGTTCTGGTTCACCATCAAACCTTTATTATTTCTCGTATCCTTGTCGGCAGAGATAAAAGTCGCCGCTTCTTCAAATGTGAATTTCTTTGCCGTCAAGTCGTTGTACAACGAGTCCATGCGCGTCATGCACTCGTTCAATTCCTTGTCCGAAACTTTCGGCTTCAGCAGGATATGGCGGCAGTTGATACGGTCGCCACGCTTTTCGATCAATTGGATAATATGATATCCATATTCGGTCTGCACGATCTGGGAAATCTTTTTCGGATCTTTCAGATTGAAAGCAACGTTGGCAAACTCAGGCAACAAACTGGTCTTGCCCAAAAATCCCAACTCGCCACCTCTTTTGGCCGATTCCGGATCTTCCGAATACAAACGGGCCAATGTCGAGAACTCATATTTCCCGCTGTTGATATCATCGGTAAACTGGCGAAGACGCGCCTTGATGGCATCCGTCTCTTCAAACGGGATCTTCGGTTCCATCGTGATGATCTGCACCTCTACCGTTGTCGGGATATTAGGCAGACTGTCTTTAGACAACTGACTGTAATATTTACGGACTTCGGAAGGCGTCAACTTGATCTCACCGATCAGCTGGCGCTTCATCTGTTCCACGGTCTGTTGCTCCATGATCATTTCCTTACGTTCGTCCTTCAGCTGGGAAATCTTTTTACCGAAATATTCCTCCAACTTTTCCTTGGAGCCCAACTGATTGATTGCTAAATTGATCCAACGGTCCGTTTCCTGGATCACCTGGCTTTCGCTCACTTCCACACTATCGATCTTCGCCTGGTTCAGGAACAGTTTCTGAACGGCCATCTGTTCGGGGAGCACGCAATAAGGATCACCGTCGAAACGCTGCCCCTCGTTTTGCAGATACAAACGCTGGCTCTCGATGTCCGAACGCAAAATCGCATCATCTCCTACCACCCACACAATTTCATCGATCACATTATCCTGTGCATACACCACACAAGATAAACAGGCAAGAATGAATACTGTTAAAATCTTTTTCATCATGTACTTCTCTATAAACTGCCGATCACGGTTCCGCGTAAAACTTGACGTCACCGCTCCTGACTGCGTCATTATATAATTCTTCTTCAAATTTCTTCAAAAATTCCACCTTGCGCAGATTCGTCAGCATCTCTACGATCTGCGCACTGGCATAGTCATAAGGCGCCACACTTCCCACAGGCAGATATTCCTTAATATTCAACAGATAGCAATATGTACTATCCGAAACTTCGACAAACTTGTTTGCCTTCAGGAAGTCGTTTGCATTCGACACATGCACCGGAATATTATCCATCACCTGGTCGAAGTCCACCCATTTGTCGTAAAAGTAGTCATAAATACTGGCATTCTGCACACTATACTTCTCAATTTTTTCTAAAGAAGCCTCAGAAGTCGATCTATACCATCCCTTTACATCAGCGATCCCGGGGGCATCCACCGGGATTTTCAAGAAGAGGCCTTTTACCAAAGCCTTGTCCAACACAAACTTTTTCTGGTTTTCTTCGTAATAACTCAGCTTGTCGCTTTCCTGAAATTCGGAAGAAAGCCTTTCTCTTATCAACTGCTCCTGATACCGGTAGCGGATCAGCGAATGACGGTATTCCTCCACCAGCTTATCCACTTCCGCCTTGTCTTCCCCCTCCAAGTTGCGCAAGGCCACATCGTAGACCAACGCATCCTTCACCCATTTCTTTTCCAGGCTTTCGGCGAGCAACATGCTGTCAGCCGAGGATAATCCGCGCGGGATCAACTGTTTCACCTCCGAACGTCCGAGCGTCCGGTCCTTCACTTTTACCAGCACATCCGCATCATCCGCAGGCTGCGTTCCCTTACAAGAACACAGCAAAGATACGAATGCTATAAAAATGAAGCAATATCTCATATAAAATTCTCTTTATTATTTCTTTGTCATTTTACTCACTTTCTTCACCAGCTTCCAGTTTATCGTCACCGGATATTTCTGATTCAGCCGTTCGATCCACTCGGCTTCCGCCTGGGCCTGTTGGTCCATCGGCTTGTTCCAGATTTCCTTGTTGCTGATGTCGAACAGCAGGATGCCATCCCGATATTCTTTCATAAGAAGTTCGAACTCCGGATGTTTTGCCGTCAGATTCTTACGTTCGGCAGTGGTCACGATATCGCGGATAAAAAGGTCGTAAACTTCCTGCATGAAATCTCCCGCATACGATTTCGTTGAGAACGGGCAACGCTGTATATAATAAGCGAACTCGCTCTGGGGGAAATCCGTGCCATTCAGATGAAACAAGGTCTTGTTCATCTCTTTCGCCTTCTCGTAGAAAGCAGGATCGGACGGGAAATAGTCGTTGCACAAGGCTTGCAGTTCGGCGTATGCTTCGGGATAGAAACGATAGCCGTACTCTTTCTTCATCCGCTCGTCGAACGCTCCGTAATATTCGAAGTTCCGTTCCCCCTGCGCCATCTGGCGGGACCACCCTTTTTTCTTGTCATCGAAAGACGGAATGCCTTTCTTCTCGATCAGCCTTATGATGTGATAACCGAAACGGGTTTGCACCGGCCGTGACAATTCCCCCGGAACGTTCAAGGCGAAAGCAGCCGCTTCGAACGGTTCCACCATCTCGCCGACACCGAAAGCAGGCAACTCGCCTCCCCGCTTGGCCGAACCGGCATCGGATGAATATTCTTTTGCCAACCCGGCAAAGTCCGCCCCGTCTTTCGCTTTCCGGTACACTTCTTCCGCACGGGACAATGAGTCGGTGAGGACATGCGCCACACGCACCAGCCCCGGATTCTGTTTCCGGCTGTGTATTTTTATGATATGGAAGCCCATGGTCGTCCGGACCGGCAAGGAGACGGAACCGACGGGCATCGAATAAGCGACATTTTCAAAAGCCTTAACCGTCTGCATCGGCAGCAGGCAGTGTACATATTCATAACCGACATTTTCCTTATCGGCATCTTTCAGTTCGTTGCCGACAGCGGCAAAGTCCTCTCCCGCCTGAATGCGGTTATAAGCCTCGATCGCTTTCTGATAGACAGCAACCGTATCTTTCGACAACGTACGCTGCGGCAAACGGAACAAAATATGGCTCAGTTCCAGCACTTCGCCATACCGGTCATATACGGCACGCACGGCCGCTTCCTCTCCGTCCTTATCCGACAGATAACTTGAAGTCAATTGGGCCCGATAGCCATCCAATTCATCTTTGAACGCTTTCGTCTTGTCCAGTCCCAAATCTTCCGCTTCCGCTACTTTCAGCTTGAAGTTCTTGAACAACTCCACATAGGCGTTCACGGATTTACGGTCGGACAGGTTAACTTCGCTATTCTTTTGCGCAATAAAAATAAATTCATCCAAGGGAATCTGCTTTCCGGCAACCGTCATCACAACCGAATCGGCCGGAACTTGTGCATTTCCTGTCATACAAGCGAATACCAAAGATAATACAAGCAACTTCTTCATTAATCCTTCTTTTACCATATCACGATATCGTTTACAAAAATAACACTAATCTAACGGAGATGCAGCCTAAAAAGTACATTGTTCCGTTAAATTAGTGTTTTTTATCAAATACGATACCATTCAATGTCTGTCACACCTTGCCCGAAAGATCAGCCAACCAACCGTAATTATCGAGAGTACTCATCAGGCAGGCCATATTCACCTCATTCATCAGGAAAGAAATCAATCCGGGAACACACAAGAATGAAATTGGAGAAAAAATAAACAAATAAAAAGCTGATAGCCACCGATAAGTTAACTATATTTGTCAGCAGAAAAGAAGTTACATGCAAAAAAACGACGACATAAAACTCAATTTCTGTCTGAATCCTCTCTCTTTTTTATATGGGGTTGGGGTATGGGTACGAAATCGACTTTTTGATTGGGGTGTTTTACATTCCCAACAATATTCTATTCCTGTGATTTGCATAGGGAACTTATCTGTAGGTGGAACGGGCAAAACTCCCCATACAGAATATATCATTCGTTTACTGAAAGATAAATACCGAATAGCAGTTTTAAGCCGGGGGTACAAAAGAAAAACATCAGGGTTTATTCTTGCCAATCCGGAAAGCACCAGTTTAGAGATCGGGGATGAACCTTTTCAAATGAAAAACAAATTCCCGGATATACTTGTAGCTGTCGATGCTAATCGCCGCCGGGGGATCCAAAATCTTTTATCCCTACCGGAAAAAGACAGACCTGAAGTGATCTTGTTAGACGATGCATATCAACATCGGTATGTGCGCCCCTCACTTTCGATCGTGTTGAGTGACTACCATCGTTTGTTTTATCATGACAAACTAATGCCTACGGGACACCTGCGCGAACCGATAAGCAATATAAACCGAACGGACATTGTGGTTGTTACTAAATGTGACGAAGATATGAAGCCAATCGATTTCCGTATTATTGAAGAAAATATGAAGTTGCGGGCTCATCAGTTACTTTTTTTCACCCATATTGTTTATGGAGAAGTCGAACCTGTATTCCCCTCAGATGCTCGTTCCTTAAACCATAAGAATATCAGGAAAGATGATGATATTTTATTGATATCGGGAATTGCGGCTCCCACTCCGTTTATTCGTAAGGCAGAAGAGTATTCAAACAAAGTGGTACCGATAATTTTTCCCGATCATCATACATTTAGCAAATCGGATTTCAAAAAGTTGGAGGCGACATTCGAAAGGATGGCTTCACCGGGAAAACTGATTCTGGTGACAGAAAAAGATGCAGCACGTCTAAAAAACAATCCGCTTGTTCCGGAAAGTTGGAAGAAATTTTTATATTATCTGCCGATTGTAATCCGGTTTTGCAATGAGCAGAACTTTGATGAGACAATAAAAAAACATATCATCACATTCAAAAAAAATAGTATTTTACAAAACAAATATGAGCAACAGAACAGAAATATCAACATTAGGTGAATTCGGTTTGATCCGCCACCTGACTGACAGAATTGAAATAAAAAACGATAGTACGATAAAGGGCGTAGGTGACGATGCCGCAATCCTTTCCTATAAGGATAAACAAGTGCTTATCACCACCGATCTGCTATTAGAAGGTATTCATTTCGACCTGACTTATGTACCGCTAAAACATCTCGGATATAAATCGGCTGTTGTAAATTTCTCCGATATCTACGCTATGAACGGCCTGCCCAAGCAGATCACTGTATCGCTTGGCATCTCCAAACGTTTTTCTGTTGAAGATGTAGAAGATTTTTATGCCGGGCTAAAGTTAGCCTGCGATGTGTATGGGGTCGACATTGTGGGAGGAGACACTTCTGCATCTCTCACAGGACTTTGCATCAGTATCACTTGTATTGGAGAAGGAGAAAAAGACAAGGTCGTTCTTCGCAGCGGAGCCAAAGAGACGGATTTGATATGTGTTTCCGGTGATTTAGGAGCCGCTTATATGGGATTGCAGTTACTTGAACGCGAAAAGCGGGTATTCAAAGGTGAAAAAGATTTCACACCGGATTTTACAGGCAAAGAATATCTATTGGAACGCCAGCTAAAACCGGAAGCCCGTAAAGATATTGTCGAGATGCTTCATTGTGCAGGGGTTATCCCTACAGCAATGATGGACATATCAGACGGTCTTTCTTCCGAACTTTTACATATTTCAAAAGAAAGCAATGTCGGATGTCGCATATATGAAGATAGAATTCCTATCGATTATCAAACTGCTGCGATGGCTGAACAATTTAATATGAACTTGGTAACCGCAGCTTTAAATGGCGGTGAAGACTATGAACTACTTTTCACTGTTCCTCTCACCGATCATGACAAAGTCTCTGAAATGAAAGGTATTAAAATAATTGGTCATATCACAAAACCCGATCTCGGTAACTACCTGGTAGGCCGCGATGGAGGCGAAGTCGAATTAAAAGCACAAGGTTGGAATTCTCTGGAAGAATAAAAATTCAATAAAAAGTCGCTCCATCTATTGCAAGATTCAAAAAAGTCCGTATCTTTGCACCCGTTAAACAAAACAACGGTGCCATAGCTCAGTTGGTAGAGCAAAGGACTGAAAATCCTTGTGTCCCCGGTTCGATTCCTGGTGGCACCACTTTGTAAAAATGCTAATTGCTAATAATAAGGCGGTTAGCATTTTTACTTTATCTCGATTCTTGAACATTGATACAGTTTTGATACCACACACAATATCAAGCATCTCGTACATCGACATGTCTACTGTATATTTCCCGTCTTTCAGACAGTAGTAACAGAAGATACTTCTTTAAGATAATGATTTTCTATTTGGCAATCTTTTGATTTCTAAAAGGCGTTCTATATCACTAAACAACACGGTATTTTTCAACTCAAACATAATCCACTTACCGTCATGATAAATAGTAGCTTCATCATATAATGTTTGTACTTCTTTTGAGAACAGTTCTCGTTGCATTTCAAATTTATCACGTTCTCCTTTGCCTAATATAACCATAAAGCCAAAGGAATTTTCTTTAGCGTATAAAGCGCAGAGAGTTTTTCCACCTCTGCGATACTTATATTCATATTTCCATTTTTTCCCGCCACTGTTCCACAACCGTTCCATCTCATACTTATGCTCAATTAAAAGACAGAGGGTATTCCATATTTGATAAAGTCCTTTTCCTATCAAAGACTCTATAACTTCCGGAGTAGGTATTTGAAAGTCCTTCTCCATGATAAATTGTAACAACTTGATTTATATGGCAAAATAGCTATTTTTTTATTTATTCAGTTATCTAAAAGGTTGCCCTACATCAACCGGCTTTATAACCGGAATGCGGACAACCTTTTATAAAGTATAAGTATATTACAAGTCTTTACTATTCTCCCCTACTGTAATTCGGAGCCTCCTGCGTTATTGCCACATCATGCGGATGGCTTTCCAAGACTCCCGCATTCGTGATACGCGCAAACTTGGCATTATGCAATTCGCCGATATTATGCGCTCCGCAATATCCCATTCCGGCACGTAATCCGCCTACCATCTGGTAGATGACTTCATACAACGAGCCTTTATACGGAACGCGGGCAGCAATACCTTCCGGAACCAGCTTTTTCACATCATCTTCCACATCCTGGAAGTAGCGGTCTTTCGAACCTTTCTGCATGGCCTCCAACGACCCCATCCCACGATACGACTTGAACTTACGTCCGTTGAAGATGATCGTTTCGCCCGGCGACTCTTCGACACCGGCCAACAAGGATCCCATCATGACGGAAGATCCTCCGGCTGCAATCGCTTTCACGATATCACCCGAATAGCGCAGGCCGCCATCGGCAATCAATGGGACGCCTGTGCCCTTAAGCGCCTTCGCCACATCGTAGATGGCAGACAGTTGGGGAACACCCACACCTGCAATCACGCGGGTCGTACAAATGGAACCCGGACCGATACCCACTTTTACGGCATCCGCACCGGCTTCAACCAAGTATTTGGCAGCTTCGCCCGTTGCGATATTACCGACCACACAATCGATATGCGGGTACTGGGATTTGATCTGCTTCAACACATCGACAACTCCTTTGGAGTGTCCGTGTGCCGTATCGATCACCAGCGCATCCGCACCGGCTTCAACCAACGCAGCCACACGTTCGAACGTATTGAAGGTCACGCCTACGCCGGCAGCCACACGCAGGCGGCCTTTTGAATCCTTGCAGGCGGTCGGTTTATCTTTTGCCCGTGTAATATCTTTATAGGTAATCAGGCCGACCAGCTTGTTATGGCTGTCGACAACCGGAAGTTTCTCGATCTTATGCTGTTGCAGGATGCTGGCAGCAGCTTCCAAATCGGTCGACTGGTCTGCAACAATCAGGTTTTCTTTCGTCATCACCTCGTCGACCGAACGGTTCATATCCCGTTCGAAACGCAGATCACGGTTCGTCACGATACCCACCAGACAGCCCGATTCGTCGACGACGGGAATGCCCCCGATCTTATATTCCTTCATCATCCCCAAAGCATCGCCGACGGTCTTTCCCCTCGCAATGGTGACGGGGTCATAGATCATACCGTTCTCGGCACGTTTCACGCTCTGAACCTGCTTGGCCTGTTCTGCGATCGTCATGTTCTTATGGATCACACCGATACCGCCTTCGCGGGCGATCGCAATTGCCATCTTCGCTTCGGTAACCGTATCCATGGCTGCCGAAACCATCGGGATATTCAAAGCGATGTTACGGGAAAACCGTGTCGTAAGATCGACATTACGAGGGAGGACTTCCGAATAAGCCGGAATCAACAACACATCGTCGAACGTCAGTCCGTCCATAACCACTCTATCTGCAATAAATGACATAGAACTTATGCTTTAAAATTATTATTATTTAATTTGCCATCTCCGACAGGAACTTAATACGGACAAGACGGATCTCTTCTTCAGTATAGTCGCCGCCCAATTCCTCAATGGCATCTTCCAGATCGTCCGTTTCCGAATCCTTGAAGTATTCATAAATGTCGTCGATATGGTCTTCGTCCATCACATCGTTCACAAAGTAGTCGATATTGATGCGGGTTCCGGAATAAACGATCGCCTCTACTTCGTCGAGCAGTTCGTTAAACTCCAACCCGTTCGTCATGGCGATCTCGTCTAACGCCACCTTACGGTCGATGCGCTGGATGATCGAAACCTTCAGTTTGGATTTGTTAGCAACGGTGCGGACGCGAAGGTCTTCGGGACGTTCGATCTCGTTTTCTTCCACGTGTTTCTTGATCAATTCAACAAACTCCTTGCCATATCTCTTTGCCTTACCAGCTCCGACACCCGGAATATTCTGCAATTCCTCCAATGTCACCGGATAGGTGGTGGCCATCGCTTCCAGAGACGGGTCCTGGAAAATAACGAAAGGAGGCACTTCCAGACGTTTGGACAGCTTCTTGCGCAAATCCTTCATCATCGAATAGAGAATCGGGTCGACGGCACAGGTCGCTCCACCACGTACGGGGACTTCTTCTTCCTCTTCGTCGAATTCGTTGTCCTCGGTAATCTTGAAAGAGACCGGTTTCTTGATAAATTCTTTTCCTTTATCCGTAATCTTCAACAAGCCGTAATTTTCGATGTCCTTTGCCAGGTATCCGGCAATCAGGGCCTGACGGATAACGGCATTCCATCTCTTCTCATCTTCATCCGAACCGGAACCGAAAACTTCCAGTTCATTGTGTTTGTAAGATTGTATTTCGGAGGTCTCGTTGCCAACCAACATATTGACAATATATTCTGCCTTGAATTTTTCCTTTAACGTACTTATTACTTCAAGTACGGCGCTTAATAATTCCTTTGCTTCCACTTTCTTTTTGGGGTTCAAACAATTATCACAATTTCCACAATTTTCTTCCAGGTATTCTTCACCGAAATAGTGCAACAAGACTTTTCGCCGACATACGGAAGTTTCGGCATATGCGGCAGTTTCCAGAAGCAGCTGCTTCCCGATCTCCTGCTCGGCCACCGGTTTCCCCTGCATGAATTTTTCCAACTTCTGCAAATCTTTGTAGGCATAAAAGGCGATACACTGGCCCTCGCCGCCATCACGGCCGGCTCGTCCGGTTTCCTGGTAATATCCTTCGAGGCTTTTGGGAATATCATAATGGATGACATACCGCACGTCGGGCTTGTCGATTCCCATACCGAAAGCGATGGTAGCGACGATCACGTCCGCTTTTTCCAGCAGGAACGCATCCTGGTTACTCGAACGCTGCTGCGTCTCCATGCCGGCATGATAAGGGAGCGCCTTGATGCCGTTTGCTTTCAGTATATCGGCAAACTCTTCCACCTTCTTGCGGCTCAAGCAATAGATAATACCGGATTTTCCCTCGTTGGATTTAATATATTTGATAATCTCGCGGTCGATATTCGCCGTCTTGGGACGAATCTCATAATATAAATTAGGACGGTTGAAGGAGGATTTAAAAACAGAGGCGTCGATCATTCCCAGGTTTTTCTGGATATCGTGCTGCACCTTCGGAGTGGCTGTCGCCGTCAAGGCAATCAACGGGCGTTTGCCGATTTCGTTTATGATGGGACGGATACGACGATATTCCGGGCGGAAATCATGTCCCCATTCGGAAATACAATGGGCTTCGTCTACAGCATAAAACGAAATATCGATTTGACGCAGGAACTCCACATTCTCATCCTTGGTCAACGATTCCGGAGCCACATAAAGCAACTTCGTCCGGCCGCTGCGGATGTCGTCTTTCACTTGGTCGATAGCCGATTTATTCAAGGAAGAGTTTATGAAATGGGCAACCCCGTCCTCTTCGCTGAAATTGCGCATGGCATCCACCTGGTTTTTCATCAGGGCTATCAAGGGAGAAATCACAATGGCCGTCCCCTGCATCATGAGAGAAGGCAGTTGGTAACACAAAGATTTTCCTCCTCCGGTCGGCATCAATACAAAGGTATCATTTCCTGCCAACACATTTTCGATGATCGCTCTTTGATTTCCTTTAAAAGTTCCAAAACCAAAATGTTTTTTGAGCGCTTCCGTTAATTTATCCTTCTTCGCCATACTTATTCATATTTTAAAAACCGCCGATCAGGCCATCTGTAGACGGTTTACGTCCGATTTTTCAAACTTTTCCTTCGCATACTCCAGCGTAACATGGAGCTTCTTTTTATTTGCGGATGGCATACTGTACATGGCATCCATCATCACAGCCTCCACAATGGAACGCAAGCCGCGTGCTCCCAATTTGAATTCAAGCGCCTTGTCGACAATGAATTCGAACACGTCTTCGTCAAATGTCAGTTTAATATCATCCATCGCAAACAATTTGATGTATTGCTTGATGATCGAGTTCTTCGGTTCCGTCAGGATATTACGAAGCGTGCTCCTGTCCAACGGGTTCAAATAGGTCAAGATAGGCAGACGTCCGATGATTTCCGGAATCAGACCGAACGATTTCAGGTCGGTTGGCGTGATATATTTCAGCAGATTGTTACGATCCACCTGCGCCGTGTTTTCGTTTGCGGCGTATCCTACGACACGGGTATTCAAACGTTGGGCGATTTTCTTCTCTATTCCGTCGAAAGCGCCACCACATACAAACAGGATATTCTTCGTATCCACGGCAATCATTTTCTGTTCCGGATGCTTGCGGCCTCCCTGCGGGGGTACGTTCACAATGGAACCTTCCAAGAGTTTCAGCAAGCCTTGCTGCACGCCTTCGCCACTCACATCACGGGTAATAGAGGGATTGTCGCTCTTACGGGCGATCTTGTCTATTTCGTCGATAAAGACGATACCGCGTTGCGCCGCCTCCACGTCATAATCGGCCGCCTGCAACAGGCGGGTCAAAATGCTTTCTATGTCCTCCCCCACATAACCGGCTTCCGTCAGGACCGTCGCATCCACAATGGCAAACGGTACATGAAGCAGTTTGGCGATCGTACGGGCAAGCAGCGTTTTACCTGTCCCCGTAGCACCCACCATAATAATATTCGATTTCTCGATCTCGACATCATCCGATGTCACTTTCTGGATCAAACGTTTGTAGTGATTATACACTGCAACCGACAGATAACGTTTCGCGTCGTCCTGTCCGATCACATATTGGTCCAGAAAAGCCTTAATATCCTCCGGCTTCGGCAGGTCTTTCTTGTTCAACCCGAAAGAACTCCCTTTGCCAGGCATTTGTTCTTTTACTATTTCGTACGCTTGCTGTGCACATTCATCGCAGATAGCACCCGAGATTCCGTTAATCAACATATTAACGTCCCGGGCACTGCGCCCGCAAAACGTACAGCTATCGCCTGTTTTGGCCATTCCGTATTTGTTTTTTAAAAGGGGCTTTTGAGACAGCCCCTTACATTAATATTATTTGTTACGAACCAAGACTCTATCAACCATACCGTAGGCCAAGGCTTCTTCTGCCGTCATCCAGTAGTCACGGTCGCTATCGTGTTCAACCTTTTCATAAGGCTGGCCGGAATGAGTCGATATAATCGTGTAGAGTTCCTTCTTTACTTTCAGGATTTCACGGGCTGTGATCTCGATATCCGAAGCCTGTCCCTGCGCACCGCCTAACGGCTGGTGGATCATCACGCGGGAATGAGGCAACGCCATACGCTTGCCTTTCGTTCCGGCTACCAGCAATACCGCAGCAAAAGAAGCAGCCATGCCTGTGCAGATAGTCGACACGTCGCTACTGATAAACTGCATCGTGTCATAAATGCCATATCCTGCATAAACAGAACCGCCGGGCGAATTGATATAAATTGAAATATCCTTGCCGGGATCGCTTGAATCCAGATACAACAACTGCGCCTGGATTACATTTGCCGTATAATCGTCAACCTGTGTACCTAAAAAAATGATACGGTCCATCATCAACCGTGAAAAAACGTCCATCTGAGCAACGTTCAATTGGCGCTCTTCGATAATCGTCGGAGATATGTAACTGCTGGTTATATTCATATAACTGTCCAGCGCGTTACTGTTCATCCCTAAATGCTTCGTTGCATACTTTCTGAAATCTTCCATAATCTATAGTCTTATTGTGTTGCCGAAAAGTCATAAAAAAAGGGATTCCCCTCTTACTTATCGGAATAACAAAGTTATAAATAAATTTCTGAAAGAAACAACTTATTTGCTGTCCGATAAGATATTTTTTCGAGAGAAAGCCCTTTTTAGATAAAAAAAGCAGCTACTGCTGCTTTTTCTGGTCGTTTTATTCTTCAAAAAGTTTATTGAACTCGTCGGCTGTCACATCCTTAGTATCCAGCTCGACCTGTCCTTTCAACCAGCCTGCCAGTTTTTCTTCAACCGCACGGTCGATGATATTCTGCAGCGTCTGCTTGTTTTTCAAAATGTCTTTAGCATAGTTAGCCAATATGTCTTCCGGCACGGAAAGCATTCCATACTGGGCGAACTGTGCTTTCGCTACACGCTTGGCGAAGTCTTCGATGTCAGCATCTTCCACTTTCAATCCGTTTTCCTTCACCAGATTTTCTTTGATCAACTGATATTTCAAATCTTCTATGATCTGAGGATATTCCTCGTCGATCTTTTCTTTCGTGTTCTTGTCATTGGCAACCAGCAACCAACGTTTCAGCAGGTCTTCAGCAAATGCCATTTCACCGGCTTTCTGAACCAGCAGGTCACGGGCGTCAACCAGGAATTTGAAGTCGCTCTGCGGAGTAAACTGTTCAGCCAGAGCTTCACGGATCTTGTTCTTGAATTCTTCTTCGCTGGTGACGACACCTTCGCCGAAGACTTTGTCAAACAATTCCTGGTTCAGTTCTGCATTCTTATGACGAGTCACTTCTGTGATTTCAAAACTGAAATCGCCAGTGATACCGCTAACGGCTGCTTTGTCCACTTTCAGGAAAGAAGCGATTTCGGCTTCTGCACCTTCATATGCCTTGTTCGGATTGAATACGATTACGGAGTTCTTCTTTGCACCGATGAATTTGGCTTTTTCAGCTTCATCCTTAATATACATCGGCATCAAAACGGCATCTTCAACAACGATACCTCCTTCTTTCGGAGAACCGTTTTCCAGTTCGGCAACCGTACCTTTCACCAAGTCTTTTTCTTCTACATCCTCAACCTGGTCGTATGCTCCGAAGTTAGCCTGATAAGCCTCAACTTGTTTGCCGATCATTTCGTCGTCGATATTAACTTGGTAATAAGGAACTTTGTCATTTTTGGACAGTTCGATCTTGATTTCCGGAGCCAACGCTACATCAAAACAAAATTCGAAGTCTTCCTGAGTATCGAAGTTGATTTCTTTCTGTTCAGTTTCGTTAGGCAGCGGTTCACCCAAAAGGTTCAGTTTGTTTTCACGGATATAGTTGTACAGATTTTCAGAAACCAGTTTATTGATTTCATCAGCCAATACATGCTTACCATACATTTTCTTTACCATACCCATCGGGACCATACCTTTACGGAAACCCGGTACATCTGCTTTCTGACGGAAACTGCGAAGGCTCTTTTCAACCTTGTCTGCATAGTCAGCTTTCACTATTTCCAATTTCACAATGCCTTTTGTAGCATCAATGTTTTTAAACGAAACGTTCATTCTGAATGATTTATTTAATTAATAGTCTTGTTCGAATTTTAGGGTGCAAAATTAGACTTATTCTTTTAATCTCGCAAATTGTTTGCTTAATTTGTCATAACCGAGATAAATTTAGGAGCAATATTATTTTTTTCAAGCTAAAATGTTGTTTATCTAAAATAAATGCATTCCTTTGCGATGTGAAAGGGCATTAACCTTGAACGTACCTAACATTGTTTTTTATTTCTTCATTTACTCGTTACTTGTCGAATATCTCTCACTGTTACGAAATTCCGGTTTACAACTTTCATTAAGTAACAATTTTATTTTTAAATTTTCTATTTTTATGAACATTTATGTTGGTAACCTGAACTATCGTGTTCGGGAAGATGATTTGAAACAAGTAATGGAAGAATACGGTACGGTTGAATCCGTAAAGATCATCAAAGACCGTGAAACAGGCAAATCAAAAGGCTTTGGCTTCGTTGATATGCCGGACGATGAAGCTGCCAAGAAAGCGATCGCCGAGTTGAACGAAGCTGAATTCGAAGGCCGTCAGATGGTAGTTAAAGAGGCCCGTCCTAAATAATTACTTTTCCGGGAAAAAATAAGAAACTTCTGCTTATCTTTGGGCAGAAGTTTTTTTATGCTTAAAAATATGTTCTTAAAAGGTATATATGCCGGAAGGCCGGCCATCTTCCAATTGATCGTCCTGCTTCTGCTGGTTCTCGCAGGTGCAGTTTTTTCATCGCTGATTGTCATGGGGTCATTCTACATGATCTATGGTTTGCAGACCGAGATAACACAATATCCCGACATGATGCGTTTGCTGCAACTTTTTTCAGCTATCGGGACATTTCTCTTCCCGGCATTGTCACTTGCGTGGTTGTGCAGCAACAATCCGAAAGAATATCTGTCGATCGGGAAAGTACCTAAAGGGCATATTTTGTTTCTTACGTTTCTAAGTGTCTTTTTACTTTCTCCTACCATCAGCCTGACCGGATTACTGAACAAGCAGATGGAATTACCTTCTTTTATGGAACCTGTTGAAAACTGGATGCGGTCACAAGAAGAAACCGCCGAACGGTTAACCTTGACATTGCTGGCAGGGAAGGGGATCATAACCCTGCTTTTTAACCTGATCGTCATTGCCGTGGCTGCCGGAGTGACAGAAGAATTCCTTTTCAGAGGCGCTTTACAACGGATTATCGGGAAATGGACACATAATCATCATATCGTTATCTGGAGTGCAGCCATTATTTTCAGTGCTTTCCACATGCAGTTTTTCGGTTTCCTGCCCCGTATGCTGTTAGGCGCTTATTTCGGATATTTGCTCTATTGGAGCCGGAATATCTGGATACCGGTCTTTGCCCATTTCGTCAACAATACATTTGCCGTAATCAGCATGTCGGACGCCCGGTTGAAAGATAATGAATTTATCACCGGGGATATCTCCACAGAAAATCTGCTGCCTTACACAATTGTAGCCATTATCACGCTTTATCTGTTTCATTATTGTACTAAACACATAAAAAAACAACTCGCAGACCAATAAAAAGTCAGAAATCTTTTTTGCGAAGCACAAAGTCTTTACCCAGATATTTTTCACGCACAATTTCGTTCTCGGCCAACTGCTCGGCTGTTCCCTGGAAAAGCACTTTTCCTTCGAACAGCAGGTAGGCGCGGTCACAGATGCTCAAAGTCTCGTACACGTTATGGTCCGTGATCAGAATCCCGATATTCTTGTGTTTCAGCTTCGCGACAATACTCTGGATATCTTGCACGGCAATCGGGTCTACTCCGGCGAACGGTTCGTCAAGCATGATAAATTTCGGATCGATAGCCAGACAGCGGGCGATCTCGGCACGTCGGCGTTCACCTCCGGACAACTGGTCCCCTAAATTCTTCCGTACCTTATTCAAGCCGAATTCGGCAATGAGGCTTTCCAGTTTTTCTTTCTGGTATTCAGGAGTCGTCTCAGTCATTTCCAGTACGGAACGGATATTATCCTCCACCGTCATTTTACGAAAAATAGACGCCTCCTGGGCCAAGTAACCGATACCGTTACGGGCGCGTTTATACACAGGAAACTTCGTGATCTCCATATCGTTCAAGAATATCTTCCCTTCATTGGGAGTCACCAATCCTACCGTCATATAGAAAGTTGTCGTTTTCCCGGCTCCGTTCGGTCCGAGCAATCCCACGATCTCTCCCTGCTTCACATTGATCGAAACATGATTTACAACGGTACGCGTCTTATATTTCTTAACGAGATCCTCCGTACGGAGCACCATTTGTTGTTCGTCTGCCATATCCAATATCTTTACCGCAAAGAAACGGAATTAATTCCTTCTATACAAATTGTTTTGAATTTACAGAAAAAACGATTCGAAATACGAGTCAACCGACTATAAGCCAACTTCCCAAATTTCGCTCCTCCGCACTGAAAGAGACACCGACTTTTATCAACTTGCGGCCATCTGCAAAATAAGGGATCAAATAACCTTTTTCATCTATTTGCCGGAGCGCATCTTCGGCACTACCATCAAGTTTAAATTCAAAAACATAGATAAAGTCAGGAGTACGGACTACAGCATCTGCACGTCCCCGACAACTTTGTATCTCAACATCGGCATATTGTCCTAACAGTTTGAAAACCAAGTAAAAAACAACCTGATAGTGGCGTTCGGTCTTTTCATTCAAAGCATACGGAAAATCGGCAAAAAAGGATTTCAAGCGAGTGAGAAAAGCCTCGGTTTCGCCGGCCCACAATTCATCGTTGAATTTACCGATATAAAACGGACCGTCAGCACCAGATACCGGCGTGTAAAGCGGAATCAGAAAATTCAGGAATCCATATTTCACTTCTTCATTCGGATAGCCCAATTTATAGAGGGCATAGCGGTTATTAAATCCTTTAATTGTCAGATAACCACTCTGATAAAGCATGGGGACAGGATTTCGGTAATCCGCACGATAATCGGTCAGGCTTGCAGCCGTCACTTCGATTCCTTCCAAATCACGGAGATCATAGTTCGTCTTCTTCAACAAATCGACTAAAAAGGTTGGTGTACCGGTAGCAAACCAGAAATTAGCCAATCGCTTTTTTGATAATGCACTTAATACACTGAAAGGATTGAACATGCCTTCCACAGCATCTTCACAGAAATAATAACCATCATACATTTGAGCCATCTTAGCAAGGATTCCGTCAAAAGAAAGTTTTTCCTTTTCCGCCAATGCCCATAACTCAGGTTCGAAATTTTCAGCAATTTCCCGACAGGTCAAACCGCAAAGTTCTGCATATTGCTCATCCAAACTAATATCATTCAACTGGTTTAACGTACTAAAGACGCCTACCTGGGCGAATTTCGTGACTCCGGTTATAAATATAAACCGTATATAAGGATCGGCACTTTTCAACACCGTATAAAAAGCAGTCAAAATGCGACGAAATTCATCCTGCAAATCCGTATCATGAAAAGTCTGTAACAAAGGTTTATCGTACTCATCAACCAAAATGACAACACGCTGTCCTGTTTTCTCATAAGCTGTACGAATCACATTCATAAAACGAATGGAAGAACTAATCTCGACCGACTCTATACCATATCGTTTTTCCCAATTAAGCAGCTGTTCATTCAACTTACCCTCCAAACGTGCTCCAGAGTCATATTTCTCCGCATTCAAATCCAAATGCAACACCGGATATTCAATCCAGTCTTTCTCCAGTTGTCCTATCGCTAACCCTTCAAACAGCTCTTTCTTTCCCTGAAAATAGGCCTCTAATGTAGACAGTAAAAGACTTTTGCCAAATCTCCTGGGACGGCTCAGGAAATAAGGTTTTCCCATTGTGACCAATTGATAAACTAAAGAGGTCTTATCAACATAAAGATACCCTTCCTGTCTTAGGAATTCAAAACTCTGTATCCCAATCGGTAATTTACGCAACGTAACTGTACTCATATTTCTTTATTTTCAGAATAAGACAAATGTAAGAATATAATCTTGAATAATCGATTATATTCTATAAAACAAAATACTCAAAGGCTGTGTTTCCGAACAACTCGTCCATGCGTCCTTATTGACTTACAGCCCAGTTTAGTTTAGATACAAACCAGAAGTATCAAGCAGGAAATGAACAGTTGTTCCCAGATTTGCGTTATATTTGCAGACTGTAATTGAATAGAAACATAATAAATGATGAATAAAGCATTACATCAAGTAGGTGAGTATGTCATGTTGATGGGGAAATGTATCTCCGTTCCAAACCGGTGGAGCATGTTCTTCAAGCAGCTGATAAAGGAAATATACAAATTAGGAGTCGATTCGCTCTGGATTGTCATTATCATTTCCATTTTTATCGGTACGGTTATCGCCATCCAGATTTCGCTGAACATCAGTTCACCGCTTATCCCTAAATTCACGATCGGATACACGACACGTGAAATTATCCTGCTGGAATTCTCTTCTTCCATCATGTCGTTGATTCTGGCGGGTAAAGTCGGCAGCAACATTGCCTCCGAGATCGGGACCATGCGTGTGACGGAGCAGATCGACGCGATGGAGATCATGGGAGTCAACTCCGCCAATTTCCTGATCCTGCCGAAGATGGTCGGTATGATGACTTTCATTCCGGTATTGGTTATCTTCAGTATGTTCACCGGTATTTTGGGAGGTATCGCAGCCAGCCATTCCACGGGCACAGGTATGACTCCCGCCTCTTTCGAATATGGTTTGCAGTTCTATTTCAATGAGTTCTACATCTGGTACTCCATCATTAAATCCGTCGTGTATGCGTTTATTATTTCATCCATAGCCGCCTATTTCGGTTATAATGTGAAAGGCGGTGCACTGGAAGTAGGCAAAGCCAGTACGAACGCAGTCGTTATGAGCAGTATCATGATTCTGCTGGCCGACGTGATCTTAACCAACTTAATGCTGACATAAAAAATGGTAGAAGTAAAACATATCACCAAGTCCTTTGAAGGACGCGTTGTCCTGAATGACATCAGCGCCGTCTTCGAAACGGGAAAAACAAACCTGATTATCGGGCGAAGCGGCTCCGGGAAAACGGTTCTTATCAAAAATATTATCGGGTTGATGCGTCCGGATTCGGGAGAGATTTTGTATGACGGCCGTGACTTGACATCGATGGATAAGCACGAATTGAACATGTTGCGCCGTGAAATGGGTATGCTGTTCCAAGGATCGGCCTTGTTCGACAGCATGACGGTTTTGGAAAATGTCATGTTCCCGCTGGATATGTTCTCAAACGACACTTACAAAGACCGCCTGAAACGCGCCCAGTTCTGTCTGGATCGTGTGAACCTGTCGGAAGCCGGCCATCTCTATCCGTCCGAGATCAGCGGCGGTATGATGAAACGTGCCGCTATTGCCCGCGCCATCGCCCTGAACCCGAAATATCTGTTCTGTGACGAACCGAACTCCGGCCTGGACCCCAAGACTTCGTTGATTATCGACGACCTGATCCACGATATCACCGCCGAATACAAAATGACGACTATCATCAACACGCATGACATGAACTCCGTCATGAATATCGGTGAAAACATTATCTTCATCAAAGAAGGCGTAAAAGAATGGCAGGGTAACAGTAAGGAAGTCATCACTTCCAAGAACAAAGCACTGAACGACTTCATCTTCGCTTCCGACCTGTTCCGTAAGGTAAAAGAGGTCGAGGAAGAAGAGTTAAAAGAAGAAAAACTGAAAGCAAAGTAAAAAATTATCCGATGCCCATCGGATGAAAAAACTATGGGCATCGGATCGGAAAGGGATAGGCATCGGATTATTTACTGATGCCTATTTTTTATCTATACCTTTAAAGGGCCGGTTTCAAGCCCTCCCATTTCACATTCCACTGTCCGTTTTTAGGGAATCCGGGATTTCCTTCCGTACAACCGTCCCAACCGGCACACATCATCGCGACAACGGTAAGCAAGCCGCCATTTCCCGGCAGGTAAAGCGGAAGTCCTTCATTCTGGAAATTGTGTCCATTAGGCAGATAAGTATTTTTCTGTACACTCTTCAACAAGGCTTCCAACGCCCACTCCGGCTCATTCAAGCGGATGGCAGTCATGGCTATCAAAGGGAAATCCCATCCCCAAGTATCAGCCCAGTCCCAATTGTCCAGAACATGGCGCAACGTTTTACGCATAACTTCCTTATCCAAGTAAGCCGATGCCGGAAGGAAACCGTAAGCGGCCAATTGAGTCGGATGCCCTCCGTCTTTCTCCAATACTGATTCAGCCTCGACATAAACGCCATTGACAATAGGCCAGGGAGCCATCTGATCTGCCATCCGGTCCCAATCGGCATTCCGTTCCCGTCCCATCCTCTCTCTCCAATCATTCGCCTTTTTCAACCCCCAGCTCCAATATGCCAATTCGAAAGCAGGATTGATATTTTCACGGAAAGTTCCACTGTTTCCTTCACGGGCGGAGATGATCGGAGGTCCCAGAACATAGCATTTCCGGGAGGGATCCCAATGAGCATAATCAAACATAAACTCTGCCGTCGCATCTATCAGGTCGCCGAACCGGTTCAATGTCTCCTGTGTCGGATTTTCCCGATAAAGCAATTCCGCATAAAAAATCAGATGCGGCTGCTGCCAGACCAATAAGGGGCCGACACCGGAAGGAGCCTCCATACCGTCCGGACCGATCATCTTCGGCCAACGGACTCCCTTATATCCTTGCGTGGCAGCATAGGATTTTGCCACTTCAAAAATCTCATCGTACCAGCCTAAGGTATTCGACAAGTAGGCGGACCGTCCCCACAAAGCAAAATGAACAGAATGCCACCAATGCATCTCCAGATGGAATTTGCCATACCAGCTATTGCAGGTCAAACCCGTCTCCTGAGGCGGATACTGTTGCCGGGACTGGATAGCGGTCAAATACTGCGACAGAACGATCCGGCGTTCCAGTTCCTTCCACCGATGATCTTTACTCCCCGACAGATCGACAGCACCGCCGCTCATCCAGAAAGTTTCCCATGCCTGTCCGTTTGCCCGGACAGCAGAGGCATAATCATCGGAAGTATTCAACGTGTTTTCATCTGTAGAAAAATCGACTAACAGCGTAAACTCATCTTTACCGGAAAGTAATTCCAGGAAATAGTTATGACGGGATGTTTCTCTCAATGCAGCCTTCACGGATGTCCGTATACGGCAATAATAGACAAAATCATCCGTCTGATGTTTAATGATCCAATCGTTGTCACCGCATCGGACAATCCAGGACCGATGGCCGTCTTCCATATCCCAGACAGCCGGTTCCTTGCCAAATGCAACACTGGGAAAAGGGAAACAGATCCGTACTCCCAGCCTCTTTTCGGAAAAGAGAGGAGATTTCAAACGATAGGCCAACTCATCCTTATCGGGATGACAAAGTGTCGTGACTTCTACAGGAGAGCCTGACAGCTTAAAACGGCTTTCCAACGTTCCTTCCCAGACATTCAACTGTTGAGAAGGTTCGCTCAGTTCCCTCACAGAAAGCGTCTTTCCTTCCGCCTTCTGCAAACCGATCAAAGCCAATCCCGTTTGATGGGGATTGGCACGAAGATATTCACGACCGGGAGAAGAGCCGACCGGATAAGGGACTTTCTTGCCATAAGCATCCAGATATTTGAAGACATCAGGCAACTGATAGTTTTCCGTATTCGGAAAACGATGCCAGCCCCATTCCGACATTGTCGACAAAGGGATCCCTTCCCGGTACAATTCCGGAAAGGTTTGCATCCCCGTTATGTCGGCTGTATAGCAGAAACGCCCGTTCCCGACGGAAAAAGGGGAAAATTTGTCAATCTGCGTCTGCGTAACATTATGACGCATGACAAGCGCTTTCCGGTCTATCTTGTTACTTCCGGCCATTCCCGCACCACAACAGGCAAACAGGAAAAGAAGCATAATCAGTCTTTTTATATTCATATCCTGCTTTATTTTTGAATCTATTACATTACTGATATCCATTCCTCTTACATCTGTTCCACCGCCACCTGTATCGTTACGGGTCCCAACAGACCGGAAGGCTCCAACGCAATCTCGGATACGGCATTTCCCCTAAAGTCATTTCCCAAAACGATATTCGTTTGCGTATATTTAGTCGGGGACACCGCCATCTCATCACCCGCCACCCGGTTAAACCAAGAATTGGTCACTTCCACAACCACATCGTTTTCTCCTTCCTTCAAACCGTCTGTTATATCCACACGGAAAGGCTTTGTCCAGACAACTCCCCTGTCTTTCCCGTTAATACGGACAGAGGCAATCCCGACATCCTTTACATTTTCGAGTTGCAGGTAATACCGGTTTGCGGGATTCTTTTCAAAATTAGCAGTAAATTTCTTATTATAGACTGCTGTTCCCGAATAATATTTGATTCCTTTATCCGGATGCGTCGTCCAGTCCATTAATTCCGGGAAGACAGCAGATGACGGACCTCCCCATTCCGGATCGAAATTGACAGTCCAGGCACCATCCAACGTTTGCAAAATCTCATAATCAGGATCATTGCCGGCTTCCGTTCCTTGCTTGTTCCGACCAATCTCCTTATGGAACACCACGAACATAGAACCGTAAGGCTCCAGTGTCAAGGGAACGGTCGTCTTCTCATCTTTCTGAGTGAAAGCCCCGGCCTCACGCATCTCTCCGGTAAGGGCATCCCACAATTCCGGCTGTAGTCCCGATACACGGAAACAGGCGTCGATCTTCTGCCGTTCCGCTGTCTGATTGCTGACAAAATAAACATGAGTATCCTCGATCACATAATGGATGTAATCAAAATCCGTCTTGCTATCATTTCCTTCGACAGCGAAATCAACCGGTTGGTTTCGGGAAAGAAGATATTCCCTGGCACTTATCCCCCAAGAGACAAGCCCCTTTCCATATTGATTCTGTCCGGTTGTCCCGGTTGCCATTCCCCAAAGCAGGTCTGCCAATTCTTTGAATTCAGCACCTCCCTTCTCACCTCCGAGCAGCGATACGGCTTTCTGCGGTTTCGGACCGAGAACAGAAGCGCCTTCTTTTACCAACATTTCCAACTTCTTCAATACGGGTAACGACAAGATCCGATGATCCGGTAAAACCAACACTTTATATTTCCTGCCACCCGGAACAACGATATCTCCATCTTCGACACCTAATTTCATCAAAATGTTTTCATCCGTCACATCGTAATCAAAACCGAACATCGCACCGGGCATATCCGAATGTTTAAACGGATAGACATTCGGGACGTGATCGCCATAATAATAAAGGACATCGGCAACGAACGTTCCTTCCTGCGCCAACATCTGTACACGGTGCATGTAATCGATGAAAGGAGCCGATTTACTCCACCAGGTAACACGCGGGTTCACATGTGTACCGGCAAAATATTCCTGTCCCGGTATTCCCTGTTCCGCAGGGGAACAAGTAAAGGTATGGAAATACACCCGGTTCAGACCGGCACATATTTCATGGTCGAATGCCGATTTCTGGTCATGCCACAGTTCATCGTTCCAATGCGGGCCGATCGTCGTGAAAGACTCGGCTCCCACAATCTTCTTTCCATAAATATGGGCGGCGGAAGAGGCCTGCTTGATAAAGAAACGATCCTGCGGCCGCGGACGGTGCGGGGAGGGCGACCAGAACTCGCTCATCACAATATCACTGAAGCCATAATTCTTCATACCGTCCAACGGTCCGGCATGGGGTCCTGCCGACTCCGGTTGGATCCCCATGTTGTGCCGGTGGGCATGTTCGGCAAAGCGGGCATAATGATTCGTGGCGACCAGATGAGCTATCGTCTTGCGGAAGTCAGCCAGAAAAGCATTTGAAGTGTCGATATTATCCACGACATGCCCGGCTATAAGGGGCAAATATAATTTCAAATCGTATCCGCAATACGAACGGAACTCATCGGCAAACGTATCCGTCCAGTTCATTCCTCCGCATTCCCAGCTGTCCGTCTCCATAAATTTCAATGTCGATCCCACATGCTTTTCACCTGCCGCCAGAAGGATCGGTTCGACGATCGTGTTCCAATAATAATCGAATGCATTCCGATCCATATAATCCAGGACACTGCCTTGCCAATCCCTGCTGGAGGTCGAAACTTCGGACCGGGTACAAGTATAACCGATACGCATAATATTCCAGTCGCCTTCAGGTGCGTCCCAGCTAATCAAGCCCTTTTCATCCATCTGCCCTGTAAGGTCGACTATCCGGGCCATATCGACAAGATATACCGTTTTATCCGTTTTCTTTTCTCTGCCACGCACATTATTCTCCAATAAAAAACGGCAGTCGGGAGCAGAACCTCCTAATTCGTGAAAACCTAATTTCAGATCCAGATTACTGACCGGTTCGTCCGCTTTGTTTTCCTTATTCGATGGAAAAGCGAGGACGACGATATCCTTATAGAATCCTTTATGAATTTCAGGTTCCGCCAATTGCAAACGAAGCATTTTCCCGCCTGTCGCCTTTTGCTCGGAATAAGTCAGTTGCTTGGCTGCATACTGCGGAGTGACACACGGCCCCCCCAGGTTCCATCCACTCTGGATATTGAAACCGATTTCCAATCCTAAACGCTTGGCCTCATCCAAAGCAAAGACAAACAAATCTGTCCATTCCTCACTTCCGAAAAGCGGCCCGGCAGGGATATCCTTATTCCCCCGCTGATTATGTCCACCGGCATCAAAGATCATCGCTCCTTGGAAGTTCCGGGATTTCATCGCTTCCAAATCTTTTGTGATCGCTTCTTTTGTCACGTTTCCATTCAACCACCACCACCAGCAATTGACTCCATAGGTTCTATCCGGTTGCTGAAAATTGCTTTTCAAATAGTCATAGTCTATTTGCCATTTTCTATCCGCAAGATCCTTATCCGAACCCGTACAACTAAAGAGAAAGCCCAATAATATCGCTTCCCAACATATTGTTTTCCAACTCATCACTCACATCTATTATCTATCTTAATAATCAGACCCGCTAAAATTTTATTCATGGTCCGATTCATAAAACTTTAGCGGGTCTTAGTAAAAATCACTATGCTAACCTATTAATTCCAACCCGGATTTTGTTCCATCACTATATCCTTATTCGTATCGATTACAACCTGGGGAATCGGCCATAAATTGAAATTCTTGGTCAATGTCGTTCTCGGATCATCCCAGTAAGCGTATTTCTTAATCCGGTCTACGGCAATGGTTCCACCCATTCGCAAAAGGGTATTCCAACGACATTCTTCATACACCAGTTCACGGGCACGTTCATCCAGTATCAAGTCGACATTCACATCCGTAGCTTTCACCAGATAATCACATTGCGCACGCTTACGCAGCAAATTAATATCATCCGCCGCACCGGCATTATCCCCGGAGCGCATCTTGGCTTCTGCACGTAACAAGATGGTTTCCGGCAAACGGATCAGATACTCGTCACGAAACAAATTACTTCTGTTTTCCCCGGCATTTAAGCCTCTGTACTTATCAGTCGAGATCTTACAGGAAATGGGGAAACATTGTGTCCAAGCGCCATCTATCGCATCTTGGTTTTCACCATCCTTATAAATGACGCTCCAAGGAACGGGTACTCCATAATAAGGAGAAGAAGGCATGTTTCCTAACAAAGTTCGTCTGAGTACAGCTTCCGAATTACGAAGATCTTTCTCCCATTTACCTTCATAAACAAGGTCTCTCGTATACTTTGTCGGAGTCACCTGTACAATGCCGCGCCCCCCGACGTCCTCCAATGTCGAATTCAAATGGGCTGACATAGGATCTCTGTAAACAGGGCCAAAAGAACGGGAATACTGCAACTTTGACTGTCCATCTTCTGCTTTATAAGCATCATAGTCAATCTGGGCCACCCAAATCGCCTCTTTATTGCCTTCCTGGTAATTTTGGTTGCCTTCTTGAAACAAATCCCAATAAACATTTCCTTCTATCGGATAGCCGGCTGCCGAATATAAATGCTCCGGCGTTTGCATATCTTCCGCAGTCGCATAATAATAAACCGGATCTTCATCCGCCCTGGAGCCGAAACGTTCCGTCATCAAGCTGTAGACCTGCCCGTCGATCACGTCATTGCCATAAGTAATCGCTTTCTGATAAGCAGCAGGAGCCTCACCGCCCTTACCTTCCTCTTCCAGAGCCACCCCCTTGTCAAGATACAATTGGCAAAGATTGTGCTGGGCAGCACCTCTGACCAGACGCCCCGGAGTTCCAGTCGTCTCAGGCAAATCTTTCAAAGTGGCTTCCAACTCGTCTATAGCAAACTGATAAGTTTCAACACGGCTGCTACGCTTAAAATCATAACGCGGTGTTGTCGTAATTTCCGTCACAAGGGGAACACCTCCATACAATTCACCTAAATTACGGTAAGCAAAAGCTCTGAAAAAACGTGCCTGTGCGATCACGTAAGACTTTTCCGCATCTGAACTCCAAGATATCTGCGGAAGTTCTGCGGCATACAAGGCAAGGTTTGCTTTCGATATCAATTGATACCAATGAGAATAATTCGTATAAAAGACTTCCGAAGTCGAATTTAATATACTATAGTCATTGAAACGGTTGCTACGGCGAATCGTTGCCACATCAAACATATCCGTCCCGTTGCCTCCACGGAAGGCAAAAGCCGTGTTGCTCTCTTCAACCATACACATCATGACGCGTATGTGAGAATAGCAGCCTACCAGAACCTGGTCTACCTGTTCGGAAGTGGAAAAGACATTATCTATCGTATAAAATGTTTCAGGATCCTCTTCCAAAAACTTAGAATCATTGCAACTGCTGAACAAACCAACGCTCAGCAGACCATAAACACCATATTTTAATAAGTTCTTCATTTCTGTATTATTTTAGCCATTAGAAACTGATGTTAACACCCAAAGAGAAAGAAGTCAATACCGGATAAGTGTTTTCACTAACGGTAACACCAACTTCCGGATCTCCCCCCTGCCAATTAGTTATCGTAAACAAATTCTTTGCCGTAAAGAATACTTTCAAGTTCTGGATATTGGCTTTCTGTATCCAGGATTCACGGAACGTATATGACAAAGTCACATCTTGTAAACGTACAAACGCACGATTCTGCAAGCCCAAGAAACGACCGCCGTCACCATTAAAGGTTGCAGAAGGATATTCGTTGCTCTTATTTTCCGGAGTCCACCAAGGGATATAAATGCCATTGGTATTGAATCTACCCGAACCATTGGTCAAGTAAGCTCCTTTATTTGATTTTTGATAATACCCGCCTCCGCCGAATGTTCCGGTCAACATGAAATACAGATCCCAGTTCTTATATGAGATCGTGTTGCTCATATTCAACTTAAAGTTAGGAGTTGAATAACCCAAAATAACACGGTCGGACGATGTAATCACCCCATCACCGTCCATATCCTTATATTTAGGAATACCCGGAGTCGCTCCATTCGCCTTCATATATTCGGCATCCGATTCCTGGACTATGCCATCTTGTTGATAGCCATAGATAGCTCCTAATGGTTTACCGATAAAACGGGAATTAGAAATATCGTCATCTTCTTTACCATCACCGTCCAAATCATCTCCATACAGATGGGTTAATTTATTACGGTTCAACCAGAATGTCAAGTTCGTCATCCAATGCCAATCTTTCGTATCGATATTCACAGAACGAATCGTCAATTCCACCCCTCTATTATTTACCTGTCCCATAGAAGACTTCATGTTCTTAAAGCCGGTCATTACAGGGATATCCCTCGTGAAGATCTGATCCGTAGTCTTAGAAAAATAAAGATCCAGATCGACAAACAAACGATTACCCAACCAAGCGGATTCAAAACCGGTATTCCAGGACTCCGTTGTTTCCCAACCTAAATTGGCATTACCAAGTGCCTTCTGATTCAATCCATAAATAATATCGCTTCCTCCGAATTCATAACGGACGCCTCCGGAAGCCCCGTTGTTAATAGTAGACAATGTACCGTAAGGATCCAATCCCTGGTTACCGTTCTTACCCCAAGACAACTTCAATTTCAGATCATCCAAGAAAGAGAACGGCTCCATAAACTTTTCACCGCTCAATCTCCAAGCTCCACCGAAAGCAAAGAAATCTCCCCATTTCTGATTAGCACCGAAAACGGAAGCCCCATCGCGCCGATAAGAGCCGGTAAAGAAATAACGGTCAACGTAAGAATAAGAGACACGCCCTAAATATCCGATATTAGAACGCTGGTTATTATCCATATTGACTTTCTGTACTGTCGCTTTGTGCAAACCGTTAAGTCCCAAAGTCGTATTCCCATTTGCAGCATAATTGGAACCGGTAGTTTCTATTTTCTCATACTTTTTCCTATCGCGCGTTGCAACAGCTGTCAGATCAATCGTGTGCTTGCCAAAAGTATTTTTATAATTCAAGATATTATCGATCACCCAACTATCGGTTGTATTATTATTGACTTTCCCATTTGCACTGGTCAATAAGCTTTGGAGCGTGGCAGGGGAATAACGCGTTTCATCATCATAAGCCCCTTCCTTGACATAATATCCTTCATAATAGAAATCGCCCGACTGGTTTTTGCTTAAATTTCCAGCATAATTAAAGCGATAACTTAATCCCTCGACCCAAGGGAGCTTGACTACGGCATAAGCATTTGCACGGAAATTATTCCGAATATCCTTATTATCCCGAACTCTCCTGTCGGTATCCCATAAAGCATTCACACTTGACTGCGTATAGGGATATTTTTCCAACAATTTTTCTGATTCGTTTCTGTACATCACGCCATAAGGAGACGTTTGAGTCGCCTCACCGATGTTAGCTCCTACACCGGAATAGTCAGACTTCGTAAAAGCCGCATCCACTCCGATTTGCAACCAACTCGTAATATCCGTATTAATTTTTGCCAAAGCCGTAATTCTATTGTAATCATCACCTATGACCACTCCTTGGTTATCAGAATAGGCAGCAGACAAATAGTAGTTCATTTTTTCACCGGCCCCCGAAACAGATACCTGGTAATCCTGTACCCAGCCTGTACGGGTTGACGCATCCAGCCAATTAGTTTCCCGGCCTGCTTCCTTATTGGCCAGTTCTTGAGGTTTCAACCAGCTCAAATCCGTACTGTTATTTCGCGCCATAACAGATTCAAGCCATTGTTCGCCTTTCATCAGTTCAGGTTTATTCTGCCAGGTTTGCATACTACCTGTTGCATTAAAGGTGATGACCGGTTTTCCTGTTTTTCCTCTTTTAGTCGTTATAATAATCACTCCATTTGCCGAACGGGAACCATAGGCCGCTGCAGATGTTGCATCTTTCAATATATCGTACGAAGCAATATCGTTCGGATTTATATCGTTGATACTCCCCATAAAGATCACTCCGTCCACCACAATCAACGGATCGTTCGATCCGGAAATAGACTTTTGTCCACGCATCTGCATGCTCGGCTCCCCACCGGCAGAATTAGTCGCGCCGATATCCAGACCTGAGACATTTCCTTTTAGAGATTCCAATGCATTCAAATTCGGAGACAGGGCAATCGGAGAATTCTCCAATTTAACGGAACTGACGGAACCTGTGAAATCTTTTCTTTTTGTCGTTCCATAACCAATAACGATGACTTCATCCAATGTCTCCATATCTTCCTTCAATAATACATCCAACGTATTGTTCTTTCCTACCGGAATTTCCTGCGTAATGTATCCGATATAGGAAACAACCAGAATACTGTTCGAACTCACTTCAAGCGAATATTGTCCATCGATATCCGTAATCGTTCCATTTGTTGTTCCCTTCTCAACAATATTAGCCCCAATCACCGGTTCACCGCTTTGGTCCTTAATGATACCGGTAATCTTCCGGGTATTTTGTTGTGTCGACGAAGAAACATAACCGGGGGCAGATAATACAATTTGATTGTTTTCTTTAATTATATAAGTGATCTGTGCCTGTTGCTTTATCTGTTCCAACACCTCCCGGATATTTTTTCCTTGGGCGGAAACCGAAATCTTTGTATTCAGACCGGATAGATTGTCATTATAGAAAAATCGATAATCACTTACTTTTTCAATTTCGCGAATCACCTCGCGAGTGGATTTGTTTTGCATGGATAAGGATATCTGTGCAGAAAGTATAGTGCCCGAAACAAGGCAAAAACTTCCAATTGTGATTCCTTTCCGTAATAATTGCTTTAAGGTATTCATTTTTTTTAGAGTTCTTCATTAATTAGTAATAAATTAATCAGGTAACTTTGTTTCTGAAATCAAGTGGTGAGAAGCGATGATTTCAAATTAGCAAAATTACATTGCATAGATCTCAGGTGTGTCTATTCTTAATAGATGCACCTGTGTTTTTATACTTCCTTCCCCATAGGCATTCTGTTCATGTTAATATTCCATTCTATTATTTTCTCTCCTCTATAATAATCTCGCCACCAACCTTTTTGTACATAATCGGTGCCGTAAGACTAATCAATTCAATCACATTTTCCAGACTATTATTTTTGATAACTCCGGAAAAACGATAACGCCTTACCTTTTCAGAAGCGAACCGTACTTTCACATTGTATAAACGATCCAACATTACGGCTACTTCTTCCATTGTTTCTCCTTTAAAAACAAGCTCATTATCTTTCCACATCCGAGCGTAGGCTGCAAGGTCATCGGATACAATCATTCTGCGTGAAGACTTATCAAAACTCAAACTCTCATCAGGTTTCAAAATGACTTCATCTTTTCCTACCGATGTACGGACTTTCCCTTCAAAAAGGGTTGTTGTCAGCTCTCTATCCTCCTGATAGGCTCGCACATTGAAAGTTGTGCCTAACGCCTCGACCTCCATTTCTCCGGCTTTCACTATAAATCGCGAAGTGGAATCTTTTGCTACTTCAAAATAGCCTTCTCCAGACAACACAACCTGACGATTCCCTTTCCCGTAATTACCATTATAACTCAATTCCGTATGAGAATTCAACCAGACTCTTGTTCCATCCGGCAATATGACGCTGGCCCGTTGTCCTTTATCGACCAAAACCTTATAGGTCTGCGATGAATAATTTTCCGTTTTATCCGCCCAATTCATATATAGATGACCAAAAGTCGTTAAGATTAAAAGGAACACAACAGCTGCGGCATACGGCAACCACTGAAGAAACGATCGCTTTCGAACTGATTTTTGTTCCTTCTTCCTCTCTCTTCCTGCATGTATCCGGCTCTGAATATTCCGGAACATCCGATTCTGAATTTCGGCCGGAAGTTCTTTTCCCCCTGCCTCCGCCCAAGATTGGCGATAATGTTGAAACAATAACTCACGGGCTTCAGGTTGTTTGAACCATGCCCACAACTCATGTTCCTGTTCAGCAGGAAGTTCACCACGCACAAAGCGATTCAGCAACTCGATGTATATATCTTTTCTTTCCATCCTCTATATTGTATATCCTACATAAGGAGAAATCACTTACAAAGGCATTTATATTTAACACTGATTAACCAAATAACAAAAAAGGAGTATCCACCTTTTATCCGAAGGCAGTTTAGATCGTAAATATTGAAAAGAGCGATAAAGCTGTGTCTCTACCGTTTTTTCTGAAATGGATAATTTATGGGCTATCTCTTTATTGGAAAGTTGTTCGAAACGGCTTAAACGAAATATTTCTCTTCGGGCAGGAGGCAGGTTTTCAATTAAAAGTTCAATATATTCAAGAAGGGAATTCGTATCGTGTCGTTCCTCTTCTCTTGAATCATCACTTAGATCAATATTCTCAACATGCAACGTTGCATGTTGAGACAGACGGAATTCCGTCTCCTTAAAAACAAAATGCCGGGCAATCGTAAACAGGTAAGCCGTGATCCCTAACTCAAGCTCTATTTGTTCGCGCTTTTCCCAAATTTTCAGAAAGACATTCTGCGTCAAATCTTCTGCAAGAGATTTATCAAACAATAAAGAGTTGATGAAGTTATAAACTTGAGGGCTGTAAGTCCAATACAAATCCTCAAAAGCTTTTTCTTCACCAGCTTTCAAACGTTTCAATAAATCTTCATTGACTCTCATCTTATGTCGTTTTTTATAAATTCGCATTAGACAAATTTACCCAAGTATATAACAATAAACTATATACTTGGGTAATCTTATTCAGAAGAGACCATCTTCTTCCTCTACAAAAATTGCGACAATCAATATCCGAACAACTCTTCCTGCGTCAGCTTCTGGATCGGACCATATTGTGACAGGCCTTTCAGATCGAGATCCTTTTCATCGCCTAATACACAATAGATATAGGTACGCCCTTTTACCCATTTTTCCTGGAATGCCTTGATTTCGGGCAATGTCATTGTCTGCGCCTTCTCGAACAGTTCTTTACGGCTGTCCGTGTTCAGACCTAAATCCTGAGCATTCAGATAAGACCAAAGAACGTCCGATTTGGTAATACGCTCCGTACGCAAACGGGTGATAAGAGCGTCTTTAGCCAAATTGAACGCTTTTTCTGATTCCGGCATATTATTGATAATTTCGTCGAAAGCCTTCAGGGCATCGATCATCTTATCGTTCTGAGTCGCGATAAACGTACGGTAGACATACGGATATTTCAGTTTGGACGGAGTAATCAGGAAAGCACCTGCGGAATAAGCCAAGCCACGCGATTCACGCATTTCCTGGAATACGATCGCGTTCATTCCGCCACCGAAGTATTCGTTATACATGTCCAATGTAGGCTGGATAGCCGGATCGAACTTTTCGCCCCGGTTAGAGACTGCCGAGAAATAAATCTGTTTAGCATCGTACTGTGCAAGCAGGACTTTATTTTCAGGAGTTTCCTGCTGACTGAACTCGATGGCTGCCGGAACCGGTTGCAGCTGGTCGGGAACATTATGATATTGTTTGATGATATCCAGAACGGCCTGCGGTTTTTCCGGACCATAATACAAGATCTTATGATCGAATGAGTTGATCTTATGAATGCGGTCCACCAGTTCCTGCGGGTCCATCTGCTGCAACTCGGCAGTTGTCAGCACATTTGTGGCAGGAGACTTCGGGCCCCAGATAGCATACTGGATCAGCTTGTTGAAATTCTGTCCCTGATTCAATTTGGCATCAACCCGTTTCTTCAGGATATCACCGGCAAGATTCCCATAAGCTTCTTTATTAACCTGTGCATCGGCCAGGATTTCCTCAAACAGAGCCATTGCTTTCGGCATATTTTCCTTTAGGCCTTCCAGCATCACATACGTGCGGTCCGAACCGGGGAATACGTTGAAGTAACAAGCCAGTTTGTAGAACTCCTCATTGATTTCCTTCAAGCTCATTTTAGATGTACCCAAATACTTCATATATTCGAAAGCGGTACCCATTGCCTTATCGTTATTCGTACCCATATCGAATACATACATCAGAGAGAAGAGATCATTGGAAGTATTCTCCTTGTACAATACCGGGATATTGGATTGGGCAGTCAGTTTTTGCAAATCCTTACCATAATCCAGGAATACCGGTTCGATCGGAGCCACTTGTGAAGCCTGTATTTCTTTCAGGAACATACTTGAGCTGTCGCGATTCATCACGATCGGAGTGATTTTAGGTTTGTCGATCTTCTTTTCGTTCGGATCTTTGCCTTGTTTCTTATAGATAAGCGCATAGTTGTCACCGAAATACTTGTTGGCAAAATCGACGATCTGCTGTTTCGTCACTTTGCTCATGCGATCTAACGAAGCGACTTCATCTTTCCAATCGACACCGTCGATGAAAGAAGAGACAAACATATCGGCACGGCCGTCGTTACGATCCATCCGGTACATTTGCATCAGTTTATAGTTATTGATCGCAGCCTCCAACAAACCTTCGTCAAACTCCCCTTTCTTCAGTTTCTCGATTTCAGCCAGGAAAAGATCTTTCACTTCATCCAATGTCTGTCCCTGCTTCGGGCGGCCGTTAATAACAAAAGCATTGTAATCAGACATTCCGTATGTTCCGGCATAGCAGCTCAGCACTTTCTGTTGCTGGACCAAATCGACATCCAATAAACCGGCTTTACCGTTATTGATAATATCGCCTGTCAGGTTCAGCAAATCCTGGTCAGGAGAAGCAGCCCCAGGAAAACGCCAACCCAATGTCACGTTTTCGGCATCGACTCCCAACACTTCTTTGACAACCGGCGCCTTAATCGGAGACTCATGCGTCACCGGCAACTTCGGCAGGTTGGGGTTCGGTTTCAAGTGACCGAAATATTTATTGATCGTCCCGATCATCTGGTCCGGATCGAAATCTCCGGACAGACAGATTGCCATATTGTTAGGGACATACCAGGTTTTATGGTAGTTCTTGATATTCGTGATAGACGGGTTCTTCAGATTTTCCTGTGTTCCGAGGACAGTCTGCGTCCCATAAGGATGATCGGGGAAAAGAGCGGTCAGGACAGCTTCATACACTTTACGCCCATCACTGGTAAGAGACATGTTCTTTTCTTCATACACAGTCTCAAGTTCCGTATGGAAACCACGGATTACATTGTTTTCAAAACGGTCCGCCTGTATCTTTGCCCAGTTGTCGATCTGGTTGGAAGGAATATCTTCCACATAGACCGTCTGGTCAAAACCGGTGTATGCATTCGTTCCGGTCGCACCGATAGCAGACATCAGTTTATCGTATTCGTTCGGAATTGCCAACTTCGAAGCCTCATAGGACACACTGTCTATCTGATGATAAATAGCCTGGCGTTCCGCCTCATCGGTAGTCTTACGATACACTTCAAAAAGCTGTTCGATCTGATCGAGCATCGGTTTTTCCTGTTCGTAATTCTGCGTGCCGAACTGCTGAGTCCCTTTAAACATCAAGTGTTCAAAATAGTGCGCCAGACCGGTCGTTTCGGCGGGATCGTTCTTACCACCCACGCGAACGGCGATATACGTTTGAATACGCGGGGTCTCTTTATTCACAGTCATATACACTTTCAAGCCGTTATCCAGAGTATAGATACGGGCTTTCAGAGGATCGTTCGGGACCGACTCGTATTTGAACGGGGAAGTCTCTGCACATGCGGTAGCCAAAAGGAGAAGAAAGGCTAACTGAAGAAACTGAATCGTTTTACGCATAAATTTTAGATTTAGATAATTACAAGCATCAAATATATGAAATTTAAAATAAAAATAGCTCCCGCCCGAAAAAAAACGGAACAAGAACCGATTTTTTTCAGACGGGAGCTAATATAGGTTCGTACAAACGGTTATATTAAAGACCGAATGCTTCCTTTACCTTATCGACATAATCCAGTTTTTCCCAAGTAAACAGTTCCACTTCGCAGATGGTCGGTTCCGGATTGTAACGAGAAGTAAATGTTTTCGTCACAACCTGTGGTTTACGTCCCATGTGGCCGTAAGATGCAGTTTCCAGATAGATCGGGTTACGCAATTTCAGACGTTCTTCGATTGCTTTCGGACGCATGTCGAACAGGTTCCAGATCTTTTCTGCTATCTCTCCATCCGTCATTTTCACATTGGCACGGCCGAACGTATTGACAAAAATATTCATCGGTTTAGCGACACCGATCGCATACGATACCTGTACCAACATTTCATCAGCTACACCGGCGGCTACCAGATTCTTCGCGATATGGCGAGCGGCATAAGCGGCAGAACGGTCTACCTTCGAAGGATCTTTTCCTGAGAACGCACCACCGCCGTGAGCGCCTTTGCCACCGTATGTATCGACGATGATCTTACGGCCTGTCAGACCGGTATCGCCGTGAGGACCGCCGATCACGAACTTCCCGGTCGGATTCACATGATAGATGATATCCTCATTGAACAAAGCCTGGACATGAGCCGGATACTGGGCTTTCACACGCGGGATCAGTATGCACTTCACATCCTCGGCGATCTTTTTCTGCATAGCCAGATCCGCTTCTTCCTGTGTGATACCTTTTGCCGTGATAAATTCATCATGTTGTGTAGAAACAACAATCGTATCGATGCGCAACGGTTTTCCGTTATCATCATATTCAATCGTCACCTGGCTCTTTGCATCCGGACGGAGGTAAGGCATCAGGTCGTTTTCATTCTTGCGTATCTCGGCAAGCTCCCACAACAGGCTGTGTGAAAGATCCAAAGCCAGAGGCATATAGTTTTCTGTCTCGTTAGTGGCATAACCGAACATCATACCCTGGTCGCCCGCACCCTGGTTATAGGGATCTTCGCGCTCGACACCACGGTTAATGTCGCCACTCTGTTCATGGATAGAAGAGAATACGCCACATGATTTCGCTTCAAACTGGTATTCGCTTTTCGTATAACCAATTTTTTCGATCACGTTACGGGCAACATCCTGTACATCCACGTAAGCACTTGATTTTACTTCTCCAGCCAAGACAACCTGTCCGGTTGTAACAAGGGTTTCGCAAGCAACTTTAGAGTTCTTGTCATAAGCCAGGAACTCATCCAGCAAAGCATCCGATATCTGATCGGCTACTTTATCGGGGTGCCCTTCGGACACCGATTCGGAGGTGAATAAATAACTCATCGTTTTTTTAATTGAAAATTGAAAATTGAGAGTTGAGAATTAAAAGGCGTAAACCCGATAAAGTCAACAGACAATTTACAATTGACGGTTAATAAATCAAATAAATGGATTGACGAGGGGAAATTTGCTATGCCGGACGGCAGTAATATAAAGGCTTGTTTTTAGCATTTTTTCCTGTGGTTGCAAGCAATACAAATCTATCCACATCAATTCGAGCGCAAAAATACAAAACAATTGACAATTGCAATTGATAACTGCCAATTATTTTTTCTTTTTTGTGTTACGCAACGCTTTTTTATACTTGAACTCCGCTTTCATCTTGGCAGAACCCGATTTATGCGTGCCACGCAGGAAATCAGAAAACTTGATCTTTTTCTCTCCGGCATTTTCGTCTTTTCCTTTTTTCTTAAAGACCATGCCACCACCGGTCAATATCTTTTCTATATCATTCATAATCGTTCTTTTAAATCTATTATACGTTCTTTCAACACAGGGTGCACGACAAACGGAGCTATTTCGGACAAAGGATCCATCACGAACTTCCGTTCATGCATAAGAGGGTGCGGCAAGGTAAGTCCCGGTATCTGCAAAACCTCGTCCTCATACAGAAGGATATCGATATCGATCACGCGGTCATGATAGACACCGTTGCTTTTTTCCACGCGGCCCAATTCCTTTTCGATCTGCTGGGTTATCTGCAATAATTCCAACGGAGAAAGAGAAGTCTTCAATTTAACAGCCGCATTCAAGAAAAAGTTCTCCGACGCGAACCCCCACGGCTCCGTTTCATAGAAACCGGAAAGGGCGAGAATATCTCCCACCCTTTCAGCTAACAACGCCGCGGCTGTTATCATGTTCCGTCGCTTATTCCCGATATTGGTTCCCAGACCCAGGTATGCAATCGCCATAAGCACCCGTTTTTACAGGATCAACATGGCGTCGCCATAAGCGCCGAAACTATATTTTTCTTTCAATGCGACCTCATAAGCATCCATGATCAGGTCGTATCCGCCGAAAGAGGCCGTCATCATCAACAAGGTGGAGAGCGGCATATGGAAATTTGTGATCATGCTGGACGCCACACTGAAGTCATACGGCGGGAAGATGAACTTATTGGTCCACCCTTCAAACTCTTTCAGGTGACCGTCCGTACTGACAGCCGTTTCGATAGCGCGCATCACGGACGTACCGACCGCACAAATCTGTCGGCCGTTATCCTTTGCCGTATTCACGATGTTGACGACATCTCCGTTCACGACCATTTGTTCGGAATCCATCTTATGCTTGGTCAGATCTTCCACATCGATTTCGCGGAAGTTGCCCAGACCGGAATGCAATGTCAGGAAAGCGAACTGGCAATCCTTGATCTCCAGACGTTTCATCAGCTCGCGGCTGAAATGAAGACCTGCGGCGGGAGCCACGACAGCCCCTTCCTCCGTCGCAAAAATATTCTGGTAACGATCTTCGTCATCCGGTTCTACCGGACGGTCGATATATTTAGGCAGCGGGGTTTCGCCCAATGCGTACAATGCCTTTTTAAATTCATCATGGTTCCCGTCATAAAGGAAACGCAAGGTACGGCCGCGTGATGTCGTGTTGTCGATCACTTCAGCCACCATCGAATCGTCTTCACCAAAATACAATTTATTACCGATACGGATTTTACGGGCGGGATCGACCAATACATCCCAAAGGCGGAGATCTTCGTTCAACTCACGCAACAGAAAGACCTCGATACGAGCGCCGGTCTTTTCCTTGTTTCCGTATAAACGGGCAGGAAAAACCTTCGTGTTATTGAAGATGAACACATCTTTTTCGCCGAAATAGCTGAGCAAGTCTTTGAATACCTTATGCTCGATCTCTCCGGTCTTGCGATTGACAACCATCATCCTGGACTCGTCCCTGTTCTTTGCCGGATGGAGAGCGATCAGCTCCTGCGGTAAGTTAAATTTGAATTTCGACAGCTTCATAATATAAATTCTATTTTTATTTTATTCTTATCATTACTACTCCTCACAATCCTTCCCGATTGCGATATTTTCATCTAAAAAAGCATCGATATCATCGGGAGACATGCATTTGTCCAGCGTGATATCTCCTATACGAGTCCGTTCGAGAGCGGTCAGATGGGCGCCCGACCGGAGAGCGACACCGATATCACGTGCCAAAGCGCGGATATAAGTTCCCTTGCTGCAAACCACCCGGATCTTGATAACCGGCAGGTCACACTCCAACAGCTCCATCTCATCGATCACAAGCGTCTTGGATTTCAATTCCACCTCTTCTCCCTTGCGTGCCAGTTCATACGCCCGCTTCCCATCCACCTTGCAAGCCGAAAAAACCGGCGGGATCTGCTGGATCGTTCCCACGAACGACTGTAACACCCTCTCTACTTCCTCACGGGTAATATGTTCTGTCGGATACACTCCGTCTATCTCTTTTTCCAAATCAAAAGAAGGAGTCGTTTCCCCCAACTTCAAGGTAGCGACATACTCTTTCGTCTGATACTGAAATTCATCGATCCTCTTGGTGGCCTTGCCCGTACAAACGATCATCACCCCTGTCGCCAACGGATCCAACGTTCCGGCGTGTCCCACTTTTATCTTTTTCACCTTCAGTTTCCGCGATAATTTATACCGGAACTTGTTCACCAGGTCAAAGGAAGTCCACTTCAAGGGCTTATTGAAATATAATACTTCTCCTGCTATAAAATCCATTCTTATTTAAGTAACGTACAGGCAATCGTAACCAAACCTGCAATTGCACAATAGATGGCGAAATAAATCAGTTTTCCCTTCTTTACGATATTGATCATCCATTTACAAGCGATACATCCCGATACGAATGCAGCCATAAAACCGACCACCAATGACAGTGCCGGAATATCACCCGCTACCGCCTCGCCTTTTACCGCTTTCATGACATCCAGCAACGCTTCACCCAAAATCGGGGGAATAACCATCAGGAATGAGAACTGTGCCAGTTTTGCCTTATTATTTCCCAATAACAAACCGGTTGCAATCGTTGTTCCCGAACGGGAAAGTCCCGGCATCACGGCACACGCCTGAGCCAAACCGATGATGAAGGCATCCTTCATCGAGATATTCTCTTTCTGGCGGGGTTTGGCATAATAGGAAAATGCGAGCAATGCGGCCGTCAGCAACAACATACAGCCGACAATCAACAGTCCCGATCCGAAAATGTCTTCCACCGTATCCTTGAAGAACACACCTACGATACCGATAGGAATCATAGAAATCAGGATATTGATCACATAGCGCGTTTCTACGTTCATCTTGAACTTAAACAGCCCCCGGAATATCCATTCGATCTCTTTCCACAAAATCACCAGCGTACTGAATACGGTCGCTACATGGACAACGATCGTAAAGGCCAGGTTTTCTTCTCCCTGAATCCCGAACAAAGCAGAACCGATAGCCAGATGCCCGCTACTGCTGACCGGCAGGTATTCCGTAAGTCCCTGAATAATCCCTAACACCAAGGCCTCAAACCAACTCATTCCGCAACTTCCTTATTTTTGCTGTTCTTCAAAATACCGAAAATCATCAATATGAAACCGATCACCGTCACAGCCGGAGCCACCACAATACGGCGGGAACTGAAAATCTCAGGATTGAAACCTGCCGGATCCTGCGAACCGCCGCCGCTCATCAACATAAAACCAATCGCGATGACAGCAACAGCAACAGCGATCAAAATAAAATTTTCTTTTCCAAAAGCAAAATCTCTCTTAGCCATACATTTATATATAATATAGTTTATCAACACCCATTCGTAAATACTTGTTCACCGCAAAGACAGTAGCCGTAACCGAAAGCAGGATTCCCATTACCAACACGCCGGCATAAACAATTATCAACGCTTTAATATCCAGCAGCTGAATGAAACCGGACAATTCGTTCTGCAAATAATACAACGCTCCCGTCAGCATTAATATTGCGAGGATGGACGCAAAAATGCCACTGACCACATTATACCGCACAAACGGCCTCCTGATAAAACCGGGCGTAGCCCCCACCAGCTTCATCGTATGAATCAGGAAACGTTTGGAATAAATCAGCAGACGGATCGTATTACCGATCAGCACAAACGAGATTGTCATCAGCATCACGGCAAGGGTAAGCAAGATCAGGCTGACCCGTTTCACATTGTCGTTCACCATCTGCATCATATCTTTCCGGTAAAGCAAATCGGAAACGGAAGTATAGTTTTTTATTTTCTTTTCAATCAGTTGCAGACTGTCGGCATTGGCATATTCCGAATGCAATTTCACTTCAATGGAAGCCTGCAAGGGGTTAAAACCCAGAAAAGTTTCGGGGTTTTCGCCCAGTTCCTCTTCGAGTTCCTTAGCCGCCTGCTCTTTCGAGATATATTCGGTCGATTTGATATAAGGCAACGCATCCAGCGCCTTCTGCATCTTCTTTATATCCGCTTCTTTCTGATTATCTTTCAGTACGATCGAGAATGAGATGTTCTCCTTCACATATACGGAAAGTTTGTTTCCCAACAATCCTATCAGAAATACAAGTCCCAACAGAAAGAGCACCAACGCGATACTTATAATGGAAGTCAGACGAGAATGAAATTGAGACATAACCTTATTGTTATTAAATAAAGCGAGGAGATGCATTCAGAGAATACACCTCCCAATTTTTCTGCAAAAGAACAAATAATTTATGAAATAGTGGTTACTTTACAATTCTTTAACTACAGTCAACGAGCATGGATGGATAAAAACAAACCGGGCGCCTTCCGCATAAGTCACATCCAGATAGATTTCACCTTTCAACCGATCGGCTATGAGCCGGCAGATGGACAACCCCAACCCGGTTCCCTGCGCATATTCGTTCAACTTTTCGAACCGCTCGAAAATCTTCTCCCGCATATCCGGCGAGATGCCGCATCCCGTATCTGTCACCACAAAGCGGACCTGCCGTTGCCCATCCTCGACTTGCACCGACAACTCGATCTTTCCTTTTTCCGTAAACTTCGCAGCATTCGAAAGCAGGTTTATCAATAACTGCTGCAAGCGAAGCGGATCCGTAATCAATTGAAAAGACTCGTAAGGGCAATCCAATAGCAAGCCGACACCCGGCGAAACACGATGCGCCACGCTTTTGACCGCTTCCTGGACGCATTGCTTCAAATCGACTTCTTTAAGGACAAACTTCATATTTCCGGATTCTATACGGGAAAGATCGAGCACGTCATTTATCAGGTTCAGAAGCAGATCCGAATTATTCCGGATCGTTTCAATAAACAACACCCGCTCCTCCTTCGAGTAGTCTTCGGCTGCCAGCAATTGGGAGAAACCCACGATCGCATTCATCGGTGTCCGGATTTCATGGCTGATATTCGCAATAAACAAACTCTTCGAAGCATTGGCATGCTCGGCCTCCTCTTTTGCGACACGCAACTTCTTTTCCGAATCCAACAACGACTCTTTCTCCTGCTCTATTACCTTTTTCATCCGCAATTGCCTGCGGTATAAGCGATAGAAGACATACGCCATTCCGATCAACAGGAGCAGCAACGTAGAAAGGAAAAACAACTGCCTGTTCTTTGCCAAGAGCTTCGTCTTTTGCAACTCGATTTCCTTCGATTGCAGTTTCTGCCTGTTCTGATCATACAGCGAGTAAAAGCGGTTGATCTGGTTCGTAAACGTCATGTCGTGCTTATAGCCGACCACTTCCAACAGACGTTTATAAACCGCCAAAGCGCCCTCCATATCGCCCCCGCACACCAACAGTTCCGCCTTTAAAAGAAGGACCTCTTCATATTCATCTGTTTCAAGGACAAGATTCACATACTGCAAAGCTTTCTTACGGTCTTCGGTCAATTCATAATACCGGGCTTTGACAAAATTCAGTAAATATCCGACATACGGATCTTCTTCGGCTCCCCCATTCGCATCCGCCTTTTCCAAGCAGCTATGCGCTTCCCCGGCATTGCCCATACTGATTGCAAGATCAGCTTTATACACAAGCAATTGGCAGATATTGGCATCGATCGGATATGAGCAGTCCAATTTTTCTCCTTCTATCTTCCATTTCTCCAACAAATCTTCATACCGGGCTATATATGTTTCACACTCAGGCAGTCGCTTCAGCCGTAGCAAAGACTCGAGAATATCGCCTACATATTGCATCTTATACCCAATATTGCCGTCCTCCTTGTCTAAAAGATCGAATCCCTCCTTATATATCACCACGGCATCGCTGTCTTTCCGCAAATACTTGTAAATGCCTCCCAAGATCTCGGCACTGCAAACAATACCGTATCGGTCTTGTTCGCCCCGCGCTTTATTATAGGTTTCGAGTGCGATATCTATGGCAACTCCATATTTCCCCTCCCAAAGGTTCGATTGCGAGATATAAGTCTTCATAGTATAGTAAAGTTCCCGGTATTCTTCGCTATCGGATGCTATCGCCTCGGTCCGGGCCATCAGATCGCAAAGGGCCTCCAGCCTGTTATTGTTATAATAAAAACGTCCCATGCTCGATATGGCTTCATACATCATAGCAGTGTCACGTGAATGTAAAATCTCATGAAGCGCACTGTCCAATGTCGCAATATCCGTCGTCGAATCGGCAAACAGGAAGCTGATCTCGTCCAAAACGGCACATTTAGCACTCAAGCTGTTTTCTTTTTCAAGCATAGCTCGCAAACTATCGATTTCTGTTGCTTTCGAAAGGGATGCCAGCAGTAGAAAAAGAAGCCAGGTCAAAATATATTTCTTATCAAGCATAAGATACCTCTATTATCCTACAAAAATAGCATACTCGGCTTAAATAAACGAATCCCCGACGATAATATTACCGCCGGGGATTGTTTTTTAACTGCTTTCGGCCTTCACAGGTGTACTGACAGAAGAACTTTATTTCAATACTTTAGTATTAATAATACGATCGCTTGTTCACCTGTCGCAGGATACTTGAACCTTACGGCCCGCACGACCTTATTTAGAATTATTTGATTATAAATTTGATTTACAATCGTTTATCTTACGATAGCCTTGACAGCCTCTTCACCTTCAACAGCCACTACAACCACACCTGCAGGAACAGCGATAGTAGCGTTGTCAGAAGTGATCACCGTATTGGCAACTGTCTGGCCCAAGATGTTTGTGATAACAACTTTCTTGCCGGAGGCACCTGCAACTTGTACAGAACCGTTACCAGCGATTACTTTCACTTCAGAAACTGTAATATCATCGTTAGCAGTAGCTTCATTTGTCGTTGTTTCGAAGTAGAATACACCGGACTGACCGATCTTTTCAGCAATAGCCGCACCTGTTCCATCTTCATGCTGGCCGTTTGCTGTCTCAACCTTGGCCAAAACAGGAATACCATTTTCAGATTTAACCCACATGCCTTCAAAGGCAGCAACATCATCACAAGCAGATTCCAACAGGAACGGTTCGCTTGCTGTCTTATCGTAAGTACCGTCAGCGTATGTATTAGTCTTACGCAAAGAGAATGTATGATTTGTATTCAGATCACCCTTAATGCTGTGACGTTTAACATATACACCTTTATTAGTAGTTGCATCAACTGCCAACTTATTCGGATCCAATACGAAACCAGCTTTTGTGTATTTAGCATGGCCACCGTTGTCTTTTACAGTCATCAAATCGTTCAAAGTATAACCCGGATTCACGATGTAGAGATATTCTTCGTCACCATCTACCTGATGGATACCTTCAACGAAGCCCAGACGAGTATAGTTGTTGAACTTATACAAGTCAGCGTTATCCATCATATTAATGCTTGAACGGATAGAATCTTCCAAGTTTACAAGGAACCAGCCAGAAGTATAACCGTTGTACGGTTTGTAGTGAGTTTCGCCATCGTCTTCGGCATTTTCCTCGCTATCCCAGTAACCGTGAACCATTGTAGGATCATCGCAAACAAAACCGTCAGGAATTGAATCCACACGAACACCGAACAAATAACGTTGCATCAGAGCGTAGTCATTAACCACTTCGTCGACATAGAGAGCAGCATTCTTTTCTACATCCATCGTACGGCTTTCAAGACCCAAATAATGGAAATCTTTGTTGATATCCTGAATCATCTGCACATTGTTGTGGTCTTTACAGTCTTCGAACAGGTAATTCTTAGCAGCCAACTGTTGATAGATCTTAATGTTGCTATTCAACTGTACATCATAATCGGCTGCGACATTTATGTACTGCGGGCGAACTTCATGAGTTGTGTAGAATGCATCTGCAACATCGTTCGGCTCGTCATTCAAATCGTTGTCACGTACATTACCCATCTTGTAACCGGCTTCAACAGCAGCCTGCATCCAACCGTTTTTAACGTCCAAATCATAAATAGACGTGCTCAAGGTACCATCATAAGCAACCGGAGTTGTAGTCGGCTTGTTGATATCCACCAATACATAACAAGTATCCATGATTGCATTATTGTCGTCCAGACGAACCTGGTTGGCTTTCAGATAGAATACAGCCAATTTCTTGTCTACGTTGTTCAGCTCAGACTGTTTAACAGCACGATAGTAATAACGGCCATCGGCAGCTTTGACAGAAGCGATATACAAACGGTTGTTATCGATCAGATTATTATCTTTCACCTTGATCACATAAGCTTTTCTATGCAACTGAACCAAAGAAGTATCTAAGTCGCCAGCCTGGTTGACAAATTCGATTACGCTACCAAATTCATTATAGATCGCGCCTTGGTTAGTCGGCAGAGTAGCTTCAGCGATTTCATAATATGTAGGTGCGGATGCTTCATTGATATAAGACATTGTATCTATAGTGCTCTGCAGATACAGCTTATCATTCATGAAGTTATTCCACTTAATCTGATAGTTGTTTTCAATACCGTTGTTCAGTTCGTCTTTCGTAAACATCTTATAACCATGTTCGCGGGTATAAGCTACGGGATCAGTAACTTTTGTGAAAGTTAACGAGTCGGCAACACGCAGCAAATCCTGACCTCCAAACATACCGGAAGAAGCAACATAATTGCCAGAATGACCACCTTCACGGTTGATAAAGCGATAGTTTACTCCATCTTTAGAATACAACTGACCTTCAAATACGACTCCCGGATATTCACGGTTCTGAATCTTCACATATTTAGCAGAGTCAGCCTCGCCCATCTTTTCACAACCCAACTGTTCTACAGTCCACATTGCAGACGGCATCAAGTCATAACGCTGGTTCATTGCTTCAGTATCATACATCAGATTACCAGCCATGTTCTTAACGATCCACATACCTTTGGCACGCTGTCTGTCATTATGATTAGCCAAGTTGATGAAATACAAACCAGATTTTTTGGTTGCACGGTTCAGGTATTCGAACGGACGGTCGATGGTTGTTTTAACTTTGAATTCGTTTCTACCATCTTTTGCAACTGTCAACACTTCACCTAAACCGTTAATCTGAGTTGCTGTCAGAGAAACTGTTTTAGAAGTATAACCGGCATAATCATTTACCAATGTATTAGCTTTCGAATAATCGGCAGTTCTTGCAAATGATTTTGTTGCAGCTGATTCTTTCCAATATGTATGGGCATCCCATTCGAAATCAGCCTGAACAGCAGCATTCAAGGGTTCGATTACGATGCTATCATTTGTCGGGAAATAAGTAGCACGGAAATAATAACGTGCTTTCATAAATACACCATCAGCGGCACTCGGTTCTTTCAACGCAAATTTAACAGCCGGAGATTCAGATGGAGCAAGAGTCGTTTCCTGATAACGAGCTGTATCTGCCAACAAATATGTACCAGCAACAGTTTGAAATTTCAGATTAAATCCGTTTGCTATAGGAGTTAATGCCACTTGACTTGCTGTAAAAGCGTTTCCAGTAACATCTAATGTATTAACATTATTTCCTGCATTTAGATCCGGATCCTGTAAATTCAAAATAGCTCCCACTTGGTCAATTGCATGAAATTTCTGTGCCAACAGAACATCTGCTCCAACAAGGTTCTTATTCATCTTAAATGTGAAACTGTCAGCATCAACCTTATTATCAGCATCCATACGAGTATTGAACTGCTGAGCTGTCATAATGAATGGAGCTGCAATAACCGGTTTTATTTCCAATACATCAGTCAAATTTCTCAAATCATCTCCAGCAGCAGTCGAACTAACAACTTTAGCTTCAACATATTTGGATGTTGCTTCACTAATGATAAAGCCAGTGCCAGAAGGATCACCCAATTTAGTTCTTAGAGCAGCTACAGTCTGTCCCTCCCATTTGTCTGCTTCCTTTGCAAAAGACAGATACATTACCTGATTATCAGACTGATTATGCAAATAAGAATAAACTTTCTTAAAACCTAAAACAGTACCATTGTCTTTGTTTACCGTATACCAAGACCAGTCAGCAATACCAGCACGCAATTCAGTGATTGAATCATTTGCTGCAGGAACGACACTATGGTCGAATGTCAGAGCCAATCCGGTTTCCTTATTGATGTAACGGAAATAACCACCACTCACGCCGTCCTCTTTGCTATACTCAATTCGCCACAAAGAAGCATTTAACGGAGCAGTCTTTTTGTCCATTACACGCAAATAAATCTTGCCTGTCTCATAGTCGCGTTCCTGAACCAGAACATCCGGATAAGTTGTATCATCATTTTTCACTTCCAACTGATAATACAGGTTACGATCAATAGAATAGACATTTTTAGTCCATACACCACCTGTAGCCAGATTATATTCTCCGGCCGCAGTAGTAGCTGCAATTACTGCATTGTCCGTGTGATTTGATGGTGCGGACTTTGTCTCAAACGTACGATAAGCACCCTGCACTGTAGCATTAGTTGGATCGTTCCAGTTTTGAGCGGAAACAGACCCTGCTACCAGCGCAAGCGCCATCAGAGTAGAAAACTTTTTGTTCATAATCATTTGAATTAATATTAATAATACATATACTAAAAGTTCAATCAGCATCACGTACATCCCTGTGTTTTCGTCTTTTAACTAAACTTCTGTATTTTGACGAGAGAAAACGTACGTTTTTTTTAGTCATTTTTCGGGGGCTTCTGAAAGGTTTGTATCAGAAAGACGGTTTTTCGTACATCTTAAGCTATCTAATTGATAAGAAAGAATATAGAAAAGGAAAAATAATTGGGAGAAAGGATTGCAGGTTTAAAAAGTAGTTGTATTTTTGTGCAGTGAAAATGACAAATAAAAACGTACGTTTTCTTTAGTCATTTTGAAATTGCCTCCTATTCCTCTATCCAACAAGCATTTATATCCATAAAATCGTACAAATCAAAGCAGTTACTATATATGTACGCGTGTACATTATACAAAATTCCAAATCATAGATAATCAAGCAGATATCGCCAAACACGACCTACATCGATTTTGCCCGAAAAGACCGGTAAAATGGCCGATTTCAGAACACTACAGAAAAAAATGTTACTATTTCTTTAAGAAAGAACTGTTATTAACATTCTCATCAAGGAGAAGAAAGAGACTTTTCCTCGCTGTTACTTAAAATATGAGTTTGCAAGTTTGGAGAAATAGGACTGACCGGTAAGAAGGAGTGAAAAAATAATTCCTATATTTGTGTTAGTAATAAAAACAATGACGTATGGACCGGAAAAAGTTACCGATAGGCATCAGCGATTATAAGATGCTGATAGAAGAGGACTATTACTATGTAGATAAGACCGATTTTATCCGCCAGATCGTAGAAGAAGGAAGTTTTATCACGCTTCTTCCGCGTCCGCGCCGTTTCGGCAAGACACTGAACCTCTCCACGCTCCGCTATTTTTTCGAGAAGACGGAAGGTAATATATATCGTCCGCTTTTCAACGGGAAAAACATCGAACAGTGGAAAGACTTCGCCCGATATCAAGGGAAATATCCGGTGATACTGATCACGCTGAAAGATTGCAAAGGCGAGACGTTTGAAGAGATGCTTTTATTGTTAGCGCGTGAGTTGCAGTCGGAATTCATCCGTCACGATTATTTACGTGAACATATCGAACAAAAAGATTATCTGGATCAGTTCGTCCGGCTACAAAATCGGAAAGCGACTTCGGATGAAATGGCCGGTTCACTCAGACTGCTTTCCGAACTGCTCACTTCTTACTGGGGCACGCCGCCACTTGTACTGCTCGATGAGTACGACACTCCGATCCATGTAGCTTTCGATAAAGGATATTACGAGCGTATGATCGGTTTCATGCGTAACTTCATGAGTTTGGTGTTCAAAGATAACAAGGATATCTTCCGCGGCGTCATTACCGGCATCTTGCGAGTCAGCAAGGAATCGATCTTCAGCGGGTTGAATAATATAACCGTATTTTCATTGTTGGACCGTCCGATGTGCACAGCCTTTGGCTTCACCCAAGAAGAGACAGATACGCTGTTAAATGATTATTCTTTAAGTGAAGAGAAAGATGCGGTAAAACAATGGTATGATGGTTATTTATTCGGAGGATTGACAGTCTATAATCCCTGGTCCGTACTAAATTACATCATGTACGATGGTACTTTCGCTCCTTACTGGGTAAACACAGGTTCGGATGTCTTGCTCCGACACCTGCTTGCCGACGGTCCGTCGCAAATACGCATGGGAATGGAGTCACTCATACAAGGTGAACCCATCCATGGCGTGATCAACGACAAACTGGCATTCCCGGATTTGCTGTCAGAAGCATCCAATATCTGGTCATTCATGCTTTTTAGCGGCTATCTGAAAGCATCCGACCCGGTAAAGGACCATGACGACCTGATGGAATACACTTTACAAGTGCCCAATCGTGAGGTAAGAACCGTTTTCTTTACCATCATTCGCAGCTGGATCAACAATGGTCCGGTCAAGAACGAACGCTTAGAACTGATGTTACAAGCATTGAAAGAAAAAAATATGCCAATCTTCCAGCGCACCCTGAACGACTTTGTTGTCAACACATTGTCATATTATGACACAAACGGCCGTGAGCCGGAAAAGGTCTATCAGGCTTTTTTGCTGGGTATGCTTGTCAGTAGCGGCGCTTACGAAGTGAGCAGCAATCGTGAATCGGGACTTGGCCGGTATGATATCCTGCTACGTCCACGCGACCCGAACGGACAAGGCGTAATCATGGAATTGAAGCTTTATGATCCGGTGTACGACAAATCCGTCGAAAGTGTTTTAGACTCCGCTCTTCAACAGATTGAAGACAGGCAGTATGCCGCCACGCTTCAGGCAGCCGGCATCACCGACATCCTCAAAATGGCTATCACATTCGACGGCAAACGAGTCTGGGTAAAAATGGCCGGATATAACAATTGTTTGCATCCGACACAGATGCAAAAATAAGATACGGATTCAAATATAATCCGTACATTTGTACATTATGAAAAATAATTTTGATTATCAAGAAGTTCCATACGACTTCGCGCATTGTTTCAACACACAATGTACGCAAGCGGACAATTGTCTACGCCACCTGGCAGCAGCCAACAGTACCTCCATCCGCAAATTCCTCCCGATCGTAAATCCGGCCCGTTTCCCAAAGGAGGGGGACGAGTGTCCTTTCTTCAAATCGCAAACTAAAAAACGAATTGCTCTGGGGATTACGAACTTGCTTGATAATGTGCCGCATAAAATGGCATTGCATCTAAGAAGGCAGATGGTCGGCCACTTCGGGAAAACACTTTATTACCGCTTCCTGCGCAAAGAGAACGAGTTGTTGCCCGAACATCAACTTTTTATCGAACAACTCTTTAAACAAAACGGGATCAACGAAGAACCGGTTTTCGATTCATACAGGGAAAGCTTCGACTGGTAAAAAGTTTCAGCGATTTTTTTTCATGAAACTAAAGTTTCAAACAGTTTCCCCCTTTGAAACTTTAGTTTCATCCGAGGAAACTTTTGTTTCACCGGTCGAAACTTTAGTTTCGAGCCTTGAAACTAAAGTTTCGACCGCAGACACTTTTGTTTCTGATATTGAAACAAGCGATCGGGCCAATAAAGATCATCCCTCCACCGGCTCTCCGAACAGAGTGGCGGACGAGGCGCGGTTGATGCGTACCTTTATGAATTGCCCGACATGATAATTCCCCTTGTCGAAGATCACGACCTTATTCTGGCTGGTACGGCCGAACAACTGCTCGCGCGAACGTTTGGAGAAGCCTTCGATCAGGACCTCGAACACTTTGCCGACATCACGCTTGTTGCTCTCTTCCGAAAGCCGGTTCTGCAAGTCGATCATGCCTTGCAGGCGGCGGACTTTCTCTTCTTCACTGACCGTATCGGGAAGATGCTGGGCCGCATAGGTTCCCGGACGCTCGGAATATTTGAAAAGGAAAGCGCTGTCGTAGCCCACTTCGCGCATCAGGGAAAGCGTTTCCTGATAATCCTCTTCCGTCTCGGAATGGAAACCGCAAAACAGGTCGGTCGAGATAGCACAGTCCGGCAGGATACGGCGGATCGCGGCGATACGGTCCAGATACCATTCGCGCGTATATTTACGGTTCATTACTTTCAAGATGCGGGAACTCCCCGATTGTGCGGGAAGATGGATCATCTTACATATATTATCGTGTTCAGCGATCACGTGCAGGGTTTCATCGCTCATATCCTTCGGGTGCGAAGTGGTAAAACGGACACGCATCTCAGGCACTTCCTCGGCCACGCGCTTCAGCAAAACGGGAAACGAAATTTTCTCTCCCTCTTTCTCAAAGAGATATGAGTTTACGTTCTGTCCCAACAAGGTCACTTCCTTAAAACCTTTATCGCGCATGTCGCGTATCTCGTTCAGGATACTCTCGATATCCCGGCTGCGTTCCCTTCCGCGGGTATAGGGCACGATACAATAGGTACAGAAGTTATTACATCCGCGCATGATGGAGACGAAGCCAGAAATATGCACACCTCCCAATTTCAGCGGGATCACATCCTTGTAGGTTTCCTGCGTGGAAAGCTCGACATTGATCGCCTTTTCGCCGTGTTCGACCGCACCCACCAGGTTCGGCAGATCCATATAGGAATCCGGACCGACAACCAAATCGGCATGGTGCACTTCGATCAGTTCCTCCTTCACCCGCTCCGCCATGCACCCGAGCACACCGATCACTAACGTTTTCTTCTTTCTTTTTAAAGACTGGAAGTACTGAAGCCGCCCGTAGATTTTCTGTTCGGCATTATCGCGAACCGAACACGTGTTGACGAAAATAGCATCGGCGTCTTCAATCTTGTCCGTCACCGCATACCCATCCATTTTCATGATGGAAGCGACTACTTCGCTGTCTGCCACATTCATCTGACACCCGTAGGTCTCGATGAACAACTTCTTTTCTTCCGTTACGGCTGCGGATTTTAAGTCCGCGCCATTCTCTTGATTTGCCATCTTATTTGCTAATTACTGTTAAATATGAATGTTTTTGAAAAATAATTCATCAAATGCTTGCACAGTAAAAATACCACGCCTATATTTGTAATCGAAAAACGTAAATTTTTTCATAGTTAAGGTTTTGGTTAAATCGAATAAGGGTGGCTGTGAAGTTACCCTTATTTACTTTTATACCTATTATATGTATCCTTCCTTTCACTTCTAAATAATATTTCCTACATTTGGGAAGACAAAGAAAACACTTTTCTTCTGAGGATCCAAAGAAGCCGCAAGAATTCCTTGAAGATAACTTTGCATTATCAATACAATGAAACAAGATCTCCGATATGGAGAACTCGTTATTAAATCCTACCTTCATCGTTAAATGATACTAATTCGGATATCATTTAACAATAAAGCCGCTTGTAATGATATTCAAATGAGTATCTTTGCAATGTGTCAATCAAGTGAAATTAAAATAATGAAATACAATGAATTGGAAAGATTAGTAAAGAAGTCCGGCTGCTATGACACAGGAAAGCAACAAGCAGGCCATCCGTTATGGTATTCCCCCAAAACCGGGAAAACGTTTCAAATGAGCAATCATGATAAACAAGAGGTCGCAACGGGAACATTAAAAGCGATCAAAAAAGCGGCGGGAATCTAATCCACCTGTTTTTATATCAAAGAGTATTAACTAAACAAGTGTTCGATATGGAAAGTGAAAAAAGGAAAGTAAAAGCGATCATAGAGAGAGCTAACGATGGAACATATAGCATATATATGGATGCCGATGACATGAACTATCTGGTAACCGGAACGGGAGAAACGGCTGAAGAAGCCATTAAAACATTTCTTGCCGGATATGAAGACACAAAGCGGTATTATGAAGACAAAGGGGATAATTTTGAAGAAGCAGAATTTGAATTTGTCTACGACATGGCTTCATTCTTGTCATATTTTTCAAAGGCATTCTCTTTGGCTGGTTTATCCCGCATTACGGGAATAAACAAAGGGCAATTAAGCCATTATATGACAGGTCGACGAAATCCATCACGCAGTACAGTAGAAAAAATTCAAGAATCCGTCAAATCGTTTGCAAACGATTTAAGCCAAGTGCATTTCATTTGATTGGCACTTTCATGGATCCGCAAGGCAAGGGCGGTATGTTAAGACTTCGAATCGCAAAATATTGATATTCAGAAAAAAGTTGTATTTTTGCCAAACTCTAATAAAGGAAACATAGTGTATCCTTGTTTGGAGTGCAAACAATAATCAAAGTTTATGGATAACGCAGGTGATTGGCTATATATTGTGTTCCTGATAATTGCAGGGATCAGCAGTTTGTTCAGTTCCAAGAACAAGAAAAAACGCCCGAAACAGATATTGGGGCAACCGGACAGGGAAATCATTACTAAGGATGAAAATGTTCCCGACAAAGGTTTCTGGGAGGTTTTGGAAGAGATGCAGAATCCGAAACCCGCCCAACATCCTGTCACCGTCTCCAAACCCAAAAGAGAACAGAAAAAGCAGCAGGCAGTAAAGCCCAAGCCATTCCTTACCGCCGAAAATACAACGGAAAGGCAATCCTTTGACGGAAATCGCCTTGTCGTCCCCCCGGCCGAAGAGGAAAATCCGCTAACCGATATCGAGTTCGACAATGCCGCCGAACTGAGAAAAGCAGTTATTTACACTGAAATACTTCATCGCAAGTATTAATCTATATTCTTTTTTAATACCTTTGCGCCGCACTGTTAACTGAAAACAGAATTACTAATATAACAACAAATAATATCATGGCTTTAAAATTTATCACAGCTGAAGAAGCAGCTTCATTCGTACATCACAACGACAATGTAGGCTTTAGCGGATTTACTCCCGCAGGATGCCCTAAAGTTGTGCCGGGCGCAATTGCCAAAAAAGCAATTGCCGAACATGAAAAAGGGAACCCGTTCCAGATCGGTATGTTTACCGGCGCCTCGACAGGCGACAAACTGGATGGCGAACTGGCTCGCGCCAATGCAATCAAATTCCGTACACCGTATCAGTCCAACAAGGACCTGCGCACCCTGCTGAACTCCCACGGCGCACAGTATTTCGACATGCACTTGTCTGAACTGGCACAGAGCCTGCGCTATGGCTTCTTGGGCAAGATCGACGTGGCCATCGTCGAAGCAGCCGATGTGACGGAAGACGGCGAAATCGTTCCGACAAGCGGTGTGGGTATCCTGCCGACAATCTGCCGCATGGCCGACCGTATCATCGTCGAGCTGAACTGCCGCCACCCGAAAGAAATCCGTGGAATGCATGATATTTACGAACCGGCTGATCCTCCTTACCGCCGCGAAATCCCCATCTACACCCCGTCCGACCGTATCGGTAACGACTGTGTGAAAGTCGATCCGGCCAAGATCGTCGGTGTTGTCAAGACCGACGAACCGAACGAAGGCGGCAAGTTCTCTCCGCTGGATGACGTGACAATGGCTATCGGCCAGAATGTTGCGAACTTCCTGGTCGGCGAAATCAAAGCCGGCCGTCTGCCGAAAGAATTCGTTCCGTTGCAGAGTGGCGTAGGCAATGTTGCCAATGCCGTTTTAGGCTGCATGGGCGAAAACAAGGATATTCCGGCATTCAACGTTTATACGGAAGTTATCCAGGACGCTGTTATTGCTTTGATGAAACAGGGACGCGTCAAGTTTGCCAGCGGTTGTTCACTGTCTGTCAGCAACGAAGTGATCCGCGACATCTATGCTAACCTGGATTTCTTCAAAGATAAGATTCTGCTTCGTCCGCAGGAAATCTCCAACAACCCCGAAGTAGCCCGCCGTCTCGGCCTGGTGGCCATCAATACGGCTTTGGAAGCGGATATATTCGGTAACATCAACTCCACTCACGTATCGGGTACAAGGATGATGAACGGTATCGGCGGTTCCGGCGACTTCACCCGTTCGGCCATGTTGTCTATCTTCACGACTCCGTCTACGGCGAAGGAAGGTAAGATCAGCGCATTCGTGCCGATGGTTTCCCACTTGGATCACAGCGAACACTCTGTCAAAGTCATCATCACGGAATATGGCGTTGCCGACCTGCGCGGCAAATCACCGATCCAGCGTGCACGTTGCATCATCGACAACTGCGTTCACCCGGATTACAAACCGTTATTGGAAGAGTATCTGGCTATGGGCATCAAGGGGCACACTCCCCAGAACCTGAAATGTTGCTTCGCTTTCCACGAAGAACTGGCAGCCAGCGGCGACATGCACAATGTTGACTGGAGCAAATACAACAAGTAATCGTTGTATCATATATACAGAAAAGGAAGGTATGTCAAAATATAAAATAGAGCGCAGATGACACAGATTCAACAGATAACCGCAGATTTTTATTTTATTGATTTGCAATAATCAATCTGTGTGAATCAGTCTCATCTGTGTTATCTGTGCTCTAATATACAGATTAATGACACACCCCCCTTTTCTTTAGAAGTTCCGCCTCAACCACAAAGAGAAAAAGCGATCGTAAACCATGTAAAAGTTTCCTTCTTTTGTTATGAAGTCCTTTTCCAACAGCCCTCTTAAAGCCGATTGAACCGAACTGCTTGACGGCAAGCTGTATTTATGGATAAATTTTCCGGAAGTCAATGCCGTTGCTTTCCCTTCTTTACAAATGGCAATCATCAGCTCTTTCTGCTTTTCCGGCAATTGATAAAGCAACTCAGAATAGGTAAAGGAATAAGAATCCAAAATGAAGTCCACTGCCTGTTCAATCATCTCGCCACCGCACACCTCTCCTTTCGGAGTCATTGCAAAAAGAATATTCAATATCTTTTGCAGATACCAAGTGATTCCTTCAAAACGATTATACAAAGAGTCAAAGACTGTAATATCAATATTCTTTTGCGCCATCCTGAAAAGATGTTGTACAAACTCCATGTATTTCTGTTTATCGATTGCCGATAAATGCAGGATAGATACACTCTGATAAAAAGGACGGGCAGGACTAATAAACATTTCACCCATCAAATGACGTTGTGAACCGGCAAATATAAAATGAGCCTTGTCGCAATGCTGGACATAAGTACGCAACAAAGCCTCCGTATTCTTTTCCGGATATTGTGCAACCTGTTGAAACTCATCGATAGCAATAATACAAGGCTTATCAGATACAGCCAAATAATGAAAAATTTCATCCAAAGTCGTTTCCGGCGACTTGATATCGCCCAATTCCAAATTCCATTGCGGCATTCCCGACATATCCAATGAAAAACCGGCCTTTAAAGAGACCAAACTATTAACAAACAACTCCCAAGCCTTTTGTCCTTTCGGTTTTAAAGTCGCCAAAATCACTTTTCCCAACTGAAAAACGAACTCTCGGAGTGTCTTGGTCGCATAAATATCAATCAGGAAGGTATAATAATTCTCCTTTATTTCTTTCAAATGGAAACAATGCTGGATTAGCCCGGTTTTTCCCATACGGCGGGTAGAGATGATGGCTACATTGTTTTCATTGACCAGCCAACGAAGCAACTCTTCGGTCTCCCTCTCCCGATCACAGAAATATTCGGGAGCGATGTAACCACTTGTAACGAATGGATTATTTAACAATGTCATGTTGTTTTCTTTTTACGCAAAGATAATTATTATCTTATAATAATCATCATAACGTAATCAGATTCCGATTTGGAGTCCTACCCTAAAAAAAGCGGTGTGTCAAAACTCCTTTATCACGATCTTTAAGGCACGGATTTCACGGATTTACACGGATAAATTTATTATCTTTCCGTGTAATCCGCGTAATCCGTGCCTAAATTGTGTCTATTGTAAGCAGGATTTTCTTTTTGACACACCCTCCTTTTTAACGCAGAAAGGCAATAAGAGCCAGTGCGACCTTATCAGGGTTGTTTACCGATATAAGCCAGAATACCGCCATCGACATACAGCACATGGCCGTTTACGAAGTCGGAAGCATCGGAGGCCAGGAACACGGCAGGCCCCATCAGATCTTCGGGAGTTCCCCAACGGGCAGCCGGAGTCTTGGCAACGATAAAGGCATCGAACGGATGACGGGAACCGTCAGCCTGTCTTTCACGCAAAGGAGCAGTCTGCGGGGTCGCGATATAACCCGGACCGATACCGTTACACTGGATATTGTATTCGCCATATTCGGAAGCGATGTTGCGGGTCAGCATCTTCAATCCACCTTTAGCGGCAGCATAAGCCGACACCGTTTCGCGACCGAGTTCGCTCATCATAGAGCAGATATTGATAATCTTTCCGTGTCCTTTCTTGATCATGGAAGGGATAACTGCTTTGGATACGATAAACGGACCGTTCAGGTCGATATCGATCACCTGGCGGAATTCGGCAGCCGTCATTTCCACCATCGGGATACGTTTGATGATACCGGCATTGTTCACCAGAATATCGATTACGCCTACCTCCTTTTCGACTTGTGCAACGAAAGCATTCACCTGCTCTTCATTCGTCACATCGCAAACATAACCGTGAGCGTCGATACCTTCGGCTTCATAAGCAGCAATACCCTTATCTACTAACTCCTGTTTGATATCGTTAAATACGATAGTAGCACCGGCCTTGGCGAACGCAGTCGCAATCGCAAACCCGATACCGTAAGAAGCACCTGTTACAAGTGCAACCTTACCTTCCAATGAAAAATTTACCATAATAATAATATATTAATGTCCGAAACTCATTACTTCAAGTCAGAGATCAAAGAGAAATCCTGATCTCCATAATCCAGGTTTTCACCCCCCATCCCCCAAATGAATGTATAGTTGTGGGTAGCAGCAGCGCTATGGATAGACCATTCGGGAGACAAAACAGCCTGGTCGCCTTTCATCCAGATATGACGGGTTTCATCCACTTCGCCCATGAAATGACAGATAGCCTGGTCTTCAGGGATATCGAAATAGAAATAGGCTTCCATACGACGGCTATGCACGTGCGCCGGCATCGTGTTCCAGACACTGCCCGGTTTCAGTTCCGTCATACCCATCTGCAACTGGCAGGTAGGAAGAACCTGATTGACGATCATCTTGTTGATGTTACGGTCGTTGGACATTTCCAAAGAGCCCATAGCGGCAACCACAGCGTCAGCCTTCGTTACTTTTTTATCCGGATAGTTGCGATGTGCAGTCGTAGAGTTAAAATAGAATTTAGCCGGATTCTTGGCATCCTTGCTTTCAAATGTCACTTCACGGTCACCGGAACCCAGATAAAGAGCCTCCTTAAAATCGAGTTCGAAGACAGCATCCCCCGCTTTTACGACACCCGGTCCGCCCACATTGAAGATTCCCATTTCGCGACGAGTCAGGAAGAAAGGAGCTTTCAACGGATCGATTGCTTCCAGAACCAGCACCTCGCCAGCCGGCATGGCGCCACCGACGATCATACGGTCGTACATCGAATAGACCATATTCACCTCGTTAGGAGCAAACACCTTTTCAATCAGAAAATCACGACGGATACGTTTCGTATCATATTGCTTTGCATCTTCCGGATGCGCAGCATAACGCAATTCATAATTTGTTTTCATCTTCTTATAACTGTATTATTTTTTAATTCTTAATTTTTAATTCTTAATCACTTAATCGCATGGTCCGCCCGCACCTTCTCTCCGTTCCAGGCTTTCACATTCGTCCACTCCGTATAAGGAGCAGACCAGAACTCATCCGTTTCCGGCAGTCCTAAAGGCACTAAACCAAAAGTACAAAGATAGACGCTCCCCGTATTGATATAAGACTCGGAGATTTCGATTTGTTCACCTGTAAAGCCTACACGCAACCAACCGTTCTTGTCGAAATTTGCCGGAGACTTCAACTGGCGACGAATGACGGAAGTCAAAGCGCAACGCACCTGCGCCGGTTTCACCCGTTCGGGCAAAATATGCATCAAAGCCGCTTGTCCTAACGCATGGAAAGCACCGAAGCGGTAACAGATGGAACGGCCGACAACCGGAAAAGAACCTTCGGGAGAAATAAAACGTTCCAGTATCTCGGCATAACGAGCATGACGTTTCAACTGTGTATCCAAGAAATCAGCTCCCTCGATATTATGTTTCTTCATCACGACCAGCACGTCCGTCAGCATCGGATGGATCACGAAACTATTATAATAATCCATGTGAAAATCAACCCCATCACCATACATAGCATCCCCTTTATACCATTCGTCACGGAATTTTTTCACACCATACAGCATCCGTTCCATGTCGCATTCTCCGGTAAACTCCAACAAAGCAGCTTCGACAGTCGAAGCGAAAAGCAACCAATTGCTTTCAAAAGGCTTGATGTTACGGCTCCGCTTCAATTCGGTCACCATCCATTCTTTTGCCTGCGGATCAAGATTTCCCCAAAGCTGTTTCGGGGCACGCAATAATCCCTGAGCCAAAAAAGCAGCATCCACCAAAGGTTGCGACGGTTCACCGAAAACCAGATAGTCGGGAGCCTCTGGATTAACGGCATTCTTCAAGCCTCTTACCGTCAGATCGATATATTTTTCACGGAGCTTGCCTTCCAGCGTGTTGTCCGGTCCCAGTTCCAGCCAGGGAGCGATACCGCAGACCAGACGGCCCACCGCCTCCAAATGCGAGAAGCGATGACGGTTGCCCAACGATTCGTAAGGCATATTCTTCTTCAACGTATTATTGCTCAGATTGACAAGTACGGGATCAGCAATGCGTGTCAGGTTTTCCACCCAGAACGCACGATCTTCTTTGCCGGTTGTTTGCCGGGCGTTGCCCGTAAAAGGCAGACAGATCGTACATAGAATTAGTACGGCGATTTTCAATGAATTTCTCATGGTTTATATATTCAAATTAATTTCTTCAGTCTCATCAATGCTTCTACATAATAGTAATCGGCATAGCTAAGCGGCACGTCCACCTCGCTGTTTCCAGGCAGATGGCCGGTCGAATGCTTGAGCACAAAGTTACAGTTTGTTCCCTTTTCCGCCAAATATTCAGGGGATGATAAAGAACGCACCTGCTGTTCGGCAAAGTCCAGATAGCTTTCTGCCTCGTCCGATTTATCCAACCGGCTCAATTCGATCAAGGCTGAAGCCATGATAGCGGCAGCAGAGGCGTCGCGCGGCGCATTCGGGATATTGGGAGTGTCGAAATCCCAATACGGGACTTTATCGGCAGGCATATTCGGATGGTTCATCAGGAAACGGGCAATATGCTTGGCCTGTGCCAGATATTCGGGACTGCCGGTTTCACGCGCCATCATCGTATAGCCATAGATCGCCCACGCCTGTCCGCGTGCCCAGGCCGATTCGTCGGCATAGCCTTGATGCGTCATTTTGATATGGGGTTTTCCGGTGATCGTATCATACGAAACGACATGATAACAACTATAATCATCACGGAAATGATTTTCCATCGTCGTATTGGCATGCGTAACCGCGATATCGTGGAAATGGTTATCGCCGGTAGTCTTGCTGGCCCACGTCAGCAATTCGAGATTCATCATATTATCGATGATAACCGGATATTGCCATTTGCCGTTATTGGTAAAGTCCCATGAGCGGATCGCCTTGATCATCGGGTTGAAGCGGGTACTGAGCGAGCCGGCGCCTGTCACCAGCACATCCTTGTAACCGGGATTTTGTGTCAGGCGGTAACCGTTGCCATAGCTGCAATAAAGCATGAAGCCTACATCGTGATTATCCGTCACATGCTGCACTTTTTCCAAGCGTCCGGTAAAAAGTTCGGCATACTTCTTCAATTCGGGAGTAGGATTGCTTTCATACAGGTACCAGAGTTCACCGGGGAAGAAACCGCTGCACCACCAATAGCAGTCGCTCGTTTCCAGTCTGCCGTCCTTGATGCTCTTAGGCAGCCGTCCTTCCTGCTGTTCCAGCTCTTTGGCCATAAGCAACGCCTGTTCGGTCGAGGCTTTCAAACCGCGGTCAATCACTTTCGCAAGAGGTTCTTCCTGCGGCGCATTACTACAAGACGACAACAACAGTGTGGTCGCTAACACAGATAAACTTAAAAGTTTGTTCATAATTGAATAATTAGAAAGATTTTGGACAAATATAGGGATAAGTTTACAAATTTCTGCGAATTACGATAGAAAACCGATCGGTATACATAACGAAGCCCCGAAAATGTCTTTTCATCTCCGGGGCTTGTTTTAGATGTATGCTTTCTCCCTTCACAGGGATACCGGCAACATTGAACTTTTAAATTCAATATACTTTAGTATTATTAATATTAAATCCGACCGCTTGTTCACCTGTCACAGGGTAATTGCCGTTGTTTGTAGAGATGCACGGCTGTGCATCTCTATGCGTCGGCACGCGGTCAAACATTTTAGAATTATCTTTTATACCTTTAGTTATTTCACGATAGCCTTTACAGCGTCTTCACCTTCGACAGCTACAACAACCACACCCTGCGGAGCTGCGATCACAGCATTGTCAGAAGTAAGAACGGTATTAGCAACTACCTGACCTAAGATGTTAGAGATAACCACCTTCTTACCGGCAGCACCAGCGATCTGAACACCACCTTCAGCAGCGATAACGGTTACTTCAGATACGGCTACGTCTTCGTTAGAAGTCGGTGTATCTTGAGTTTCCAGAGTAAATGCCAAACCATTTGTATAACCATCAACCAAAGTAATGACAGTATTAACCTGTTTTACATATTTGCCAGTTGCAACATTCTGTATCTTATATTCACCAGTTGCCGGAGTAGTCTGGAATGCAAATGCTGCACGATTATCCTCATTTGCTATAACCATTGTATCTTCTTCAGCATATGGAGCAACAACCAATGTATCAGCAGTTTCAAACGGCTGCTTAGCTTTAGCAAATACCAAGGCATCAGACATTGTGCCATCATCTTTCAGATCATTCATCATATAATAGCGAACACCGTCTTCTTTTTCTTCAGCAGTCAATTCACCTATTGTAGACTGAGTTGTCGAAATGTAATACATCGGTTCGTCTGCGTTGTGAGTGCAAGCCGAGTCAACAAACAATACGAAATTTTCAGCGGCATAGGCCGGATCAGATTTCAACATAGATTCACCAGCACCACGCAGAACCGCATCACCAGACTTATTGACAGTTACGGCCAAAGATGTATTGTTTACAGACTGGATTCTATAGTGTCCCATATCTACTGTTGCATATTTCGGAGCTTCAGGAACATCTAACACAAAGTAACCAGTAGGCTGATCGTCAACTGAAGAACCAACCAATAAATTGTTGGAGCCAATAACATTCAACTGAGTACCCTTATTCCACAAGCTGTCAGCCTTATATCCATCAGCCAAAGATTGGCCACTGACAATCTTCATTGCAGTATCAACCGGTAATATCTGATAAGAACCTTCACAAGTCTGACGGAAAATAACTGCTACAGGAATACTGTCTGCAGCATTAGCTGTTGCATCTCCACGTTTTTCAATCGTAGATAAAGCAAATGCTTTGTTCTTTTCATCATAAACCAAATAAGTATTTTCATCATCTTTGTAGTTGTTTACCTTCAACTTATATGCCTGACGGCTCAAGCCTTCTGATGCATTATATTTCACATCGCTTGTAGCTGCTTCCAATTTAAATTCAACAGCATCCTCTACATCAGCTATCTGATTCACATGCAACAATGTATCTTTTGCAGCCCCTTTGACTACATACAGATTTTCAACACCACCAAAAGCAGTGAAACGTAAACGAACTGCCAAATTATTCAGGTCTGTAGAAGTAAAATGCTTATAACCTAAAGCAGCATCATCTTCATCTACATTTTCAATAGGAGTAATCACATAAGTCTTGTCACCATAGATATATTCATTTTCTTTGTCTGTAGCATATAAAGTCTTAATTCCACCCATATATTCTTTAAATCTTACACCATTTTCACGGTTAATCATTGAATATACGCCATTAGCTCCAGAAATTCTCCACTGAGTGGCAGGAACATCCTTACAAGCAGCAGTGCCTAATGAATCATATTTTGCATCCGGGTTAGGATAAACGCCATCTTTCGCATAAACAAGACCTGCCTGATAGTAACGACCACCTTTATCTTTAATAGAATAGATACCTTCGGCCAAATCAGCTTTAATACCTGCTCCTAAATAAATATATGGTAACTGGAAGTTTTGTTTGTTAGCTTCAAAAATAACAGCTGAATCCAATGCTGTGAACAAAGGAGTATTACCTGTACCAATAGAATAGTTTGCCAAATAAGCAGCATTCTTCGGAGCATTAGCAGCAGCTGTTCCAGGATTTGAGAAACTGTTCCCGCTTGTACCAATAGTAGGCAATGAATCTACTTTAATAATTAAAGAGTCAGAACCGACCTTTCCTATATTTTTATAAACAAAGAAACGATAGTTAGCCGGCATTCTTCCTGCTGCAACAGAATCCACAGTCCAATTAGTAGCTTGGATAGCAACAAGATCTGAAGAAATTGTATCCAAAGCAAACATCAAACCTTTCGGATTGATAGAATCTCTATTTGCTGTACCCGGAGCAAATACGGTATCGATAGCCAAGAATACATTGTTATTTTTCAAATATTTGCCATCTGCTCCTTTTATTGCACGATCTCTCTTTTCACCCTTAGCCTGCATGTAAACACCAGGATAATTAGTTGCTGGAGAAGCACAATCGAAAGCGACAAACTCATCAATCAACGGCTTTTCAGACTTATCCGTATAAGTTCCCGAAACATTCAGTTTGAAAGAACCATTCAGTTCTTCATTCAACATTTCTGCCGTCATATAAATTTCAGCAGGATTGAATGGACGTGCTCCCTTATCAACCATATTGTCTGTTGTTCCCTTAATAAAACGAACAGGAGTTTCAGCACCTGTAACAGCCTTTACTTCCAAAACAAATGGATTATTCTGAGCATCATAAGCAACCAAAGCAGAATCCGAGCCACTATAGCCCCATGTAAATTCAGTAACTGCACCATCCGTAGAAGGATCAACTAACACCGCATCAAATTTACCTGCATTTATATTAGCAGTGTTTTCTTTGTCTTTAGTGTTATACTTTACAGCCAATGTTTTTCCCGTATACTTGTTCTTAAAAGTATAAGCAGCTGGGAAAGGTACTTGAGATTTAATTGCAACCGGCTCCCACAAAGCAGAGTCAGTAGAAGCAGCCAACAAAGCGCCAGTTTCGAGCTTTTTTGTAATTAGCTGGAATGCACCATCCGAGTTCTTCTTAATGGTCAGAAAATAATTGTCAGTACCATCTGAAGCACCAATGTGGTAATAATTACCAGTCGCTACAGTCTTTGCAACTTCAGCACCCTTAGGAGCGTCCCAAGTTTCAGCATTTGCGAAACCAGACACGACCAAAGCCGCTGCTACAAGAGTAGAAAACTTTTTGTTCATAATTTAATAATTTAATTAGTAATAAAACCTATTTGTTATATAATGTATACAACCTTACGAATGTTAACGCGTGTATTTTGATAGCAAAAACGTACGTATTCGATTTCAAAAGACAAAAGTTAACAAACGTACGATAGAACTGAACTTTTTATAAACATTAGTATTAATATTAAATTTAGAATTATGAACAAAAAGTTTTCTACTCTTTTGGCAGGACTTGCATTGTTGGGTGCAATGAATGCCAATGCAGGGGATCCTGTAACATCCTTGAAGAAGACGGGTAACGGCTTGTACCAATTGAAAGCTACTGATGGAGTGTTAGCTATGACTCCTAATGGCGCTTTGAGATTGGAAGCTACTACTACTTCTGCAAATTTAGCAAGCACATTGTGGTGCATCGAAGTAACAGAAGAAGGTTATGGTAAAGCTCCTATCTTCGACTTTACAAACAAGGCAACCGGCCAGCGTTTGGATATCCAGTATGCAGGTACTTTGTTGGAAGGTTTGGGAGGAAGTACAGCTACTTATACTGATATACCTGGTACAGGTGCAGATTCTACCCGTGTAGGTGGTGAAGTTTCAGGCTGGGCTTATTTGAACCAATACACATCTATTCCGGCTGCAGAACAAGCAGGTAAGACTCTGTATTCTTATTTCAAAGCTGACTCCGTAATCGGTTTGAAAGCCAATAGTACAAACATTCAGGTTGTGAAGGAGGAGGCTGCTAAGGCTTATACAGATGCTGCCGCAGGATCTCTTTTTACAAAGTTTGCTCTTGTTGAAGCCGACATGATCCGTTTGCAGGCTCCTGAAATCAATACGATTTTAGGTTTGCAGGCGGCTGATAAAGGCGTAGCTTTGACATTCACTCCGGACGAACAGGGTGAAAAGGTCACCGTAGCCAACCCGTTCAACGGAAAGAATGCTGGTAAGTTCTTAGCTGAAACAATCGCAGGTGACGCTGATTATGTATTCGTACTGACTACTGACAGTTCTTATCTGCGTGTCGATACTTCTATCGTCAATGCAAGCGGCGAAAGATTCCGTGCATTCAAATGGTCTGATCTGAGCTATGCTAAACGTCAGGCAAGTACAGCTGCAACAAAGCCGACTTCTGCTGCTGACTCTATTAGTAAAGTAACAGGTCTTGCTGATCAGTATAAGTTTGCTTTCTCTTATTATCCTTCAAAAGACAGCTTGGTAATCCAGGTTAAATCTGCAATGGATTATGATCCGGAAAACGCCACTAATGGTTCTAATTGGGTAGCTGATGCTGATGCAACAGTGCTTCCGACAACAGCTGGTGGAAAAGGCACGAACAACTTCGTAACCGTTCAGGACTTGATCGAAAATAAAGTACGTATTGTTACTATCTATGACAAAAAGGAAACTAATATTTCCTTAGGTTTCAAAGGTTGTGAAGCCGGTTACAACGGTCGTACTTCTGTCGCCGACGGTCTGTATTTCATCATGAACCAGAAAGGCCAGTACTTGGCTTCTCCGATCCATAAGAATGGTACATTAGAATGGGTTACTGTTAAAGCAGACGAACAACTTCCTGCTCACATGCCGGCTTACCAGTGGGTTGTATTGAAGAAGAACACGGGCGATAAAGTGAAAGATTATTCTCCTGTAAGTGTAACGAACCGTGAATATCCGACTCAGACAACTCTGTCTCAGTTGATGAAGGCTGAAGGTGCTAAATACATGACAGCTTCTGATGCTCTTTATCAGGGTGAAGATTCTCTGGTCTTCGTACAGGTAAAAGAAGCTGAAGGTGTTAAGGGCAACGCTGCATTGATCGCTGAAGCTTATCAGGATACATTGTTAGGTTACAAGAACATTCCGGATGCTAAGTTCTTCCTGGATGAATATACATTCAAATATCTGCACCCGTATGCAACTGGCGAAAACAGTAAGTATTTGGCTAAGGGTACCGGTAAAGATTCATTGTTGAACGTATTGAATGGCAAGGATGCTTTCCGCTTGGTTGAAAAGAAATGGGATACATTCGGTTATGCCGGAACGAAGGCTGAATTGAACAGAGCCGGTATCAAGAAACTTTATAGAGTTTCTTATTCTATCCAGTTGAAAGACGCATTCATGGGTGAAGCGGCTGAAGACAAATATGCAATGTCTAAATACTTCGGTGCTCCTGCTGACAGCTTCTTCTTCAAAGAGAATAATCATCATGAAGGCGAATGCTTCTATGCAATCGTAAAAGCTAATGATACGGATCTTGATGATGTAAAAGCCGGTGTAACAGATGATATCCTGGATGCAACAGTAAAAGTTCAGCCGCTGGGTGAAACAAGAACATCTGCATTTGCAATCAATCCGGACAACACTCCGTTGTATCGTCGTTTCAATAACGTAAACTTAGGTGAAAGCGCAACTGACGGCCGTGATAGCTTGAGATTCTTCGAAAATGTTCGTAAGGAATATCTGATGGACGAAAACAACCGTGAAGGTGGTTTGATGGATGCAAATGTGAACTACGTAGGTATGTGGACTGCCGATAAGGCAACAGGCTTGGCATTCCAAGTCGATACAGCTTGGGTCGGCCGCGGTCATGGTTATATCAAACCGCAGTACCTGATCTCTGTAAACCATAAGGATTTCGAAGGTGTAGCCGGTACTCCTTGTACGGAAGATGGCCCGCATATCACTCCTGACGGACAGATCACAACCGATTCTATGTTGTGTAAACATGCTCATCCTGCAATTCCTGGCTTCGAAAGAGCTAAATATTTGGTAAGCTTCCAGGATTCAGTTGATCTTGTAGGTCAGGATAAGCCTTATGCTGACATCGCCGATGGTTACACTCGTGTAGGTTTCGTTGAAGCTATCCGTATCGCTGATACATTGTGGGTATTGCCGGCAGAGTACAGAAGCGTGGCTAACGAAAAGATCGACTTCAAGGCATTGGCAAAGGTTGATTCTACTATGCGTGCTGATTACGGTGTAGGTATCAAGAACCTGTTGTCTGGTGACGATCACAAGAACTACACTTGGTCATTCCGTTATGGGGTCTTGTTCACTTTTGCTGCCTTATACACAAATCATCATTCTTTTGAGTAATTCTATGCTTCCTCGTCCATAACACATTCTTTTAATCATCTTTAATTTGTTGACA
>NZ_CABUOD010000003.1 GCF_902493135.1 uncultured Parabacteroides sp.
ACTTATAATATAGACTTTTATTTTTTAAGCTGTGCTCTTTTATTAATTAAATACACAAAAAGCAACCATACAGCAAAAGTGAACAAGACCCTATGAAACTCTATGTTTTTATTCTTATCTACTGTAGTAGCAAATGGTTTATTTTGAGGATTACTTATATTTGTCCATCCTCCATCTTCGCAATCCATAAAATAGACAAATTCCCTATTTGACCCACATGTTGTTATTTTAAAAACTCCGGCCAAATAACTATTAGTAACAGGTTTAGGATAATCAGCCCTTGCCGTTTTACTATATCCACTAACTTTAGCCAAATCAATTTTAGCTTTCAAATAATTAATAATTTCCTCGCTTGCTCTTGTTTCAGTCTCTTGAGTAGGTGTAATTTCATCTTTTTCGCCCAAAACTTGGTAGCCTTTTAGCGTAAAATCATTCGTGCCATCCAATGATTCTTCATAACAGGCAACGAGTTGCTCTAATTCTGTTGACAACTCGGCATTCTTATCAATGTCTTGCTGCAAGCTATCCTTTTCACAAGAAAAGAATAAAATAGAACATAAAACTGCTGGTAACAAAATTTTTCCCATACACTTTCCGTATTAAATTAAATATTATGCAATATTATATCAAATTTATTCAATACAAACTTTTACATGTGTAATGATAGGCAACAAAAGTTAAATTTGCAAAAATAAACACATTGCGTTAATAACTTCATTATATTTGATACAACTATAAAAAGAGAGTGATATGAAAAAGACATTTATTTTACTTGCATGTTTATTATTGTTTCCTATGTTATCACAATCACAGCTAAAATCGGGAATTGTAGCCGGTGGAGGTGATAGTTGGATGCATAAATCGAAAATCAATACTCTGTTATCATCAGGAGAAAGAAATTTGAAATGGGACCATCGTTTTAGTTTTAATGTCGGATATCAATTCCAATATGAATTTAAAAATCATTTTTTAATTGATGCAGCTCTATTGTATCAAGCAAGGAGAGTGAACATAGCTTTCCAAGAGCAAAGAATTTATCCTAACCTTGATTATGGTGAACAGCAACCGGGAGGTGCTATTTACGATAAAACAAAATTATTTAACGGGTTATCGTTAAATATTGTTACCGGTTATAAACTTTGGAAAGGGTTAAAGGCTGGAATTGGAATGGAACCGACTATTTATTTTAATACGAAAGCCAAAGACAATTTGGAGAATAATAAATTCGACATACCTCTTGTTATGAAAGTCGGTTATGATTTCAACTGGTTCCAAGTCGATCTGTCTTACAAAAATGGATTTAAACGGATTTACTGGAATCATGTAGTCGGCAATACGGAAACAAGAGACCTGCAATTATCGATTTTTGTCCCGTTTTTCAAATGATGGGCTGACATGGGAAAGGAGGTGGACAATAGTTTGGGGGATGGTTTATGCGAAAGGGTAAACAAATATATCATGATTACTTGTCTAAAATACCTGTGAAAGTTCCAATAATACCATTTTAAGAACTGGAAGCTCTTAAAAAAGGCAGTTTCACTACTGACATTTTAATCACATCTTCGACCTTCCAGGCAGCTTTTTTTTCACACCAATCATTTTATATAACAAATAAAAGAAACAACATCAGGGATAATACGAGCAAAATAACAATTCCAAGCCACTCCTCCTTCCTCTATTTACAGTTACCTTAGAAAGGTATGGATGAAAGCCAATCTCTGTACGGCTAACATAACAGATTGTCAATTTGCTATCAAGGCAACCACACTGAAACGTTTTTCATGCAGCTACAAATTTTAATGCGGTTACCCGAATTTCATCCAGAATAACCGCACTTAAATTACATTGAAAGATCAAAATAACAGAGATTATTTTGCCGTATATGACTTTTTTGTAACGACTTTACCATCCAAATCAAGAACCACCAGATTCATCTGACTACCATCAGTCTCCACAGAAACCACACTGTTATTTGAATTTACCAATACCGGAAATTTGATACCGGTACTCGGTTCCTCATATTTGTTCCGATGGAGGTGTCCGCATAGCATCAGATCCACTCCAAGTTCATTCAGGATAGGTACGAATTTCTTCAAGACATCTTTCTGACCATGCCAGATATTAAGATCGGCAGAAGGAGGCATATGTGCAATGACAACTTTAAATTTAGCCTGTTTGAAATCTTCATTTTTATATAATTCCTTCATCCATTCCACCTGGTCCGTACGGTAACCGTCATAATCGGTAATACCGCTGTACTCGATATCGGAATCCGGTTTGTCCTCCCCCGTATCCAACATAATGAAACATACAGGTCCCTGCCTGAAAAGATAATACAGGAACGGTTCTTTCGGAGAGAAATATTTCTGAAACGAAGTAGCAAATACTCCCCGGGTTTCATGATTGCCACGTGCATAGTACATTGGCTTTTCAGAAGCAAACAAATCAATACTTTCTTTCATGAACCCGTTGAAAATAGTTTCCCGATCCTGAAACACAGAGACCATATCCCCATTAAAAATAATCAAGTCCTTATCTTTATAGCCGGCAGCATTCAGCAGTTTCGTGATAATACCTTCACGACCATGAATATCATTAATCATCGCAAAACTTGTCTCTTTCTTCTGCGAATCACAAGTTGTAAACGTCAATGCTTTCTTTTTATAGACATCCGAGGCTGCTACACGTCCGTATATGACAGAAATACCTTCATGCGACAAGACTTCCTGCGCATAGATGCGATACCGGTATGTCGTACCGGGCGTCAGGCCTTTGACCTTAACTGTATGAAGTAAAGAGGTGTTCTTAACTCCGTTAGTCGTATCGAAATATTTAGGCCGTTCCTCTCCGTAATAATGCGTTCCATCATCCGGAGCCAATTCCACCCAACCGATGGAAGGTTTATCCGCCTCCCAGACAATGGTCGCTTCATTCTCTTTTACATTCTGCAAATAAGGTCCGTAAAGAATCTTTATCTGCGCAGTTGCCACCTGAGTGGCAACTGTGAGTAGAAGGGAATATATCAATTTTTTAATATACTTCATTGTAAATACGTTTTATTGATCTATTAATAACCATCGTTCTGAACCAATTGAGGGTTCGCGTCCATTTCCGCCTGCATAATAGGCAGATGGAACTGCTTCTTGTCGAAATAACGCACTTCGACCAAACGGTCTTCGCGAGAAGCATTCACATCGATCACGGCACGACGGTCCGGATCCGGTTCGTCATAATCGACGGTTCCGCACAAACGATACAAGTCACCCGGCATAACAGTCTCTGCCACTTTTCTTCCGGTCTTGGCTCCGGTCTTGTCGTATTCGTCCCAGCGAACGATATCTTCAAAACGGAACCCCTCACCGGCCAATTCTATCGTGCGTTCCCTTCTTACCAGTTCGCGTACTTTGGCCTGCGTATCGTATTTGGAACGGTCGACAGCGATATGACCTCCGCGCAAACGTAACCGGTCGATGATATTCATTGCTTCCTGCAAATCTTGGTTCAGTTCGACCAAACATTCGGCTTTCGTCAACAATATTTCCGCATACCGGAAGATGATCGGGCACAAGGCATCGTCGTTCATGGAAGTAGAATATTGTCCTTGGTTAGGATACAAATATTTAGCCCACAACATTCCGGTATGAGAGGCATTATCTGCCGCCGTATAATAATCCTTATTGGAAGAACCATCCGGCAAGGTCTTATCAAGCGTATTGAAAATTCGTGGCACGCCATTGCGTCCAACCCAATCCAATCCGGAATAGATAACCGTATTTTTCAATCGCGGATCACGATTATAGAACGGATGGACCGGATCATAGCCGGAACCGGCTTCATCGATCAACTTGCCATCCGCCATTTCAAACATATCAACCATGTTTTGAGTCGGTACAAAAGAGGCCCAACCGCCATCCGAATTGTTATAGAAACGGATCACATCACCATATTTATAGGTAGTTTGAACATGTTCGTAAGTGCAAATAATTTCCTTCGAATCCTGTCCTGCCATAGAAAACATATTCAGGAAATCGGGATCTAACTCATACTGATTCAATGCTATTACTTTATTAGCAGCATCCAAAGCCTCTTCATAATTCCCCCACAACAAATTGAAGCGAGCGATCATCGAAAGGACTATACCTTTTGCAATACGTCCCTTTGCAGCCGGTTTCTCTGCTATATGTTCGGCACTCCACATCAAGTCATTCATAGCATGTTCTTTCACTTTTGCTTCCGGTTCGCGCGGTAGTTTGGCATCGTCGGCCGTTGCAGGAACAAAATCCATGATAACGGCATCCCCATACCAGGTAGCCAGATAAGCATGGCTATATCCCCGAATTGCACGCACTTGCGCCAGAAAATCATTCTTCTCCGTTTCCGTCATAGCGGAAGCCGGAACCAAATCGATATTTTCAATTACGAAATTACAACGGCGTATCGTTTCATACTGCCTCCAATAATTCGGAGCCGCAGTAGGAGAAACGCTGCCTCTCCCCATGTTTCTCATGTTAGAAGCGTTCGTATAATTGAAACCGATATCCGAATAGCTGTCTTCGTAGAAGATAAACTTCGAGCCGACATAGTTATTGACCCACCAATTATAGGCGGCAGTTACAGCGGCATCGACATCCTCGGAAGTGTTCCAGAATGTGTTTGTAGTCAACTGATCTTTCGGATTCAGATCAAAGAAATCATCACAAGAAGTAAAGGCTCCTGCCCCGGCAAGACAAAGAGCGAGACTTAATATTTGTTTTAGTTTCATATTACAATCATTTAAAACGTTACATTAACACCGATTGAATGGCTTTTATTAATCGGATAAATATCCAAATTGCCAGAAGAAGACTCAGGATCTGCATTGAAAGGCAGACTGTCAAAAGTAAAGAGATTCTCGCCTGTATAATAAATCTTCGCATTGGCGATACCCAATTTATTCGTAACAGCCTTCGGGAACGTATAACTGAAATTGATATTCTTAATACGCAAATAATCCGTATTCATAGCCCAGAAAGAAGAACGGCATTTATTAGGTGCACTAACGGAATTTTCTTCCAAGAACAAACGAGGCCATTCTGTGTTCGTATTTTCAGGAGTCCAAGCCTCCAGCCAGTTCGTACTCGGATGAGAAGTATCACCAATAAAGGAACCGACAACATCTCTTGTGAAATAGCGATTTGTGCCTGTCACACCTTGCATAAATACCGACAAATCAAAATTTTTCCATCCTGCACTCAACGTCAGACCATAAGTCGTTTTCGGTTGTTGTGTACCTTTGATCACACGATCTTTTGAGGAAAGTTTCCCGTCTCCGTCTGCATCCTTAATACGAAAATCACCCGCTTTGAAAGGAGCGGACCACGGATTACCATATTGCTTTTCATAAGCAGCAGCCTCTTCATCACTCTGGAATAATCCGTCTACCTCATAGACATAAAATGATTGATAGGGTGCACCGACACGGTTAATCAGATAATCGTCGATAATCTCATTGACACCGGCCAAATCCAACAACTTATTCTTATTATAGGAAAAATTCGCATTGACACCCATTCTCCAATCCTTATTGAAGGAATGGTTCCAGGCGAGACTTGCTTCCACACCGCTGTTTCGTAAAGAACCTTTGTTGTCCTGATACGTCCCCGATATACCGAATGTATCGGAAACGGGAATATCCATAATGATGTCGGATGTCTTACGGTTATAATATTCGGCACTCAACATAAACTCGTTCAAGAAATTGGCATCAAAACCGATCCCCCAGTTTGTCGAATTTTCCCAGGAAATAGTCGTTACCTTATGGCTTACAACCGTGATACCCTGGTGAACCGTTCCACCGAACGGGAAGTTTTTACCAATATATAAAGTAGGCAAATAGGGATAATATTCATCCGATACGGCATCCTGGTTTCCGAGCAATCCCCAAGATCCTCTGAACTTCAATGACTGCAACCAGCTACGCGTATTTTCCATAAAATCTTCTTCCGAAATACGCCATCCGGCAGAGAAAGACGGGAAATATCCCCAACGATAGCCCTTTGCAAAGCGGGAAGAAGCATCGGCACGGAAATTAGCTTCCAACAGGTATTTGCCTTTGTAGTCGTAATTGAGACGTCCGAAGTAAGACAATAAAGCCAGTTCACGAGAATAACCGCTATTGGTTTGCGTCGAAGAATCGCCACCGTTCAAATCGGTTACTTCACTGTTCGGAAAACTCTTACGGAAGGCTTCTAATTTCCGGTAATCATACTTTTCGATCTTATAACCAGCCATCGCTTTGAAATGATGGTCCTGGTTAAAAGTCTTGTCGTAATTCAACAATGCATCCAACGTATAACGGCTCCATCTCGAAATCGTTTCCGTCAACTGATCCGGTCCGTGATAATTAACGTCGTCATACCAACATTCCTTGCGATAATCTTTTGTTTCCTTAATATTCGTCACATAAGCGCCCTGCAATGTAAAAGTCAGGCCGTCTATAATATGATAGTCAAAGGCCAGCACCCCAGAGAAGTTCTGCTGCAAATGATATTTCCGGCTGTCGATATCCAACCAAGCAGCCGGGTTTCCATCCGATATCGAACCGTAAGAACCATCTTCTTTTTTATATGGAATCCAGGGAGCTATACGATTGGCTTGCCATATAAGTTGGTTAGAACCTCCTCCATAAGATGCATTTGGTTCGGAATACTGATTATGGATAAAGGCCATATTCGTACGCATCGTAAATTTATCCGATAACTTAATATCCAAATTCGTACGCAGATTGAACTGGGAACGGTCGGAATTCTTCATCGTTCCCTCCTGTCCTAAAAAGCCGGCCGAAGCCATGTATTTCACATCCTCGGAACCTCCGCTGACATTAAGATTATGTTTATGCAGAAAGCCAGTCCGGTAAATATAGTCTGTCCAAACCGTATTCGGATGGCCATAAGGGTCTGTTCCATCCTGAAATAAACGGAGATCGTCATCTGTAAAACGGGGAGATGCGCCGTCCTGTGTCAACAACTGGTTATACAAACGAGCATAATCATAAGAGCTCAGGCGATCGATCAAAGTCGACACATTCGAAAAACTGACATTACCATTGTAAGAGACTGTCGCTTTACCGGTTTTCCCCCGTTTGGTCGTAACCAGGATTACGCCATTGGCAGCCTTAGAACCATAGATGGCAGCCGAGGCTGCATCTTTTAAAACAGAAATAGATTCGATATCGTTCGGATCGATCGAATCGAAAGTTCCGGTTTCAATACCATCCACCAAAATATACGGATTGGCGTTGTTCAAGGTACCCACCCCGCGAACACGGATAGTCGAACCGTCATCACCGGGCCTTCCCGTTCCGGATGTTATCGTAACCCCCGGAGTCAATCCTTGGAGAGCGGAAGATACATTCGTCACCGGCCGGTTGATCAATTCGTCTTTGCCAATCGTGCTCACTGCACCGGTAAGATTCACTTTTGTTTGTGTACCATAACCGACAACAACCACCTCATCCAGATTCTGAGTATCTTCGTGAATCGTAATTTTATAATTGTTTTTTCCTTTTGCGACGGCAACCTCCTGGTCTACATAACCGATATAGGAAATCATCAATATCGCACCGTCTTCAATGCCTTCCAATGTAAAATCACCGTCGACATTTGTCACCGTACCGACCCCGGCACTTCCTTTCACAATGACATTCGCCCCGATAACGGGAAGGCCGGTATTATCGACGACCGTACCTCTGATTGTCTTTCTGACTTGTTGAACACTTGCCAAAGACACACTTTTTGTCTTGACGTTATCTTGCAGGAAAATCCGGTTATCGACTATCCGATAAGAAATATCCGTATTCTTAAATACTTTCTTTAAAACACTTTCGATGTGTTCATTTTTTACACGGACAGATACTCTTGAGATTTCTTTACTCAAGATGGATTCATCATAAGAAAATTCATAACCCGTTTGCTGACTGATGCTTTGTATGACCCTACCTACAGTTGTCCTATTCAAAGACAATTCCAGATTCACATACAAAGTATTCGCTTCATTTGCCGCCATTACAGGCGATGCTGCGACTAAGAATGCAGATAATGTCGCAATAGATACTTTTTTATTCATACCATGTGATTCGTTTTTGTTAGTACTATTAAAAATGAGTTAACTTTTTAACGGGTTCTCTCGTACCCGCCAATAACACTTCCCATACCGGACAGCGTTTTTTAATTAACCGCTGCAAAGAAACATCTCCGATATTACGGAACCGTTTACATCAGATTACATTTCAATTTCCCATAGACATACATTTTTTTGTTTGTTTTTCAGATATATAAATTTCGGAATTCTCAATCCGATAGGTAATCGGCGCCAGATAGCACAGTTGCTCCAGGACATCCGGCAAACGCTCGTCTTCATTGATCACGCAACGAAACCTGCGTTGAGCCAACTTCGACGACTCGATATTTACATTTACATTATATTTGATTGATAATTGGTTGGCGATTTCACGAAGTGTAGTATTCTCGAAAACCAGTTGGTTAAAGCGCCATGTAGCACAGACATTCACATCGACATGCTCCGTAAAACAAGTATTTTCATTCAGGGAAAAAGTAACTCGTTCTCCCGGATTCATTTCTAAAATATTCTTTCCGTTCAGGGTTTGTAAACTGATACTGCCTCTTACTAAAATAGTTTCGACAGTCTTATTCGCGGCGTCGACATTAACATTAAAGGAGGTTCCGTGTACCTCAACCTTCACATAATCGGTAGCAACGATAAATAGTGATTTTGCATTCTTTGCGATGTCAAAGAATGCTTCTCCTTGCAGGGAGAAGCATTCTTTGCGATGTCAAAGAATGCTTCTCCTTGCAGGGAGACCGTTCGGTTGACGACACTGAATGACTGCGGTATTTTCAATACCGAATTCCCCCTCAACCAAACAACCGAACCATCATCCAACGCTACTTTTTTCACGCCTTCACTATCGCCTAAAGCTATAGTCATATAAGTTTCCGGCTTAAAATAATTCCATCCGACAGACGAAAACGAAACAAGCAGTAGAATAACAGCTGCATATTTCAACAAAGAACGGACAGTTCCATAACGCCTTGTCCGATTAATCCGGGCATTTATCTTTTCCAAAGCCCTATCTATCCGCTCGTTGTCCGCATACTTCGCAGCATTCCACGAAAGACGTAAACGGAATACTTCAGAAAAAACAGTTTCATTCTCAGTCGACAAATCACGCCATCTCATCACCTCCTCCATTTCTTCCGAGGAGAGGTTGCCAACCAAATATTTTGCCAAAAGTGCGTAATTGAACTCCATTTTATACTTTGTTATATAAGCTAAACGACCGACAACGAAAAACTACTGAGCAAAAATGACTTTTTTTTGTTTATTCTTATCAAGCATGTATGCCATGAGAAAGAAAAACGGCACAAAACATATAATAATCATTCTTGGACATGCGCCCCTTCAGAAACCGGAGGACTAAATACAAATGGTTTTCTACCGTGCGTTGCGGTATCCGGGTCTGTTCCGCAACTTCTTTTGTCGTCAACCCTTTTATATAGGCAAGGATGAAAACTTCACGACGCTGTGCTGGCAGGTGTTCCAGCAATTCATACAAATGGCGGTAAAACTCCTTAACGGAAAGCTCCTCTATAACGGGATTGTCGCTTTTCAGCAGATTCTGATAATCTTCCAGATATTGTTCGTAAGTATAAGAATGGTATTTTTCAATCGAAAGGTTTTTCTTGAAATAGTCCAGGCAACGGGTATAAGCGGATTGAAAAAGATAGGAATGGAAACCATCACCGACATATAGCTTTTCACGGTTTTCCCAAACATACAAGAAAACATCCTGAACAATATCCTCAGCTGCCTTTTGCTCAACCATAGAAGCAACATAAGCCATCATCCGGGGATAGTAGTAACGGAAAACACCATTAAAGGCTTCTCTACTCCCTTTCTTCAATTCATACAATAAAGAAATATCGAACATATTACCAGTGATTTAAGATCATTCTATTAACATCCCGCCTACAAAAATAATAATATTTTTACAAACTTTGCTTATTTAACAAGGGCGATTATTGCAGCCCTGCTTTTCGCCCTGTTCCGTTTGGGCAGAAATCGGGATTACTATTAACCCTTAGAATTTCTTTATCAGGAAAGACGGGTTTACCCGCAGATAAATTCCGGCAGAGAAACTGGTTTTGGCAAACGATTTATAGCCATCCTGCTCCGTACCGCGAAAAACGACAGGCAGATGTTCATATATATCCAGATCGATGCCAAGCGAGAAACCTTTTGCCAATTCACGCGAATACTCCAAGCCAAAGTAAACACAGGAAGGATCATCGAAGGCAAGACCTTCATCAGATGTCGAGACAGCCCCGTAAAACGGACTGCCGAACATGGAAATAAACTGATGGCATCTCCAATAGGAAGTCTTCACACGGAAATCATAAATATCGGCAGACGCGCGTACATATACACCATAACCGTTATCGAAAGGCCATAACTTACCGGCCTGCTGATAATAGCCGGTAGCATCCAGCTCCACATTCACGTTCTTGAATATCTCATGACCTGTGTTCCACACGCCTCCGACTCCGACAGCACCGTTCATCAATGTCTGGACAGAATTGGTCAGGATCGTATCGATCTCTCCTCCCCGATGCTGGGCCAAAGCCTGCAAAGGAGCATAAAAATGAAAACGCGAATCCGGATCGTTGAACTTGAAACGGGCGGACAACCCGACCGTAAATGCTTCCTGGTGGACATCTTCCCTGAAAATAAAACTTTCCCAGTTCACCCACGCATCCAAATCGAACCGGCGCGAACTATACAACAATTGCAATCCCATCTCCGGATCGGCAATCATATTCAGTTCCGGATTGTACAACGGCTCTATCAGGTTATGATTGGCCGCCCCATACAAATCGCCCAGCACGATATTCACATGATCGGACAAAGCCACCTGCGCCCGGAACCAGGGAAGTGCATGAAAACCTTTCTGGTACTGATCACCTTTCCAATGCGCAATATCCTGGTAAGCCATATTCGGATAGCGATTCGCCCCCCAGAAACGTTGCAGATGCACACCGGCTTCGAGTTTCAGCATTTCCAACGGATAATAGACCGCCTTCGCCTGCAACCAAAGCCCCGGCAACGTATAGCCTTTCATAAACGAACCGGTATATTCGTCATCCTTGAAGAAACTCAGGTTATCTATTTCGACCGAAAGTTCCCCCTTCTTTACCGGATCGATCCGGTAATCCGTCTTGAAAACGCGTTCCGGAATCTGAGCATGAAGTGTAGAGACAATTGAAGTTCCCGTCAAACAGAACAGGAAGCACAGGCTAATGCGCAAACAGGAAATATTTAAAACACTTTTCATCAACTGCTAATTTAAGTGCAAACGTAACAATTAAAAAGGAATAAACGAAGAACGGGGATATAGAATCTTGTCCATATCCCCGTTCATATACTTTGATGCTATTCTTTTATTAGCGTCTCGGTGTTGCTTCTTTTACAACCATCTGGCGACCTTCGTATTCAGCGCCGTTCAATTCTTCGATAGCGTTCTTTGCTTCGTTTTCGTTAGGAAGTTCTGCAAAAGCAAAACCTTTAGAACGACGAGTGTCACGGTCAATGATCAATTTAACTGATTCAACTGTACCATACTCTTCCAAAACCTGTTGTAAGTCTGATTCTCTAACCCGATAGTTCAGGTTACCAATGTAAATATTCATACAAAAATGATATAAAATAATTAATAAAAAAATTGAAACAATAAAACTTTTAGGAAAGATCAATGTCTGCTAAATCATATTCTGCTATGAATATTAAGTCGGAGATAAAGAACTACACAAACAGTTTTGCTTGTCGGTTACAAAGGAAAGCATTTAAAATGGATAATGCACTATAAAAGTGGAAAAAATATTCATAACAATCCAAAAAAAGATTCTTTAAACATACTTTTCCCCGGGAATCGACCTACAATCAAGGGGAGCCGGAAAAAGAGGCTCCGGTACAATTATAAGTAATACAAGCCTATTTTATAGTATTTCAGACCAATTAAGCCGACATATAGCCTTTTATGTCTCACCCAGAAAGCCTAATTTTGTCCCCAATCATTTTGAACTTAATTTGACATGGAAAAAATCGAAGTTAAAGAAGCCAAGGGTAAACTTGGTATTCTGGTTGTTGGGGTAGGTGGTGCAGTTGCCACTACCATGATTACAGGTACGTTAGCTGCACGTAAAGGATTGGCAAAGCCTATCGGCTCAATCTCACAGTTAGCGACAATGCGTTTAGAAAACGGAGAAGAAAAAGCGATCAAAGATATTGTTCCTCTGACCGACCTGAATGACATCGTTTTCGGCGGATGGGACATTTTCCCCGATAATGCATACGAAGCGGCTATGTACGCAGAAGTTCTGAAAGAAAAAGACCTGAACGGCGTAAAAGACGAATTGGAGGCAATCAAGCCGATGCCGGCCGCATTCGACCATAACTGGGCAAAGCGTTTGAACGGCACGCACATCAAACAAGCTGCCACCCGCTGGGACATGGTTGAACAGCTCCGCCAGGACATTCGCGAATTCAAGGCTGCCAACAACTGCGAACGCATTGCCGTCCTGTGGGCTGCAAGTACGGAAATCTATATTCCGCTGTCTGACGAGCACATGTCTCTCGCCGCTTTGGAAAAAGCGATGAAGGACAACAATACGGAAGCCGTTTCTCCAAGTATGTGCTACGCTTATGCCGCCATCGCAGAAGGCGCTCCGTTCATCATGGGTGCTCCCAACCTGTGTGTGGACACTCCCGCCATGTGGGAATTCTCCAAGAAAATGAATGTGCCTATCTCAGGTAAGGACTTCAAGAGCGGACAGACTTTGATGAAAACGGTACTGGCTCCGATGTTCAAAACCCGTATGTTAGGCGTAAGCGGCTGGTTCTCCACCAATATCTTAGGGAACCGCGACGGCGAAGTATTGGATGACCCCGCAAACTTCAAGACAAAGGAAGTCAGCAAGCTGTCTGTCATTGACAATATCTTCGAACCCGAAAAATTCCCGGACCTGTATGGAGACGTATATCATAAGGTACGCATCAACTACTATCCACCCCGCAAGGACAATAAAGAAGCATGGGACAATATCGACATCTTCGGTTGGATGGGCTACCCGATGGAAATCAAGGTGAACTTCCTTTGCCGCGACTCCATCCTGGCTGCTCCTATCGCGCTTGACCTGGTGTTGTTCAGCGATCTGGCCCTGCGTGCCGGCATGTGTGGCATACAGACTTGGTTGTCGTTCTTCTGCAAGAGCCCGATGCACGACTTCGAACATCAGCCCGTACATGACCTGTTCCAGCAATGGAGAATGGTTAAACAGACGTTGCGCGATATGATCGGAGAAAAGGCTCCTAACTATCTGGACTAAAATTCAAGGTAATACAAGTTCAGTTTCATAGGGATGAAACTTTTGTTCCATGCCTATGAAACTTTTGTTCCATGCCTATGAAACTAAAATTCCATCAGCATGGAATTCTCGATATAACTTTCTCCCGGATAAGGGGGAAAGTTTTATTATTTTTATAACTTTGCACACATTTTACTGACAGGATGAAAAGAGTTCCACTAATTCATATTATTATAGCAACAGGCTTTGGCTCCGGCTTTTCTCCGTTTGCTCCGGGAACGGCAGGGGCCTTATTAGCTACGCTGATCTGGCTTGCATTGTCTTGCGCCGTATCTCCTACCCTGCTTCTTATTATAACCGCTTTACTGGTCGGCGTTTTTACGATTGCCGGCATCCGTTCGGCAAACGCAGTCGAACCCATTTGGGGAGAAGATCCTTCGCGGGTAGTGGTAGACGAGATGGTAGGTGTCTGGATTCCGCTTCTGGCAGCCCCGGCAGGTAACCTGTGGTATGCACTGGCGGCATTCGCGCTATTCCGCCTGTTCGATATTTTCAAGCCGTTGGGCATCCGCAAGATGGAAAGCTTCAAAGGCGGAGTCGGAGTCATGATGGATGATATTTTGGCTGGAATATACAGCCTCATCCTATTAATCGGTGCAAGATGGTTGATTGGATAAAGAAAAGTGCAAGAGCGTTTTCGGAGAAAGGCGGGATATTCATGTTCATACGCGCCCAATTTTCTTCGCAGATCGCCAGCGCAACAGACTTTCTGGTTACAATCTTGTTGGTCAAATTATTTGGAATTTATTACGTGTATGCGACCTTCACGGGATCTGTCTGCGGCGGGATCGTGAACTGCATCATCAATTATAAATGGACATTCAAATCCAAAGAATGCAAGAAACGGCATGTGATGGTAAAATACATATTGGTCTGGATCGGTAGTATTTTGCTGAATACCTGGGGGATCTACTTCATGACGGAAACGATCAGCAGGAATCCTTGGGTCCAGGAGACGCTGAAACACTATATCGACGACTTGTTCGTCTTCTCCAAGATAGTCGTCTCGCTGCTTGTCGGATTTCTTTGGAACTATAATATGCAACGTGTCTTTGTCTACAAGAACTGTAGGATCAAAGGCCGTTTCCAGAAAGCGAATTCAAAATAGAAACAAAATAGTAAAATATGAAATTCAAAGTTTTTAGAGATTGGTTGCAACAGACGATCTACAAGATCATCAACCCGATCGTACATGGAATGATTAAAATTGGGATCACCCCCAATTTTATTACGACGACAGGATTAATCCTGAATATTGTGGCTGCCTGCATATTCCTTTATGCCGGAATGAAGGGAGAACGAGGTGATTTCTACTATATCGGCTGGGGTGGCGGCATCATCCTGTTTGCCGGGCTGTTCGACATGATGGACGGACAGGTAGCGCGTATTGGAAAAATGAGTTCCACGTTCGGCGCCTTATACGATTCGGTCCTGGACCGCTACAGCGAACTGACGGTTTTCTTCGGGATCTGTTTCTATCTGATCAACCAGGGATATGTCATCAGTTCGATCGTTGCCTTCATTGCTCTGATCGGTTCACTGATGGTAAGCTATGTCCGCGCCCGTGCCGAAGGGCTGGGACTTGAATGCAAAGTCGGCTTCATGCAACGTCCCGAACGCGTGGTATTGACCGGATTAGGCGCTCTTTGCTGCGGTATCTTCGCACCCATGATGGAGAACAACGAAACGTTCGAACCGATCATGATATTCGTCATTCCTTTGCTGGTCGTTGCGATATTCTCCAACATCACGGCATTCGCACGCCTGAACCATTGTCGTAAACTATTGAGCAGCAAAGGGAACGAATGAAAGACACAATTGTACTCCCGTCAAAGAAGGAGGCAGGGACTGTTATCGGCCTGACAGCGCTGTTTCTTTTACTGACAGCCGTATGTATCGGATTGCGTCCGGAGCATGTGTTCATGGTCGGCCTGTACTTGCTCCTCTTCTTTGCCAGCAAGACAACCCGTAAGTTGGCTGTCGCCTTGTTGCCGTTCGCTCTTTTCGGCATTTCATACGACTGGATGCGTGTTTTCCCGAACTACGAGGCGAACCCGATCGATGTGGAAAGCCTGTATAATCTGGAAAAAAGCCTGTTCGGCATAAACGATAATGGGAATATCCTGATTCCTTGCGAGTATTTCGCGATCCATAATTGCCAGATAGCGGACTTCCTTGCTGGTATATTTTACCTCTGCTGGGTCCCGGTTCCGATCGCTTTCGGGTTGTGGCTCTATCTCAAGGGAGACCGTAATTTGTATCTCCGCTTCTCGATGGTATTCCTGTTCGTCAACCTGATCGGCTTTGCCGGGTATTATATCCATCCGGCAGCGCCACCGTGGTATGCTATCAATTATGGATTCGAACCGATACTCGACACACCGGGCAATGTTGCCGGCCTCGGCAGGTTCGACGCATTGACCGGCCTTTCGATCTTCGATTCCATCTATGGCCGCAACGCGAACGTATTCGCGGCAGTCCCGTCATTACATGCCGCATATATGGTCGTGGCGCTATGCTATGCGGTTATCGATAAATGCAATAAATTTGTGATCATCCTGTTTGCCATCATCATGGCGGGAATTTGGGGAACGGCGGTTTACACCTCACATCACTATATTATAGATGTAACATTGGGAATCTGTTGCGCCCTCTTAGGAATCCTGCTTTTCGAGAAAGGATTGATGAAGACAGGCTGGTTCAAGAACTTCTTCAACCGGTATTATCATTACATTAAATAGCATACCAATTAAACAATATGCCGGATGTGCCAATATGAAAGAATCTTTCATTGGCATATTGGCATATTAGTTTATTGGCACATTATTCATTGCATCCCGACCATTTTTGAAGTGGCATGACATCTTAACTTTGCCGCAACTAAAAGTTAGGATGTCATGTATAAACAAACTCTGTCATTATTCCTAAGCATGCTCTTATCCGCATGCGACCTGATCGATTACCATCCGTATGACGGCCGGCTCACCATTTCCGAACGCGATATCAACGGCAACAACATCCCGCTTATCGAGGCGGCGACAAAAGATAAAGACACGATCCGCTTCATCCTGATGGGCGACACACAACGCAGCTACGACGAGACGGAAGATTTCGTAAAACATATCAATACTAAAAAAGACAGCATCGATTTCATCATACACGGAGGAGACTATACCGAGTTCGGTATGAAGAAAGAATATGAGTGGGCTGTCGATATCCTGTCGAAGCTCAATATCCCGTATGTCGGATTGATCGGCAACCATGACGTAATCGGCAATGGCGACCAGGTTTTCAACAATCTGTTCGGAGAAGAGAACTTTTCCTTTATCGTCCGGGACATCAAATTCGTTTGCCTCAACACCAATGCGATCGAATACGACTATTCCCATCCTGTCCCCGACTTCGGTTTCCTGAAAGAGGAACTGCAAGACAGTAGCCGTCATTACAGCCGCACGGTCGTCGCCATGCATGCACGCCCCGGAAGCGAACAATTCGACAATAACGTAAAAGACGTATTTCAGCTGTATATCCGCGAATTTCCCTCTTTGCTATTCTGCCTGAATGCGCATAACCATCAGTTGCAAGTGGAAGACCTTTTTGACGACGGGATCATTTACTACGGCTGTAGCAATATAGCCAAACGCAACTACCTATTATTCACCCTAACCCCGGACAACTACACGTATGAAGTTATCGATTTTTAAATGGACGATAGTATTTCTTTTCCTGGCCGGCACTTTACAGGCACAGGAGGAAATCGAGGAAGATATGCGATATAAGAAACGTGTGGAAAAATACATTTCCAGATGGGAAAAGCTCATTCCCCGCTATACCAAATTCCAGTTTGCCGGATCGATGGGTATGCTTTCACTCGGAACAGGCTGGAATTATTATCGCAATCACTGGGAAACAGACGTATATTTGGGAATAGTTCCCCGCAATTCGGATCGCCACGCTATGGCAACCCTTACGCTCAAACAGAATTATTACCCCTGGAACATCCATATCGCCGACAAGTTGTCTTTCGAACCTCTCGCCTGCGGTGTCTATATCAATACTCTGTTAGACCGCGACTTCTGGGGCAAGCAGCCGGACAAATATCCGCAAGGCTACTACTGGTTTTCCACCCGTATCCGTACCCATGTCTTCATAGGAGAGCGATTCACATTGAAGTTAGATACCAATAAGAGCTGGCACAAATCCATCTCTTTCTTTTACGAACTCAGCACCTGCGACCTGTATCTGATAAACAAGATCGGAAACGGTTACCTGAAACCCAAAGACTATCTGAGCCTCTCGTTCGGCCTCAAACTGCAAATCCTGTAAAACAAAAACGGGAGGTGCCATTACGACAGCCTCCCGTTCCCCATAAACTACATAAAACACTTAAAAGAACAAACTTCGCATTAGAATGCAAGACCTAAGCGGATACCCCAGTTATTCAACCCATCGATCGAATAACTCAGGACTTCACCTTTATTGGTTGCATAATTATAGTAGGCAGCGATATGCAGACCGATCTGTTTCTGAGGAGTAAAATACATATTCATACCGATTTCGGGAGATACGTAGAAACCCCAGTTACGGTCGTAAACTTTCATCACATTCATATAAGTCGACATTTCACTGTAGCTTGCCCCCAACTGCACACCGGCATAAGGCTGGAACTGACTTTCGGGAGCCACGTTGTAACGGAAAGCCGCACCGAAAGGCAACTGGAAGATAGAATGCTGCTGATCGGAAGTGATAGCCGATGTAGAACTTACCGGCAATGTCTGGCGATCGATATACTTATTATTGGTATGATAAGAGATAAATGCACCTACCGAGAAATTAGGAACTACATAATAACCGGCTTCAGCATGTGCACCCCAACCGCTTGTCTTGTCAGAGAAATTCTGGCTGAACGGCGAGTTGATCTGCCAGTCCACATTAAAATACATGTTCTTTACAACCTGGGCTCCAGCCAGAGAAGGTATCGCTAAACAGGCAACAAGTAAAGCGATTAATTTTATTGATTTATATATCTTTTTCATAAGACTCAAATTTATCTTTTAATTCGCGTTTAATTATTTTTTCAAGTACGGTGACTGTACAAAAGCCTGCTCGATGGCACGGGTAGAAAGTTGGATATTTACCTTGTCGGAACCGGACAGCAAGCCAGTCATGTAAGCAGTCCAGAGAACCGGAAGTTTAGCATCTGTAGATTTTGGCTGCGGAGCTTTCAAGTCGACCAGCTCAACCAATAAAGAACCTACGCTATAGCTGTAGACGACAGGATACGGATAGTACCATCCATTCCATGCTCCGGTCCAGTTACCCCAGTAACCATACCACCAGTTATATCCCGGATATCCCCACCACCAGTAAGGATTGTCATGATAGTTGGTAAAGTAATTTACATTTTTCACGAAAGAAACCTGCAAACCCAGATCTGCGGCTTCTTTATCCAGTGTACGTGTGTAACCACGACCTTCCATGCCATTAACCAAAGTAGAGACGATATCGTCAGCTTCAGTTGCACTCCAGAATTCCGGTTTTTCACTATTACCGATAACCATTACACTATCAGGAATGTAGAAAGTTGCAAACGATTCGAAATTAGCATCCTTGTTGTGATCTGTGAATACTACGAAATCATCGCTTAGTTTTGACATGTCCGGGTCCTTCTGGCAAGACGCCAGTAAAAGAACCAATAAGAAAAAAGGAAGAATCTTTTTCATCTCATTCAACGTTTAAAACAGTTTATACTATTATTTGTGCACTTATATATAAGTTACTATTTAAACAACATGAACTAAAAAAGGTTTGCATTCTCCCTTTTCAAGAGTGTTAATTAACTTGTCTGAAGATTTTGGAACGGTTATAAACGACTGTTAAAGTAGTTCGTTATGTTACATAAAAAGATTCCCACAACAGCTATATTGCATATTTGTAAACAATTACTATCTTTGCCATTAGACATCCAGATCAATAAAAATGAAAACGACAACAGAATATATCGCCTTATTAAAAAAGTATATGAAAAATAATGCCTCCAAATATGGAATTATCAGAATGGGTATATTTGGTTCTGTTGCCCGTCAGGAACAAAACGAAAATAGTGACATTGATATTTATATAGAAGGAGAACTAAAAGGTTTTTTCGCCTTGTCCGGTATAAAAAATGATTTGGAAGAATTATTGGGCTGTTCTGTCGATATAGTCCGTTTGCGAAATAAAATGGATGCTTTCCTGAAACAAAGAATAATAAAGGAGGGTATATATGTTTGACAGAGAGCTTGTATTACACACATTAGGTCTGATAGACCAGTCTTTATCCATTATTCAACATTTGCAAAAATGATATTCCTATCCTCCATAAGGTTATCAAACGCATAATTACTGACATCGAAGATACGACAAAAAAGAGCGGAATCTAATGAAAGACTCCGCTCTATAAAATATTCTATCCTCTTATGTCTGCAAATAGAATAATAAACTACCGGACTACGATCTTATAACGCACCTCTCCTATCAGAACAATATACATTCCGGAAGAGAGGCGGATCGAAGACGTTCCGGATATCCGTTTGGCGCAGACACAATAGCCGGACAGATTGTAAATCCTAACCTCAGTTTCCAAAGGCGATTGTATCCATATTTGTCCATTCCCTATACGAATCTGCGGCTTGTTCACAGAGACATCCTCATTGTCGACAGAACTCCCGGTTGTTTCTGCAACCGTCGTACTTTGTGCCAGGATAACCGTTTCGCCATTGGCCTGCTTGACAGCTGTCGTTTCGATATAATAGGTCGAACCGGCTTCCAAGCCTTTCAACTGATAAGAGAATCCTGTAGACTTCAATTTTCCGTTGGCATCAAACGTATAAGTCGCTATCAACTCTGTTTTAGCAGCATCCCGATAAATATTAAGAACATAATCAGTCGCTTCGGCAACCGGTTCCCAAACGACAGTGAGGGTACTGTCGGTCACCTCCGGAACTTCCGGGTTCATGCTTTCTCCCTCTTCCACAATACGCTTGAAGTTCTTCCAGCCGGCAGCCTTCGAATAATTGCCTTTAGAGCCTTTCGGGACATAGAGAGTACAAATGTCGCTTTGTTTCGAATAATAGAAGAAAGCATATTCCGGATATTGCCCTACTTCTTGTCATCCAAATTCTATTTAAATAACCCACATCCCATCATTATCCTTACCTTCTCGCTTCAGGATTTCCATTTCCTTCAAAGCAGAAAGATCACGTTCTATATGCGCTGGCTCACCGACAAAGTCTCCGACATTAGTTTGGCGGTGATTGTCGGTGACTTCTTGATGAGACTGATAATTTTCTGCTGACGCTCAGCGAGTTTAATCTCCGACACATCTCTGTCATGGTCTCCGACATTCAATGTGTCGGCAGAGGCAAAAATGATCGTCTGAAATTGAGTTGGAGTAGATTTAAATACAGGTTTCAATTCATCCCTGTATCCTTCCAAAGCCTTAGTCTCATTACAGATACGTGTAAGTCCACTACCTCGCTTCTCCATATAGTCCAACTGCGCCATCACATTTGCGAGTATCGGATTACGTCTTTCAGGTTACCTGTAAACTCAGCATCATTGATAGCATCACTTTTGTCTTTGCCATCCCTACGAGTACAATACAGACGTGATTGCCATAAAGGGCAATCGTCCGCAAACAAAGCCCCTGCATTTGTTAGATAGCCATTGCCTAAAACGAGACCAAAAGACAACAGGTATTTCTTATCCCAATCTTGTTCAGTACGTTTCTTAAACTCATTTGCCAGTATGATGAAAGTATTATTTTCTGCCTTATAATTTGTCAGCAAGGAGTCATAGGTTTTATTTGAGCCTTTGAGCACCAGTCTGACCATTTGCTCCGCTGTAGCAGGCATACTCTCGTCACCAACACGAACAAATGCTACACGCTGGCCATCACCTACATATAACCATTTGCCCCTCTCAACAAAAAGGAGAGTCCATCAAAAACAAGTTTCGATAGACTCTCCTTATTTATAGAGTTTTGTTGGCAGCCGATCTTATCGTATTACAATCTTATGACTTTCATCACCTGCCACCACGATATACAAGCCTTTTGCAAGTTGGAAAGAGCCATATCCGGCGACCTTGCCGGCGACAATACATTGTCCGGAAAGGTCATAGATGCGAACAAGGATCTCGCCGGTTGCACAAATCACGACCTCGTCGCCTTGTACACAGACAACCGGTCTATCGACCGTTACGCCTTCATTACCGGTCGCCGTGCCGGTCGTTTTGACTTCTATCGTATTTTGTGATATGATAATCGGAGTCGGATAATCTCCTTCCCGGACAGCCATTGTCTCAATATAGTAGGTTCGACCGGCTGACAGTCCCTCGATTGTAAAAGAGAATGAAGACGAACGGAGTTTGCCGTCGGCATCGAACTGATATTCATCCTTCAGCCGGGTCTTAGCCGCGTCCTCGTACACCTTTACAATATAACCGGTTGCCTGTTCAAATGTATTACAGGTTACAGTCATTGTACTATCGGTTGTTTCGCCAACTACCGGTTCTATTATTTCCCCTTCTTCTAATATTCCACCAAAGTTTTTCCAACCTTCCGCCTGCGCGTATTGTGCTTTGGAGCCTGAAGGAACGTATAAGACACAGTCATACACCGGTGAGGAATTAAATAAATCCTCCATTGTTGCATGGAAAAACAATTGGGGGAAAACAGCAGGGACGGGATTCAGGCAATGCATTTCCGTCAACGTACCGACACATCCGGCAAAACAACGTTCTCCGATCGTAGTCAAGCCGGCAGGCAATGTGATCGACTTTAATTTTTCGCATCCGATAAATGCCTCTTCGCCGAGTTCCGTCACCCGATAGCTCTTACCGTCCTTCGAAACAGTTGCAGGGATGATACAATCCGTTACGGTCCATGTGGCATTATCTTCGACATCCGTACCTATAACAGCTACATTTTCCGAACTTGTTATCTGGTATTTCACATGGTCTGCCACAAAGAAATCCGACTCTTTCACTCCTTTCGCACGAATCAACATATGCCAGGATGCATTCAAATTAATTTCTCCTGTTGCAGAAGAATAAATGTCGCCAGAAACCTTCTGAACATCACTTCCATATTCGACTGTGATATTTTGGGGCAGTTCGTATCCGCTTTCCGGTACCAATTTACCAACAAACCGACCGTCTCTGCTGACTTTAAACGAATCGGCTTCTAATGTCAAATGCTCCAACTCGGAAACCACATAATATTTTTTACCGGCATCCTTCCGGCTGACCAGAAAGAAGGTATAAGTATTTGTTTTCGTCTTATCTGCCGATGTCACTTGTACCTTAGCCAAACCGCCTTGCTTCAACGGGACATCCGTAATGACCAGCGTCGCATCCGGATCATTCGGCTCGGCAACCGGATAAATCCTATACGTATCCATTTGCGCATCCGTGTAAACAGGGGGCATTCCCTGACTGATTGCATCTTCATTACTGTTGTAAGGGACTTCGTAGTTATAAGTGTCCGGCTTAAAATTATTGACCGGTACACTATAGCCATCTTCCCCTATTTTGTAAGAAAGGGATTTCAAGGTGGCATCAGCGGCTTCGGAGGAAGCCAATCCGGTACTTCCCGCGACATGTGCCGATGACAACAGTAATCCGGCCAATACCAATAAGACATTCATCTTATGTCCTGCTCCAATGTGTAAAAATTCATTCATACTCTTATTATTTATGGTTTAACAATTGTACAAGGCATCGCCTCAAATATGACTGATCGCAAAGGAGGCGGTTTCATCATGATACCTATTGTTTATCAACAATTATTTTCAAGCATACAGACAAAGATAGAGATAATATGATAGAAAAAACAACAAAACTTAATAATTATATAATCTCAAAAAAAGGGATATCCGAAAGCCGGACATCCCTTTTATAAATTCCAATTTACTACTTCTTAACGCAATGTTCCCTGCTGTGCCTCCTGGATCATTTTCTGGTTAGCCAGGATGATAATTTCGACACGGCGATTCAGTGCGCGTCCTTCCGGAGTATCGTTAGAGGCAATCGGATCATGAACGCCTTTACCTTCATAAACCATGCGGTCGCTGCTGACGCCTTGCAGCATCAGATAGTCATACACGCTCTTTGCACGCTTCTCGGATAATGTCTGGTTATAGTCGACTTTACCAGTATTGTCCGTATATCCGACAATCTTGATATCCGTATCGGGGTTGGCTTTCAGGCTGTTTGCAAAATTACGCAAAGCACTCTTGGAGGCATCGCTCAAAGTGCTCGAATTGGTAGCAAACAAGATACCTGAATCAAATGTGACCTTCAGCGCCTCACCGTTGTTGATGGTTTCGACAGTCGTTTCTTCCGGCAGCGTAGCTTCCAGTTCCTTCTTCTGTTTGTCCATCTTCTTACCGATCAGAGCACCAGCAGTCCCACCCACGGCAGCACCGATTATCGAACCCAAAGCGGTATTACCAGCCAAAGCTCCGACTCCGGCACCTACCGCCGCACCTCCGCCGACTCCGATAGCCGTACCTTTAGCGGTATTGTTCCATGTTCCACAACTCGTAAAAACGACTGCCATACAAAGCAGCAAAACTGATAACAACTTAAAATTTCTCATCTTCTTATTCTTTTGTAAACTATATTGTAATTATACAACAGTCTATTATTCGAACATGTTGATGGAATCGCAATATTCAAGTTCTCCCTGTACAATAAAAGTGATGTCTTCAGGAGCGAACTTGCCTACACCGTCTTTTTGCGCATTTTTTACAACAAACCCGATCAATTCATCTTCATCAATATCAATTTCGGCATTGTCATCAGAATTTTCATCAAGAAAACCCTTCGACTCATAAAACTCATAAATCAGATCCACAATATAATTAATATCGTCATTACTGAATTTCCCTTTCAATTCCTGGGGAAGATAGTTCTGGATAAATGCTACAGAATCGTCTTCATCGTAAATCAAATCGTCTTTGTCACTCATATCTTTTTAATTTTTGGTTGATAGATGCTGCAAAGATATTGGAATAATCGAACTTTGCCCATTATTTTCCTTACAAATCTTCACTCTTTATGCAAGCAATTGTCACAACACCCGCACCGTGTCCCTTCCATGCCGAAATATTCGGAAATAAACTCCTGGCGGCAACCTTGTGTCTCAAGATACTCCACTACCTTTTCGATTCGCATTTTGAATGCAGCCAAACGGTCATCGTAAGAAGCTGTCGAAATAGAAAGGCGTTCCAAGGGAACGCGGATCATCTTAAAAGTGATCCGGGGATTCTTGCGAGGAGGGACATAGCAAAAACCGATGTTCCGAAGATAACCCAATACTTTCGCAACCTGCAAAGGTTCCAATCCTGTCTTTCTTGCCAGCAGGTCTATACTGACAAACACGCCATCGGAAAAAAGCCCTTCATAATTCCTCAGAACGGCAACAAGTATTTGGGCAGCCGGAGAATCATCTTCAAGAAAGCGGTCAAGCGTCCAACGGGGCTGGTCATACCTTAAATAAGGGTGGGAATCCGGATAAGGTTCGAACCGAAGATAGTTCGACAAAGACAATATTTCAAGAGAAGCACGCAAACGGCCTTTATCGAAATGCCAATCCCGCAAAAACTGTTGTTCATCCAAATAAACGACAGTCCCTTCCCCATCTCCTTCTGCAATCTGAAAGCGGTTACAAAGAGCCTCATATACTCGCTTGATATACTCGATTGTAGGGAAAGTTTTGGAAGGGCGCCCCTTTATGTCTGTAATATCCTGCGGTCCCAACAAAGCCACGGCATAGGCCCGCTTTCCATCACGACCGGCACGCCCCGCCTCCTGGTAATAGGCTTCCATCGAATCGGGAAACTCCGTATGGATGACCACCCGCACGTCACCTTTGTCGATCCCCATCCCGAAAGCGTTAGTGGCAACCAATACGCGGATATCCCCTTTCTGCCAACCGGCCTGCCGCTCCGTCTTTATGCCCGGCTCCAATCCGGCATGGAAATATTCGGCCGAGATACCCGCCGCACGGAGTTTTCCGGCATACTCTTCCACCCCTTTGCGCGTACGGCTATAGATCACTGCGGAACCGGGGACGGAAGATAAAATATGACAAATCTCCATCAATTTATTATCCGTTTTACGAACCACGAAGGAAAGGTTATTCCGCTGGAAAGAGGTTTTAAAAATCTTATAACCACGACGAAAATGAAGCTGTTCGCAGATATCTGCGACTACAGAAGCCGTAGCAGAAGCCGTAACGGCTATTACCGGAACACGGGGAATGGCATCACGAATATCAGCGATGAGACGATAATCCCGGCGGAAGTCATTCCCCCACTGTGAGATACAATGCGCCTCATCTACAACCAACAAATTCACTTTTGCAGACAAAAACTTTAATTTCCCCTGAAAGAGATCAGAAGATATCCGTTCGGGGGCGATATAAAGAAACTTATAATCTCCCAAGATGCAATTATCCAGTTGTTGCAAAATCTCCCAATGCTGCATTTCCGAACTGATAAACGCCGACAAAATCCCTCGCTTTTGCAGGTTCTTCACCTGGTCCTTCATCAAAGCGACAAGCGGACTGATCACAAGGCAAATACCCGGTATCGCCAATGCCGGAACCTGGAAAGTAATAGATTTACCACCTCCCGTCGGCATAAGCGCCAATGTATCATGCCCGGACAGGATACTATCTATGACTTCCGCCTGTCCCGGCCGGAACCCGTCATAGCCCCAGTTGTGCTTCAGAACTTGTAATGGATTGTGCATATTATCGAACGTTTCTGCAAAGATAGGATGGTTTGTCGCAAAACCCATATTCTTTTTGCACTTTTGAATAGCCTTCAATATCTCATTTGAACCGAACTTAGCCTCATCAAACTTTGAAAACATGATAACAGACAAAGAAACAAATTTCGTTTATTTCAGTTCCTTGATAAAAGAGAACAAACAATATGCCCCGCTTTGGAAAAGGTTGGAAAGGATATTAATTAGAAAAAGAATCGGTTACGGTTTTATCCGAAACACACGCGATATCTGGTGCAGAGACTATATGCCCATTCAGGTAGACACGGATAAATTCATACAATTCAACTTCTTTCCGGATTATTGCCTTACGCCGCAGCACATTTCCAAGCTGACAATACAAGACGAAATCAGGATTCACCACAAAATAACACCCAAGCATATCGACATGGTTATTGACGGAGGTAATTTCGTCAAATCGGCATCGAATGTCATACTAACAGAAAAAGTCCTGAAAGAAAATCTGAAACTCAGTAAAGAAACAATTTGTAGCACATTGAAAAAAGAAATCGATATTGATAATGTCTTTATAATCCCCCAGTTGCCCTACGACATAACCGGACACGCCGATGGAATGGTTCGGTTCATGAACGATACAGACCTGCTCGTTGCCGATTATTCCAACGAAAGCAAAAGTTGGCGCATAAAAATGGACAAGGCTTTGGAAAAAACCGGATTAAACATCATTCCATATTCATCCCAAACTATAAACGAAAAAAATAAAGATGGAGATTACACCGCCAAAGGAACATATATCAATTTTTTACAGATTGAAAATTGTTTATTATTTCCTTTATTCGATTTGGAAACAGACGACTATGCTTTAACACAAACAAGAAAGTTATTCCCGCATTGCAGAGTCATTCCTATAAAATCCAACGAAATTGCTGTTGACGGAGGTGTCCTCAATTGTATTGCATGGAATATAAAAACAAATCCCTATTTTCTTCCTCAAAATAATATACCCGAAAAAAGACTTGACAAGTCAGAGCAAGGACTGTTCGTATTAAGCAGATTGGGTACTTATTTGTCTACTTTCGATTACTTGCAGATAGTAAAATGTTTTGAAGCCGTTTGGAACATAGCACCAGGGATTGAATTAGGACATGAAAATATAAAAAGCCAAGTACATCTCTTTCTTGAACAAGAACAGACTTATCAAAATTTTCCCAATCCTATCCCAATGGAGCTTGTAGACCAAACCATTGATTTGATTTTAGAATATATGAAAAACACCCATCAATACGAGATTTTCATTGTTCAATAACAGGAATACAAAAAATATATAAACACAGAAGAAAAATGAAAGAGTTACTATTATTTATCGTTATTTTTGTTGTCTTATTTCGAATCGGAGTTAAGCTACAACGCTGGATAAACGGCACTGATAAAATTGCCAAGAACCAGAAAAAGCTTTTGCATGAGTTGAAAAAACAAGATGATAAACACTAAAATTAAGAATACAATATGAAATTGCAAAGTTTATTAGATTTGAGAGATGTCAATGTTGAAGAACTCGAAAACAGATTCAAAAATATTGCCCAATTATTATTTCAAGAGTATCACATCCAAAAAGGAAATGAGGCATATGACTTTCACGAAATAGAGTTCTATTACTACACAAATGGACATAAAGATGCCATAACTTATCCACGAATCACAGAAGCAGGTAAGTGGTTTTTCCACCAGAGTGGTGTAGACCTGACATTCAAAAGTGATTCTGAAAACTATGGCGGGATTCTGATCAAAAGCCTCAAACACGGCGATGAAATTATTTTAGGCCCTTTAAAATGTTCTTGGATACTATTTGATCTTTTCGATGCATTCAACATGACACGAGATGAATATCCATTAATCGTATGTAATGAAAAAATAGAGAAAGAGATCTTAAGCAAAAAGAGAAAAATCAACTTCAATAAAGATGACGAAACAAACCAAGCAAAAGCCCAAAACAAGTACAAAGAGGACTATCTAAATTTCGTCCATTTTATTGATGCTGAATATCTATTTTATTGTAAAAAATAACTATTTACAATAATTCAGAACGGACTTCAACGACAGGTAGCAGGACTTCGGTCAATAAATCCGTTTCCGGAGTATCTGCGACACTGTTCAAATACCGTTCTAAAATCAAGTCTTCACCCAATAGATAACCATCAGGAATTTGTTGCAAGATAGCATCATAAAAAGAATCAAGTTCGTCATAAGCCCCTTTATGCACATACAAGGCATATCGGGACTTAGGCAAAAGCATCGTTTTTATTTCATCTGTCACTTTCAGTTTCGGTAAATGACGAACCGTCAGTCCAGCATAAAAACGACATTTTTCATCAACCGTTATTTCCCGGTCATCATAACATATACCCCAATATTCTACCGCCTCTGGTAGTAAATCGTGCGACAGGGCATACTCATAAAGCCTTTCCCAACTTCTTTCTTCAAAACATTCGGAAGCACAATCGACATAACTACCTTAATAAATGAGAAAGATAATAGGTCTCTCCGTCAATTCAAGAAGAGAACAGCCTATCTTGTCCAAAACCACATCCGAAGCAAATTTATCCAATTTATACTTTGTTGGCGACTGCCAATATCTTTTCCTAAAAGCATTATAGAAAGCGGTATCGTTCGTCCAACCTGTACGTTCAGCGATTTCTTTTTGAGTATAACGCTTTTCTTTCAACAATTGTAATCCATATTCAAGCCGGACACGATTGATATACCGCCCCGGAGATTCCTTCATAACGGATTTGAAAACTAATTGGAAATTACGTTTTGACAAGCAAGCCACTTTGGAAAGCGCATTGATGCAGATTGATTCATTAAAGGCTCCGTCAGGCTCCAAAGACCAATCACGGTGTATTTGCATATTTATATAATGCAACACGGTCTCTATATGTGATTTGTAGTTCATGGTAATTTATTAACCAGACAAATATAAGTAATATCCACGATACCCTCTCTAATCTATTTACGTACAAGTAACAAAAAAAGCCCTGTCCCCCTTTTCGGGAGCAGAGCCTTTCACATAATATATATCAATCAAACCATCTTTAGTTCTTAAAGACCAAAGTTGCGCCGTCGCTGTCGATTGTGATCGGGCGGTCTTTGTTGATTTTTCCGCCCAACAATTCTTTGGACAGTTCGTTCAGCACGTATTTCTGGATAACACGTTTTACAGGACGGGCGCCAAACTGCGGATCGAACCCTTTGTCCGAGATAAACGCCAGAGCTGCATCTGTAAATTCCAGGGCAATACCGTTCTGAGCCAGCATCTTTTTCACACTATTCAGCTGAACGGTGACGATCTTACGGATCTCTTCTTCGTTGAGCGGAGTAAACATGATGATGTCGTCGATACGGTTCAGGAACTCCGGACGGATCGTCTTCTTCAGTAATTCCAACACCTGGATCTTCGTTTCATCCACTACCTGATCGTGTGTTTCGGGTGTCATCTTCTCGAAGTTTTCACGAATCAGGGACGAACCCATGTTACTGGTCATAATGATGATCGTATTCTTGAAGTTGACGACACGTCCCTTATTGTCGGTCAGACGTCCGTCATCCAACACCTGCAAAAGGATATTGAAAACATCCGGGTGGGCCTTCTCAATCTCATCAAACAGAACGACCGAATAGGGTTTACGGCGGATCGCTTCCGTCAACTGGCCACCTTCGTCATAGCCGACATATCCCGGAGGCGCACCGATCAAACGGGTCGCACTGAACTTTTCCTGATATTCGCTCATGTCGATACGTGTCATCATGTTCTCGTCGTCGAACAGATATTCAGCCAACGCTTTGGCAAGTTCCGTCTTACCGACTCCTGTCGTACCGAGGAAAATAAATGAGCCGATCGGTCGTTTCGGGTCTTGCAATCCCGCACGGCTACGGCGCACGGCATCGGAAATCGCACTGATCGCCTCTTCCTGCCCGATCACACGCGTGTGCAATTCGGATTCGAGATGGAGCAATTTTTCCTTTTCGCTCTGCATCATCTTGCTGACGGGAATTCCGGTCCAACGAGATACTACATCCGCGATATCTTCACTGTCTACTTCTTCCTTGATCATGGCGGCGGCGCCTTGCATCGTCTTCAGTTTTTCCTGAACTTCTTCTATCTCCGCTTCTTTCTGTTGGATCTTTCCGTAACGGATTTCGGCTACTTTACCGTAGTCGCCTTCACGTTCGGCCTTATCGGCTTCAAACTTCAGGTTTTCGATATCGATCTTATTCTGCTGGATCTTGTTGATCTGCTCTTTTTCGCTTTGCCACTGGGCCTTCTGTTTCGTTTCTTCGTCCTTCAGGTCAGCAATTTCCTTATTGAGTTGTTCCAGTTTTCCTTTATCGTTTTCACGCTTGATCGCTTCACGTTCGATTTCCAGCTGTTTGATACGACGGGATACCTCATCGAGGGATTCCGGCACGGAGTCGATCTGCAAACGCAGGCGGGCTGCGGCCTCATCCATCAGATCGATCGCCTTATCGGGAAGGAACCGGTCGGTGATGTATCGTGTAGACAGTTGGACGGCGGCGATGATTGCATCATCTTTGATACGAACCTTATGGTGGTTCTCGTATTTTTCCTTCAAACCACGCAGGATGGAAATGGCATCCAATTCGTTCGGTTCGTCTACCATAACAATCTGGAAACGACGTTCGAGCGCCTTGTCCTTCTCAAAATATTTCTGATATTCATCCAGTGTCGTAGCACCGATCGAACGCAATTCGCCACGGGCCAAAGCTGGTTTCAGGATATTGGCGGCATCCATTGCGCCTTCGCCCTTGCCGGCACCGACCAATGTATGGATCTCATCGATAAAAAGAATGATTTCCCCATCCGATTTAGTCACTTCATTGACTACGGCTTTCAGACGTTCTTCAAACTCACCTTTATATTTGGCACCGGCAACCAAAGCCCCCATATCCAAAGAGAAAATCTGTTTCGATTTCAAGTTCTCCGGCACGTCGCCCCGCACGATACGATGTGCAAGACCTTCGGCAATCGCCGTCTTACCGACACCCGGTTCGCCAATCAGGATCGGATTGTTTTTCGTACGGCGGCTCAGGATCTGAAGTACACGGCGGATTTCGTCGTCACGGCCGATCACCGGGTCCAACTTGCCGCTACGGGCACGTTCGTTCAGGTTGATTGCATATTTACCCAGCGCATCATATGTATCTTCGGCAGACTGGCTGGTTACTTTATTTCCTTTCCGCAACTCTTCAATGGCCTGGCGTAATTCGTTTTCCGTCACACCGGCATCTTTCAGAATCTGGGAAGCTGTGCTCTTTTCCGTGAACAAGGCCAAAATGATCGGCTCCAGAGAAACGTACTGGTCTCCCATTTTGGATGAATAGTCGATTGCTTTCTGCAAAACGGCATTCGCTTCACTCGACAGGTAAGGTTCTCCGCCTGATACTTTCGGCAACGAACTGATCTGTGCATCCAACACACGGTTCAGATTCTGGATATTGACACCCAGTTTCTGAAAGATGAAATTGGTCACACTTTCACCCGTCATAATGACACCTTTCAGCAAATGCACGGCTTCAATCGCCTGCTGCCCGTTCTGAGTAGCAAGTTGCACGGCCTGCTGAACGGCTTCCTGTGCTTTAATTGTAAAATTGTTTAAATTCATATAGTTATACTCCTTTCAATTCTATTTTTCATTTCTAATTCTCACATACATTCCTACAAAACAAATACCAGAAACAAAATATGTCATTTTGTCACATATTTTAAAACTACGTATTTGACGAACCTGTCGAACAGTCTCGTTTCACGCCGCTTTTTACATGTTGTCGGGAAAAGAACAAGGCGGTAGGGAAAAAGGTTTACTTTTGCCTTGTCAAGATGGGACTTTTTCTACTTAACTTTTGATCATCAATAAAGAATATCGTAGATATACGAAAAAATCCGATAATCATATTTTTCGATAAAACTCTTCAATAACTTCGGCAAAAGTCTCCGGCAGCCGTCTCAACACTTCGATTTTCCAGTCTTCGGATATTCCATAAAAGGCTTCTGCTATTCCTCCCGTAATGCAGGCTAACGTGTCTGAATCACCACCGAGAGAAATGGCCAAACGGATTGCTGTTTCAAAATCCGTACTTTCCAAAAAGGCGACGATTGCCTCCGGGACGGTTCCCTGACAGCTTGGGTTAAAGTGATAATCCGGCCGGATTTCGTCACAGGTAAAATTCAAATCATAGAAGAAAGTCGCTTCAATATATTCCCGGATAGCTTGCTTGCTTTTTCCTGTACGAGCCAGATAGATAGCGGCAGCCACAGCTTGAGCCCCCTTGATCCCTTCCGTATGGTTATGGGAAACGGCAGCCGTCTCTTCAGCCACTTGCAACGTCTTTTCCAACGAATCGAACATCCATCCCACTGCGCTAACCCGCATAGCCGAACCATTGCCCCAACTATTATAAGGCTGCGGATTCGTTTCACAAAGCCATTGCCCGAAACGTGCCCCATAGCCACCCATCGGACACGGGAACTCCCTGCCGTAACGGTGCATAACTTGCACCAGATTCCCTCCATGCAATAGCCAGTCGGCCACGGCGACCGTCATAATCGTATCATCCGTATAACTGCTTTTTCTGGTAAATAACGGAAAAGCCGTTGTCTTTATATTATCAAACTCATATACGGAACCGACAATATCCCCGGCTATTGCTCCTATCATATTGCTCTCTTTTTTATTTGGATATAAAAATACAAAACAGTTTCTTATATTCCAAACAGAAAATGAAGTGTCTTTCCGGCTTGGAACTTTCCGGCGGCATTGCCTGCATAAATCTCCCCATCCGTGAGCGTCAGCTTCTTCGCCGGAGCTCCGGCCCTAAAATCCAGGTCTTTGAAGTCGATCCAGAAAATATCGGGACTAAGCGTTGACTCGAAATAGTACACTTTATTCTTTTGATCTGCCACCGTACGCCAGCGTGTCGAAGCGATATTGGGCTGTTCGGGAATAGATATCCCCAAAGGAACCGAAACATTGCGCATCACACTGAAAACACCGGCGACAGCCTGCCGGAAATTACCGGTTTGCGGCAGTGCCTGGATATAAAACGATGCACGGACAAAACGATCGGAAGCGCGGTTGGTTCCGGGTAGCATAACCAAACCGCCGATCTGCTTCCAGTAATCATTCAAAGTCAACTGTTTGTCATAGGTAGGAGAATTTGTCATTATCTGGCATTCACGTCCCTCATGAATAATCAGATTGCCATCAATATATTCAAAGATGGCGCTATTCCCGGTCGCGTCCGAAATGGAAAGGTGCAAGGTAGATTTGGCTCCGTTGGGTAAATCCGGAGCGTCGATACGGAAAATTTCCCGGCTCAGTTCATTCACTGCTTCGTCCACCGTCGCAAAATTGTCCAAGACATATTGTGTCCAGATGCTCAGCCCCATCACCGGACGATGATCATTCGGACGATGATAGGAAGATTCGGTCAGGAAAAGCAAGTTCGCCACCAGGCCTTTTTCATTCATACCGTCACAAACCCCGATATCATATCCGGCGGTCACGACACTCCCGTATTTGGAAGTCCACGTTACCGTATTATCCGTAATCCCTCCCCGCTTCTCCATTCCCCTCGGAAAGAGATAAATATTCGACTGCGGGTCTTCCTTCCAATCCATCGTCCTTCCGGTCACGATCATATCATCCGGGCCCAGATAGACCGCACGCGTACAGGCATTGCTTTGCTCTGCCAAAAACATCAGGCCTACAACCGCCACAGATAAGGCTGCCAACTTATTTCTCTTTGTCATAACTATAATTTTAAATATCTCCAAACTATACCTATAACAGGGATACGTGCATGATAGTTCCGGTTGTTCAGAACAACTTATAACAGAATAAAATCGACAATAACCCCTGTTTGCGCCATTTTTCTATTTCATCGAGAATTCCGGCTCATTTTGTTCTTACATTTTGTCCGGTTCAAGTATTTACGAGATAACACAGGCATCATGAAGCAGGCATCTCATCCATACGTCGTTTTTGTTTTGTCAGTCTAAACGTAATAAATGTAACAATGTGGTAAAACTTAACTCCCGGAGAATCGAATATTCCCGGACAAAGAGGAAACGTCCCCAATTTATGCCAATGGATTTTTCCATCCTTTTTCCTGTGAGGTGCGCAGTTTATTTCCACGAAGACGGTCGTCAGTGCCGCGAAGTGCCGAGATTGTCAGTAATGACGACCGTCTTCATGGCGACAAAGTCCCTCATCAGAGCGATGAAGACCGTCTTCACGGCAGCAAACCGGCAAATAAATAAAAAAAGCCGTTTTTCACCCTCTAAAAAGAAGCTTCTAAATCTTACAACCGGGAGGCTGTCCAATTGTGAAATAATCTTTTATTTACAATAAGGGGGAGATACAATTAATCCTACCTGCATTTTTATGTTGCACGATCAAGCGATATTCTTCCGGCCGGCTCTCCAGCATAAAAGTCCCGTCTACCTCTGAAATAGAAGCGCTTATATAAGTAGAATCTATTGCCTGCAAAACGATGGTCGCACCGTCTACCGGTTGGTTTTCATTGTCCGTAACCTTTCCTGTGATATTCTGTGCCTGCAAGGAGGCAACAAAGAATAATAGTAAAATACCGATCCCGATTTTCATCTAATATAAAGTTTGTATTAATTTCCACTCTCCCTTAACAAGGGGTATTCATCACTCACCGGACATAATCAGCTGTCCATCATTTTCTAATACGCCGTAAACATACATAATTAATCGAAAAGAACAGCAAGTATTAAAGAATATAATCCAATAGATGAGTAAGAGTCCAAAGGGAAATTCTATATTTGTATATAAATCATCTTTCTTTGTTTAACAGACAAATCAACCGTCATGAAAATACTCTGGATTTTACTAATCAGCTTGTTCCCCATTTACGGTATGGCGGAAAGCAGCATGCATATATACGACCTGCAGTGCGAATATCAAACCGCCCCTTTAGGCATCGACACGGAAACGCCACGTTTCTGTTGGAAACTGTCCGACAATGTACTAACCCGCGGACAAAAGCAAACCGCCTACCGGCTATTGATAGCCAGCAGCCCCGCCCTGCTCGACCGGGACGAAGCTGATATCTGGGACAGCGGAACAATTTCTTCCAATCAATCCACTCTTATCGCCTACGAAGGGAAAAAGCTCCTTTCCGATCAAACTTATTATTGGAAGGTCCGGGCGTTCGACAAGGACAACCAAGCGACCGACTGGAGCCCGACCGCCCGTTTCTCTACCGGCCTGTTTTCATCCTCCGATTGGAAAAGCCAATGGATAAAGCATCCCGACGCACCCGCCGAGCAACACATCTGGTTCCGGAAAAATTTCTCGTTGGCACAACCGGCAGAGGAAGCACTATTACACATTGCTTCGATGGGATATCACGAACTGTATGTCAATGGCAAGAAAGCGGATGACCGTGTTTTGGCTCCTGCCCTCACACGGCTGGACAAACGGGTATTATACGTCACTTACGATATTACCCGGCTACTGAAAAGCGGTTCGAACACGATTGCGATCTGGTTCGGTCCCGGCTGGGCACGCTATAATTATTTTTCCGGCAGCATTCATCCGGCCCTGCGGGCACAGACCGATATCCGTACAAAAGACGGAAACCATCTCTCCATTCGTACGGACAACAGTTGGAAATGCTGCACCAGCAACAGCCGGAACATCGGTAAATATCAATACTCCGATATGGGAGGCGAATGTGTTGACGGCCGGAGATACGAGACAGATTGGAACAGTCCTGCTTTTGACGACAGACAATGGAAAGCAGCAGAAGAGACCTCCCTGAATGTCGCCCTGTCCGCCCAGATGATGGAACCAAGCCGCATCATCGAAACACTCCCGGCGCAAAAGATAACCGACACGATTCGCGGAATTTACAAAGTCGATATGGGAAAGAACTTCACCGGATGGCTGGAACTGAAGATGAACGGGATGGCTGCCGGCGACACCGTAGTGATCATGGTTGCCGACGATCCGGAAACCTTGCAGGATTTCGGTCAGCGCAACCTCTACATCTGCCGTGGGGAACCGGGCGAATCATTCCGCAACCGTTTCAATTTTATCGCCGGGCGCTATATCAATATCGAAGGCTTGAAACAAAAGCCCCACACGTCGGATATCAAAGGATATGTAATTGCAACCGACTTGCAACAGAGCGGGTATTTCAACTGTTCCGATGATTTGTTCAACCGGATATATGAAACGGATTTATGGACATACCGCATGTGCACGACGGAAGGTTACACCTCCGACTGCCCGCATCGCGAAAGGTTGGGATACGGGGAAGTCGCTTTCGCCACAGCATGGGGGATCGCCCTTCCCAACTACCGTTCTGCCGCCTATTTGGCCAAACATGTCCGCGACTGGACAGATGTACAGGAGTGGACCGGCTGGATACATCATACGGCCCCGCAAATCAACGAGCATTATGGCGGACCGATGTGGAGCAGTGCCGGATTGAATATCAGTTGGGAATATTACCTGACATACGGAGATAGACGGATTCTGGAAACAGTCTATACTTCTGCCAGGCAATGGCTCGAATACCTGTATCAACACAGTGCATGGGGATTACTTGAAGCCTATGCCGGCGGGGGTAAATTCCTGGGTGACTGGGCAGCTCCCGAACAGAGGAAGGAATTTGGCGGAACACCGGAGTCATTCTTCTTTAACAACTGCGTCTATGCCATGAACCTGGAAACCGTTGCACAAATCGCAGAACGGTTGGAGAAACCCGAAGATGCCGCCCTTTACCGGAAAAGGCTGGACGCACTGAAAAAAAAGATACAATCCCAATTCTTCGACAAAGAAACCGGCTTATATATGGAAGGGAATCAAGTGCAAACTGCCTTCCCTCTGTTGAGAGAAATTACTCCAGACAGCCTCTACACAAACGTTCTTTCCCATTTCGAAAAGGAATTCACCCACAACCACCCGTACTTGGATATGGGAAGTTCCGGTCTCCCAGTCTTGCTGAAATTTCTGACCGAAAAACATGAATATAACGAAACGATGGCTCGTCACCTGTCCGAGACCAATGAACCCAGCTACGGTTATTTCCTGAAACGGGGCGAAACGACCTGGCCGGAATACTGGAATGTCGATGTGCCGAGCCGCATTCATACTTGTTATACAGGAATCGCATCCTGGTTCATTAAATGCGTAGGCGGCATCCGTCCCGATCCGGCTCATCCGGGATATCAACAGTTCATTATCAAGCCATCGCCCGTCAGCTGCCTGAAATTTGCCCGGACGGAAACCGAATCTCTTTACGGCACGATCAAAAGCGAATGGAGCAAAAAAGAGAATCTGCTTAAATTGGATATATCGATCCCGATCAATACACAAGCAACCGTTTATCTTCCTGCGGAAGGGAGTTCCCACATCCGGGAAAACGGTCAACCTCTGGCAAGCTCCGAAGGCATCACAATCTTGAAGGAAAGAGGAAAAGAATGTATTGTGAAAGTCGAATCAGGGCATTATTCCTTCACTATGAAAAAAAATAACTAATTTTACTGACAGAAACCAAAGACATTCACAAGTATGCATATCATCTTATCTCCGGCCAAGACGATGGCCGGAACATCCAAAATAAAAGCTCCCGGCGGTACAATACCCCGGTTTAACCAGGAAGCGATCGAGATTGCATTGCACATGGCTCAATATCCCGCCGAAGAATTAGGCAGGATGCTAAAGCTCAGCCCCAAGTTGATGCTGGAAAGTTATAACCGTTTTCAGCATTTCCATTCTGCGGAAGAGAAACCGCTACAGGCTTTGTTAGCTTATACGGGTGTCGTATTCAAGAACATCCATCCCAAAGATTTTACTGAGGCGGACTTCCGCTTTGCCCAGGATCACCTGCGGTTCGTTTCCATCTGTTACGGTCTCCTTCGTCCGTTAGACCTGATCAAACCTTACCGGATGGAATATGATGTAAAACTGCCCGAATTAGGAGAAGGGAATATGTATGCTTACTGGCGTAGCCGGCAAACAGAACCGCTTATCGAAGAGGTGAAAGCCGACGACAACCTGCTGGTCAACCTGGGCAGCATGGACCTGCAACCATCATTCGACTGGAAAAAGATAGAACAATCCGTCCGTATCATCACACCGGATTTTAAAGTCTGGAAAAACGGTAAAGCCGAAACAATCGTGATCTACGCCAAGATGGCGCGTGGACAAATGACCCGTTACATCATTAAAAACCGGATTACCGATCCGGAAGCATTAAAAGGTTTTACCTGGGAAGGATTCCGGTACCGGGAAGAATTGTCCTCCGAAAGCAACTGGGTTTTCTTGCAAGATTAAAATATCCTTGCAATAAACCGGCAGTATCGTCCGTTTATACAAAGGAATGGTTGGATAGTATTTTAAATTAGAAATGAGATGAGAAAAACCTTCAATCTTTTATTTATATGCCTGATGGCCTTATACGGCCGGATCGGATATCAAATGATCTGTAATACAGATTTGCCTCAATGCCAACCGGAAGGAAGCCTGTCCGATGTTGCCGAGGAGGTGATCGCCATTCCTTTGGAAACAAATGAACATTGTCCCTTGAAAAAGATCAAGATGATCAAGCGCGACCGGGAAGACATCTTCCTTGTCAGTGATCGTCGACTTTATCATTTCAACAGTTCCGGCCAATTTCTCGGACAAATAACGGCACACCGGCCGGGAACGGGACAGCCTGTCGAACTGGCCGATTACGCGGTCGATCCCGTCCACGACCGGCTGATCGTGATCGGCACCGGACATGAGGTGTATTATTACGATTACGACGGGCAACTCCTTTTCCAAAGCATTCTCCCTCAAGATGCTTCATGGAAAACGTTCGGGCATATGGCTTACTTTGACAACCACCTGTGGGCGACAATCGACTTGGTCAATTCAGAAAACAGGCAAGCTCCGACAGTCGAACAATGGCTCTATAAGTTCGATCTCGGTTTTAAAGAAGTCGGGAAACGCAAACTGGACGCAGCCGACTTAGGGCGGATGGATATCAATCACAAGACAGGTCCCGAAATAGCCGTCAAGGACGGGCACGTGTATGTACAAGCTCCATCCTTACAGCCGGCCCACATCTTGAACGACACGCTCTATCTTATCAGTTGCAACCAGTTGGCTGTCACGGAGGACTATGCTAAGATTCTTCCCTTGCAGATCGGGACACGTTTTTTAGTCTCCACACACTACGATCCTACCTTGCCGGAACGCAGCTATACATTTTGTTACGACCAACTAAAGACAAAGGCATATAACGTGCAAGGAGGACTGGAAGACAATTTCTACAAGACAGGCAAGATCCCCGAACTTCAATCCATAGACCTTCAGAGCAACACCTACTGTTATTGTAAAAGCGGCAAAGAGCTCGCCTACTCTTTTCCCGACCGGACAGACAAAGGCAATCCCGTCTTATTTATAGTAAAAATGAAAGCCTGACTTCACGGCCAGGCTTTCATTTTTAGAAATCAGAATTAGAAAATCCGTCCACAAAGGCGTATCTTCATAACCGGATAAACAGTCAGCTTATCCATGACTTTCGAAAACGTATCGTCCGGATCGACTTCATCCAACAAATTGTCTACATTGCCATAGTCCGTATAGACATCCGGTTTGCCGTGGAACTGGACACCCAATTCGAACATCACGCCAAGCCGTTTCTTCGGTACGGCACGGCCGAACCCCAGTCCTACATACGGACGGAAATTTGAGACCTTCAAGCCGCCTGACACGTTACCGTCTTTGTCTACCGGAATCGTATAATCACCGATAACGATACCGGCCTTGCCGGCTTCGGCTACCAATTCCTTCAATTCATCACTATGCCCGCTTATCTTCAGCAAAGTACCCCCACCGAAGTAAGCACCGGCAGTCAAAAAGAAGGCGCCCTTGTTAAAGGGATAATAATTCACAAGCAATTCACCGGAAACCCGCTTGATACTTCCTTCCAGATCGATTGAAGAAGGGACACTTATCCCTTGAACAGCATCCACTTCAACATCCACATCCGTACTCATGCTGAAATCCGGCATAATGGAAAAGCCGCCACGTAAAGCGAAGTGGGGAGTGATGGGAGTCGCCACATTCACATCGATACCGGTAGTACCGACGCCCACGCCTACTGCTAAAGAATTAAACACTCCCAATTCCTTTTGGGCCATCACATTACTCACAATCGCGCCTGAGAAGGCCAACAAAATAACACAAAGTAGAGCTCTAAAACTTTTCATAATTTCTAAAAAATGTATTTGTATTGAAATAAAGTATGACAAAGGAAAGAAGAATTTTCGATATAAAGGCGGATATAAAATAAAAAAGAGAGTACTGAGGGTTAATAATCCCAGCACTCTCTTTTTTATTTTATAACAATGACGAACTTATTCTTCGTCTTCGCTTTCGTCTTCCTTCATATTGTGGAACACATTCTGGACGTCGTCGTCTTCTTCCAACTTCTCGATCAATTTTTCGATTGCTTCACGCTGTTCGGCTGTAACTTCTTTCAAGTCGTTCGGAATGCGTACAAATTCGCTACTTGTAATGTCGAAGCCATTTTCTTCGAGGTATTTCTGAATAGCGGAGTTCTGTGCAAATTCACCGTAAATGACTACTTCATCTTCGTCTTCATCCAATTCGTCTACACCGTAATCGATCAATTCCAGTTCCAGATCTTCCAGCGAGATACCTTCTTTTTTGGCAATATGGAATACACACTTATGATCGAACAAGAATTCGAGGCTACCGCTCGTACCAAGTGAACCGCCGTGTTTGTTGAAATAGCTACGAACGTTTGCCACCGTACGGGTCGTATTGTCGGTTGCCGTTTCTACGAAAATAGCGATACCGTGAGGTCCATAACCTTCGTAAGTCATTTCCTTATAACCGGAGAAATCTTTTTCGACCGCACGTTTGATAGCGCGTTCCACATTTTCCTTCGGCATGTTCTCTTTCTTGGCATTCTGCATCAATGCACGCAAATGCGGGTTGTTCTCAGGATCCGGACCACCTGCTTTTGCGGCTATCGTAATTTCTTTACCTAACTTAGTAAATACACGGGCCATATTGCCCCAACGCTTAAACTTTCTCGCTTTGCGAAACTCAAACGCTCTTCCCATGATTTATGATCTTTATTTTTTGATTTTTAATTCTTAATTTTCAATTATCTCAATTGTGCACCCAACTTCTGTTCCAGGTTCGTCCTGATCTTTTTCATGATAGCGTCGATCTGCTTATCATTCAAAGTCTTCCCTTCATCCTGCAGATAGAAGCTGACTGCATACGATTTCTTTCCTGCCGGCAGGTTCTTTCCTTCGTACACATCGAACAAAGCAACGCCTTTCAACAGTTTACGTTCGCTCTCGGTTGCGACCTTCTCAATTTCGGCAAATTGGACGTTCTTATCCAGCAACAGGGCGAGGTCGCGTTTTACAGCCGGGAACTTGGAGATTTCAGAGAAGGTAACCTTGCTCTTCTTGATTTCTTTCATCAACAATGTCCAGGAAAGTTCTGCATAATAGACTTCCGTTTCAATATCCATTTCTTTGCAGATCTTCGGGTTGACGATACCCATCGTACCCAACTGACGACCGGACGAAGTGGTAATGCTCAAACCTGCCGAATAGATATCGTTAGCCAGATTGCCGAAGATAACCTTCTGCAAGTTCACACCGAGCCGAACCAAGATATTTTCCACATACGCTTTCAGTTCGTAGACGGAAGACTTTTCATTCGGATGCGCCCAATTGTTATCCACACGGCTACCGCTCACCCACAAGCCCAAACGGTATTCTTCCGAGAATTCGGCCAATGTTTCACCTTCCTTCTTATGGTCGATATTGTAATCGTAGCAGTTTCCGAATTCAAAGAAACGGATATTGCCATTCTTGCGTTTCGCATTATGTTCGATACTTTCCAAGCCTCCGAACAACAACGTCTGACGCATGCAATTCAGATCAGCGCTCAACGGATTCATCAACATCACACAGTGAGAAACCGGATAAGTGGAAAGATGGTCATAGTAAGCCGAGCGTGTCAGCGAGTTATTCAGAATCTCGTTGAAACCGCAACCGCAAAGTTGTTCGGAAATCAGGTTCTGCAATTTATAACTGCGGTCGGTCGGAGTCTGATAACTCAGATTGGACTTCACATTGTCACTGAATTCCACATTATTATATCCGTAAATACGGAGAATATCTTCGATCACGTCGACATCGCGCTGTACATCGATACGATATACGGGCACATCGACCACCAAACCTTCAGCCGTTTCGGAAACGATCTTCATTTCCAAGCTATCCAGAATGCTCTTGACCGTTTCAACCGGAATCACCTTGCCGATCAACGTATTGACCTTGTTGTAAGTCAGTTCCACACGATAGGGGGCAACCGGAGCCGGATAGATGTCCTGAATGGCGCCCGTAATCGTTCCGCCTGCCACTTCTTGAATCAACAGGGCGGCACGTTTCATCACCTCAACCGTCTGGTTCGGATCGAGGCCGCGTTCATAGCGGAAAGAAGCATCCGTATTCAGGCCGAAACGACGGGCTGTCTTACGAATCCAGGTCGGATGGAAAGTGGCGGCTTCCAGGAATACATTCTTGGTCTGTTCCGTCACGCCGGAATCGAGTCCGCCGAATACACCGGCGATACACATCGGCTCTTCCACATTGCAAATCATCAGGTCACGGTCGGTCAACGTACGTTCCACACCATCGAGCGTCACAAACTTGGAGCCTTCCGTCGCCGAGCGCACCACGACTTTATTGCCTTTGACCTTATCAGCATCGAAAGAGTGCAAAGGCTGTCCCACGCCGTGTAGGATATAGTTCGTGACATCCACCACATTATTAATAGGACGCATGCCGATCACCTTCAAGCGGTTCTGCAGCCATTCCGGGCTTTCCTTAACGGTTACGCCTTTGATCGTGATGCCAGAATAGCGCAGGCAGGCTTCTTTATTTTCAACGACTACTTCGATAGCCGGAGTTTCGTCATCAATCTTGAAAGCATCCACACTCGGACGTTTCAGGTGGGCAGGCTTACCGTTCTGTTTCAAGTAAGCGGCCAGGTCGCGGGCTACACCGAAATGAGAAGTGGCATCCACGCGGTTCGGCGTGATATCGACTTCCAGCACATAGTCGCTCTTCACATTATAGTATTCTTTGGCCGGAGTACCGACTACCGCATCAGCCGGCAGTACGATGATGCCTGCATGATCCGTCCCGATACCGATTTCATCTTCAGCACAGATCATGCCGTTCGATTCAACGCCACGGATCTTGGAACGCTTGATCGTAAAGCACTCGTCACCATCATACAATTTAGTGCCGTTTACAGCGACAACCACTTTCTGTCCGGCAGCCACATTCGGCGCGCCACAAACAATCTGAAGGGGTTCCGCGCCGCCTACATTCACGGTTGTAATGTGCAAGTGATCGGAATTCGGATGTTCTTCGCAAGTAAGAACTTCACCGATGACAAGTCCTTCCAATCCGCCTTTAATGGTTTGAACTTCTTCTACTCCACCGGTTTCCAAACCGATAGAGGTAAGTGCTGCTGCTACTTCATCAGGCTGTAAATCAAAATCAAGATAATCTTTCAGCCAATTGTAAGATATATTCATCGCTTTAAAATTTATTCAGTAAAGAGACGGGCCGTCCGGCCGACGCCAAATTGACGGACAAAAGTACAAATAATTATTTAAAATATGGGACAATAGCAAAACGAAAATATAGTTCCATGCCCATGGAACTAAAATTATACGAGCATGGAACTAAAATTCCATGCGGAAGAAAATTAGAATGAATAAATTTGTATCTTTGCGGCATGAGAAAGACATTTAAATCGGATTCGGTTCTTTAAACAATCTGTTCTTCCGATACGGATTGTCCCTTCGTTTGCTCTCGGAAATTCTTTTGAGAGTGTTTCTTTTATTATGATAATTCAAGTTTAATCTGTGTACAATAAAGAGAGCATTGTTATGCTTTCCGTATGCACAATATTCATCAAGGCAATGAGTAACGAAAATAAAACGATTCACGATTTCGAACTTAATTTAATCTGTGACTTTTTTTCCAATATGGAACGGCAGGGACCCGGAAGTCCCGAAGTGACACTGAAAGCATTGAGCTTTATAGATAATCTCACCGATACATCCCTTATCGCCGACATCGGATGCGGGACAGGCGGCCAAACAATGGTATTGGCCGGACATGCACCAGGACAAATCACCGGGGTCGACCTCTTTCCCGGCTTTATTGAGATCTTCAATCGTAATGCGAAACGGTCGGGCTGGCAAGACAGAGTAAAAGGGATCGTCGGATCAATGGATAACCTTCCCTTTCAGGAAGAGGAATTTGATCTGATCTGGTCGGAAGGTGCCATTTATAATATCGGCTTTGAACGGGGCTTGAAGGAATGGCGTAAATATTTGAAAAAAGGAGGTTATATCGCTGTTTCTGAAAGCTCGTGGTTTACAGACGAACGTCCTAAGGAAATCAACGATTACTGGGTAGATGCATATCCTGAAATAGACACGATTCCCAACCAGGTTGCCAAGATATACAAGGCTGGATATCTGCCTGTTGCCACATTCGTTCTGCCTGAGACCTGCTGGACGGAGCATTATTTTGTTCCCAAGATTGCAGCCCGGAAGATCTTTCTTAGTAAATATGCAGGAAATAAAACCGCCGAAGAATTCAGCGCACTTCAATCTTCAGAAGAAGTTCTATATCGCAAGTATAAAGAATTTTACGGATATACCTTCTTCATCGCAAAGAAGACTGACGATGACTGTATTTAAGTGAAAGTGCTCACGATCTTTTAGGCACGGATTCACTCGGTAATCCGTGCCTAAATTATGGCTATACCTCCTTATATTTTGCGGACTACCATAAATCTCCTACCTTTGTATCCTAAATCTGAAATAATATATGATGCGCATAGATATACTGACCGTACTTCCCGAAATGATCGAAGGAATGGTGAACTGCTCTATCGTGAAACGGGCACAGGACAAAGGTCTGGCTGAAATACATCTACATAATCTGCGGGATTACACGACCAACAAATGGCGGCGCGTGGACGATTATCCTTTCGGAGGTGAAGCCGGCATGGTAATGCAGATCGAGCCTATCGACCGGGCCATCTCGGCTTTGAAAAGCGAAAGGGAATATGATGAAGTCATTTACACATCACCGGACGGGGAAACCTTCAACCAGCCGATGGCAAACAACATGTCGATGCTGGAGAATCTGATCATCCTTTGCGGGCATTACAAAGGGATCGACTACCGCATCCGCGAGCACCTGATCACAAAAGAAATATCCGTTGGCGATTATGTCCTGACTGGAGGCGAACTGGCTGCCGCCATCATTACAGATGCTGTCGTACGCCTCATCCCCGGAGCAATCGGCGACGAACAAAGCGCCCTCTCCGACTCATTCCAGGATGATTTGTTGGCTCCTCCGGTCTATACCCGGCCAGCCGATTACAACGGTTGGAAAGTACCCGAAGTCCTCTTGTCCGGACACCAACGCAAGATTGAAGAATGGCGCTTGCAACAAGCCCAGGAAAGGACTGCCCGGTTACGCCCCGATTTATTGAAGTAGACGTTCTACTTCTGCTCTACCACGAGATTATAGATAAACGCATATTCATACGTGTGCTTTTCCGCAGTAGCGCCGTTCACGGGGTTGATCTTTTCTTCAATCGTCATGCCAGTGATATAATCGCCGGTCAACGTATAGCGGAATGTATATTCGGCGCAGATATCCGTTGCCTCGGAGACATTATACCAATAGGCGCGGGTCGGCAGATCCCGATTCATCTTCCCATACAACAGGTTGATCGGTGAAATCACATCAAAACCGACCGGTTGAAATGAATTGACAACCCGGAACGGGAAGTTTTCCGGACGCAATTGGGAATTATATTCATATGTAATCTCTTTCTGTGGCAGGAAAGCGTAGTGCACCACGTTTCCGTTTTCCCATGAATAGCGATCCACTTCACCCATTTCTCTCTTCTGATATCCCGAACCGTTCTCGTTCGGCCACTGTATAACCTGTGAGACCGATTTCAACCAATTGGAATTATACGTGTACCTGTTTTCTGCCGCCGTATAGACAACATTACTCATATACTTGTTTTCGGATTTTTCTTCCTTGGTCGCAATCATATTTCCGCTCAACGTGTAAACCGTATGAACAAACGGATTAGTCATAGAGCCGTCGACCATTTTCACGCCGCTTACGGAAATCGTCTTGTCAACTATAATATAATTATCGGTAAACTGATTTCCTTCCGTATTCAATACTATCCGATTGATTTGTTTGTCCTGGTCGTAAGTAATATCCGCGCTAAAAAAAGCATTTCCGTCTTTCGTACATGTTACGTTCGTCAGTTTATTCAACTCAGGAACAGACGGCTTATCATCATCTCCGCAAGACACAAGTCCCGCCGCTATCAAAAGCATGCTTAAAAATTTCTTCATCTCTCTTTCTTTTTATTATTCGATCTTACAAAAATAGGACATTTGCAAAAATAACGGACGAAGTAACCTATTTTAAGTAATTCTACTTGAAGTAATGCAAGTAAACCATTAGCTTTGCAACATAATTTATCATAATAAATAGCTAATAACAAACATCTTACAATAAGATAAAACGTAAATCATACAATATCTAAAATTTAATAACATGAGAATGAAACATCTGACGGTAGCAGCACTAACATTATTGCTGTCTGTTTCTTGTAGCCAAAGACAAGAAGAGTATCCGTTTCGCAACCCAGATCTCCCTATCGACGAACGCATAGACGACCTCTTGAAGCGTCTGACCGCCGAAGAGAAGGTCGGACAAATGATGAATACGACTCCGGCAATCGAACGCCTCGGTATTCCCGAATACGATTGGTGGAACGAAGCCTTGCACGGTGTCGCACGCGCCGGAAAAGCGACCGTTTTCCCGCAGGCAATCGCGATGGCGGCAACTTTCGATGACGATGCCCTATACGAGACATTCACGATGGTGAGCGACGAAGCTCGCGCCAAATACCATCAGTATCAAAGGGATAAAGAATACGACCGCTACAAAGGCTTGACCTTCTGGACCCCGAACATCAACATCTTCCGTGATCCCCGCTGGGGCCGCGGCATGGAGACATACGGAGAAGACCCGTACCTGACGGAACGGATGGGCGTTGCCGTAGTGAAAGGCTTGCAGGGAGACGATCCGAAATACTTCAAGACACATGCATGCGCCAAGCATTATGCCGTCCATAGCGGGCCGGAATGGAACCGTCACGAATTTGATGTCACGGTGACGCCCCGCGATTTATGGCAAACCTACCTGCCGGCTTTCGAGGCTCTGGTAAAAGAAGGGAATGTGCAGGAAGTCATGTGCGCCTACAACCGCTATCAAGGCAAGCCCTGTTGCAGCAGTGACAAACTGCTCATCGACATCCTTCGGAACAGTTGGGGATATGAAAACATCATCCTTTCCGACTGCGGTGCGATCAACGACTTCTGGCAACGGGACGAACGTACGCCCCGCCACGAAACCCATCCCGATGCGGAAAGCGCTTCGGCCGATGCCGTCCTGAGCGGAACGGACCTGGAATGCGGCAACAGCTACCGGGCTTTGATCAAAGCCCTGAAGGACGGGAAGATATCCGAAAACGATCTGGATGTTTCCCTCCGCCGCCTGCTGAAAGGTCGCTTCGAACTGGGCATGTTCGATCCGGACGAACGGGTTCCATACGCCCAAATCCCGTACAGCGTGGTGGAAAGCCCCGAACATGTGGCACAAGCGCTCGAAATGGCACATAAGAGCATGGTATTACTGAAGAACAAGAACAACACGTTGCCGCTGAGCAAAACAATCCGGAAAATTGCAGTTGTCGGTCCGAATGCCGCCGACTCGACCATGCTCTGGGCCAACTACAACGGTTTCCCGACGCATACCGTAACGATACTGGAAGGGATCCGCAACAAAGTGCCCGATACTGAAGTAATCTACGAATTAGGATGCAATCATGCCGCCGACTTCGTTATCCAGGACTTGGGCAACCACATCACCTCTCCAGCCGGACAGGGATTCGCCTCCGAATTCTTCAACAATACGGAATTCAAGGGGGAAGCCGCTTACAAAGGTTTGGCAAGCCAGCTGCATTATACGACAGGTGGAAACACGCAGTTCGCACCGAACGTAAACCTGACGAATTTCACGGCACGTTTTACCGGCGAGTTTGAAGCGCCTGAGACGGAACAGGTCGAGATCAAGTTGTCGGGAAACGACGCCTTCCGTCTCTTTATCGGAGATGAAAAAGTCGCCGAAGTATGGGAAAACGAATACGGAGCGGAAAAGACCTACACGCTGAATGCGGAAAAAGGAAAGAAATACCCTGTCAAGATCGAATATATGCAACGCGCGGGAAGCGCCGACCTCAATTTCCAGATCGGTACGCGGCGACCTGTCGATTATGCCGCCACGGCCGCCAAAGTCAAAGATGCGGATGTGATCGTCTATGTCGGAGGTATTTCTCCCCGCCTGGAAGGCGAAGAAATGCCGGTCAACGTGGAAGGCTTCAAAAAAGGAGACCGAACCAATATCGAAATACCGAAAGTGCAGCAAGAAATGGTAAAAGCGCTGAAAGCGACGGGTAAACCCATCGTTTACGTGCTTTGTACGGGTAGCGCCCTGGCTTTGAACTGGGAAGACGCCAACATCGACGCCATCCTGAACGCCTGGTATGGCGGGCAGGAAGCCGGGACAGCGGTTGCCGACATCCTGTTTGGCGACTACAACCCGTCAGGCCGCCTGCCGGTCACATTCTACAAGTCGATCGACCAGTTGCCGGACTTCGAAGATTATAGCATGAAAGGCCGTACCTATCGCTATATGACCGAAACGCCGCTTTATCCGTTCGGATACGGCTTGAGCTACACGGACTTTGCCTATCGGAATGCAAAGCTGTCTTCCGGCAAGATCGCCAAAGACCAATCCGTCACACTGACATTCGACATTGCCAACACCGGTAAAACGGATGGCGATGAAGTCGCACAAGTCTATATTAAAAACCCGAACGATCCGGCAGGGCCGATCAAGGCGTTGAAGGCATTCTTGCGTGTCCACGTAAAAGCCGGCGAAAGCCAGGAAGCCAACATAGAACTGGCTCCCGAAGCCTTCCACTCTTTTAACGACAATACGCAAACGATGGAAGTCCGTCCCGGAAAGTACCAGATACTTTACGGCGGTTCATCCGACGACAAAGCGTTGCAGCAATTAGAGCTGACAATCGAATAAAAAACAAATGCCGCAGGCCTCCGGATCATCCGGAAAAGCCTGCGGCATTCTATCTATTCCATAACCCTATGCTTTACACCTCCTAACCCATAGGGTTACGCCCTTTAACCCTATGGGTTTTTATCCAATATACGTCTCCATAAACTTGGCGCCCGGAACCGGTGAAATTGTCACGACGTCCGTATCAGCCGGGATCAGGACCGTTTGTCCCTGGTGAATATAAATTTCATTGCCTTTATTGTCACGGATAGAAGCTTTGCCTTCCATGCAGATGTAAACGACAAAAGAATCCAAATAGGAAAAATCACGGACCATGATCGTATCGATATCCAACAAATTAGTCGTAAAATACTTGCAGGCGGCAAGTTCTACGGTCGCATTCGTATGCGCTTTGTAATGGGTGCGGTAGTCCGGGTACAAGGTATAGTCGATCGCATCCTTTGCCAGTTCGGTATGCAATTCGCGCCCTTTGCCGTCCGGTCCCTTACGGTCGTAATCATATATACGATAGGTGATATTGCTCGTCTGCTGGATTTCAGCGATGAAACAACCGGCCCCAATCGCGTGTACACGGCCCGCGGGCAGGAAGAAAACATCCCCCGGATTGACCTCGTAACGCTGCAACACGTCCATGATCGTATTGTCCTCGACACGTTTCACATATTCATCCGCATCGATCTGCTTTGAAAAACCGGAATACAAACCGGCGCCTTTGGTTGCATTGATCACATACCACATTTCTGTCTTGCCGAAGGAATCATGGCGTTTCTTAGCCAGTTCGTCATCCGGATGAACCTGGATAGACAAATCATCACGTGCATCGATAAACTTGATCAACAATGGGAATGTGGAACCGAATTGTTCGATCACCTTTTCCCCCAACAGTTGCTTGCCATATGTACGGATCAGTTCATCCAGCGTTTTACCCGCGAGTGCACCATTATCTACAACGGAATAATTACCCTCAACATGTGAAAGTTCCCAACTTTCGCCGATACCTTCCTGCACCGGAGCGATGCCCTTAAACGGGCAGATGTCAGCCCCCCCCCAGATAATCTTCTTGAGGATAGGCTTAAATGTCATTGGATATAACATGACTTTTCTGAATTAAAAATTTAAAATTTAAAAATTAAGAGCCAAGAACCTTATTTCTTAATTTTCTTTTCCTTTCCTCAATACAACAGCACTGCGTGCCGGAAGATATAATTTGAGCCATTCTTTTTTCTCTTTTTTATACAATGGATCAAATTGTGTGAAATGGCGGATGGAATCATCCGCGAGCCCGAAACCTCCGAAACGGGTGGCATCGGTATTCAGCACCACTTCATATTCACCCTTAGGCACAAGGAAACCGTAATCGGTAAACGATTTCGTCGGACTGAAATTGAAAACGAACACCAAGTCTTTCCGCCTATAAGCCAGAATCTGATCCCCATCGTTATCCCAGACTTTCTGTATCGGAGTGGACTGGAAATTCTTCACGCTACGGATCAACTCCAACATTTCGCGGTCGAAATCGCCCAAGAAATGATATTTCAAATCCATATTATCGACCAAATCCCATTGGCGGCGTGCATACTTATGCGACCAGCCATTTCCTTCGCGCGGAAAATCGATCCATTCCGGATGGCCGAATTCATTCCCCATAAAGTTCAGATAACCACCGTTGATCGTGGATGCCGTAACGAGGCGGATCATTTTATGCAACGCCACACCGCGTTCCACCATAAAATTGTGATCGTCTTTCTGCATATGCCAATACATGTCGGCATCGATCAGACGGAAGATGATCGTCTTGTCACCCACCAACGCCTGGTCATGGCTTTCCGCATAGCTGATTGTCTTTTCATCGGCACGGCGGTTCGTCGTCTCCCACCAGATGGAAGAAGGATGCCAGTCTTCGTCTTTCTTTTCCTTGATCGTCTTGATCCAGTAATCGGGGATATTCATTGCCATGCGGTAGTCGAAGCCATAACCGCCATCTTCATATTTGGCAGCCAAGCCGGGCATTCCACTTACTTCTTCGGCAATCGTAATCGCATTCTTATTGACTTCGTGGATAAGCTTATTCGCCAATGTCAGGTAGGCAATGGCATCACCATCCTGATGACCGTTAAAATAATCGCCGTAATTGCAAAATGCCTCGCCCAGCCCGTGACTGTAATAAAGCATCGAGGTCACGCCATCGAAACGGAAACCGTCGAATTTATACTCGTCCAGCCAGAACTTGCAGTTCGACAACAGGAAATGAAGCACTTCATTCTTTCCATAATCGAAACAGAGGGAATCCCATGCCGGATGCTCGCGACGGGTACCGCCCAGGAAATATTGCGTGTAAGACCCGTCGAAACGTCCGAGGCCTTCTACTTCGTTCTTGACAGCGTGGCTATGGACGATATCCATAATCACGGCGATCCCCATGCCATGAGCCTCGTCTATCAACTGTTTCAGTTCTTCCGGCGTACCGAAACGGGAAGATGCGGCAAAAAAGCTGCTGACATGATAACCGAACGAGCCATAATAAGGATGTTCCTGGATAGCCATGATCTGAATGGCGTTATACCCTTCCTTTGCAATACGGGGTAGCACCATACGGCGGAATTCGTCGTAACTGCCGACTTTCTCTTCATTCGAAGCCATACCGATATGGCATTCATAAATCAGCAAAGGAGAGACATCGGGCTTGAACCGTTTACGCTTGAATACATACGGTTTCTCCGGATTCCATACTTGCGCACTGAAAATTTTGGTATTTTCATCCTGAACGACACGCCGTGTCCATGCAGGAATGCGTTCTCCGCTGCCTCCTTCCCACTCGACCAGAAGTTTGAACAGGTCTTCATGATGCAGCAAATCTTCCGGAAGCGCGATCTCCCAAATGCCATTGCCCAACCGTCGTAACTTATACCGGCCGTCTTTCTTCCATCCGTTGAAAGTTCCGATCAGGTACATAGCGGTAGCATTGGGTGCCCACTCACGAAATACCCATCCACTCTTTGTCTTGTGCAATCCGAAGTAAAGATACCCGGAGGCCATTTCCGACAACGTCTGTTTGCCGTTACCGGTCAGGCTCTTCTCTTTGTTTACCACGTATTGGTACCGTCCTTCTATTGCCTCCTTATAGGGGGCCAGCCAAGGGTCATTCTTTATTAGATTTAGCGACTCCATGATTTATTGAGATTGGTTTCGCACAAAGATAGAAGAAAAAACTAACATATATACAAAAAGTCCGGATACTTTCCTATTTTCAACAGATATAAACTTTCCATCTTCAAAGTTTCATTTACCAATACAACCACATCAAAATCCTGTAAAAATCTGACAATATCCCCCCTTGAAATCAACATTCACAATAAATAATTGATTTTTAACGCCATAACAAAATCAGCTGTTTGTTAAAAAATATTACCCTTGCTACTAATTGAGGCTATATGGGGTAGAAAATCGAATTAGATGCGGTAGTAGTTTCGATTCGGACCAATGGCTTTTTTTACTATATTACAATAAGGGTAGAAAAAAGGCATATCAATGAAAATCGGGCATTTTGACAAAAAAACAAAATCGCCAATAAAAATTCTCACCGCACAAGGAGTTATATTTAATTCCTTTTCTTATTTTTGCAAGAAACCGTTTAAAGATAACAGATGAGTAAGGGAACAAAAAGCATAGCCTTTTATTTGATGATGATCCTGGTCTTTGGCTCACTCATGTATTTCATAGTCAAAGAAGGAGAAAGTCGTCAAGTCGATACGGCTATCCAGTCGATGCAAAACGCCCCTCAGAATATGGGGGAAGGATTTTTTGTGTTCTGGGATTCGGTCACTCATCATATCCAATCTTCAATCGGAATCCTCCTTTTGCAAATCATTACGATATTAATCGTCTGCCGCCTGTTCGGCTGGATGTTCCAAAAGATCGGCCAACCCACCGTCATCGGTGAAATCGTAGCCGGGATCGTACTCGGCCCGTCTGTGCTCGGCCATCTCCTGCCGGAAGCATCCGCATTTCTTTTTCCCCCCGAATCATTAGGCAACATTACCATATTGAGCCAATTCGGCCTGATCCTTTTCATGTTCGCCATCGGTATGGAACTGGACATCGGCGAAGTCCGCAAAAAGTTGAAAGAGACTATCCTGATCAGCCATACCAGCACGATCGTTCCGTTTTTCTTCGGTATGCTGACAGCCTATTATGTCTATGAATCCTACGCCCATAAAGGGACGCCGTTCCTCTCGTTCGCCCTGTTCATCGGGATTGCCATGAGCATCACGGCCTTTCCTGTCCTGGCCCGTATTATCCAGGAAAAAGGGTTGACCAAAACGCATTTGGGAACCATTTCGCTGGCAAGCGCCGCCAATGGAGACATTACGGCCTGGTGCCTGCTGGCCGTCGTGATAGCCATCGCCCAGGCAGGCAGTATGCTGAGCGCCGTTTACAACATATTATTCTCTATCCTGTATATCCTCTTCATGTTTTTTGCCGTTCGTCCTTTTTTGCGGATGATCGGGCACATATACCATAATAAAGAGGTAATCGACAAAGCGCTGGTAGCCTTGATGTTCCTGTTGCTGATCGTATCCTCCTATTTTACCGAGATATTGGGGTTGCACGCGCTTTTCGGCGCCTTTATTGCAGGCGTGGTCATGCCGGGAAATATCAAATTCCGCAAGATCATGACAGAAAAGGTGGAAGACGTGTCATTGGCGCTCTTCCTGCCGCTCTTCTTCGTATCGACCGGACTGCGCACGGAGATCGGCCTGTTGAACACACCGGAACTTTGGGCCATGTGCGGTATCTTTATAGCCGTAGCCATCATCGGAAAGTTCGGAGGAGCCATGTTCTCCGCCCGATTTGTCGGGGAAAGCTGGAAAGACAGCCTCTACATCGGGGCCTTGATGAATACGCGCGGTTTGATGGAGCTGGTCGTGCTGACGATCGGCTATGAGATGAAGATATTGCCGCCTTCCATTTTCGTGATGTTGGTTTTGATGACATTGGTCACGACCTTTATGACGATACCGCTGGTTTCTTTCATTAAATTATGCTTCAAGACCCGCGAAAAGATCAAGGAACATCTGGTCTATTCGGAGCCGACCGACGGGACATTCAAGGTGCTTCTTTCGTTCGGACGTGCCGGAAACGGTCAGATCATGCTCGATGTCGCCCACCAGATGTTTGCCCGTGGAAAGAACAAACTGGACCTGACGGCGCTTCACCTGACTGTCGGTTCCGATGTCAATCCGTTGCATACGGACAATTTCGAGGAGGTGAGCTTCGGCCCTATCTTGTATGGAGCCAAAAAATTAGGCATGCACATCCATACGCGCTACGAGGTGTCGAACAACGCCGGGCAGGATATTTGCGACATTGTCAACAACGAAGGATTCGACTTCCTGCTGGTCGGTTCCGGTATCTCCATGAGCAACTCGCCGGACGATATCGAGGCTACCCGCTACCGCACTTCTTTCTATAACCGTTATTTCAAACGCTTCAAAGCCCCCGAATCCTGGTTTTATCCCGGAGCCTTGCTGAAAGACAAGACCAAGATGTTTATCGCCCGCAGCAATTGCGATGTCGGCGTGTTCATCAACCGCAATTTCGTAAAGGCCTCCAATGCATTGGTCATCATCAGCTCCGAAGAAGACCTCTTCCTGCTTGACTATACAAGGACATTGCTGAAGACGACCCACGGCTCTGTCGGCATCGTCAATAAAGCAAGCACGACGACTCCCGGATACGACAAGATCATCGAAGCGATCGATGAATTTACAGCTTCTGTCCCGCAAGCAAAGATATTGGCGGACAAAGACCTGACGCCGGGATTGTTCAACGGTTATAATTTTATGCTGATCAGCTACGACACTTGGAACGACGTATCCGAACACCGTAAAGAAGCACTTCAAAAAATGCCGTCGACATTGATTTTGAATAAAAATCGGCATGAACAGCAATGAGACGATATTTCCTATACCTTTCCCTCCTATTATCCAATGTCATATATATAATACAAGGGGAAAATCTCAAATATGACTATTTCAATCATTTAGGGATAGAAGACGGGCTTTCCCAGCTCTCGGTCCTGGATATTTTCCAAGATTCGGATGGTTATTTATGGTTGGGAACGAGAAATGGGATCAATCAATATAACGGATACGAGTTCAAGGTGTATCGAAACGAAGTAAGCGATTCGACAACACTCAGCGACAGCCATATCCTGGCAATCACCGAAGATAAAGCAAAGAATATATGGATCGGAACGACCAACGGCCTCAACTCGATCCGGTATGCCGATAAGAAAGTCTTCCGCCATTACCCCAACGAAGCCTCCCCCAACCAGGAAATACGCTGTTTTCTGCTTCACAGGAACGATTCGTCGATATACACCTTTTCCGGCAACAAAGTGTATGTCTGCCGAAGCGACAACACACTAAGCCCCCTCAACACATTAAAAGAGATACAAGGAGAAATAAATGCCGTTTCACAATCCGAAGACGGAACCATTTATATCGGAACCACCCAGCACGGAATGTTCATCTATACTTCCGACTGGAGATTCGTCAGCCAGGTCAAACTTCCACAACTGGCAAAAGGCCATACGCAGCAGGACATTATCAACACGATACTGGCCGGTCCTGACGGCCTGGTATGGATGGGGACGTATGCCCACGGGATCTATCTATACAATTCCCGGACACGGCAAATCACCCATTTCGACAATGCCAATTCGAACCTGTCCAGCCCGGCCGTCCGGAAATTCGTTTATTTAAACGACAGCACGCTATTAATCGGCACATTCGACGGATTAAACATCATGGACTTGACCACAATGAAGATAAAACCGTTCCCGATTCGTACCAATGCGAATAATGAATCCGAGATCTCCTCCATCCACAGTCTTCTGGTCGACAGGAACCAGACTTTATGGATCGGGACTTATACGAACGGGGCTTATTATTACAGTCCCTTCCAGAATGATGTAACCATGATCTCTCCCAAGGACTTTCCCAACCTGATCATCGGGAAAGGAGAAGTGGATAAAAACGGAAATCTGTGGTTTGCCACAGAAGGAGCCGGACTGTTCTTCTATAACCCGGACACCCGGGAACAGGCTTTATATCCAATACAAAAGTCACACGGCAAAGGAAATGATAATATCATCAAATCCATTAAAATAGACGGAGATATCCTATACTGTTCCACCCATTATGGAACCGTATATACTTTCGATACGGTCCGGAAACGATTTGCCCTTCTATATGATTTTACTTTTAACGATATCAATTCGCTGTTCATCGACAGCAAGAACAGGCTATGGATTCCGGCCAACAGCAATAAGGCACTCGTGCTGGCCGACAAAGGCCGATGCCTCAATTTATTCCCGACGCAAAACGGGCCGCAACTTTTCAAGCATGTGTCCGTCATGAATGAGATATCGCCTGATGTGTTCCTGATCGGGACCAGCTTGGACAGCCTTTATCTCTATGATATGCAAAAGGCGAGACGGGAAAACCTGACTTACAAACTGTCTCACAGGAACTCCAAAACGCAATCAGGCGAGATCACCGGAATTCTTCAGGACAGAAACAACCAAATCTGGATATCCACGACTAAAAACGGTTTATTCCGCCTCGACCATTCCCTGAACGTCATAAAACATTATAAAAAGGAAGACGGCATCTCCGACAGCTATATCGCCCAACTGATAGAAGACGAAAATGGAAATGTATGGGTAACGACCACACAAGATATCTATAAGTTAGAGCCTGCGAAAGACCTTTTCATACCGGTCGAGCAACCCTATGTGATGGAGTTCACCAAATTTGCCGGTACAGCCTTCCATAACGGGCAACTCTATTTTCCCGGTAACAAAGGAGTCCTGACACTGTCTCTCGAACAAAAAAGAATCAATCCCTATAAACCTCCTGTCTATATTACTTCCGTCCAGGCCAACACACAGGAAATGCTATCGTCATCAGATTCCGGAAACGGACTGGAACTCGATTACAAGCACAATAACCTGACGATCGGATATACCGGACTCAACCTGATTCATCCGACCATGAACCAGTACGCCTACAGGCTGGCAGGAGCAGACAGGGACTGGCATTACGTGGGCGGCCGGCGCGAAGCCTATTACAGCAACCTCCAGCCCGGTACATACACATTCGAGGTCATGGCCTCCAACAATGATCATCAATGGAACCCGCAAAAGGCCTGTCTACAGATCACGATCACGCCCCCTTTCTATAAAACCTGGTGGGCTTACCTGATATACATAGCCCTGAGCGTTTATGCCGCCATTACGGTATTCCGCTACGCGCAACGGAAGCGCGAGAAAGAACGGGAAATCCGCTATCGCCAGAGAGAACAGGAAAAGACAAACGAACTCCACCGGGAGCGGATTCAGATGTTTACCAACTTCTCCCACGAATTGCGTACGCCTTTAACTTTGATCATCAACCCGTTGAATGACCTGTTGGAACGCGTCTCCTTCTCTCCGGAAGTAAAAGACGCATTGCAACTGATTAAAAAGAACACCAAACGAATGCTTTTATTGGTAAACAACCTGATGGATATCCAGAAATACGAAGCCGGGAAATCCGACCTGCAGAAAGACCGTTTCGATTTTGTTCCTTTTATCAAAGAAATATATCATTCTTTCGAAAGCATTGCCGGTAACCGGAATATCAAGTTCACGCTTATAGACAAGCTGCCGCAACCCTATTATGTATTTTTCGACCAGACCGAAATAGAAAAAGTATTTTTCAACCTGCTTTCCAACGCCTTCAAGTTCACGCCTTCGGAAGGAGAAATTTCAATTTTAGCGCGTGCACTTTCCCGACAGGAATGCAAAGAGTTGCCTCTATTTCCTGTACAACAAAGTTCTTCTTTAACCGAAACCGGCTATTTATACATAGAAGTCAAAGATACCGGAAAAGGATTCGACAAGGAAAAGGCTGAAAAGATATTCGAACCATTCTACCGCTCGCAAGAAGATATACACCAACAAATTGCCGGTACGGGAATCGGGCTGAGCCTCACACGCTCCATAGTCTTGCAACACAATGGTTACATCTGGGCCAAAAGTTCGGAACAGGAAGGAACAACTTTCATGCTCCTCCTTCCCGGCATGGAAGAAGCCGTAGCCCTCCACCCTTCCGCCACCCTTAAAAAGGCAAACCTATTGCTGGAAGAAACGGAAACCAAAAACAAACCGGTTCTCCTCTTAGTCGACGACAACCAGGAAATCCTTCAATATCTGGAACGACAGCTTAACAACGAATATGTAATAGCCAAAGCATCCAATGGCAAGGAAGCATTGAGACAGATCGCAGAGACCAACCCGAATATTGTGATCAGCGATATCATGATGCCGGAAATGAACGGATTGGAACTATGCAAGTACATCAAGGAAAACCAGGACCTATGCCATATACCGGTTATCCTGCTGACAGCCAAATCAATGGTCACGCAGATAGAAGAAGGACTGGAAACAGGTGCGGATGACTACATCGTCAAGCCGTTCCAGGTATCCCTATTGCGAGCCCGCATCAAAAATATCCTGTCAATGCGAGATAAAATGAAAACAATATACGGAGGCACCTTTTCCTTGAAACAATTGGGACTGGAAGAACCGGAAGAAGAGAACGGCTTCCTGACACAATACATCGATATCGTAAAGGCCCATATATCAGACCAGGAACTGGACATATCCGTCATATACGAAGCATTGGGCATGAGCCGGGCCAATTTCTACCGGAAAGTAAAAGCCGTGACAGGGCTCTCTCCAAATGAACTGATCAAGAACATCCGGCTCGAAGCCGGTGCAAAGCTGCTCAAAGAGTCGAACCTGAATATATCCGAGATTGCCGAACATACAGGTTTCAGCAGCAGTTCCTATTTTGCCCGCAGTTTCAAGGCCACCTATGGAATCTCTCCCACGGAATACCAGAAAAAACAGGCAAAATGAGATTCCTGTACTAATATATGAGATTATTTTACCAACCTTGATCCGCGCTCTTCCCTACTTTTAGCCTGACTATCAGAGACAACCGGACGGATAATCTAATTCAATAAAAAAAGATATGAGAAACATTTCAAATTACCAACGAATGGCATGCATCATCTGTATGTTGTTCGCCTGCATCACCTCCAAAGGGCAAACGCAGGAAATCGACCTTTCCGGAGAATGGGGGTTCCAAACGGATTTTATGGATTTCAGACGCGGTTCACTCGATGTCCGCTACATGCATCGCTTGCAAGAAACCATCACCCTTCCCGGCATTACCGACGACTATCAGATCGGTTACAAATCTCCGTACCGGCATCTCGACCGCCTGACACGCCTGTACGAATACATGGGGCCGGCCTGGTACCAGCGCGAAATCGCCATTCCGAAAGAATGGAAAGGCAAACGCATCTTCCTGTATTTCGAGCGTACGCACTGGCTCAGTTCCGTTTATGTAGGTAAACAGGAGATCAGCAAGATCGATTATGTCAGCGTCCCGCACAATCATGAACTGACCGAATTCGTGAAACCGGGAAAGACCGAACAGATCACTTTCTGTATCGACAACCGTTACCAATACGATACGCATAAATGGGACCATGCCCATTCCGAATTTACACAGATCAACTGGAACGGTGTCTTGGGAGAAATCAAATTGGTTGCCGTCGATCCGGTCTATATCGACGATATGCAAATCTACCCGAACATCGCGGACAACAGCGTAAAGGTAAAGATGCAGATCAACAACTGTACCCGAAAACCCTTCGACGGCACCCTTTCCTTCCACATCACCGGTACGGATTATGACCAGGCGACCGATGTACCCGTTAGCGGAAACGATACCGTCGAAGTCATCGAGCAGACGATCCGGTTAGGCAAAAAGATAACACTATGGGACGAATTCCAACCGAACCTCTACAAAATGGAATGTAAGCTGAAGACGACCGCCGCCGGCCAGAACTTCGAATATGCCAAAGAAGCGACCTTCGGAATGCGCGAAGTGACGGCCAGCAAAGACCATATCCTGATAAACGGACATCCGGTCCATCTGCGTGGAACAGTGGAAAACGCCGTATTCCCCCAAACGGGTTACGCTCCCGTCGACGACGCATCTTGGGAACGTATTCTGAATATCCTGAAAGAATATGGGATGAACCACATGCGCTTCCATTCCTGGTGCCCTCCGGCAGCCGCTTTCCGTGCGGCCGACAAATTGGGAGTCTACCTGGAAGTAGAACTGCCGATGTGGGGAAAAGATGCCGAACCCGATGAAAAACGTTATGATTTCTTCCGTCGCGAACAAAAGGCGATCTTAAAAGAATACGGCAACCACCCTTCCTTTGTCCTTTATTGCAACGGCAACGAGATAACCGGCAACTTCGATTTCATCGAAGAGCTGACGCACACCGGCCGCGAACTGGACAGCCGCCATCTCTTCAGCGGTTCGACAGCCCGCAAAAGAGTCAATTCCGACCAGTTCTATATCACCCATCAGACAAACAAGGGACACATGGCAATCTACGAAGGCCGTCCATACACCGACTGGGATAAAAACAAGGAATTAGGCATCGACGTTCCGGTCATCTCCCACGAATCCGGCCAACGTTGCGTATATCCGAATTACAAAGAAATTGAATATTATACCGGTCCGGTACGCGCCCGCAACTTCGAAGTGTTCCGGGAACTGCTGGACAAGAACCACATGCTGGACCAGGCGGACGACTTCTTCAAAGCCTCCGGGGCACTGACCGTCATCGAATATAAGGATGTGATCGAAGCACAGCTCCGCACCGACCTGGCAGGCGGATTCCAACTGTTATCCATCAACGACTTTACCGGACAGGGATATGCCCCGGTCGGAATTCTGGACCCATTCTGGAATTCCAAAGGGCTCGTGACACCGGAAAAGTTCAGGGAATCCTGTTCCCCCACCGTGCCGTTGTTGCGCTTCGAGAAAAGAGCTTTCTATGTCGACGAGCCATTCCAGGCAAAAGCCGAAGTCTATAACTTTGGCCCCGCAGTCCTCAAGAATGCCAAACTGAAATGGTTCGTGACAGACATGTCCGGCCGTACACTCGCTTCAGGCAAGCTGAAAACACAGACGATCCAGAACTACGGCGTCTTCCCCGTCGGCGAATTCGGTTTCGACTTCAGCAAGGTCACCGGACCTCAACGTCTGAAAGTCCATTTCACCATCAACGACAAGTTAAGCAATGACTGGGACATCTGGGTATATCCGCATCAGCAGGAACTTATGCGATCGACCGGCGACGTCCTCTACACAACCGTATATGACGATAAGGCAAAGCAATATCTGGAACAAGGCAAAAAGGTCGTATTATGCCCGATGCCCAACCGCGTAAAAGGACGCAAGTCTACTTTCCACAACCATTTCTGGAATCCGATCATGTTCAAATGGCCACCTATGACCATCGGCTGCCTGATCCACAACACCCAACCGGTATTTGCCGATTTTATCACCGACAACCATACCGACTGGCAATGGTGGGACATCCTCGAAAACGCGAAAGTGATCGAAATGGCTAACGCGCCCCAGGAACTGCGCCCCTTCATCCAGGTAATCGACAGCTACGACAACAACGAGAAATTAGGCATCGGCTTCGAAGCAAAAGTAAAGAACGGGCAACTGCTGGTACTGGCAGTCGATACGAAAAAGAATATCGACAAACGTCCGGCGACCCGCCAATTGCTGAAAAGCATCGACTCTTATGTAAAAAGCGATAAGTTCAATCCGCAAATACAGGTTGACGAATCCTTTATTAACTCTTTTCTCATTAAATAACCGGTCGGCGGAATCGGAAATTCCAAAGGCAGAATAAGCTTTCCGGTATTCCGATTCCGCCGGTCTTTTCAAATAACAGAATCTTATGAAACGTTCTTTATTATCAGCCTGTCTGTTCCTCCTTTCCGTTGTTCCTGCTTTCAGCCAGGAAATAGGAATGACGGCATTCGCCCCGTTGGAACAAACATATGGCGAAGTTTTCGAAGCACCGGAGCTTATGAGGATGAACGATATGAATATCGATTTCGGATACGCCCTCTATGAGACAGAAGTCAAGGTGGAAGAAGAGAATTCGGAGCTGGAAGTGGAAAATGTCAGGGATTACGCCACCGTTTACCTGAACGGGAAATTACAAGGCTGCCTGACAGATAGCCATAAAAGCCTGGTGTTGAATGTCGCTCCGGGCACATACCAATTACAAATCTATGCCGAAAATATCGGACGCATTACGTATGGCCCTGAAATACTGGACAACTCCAAAGGCCTGTTCGGTGCCATCTCGCTCAACGATGCTGCCATCGAGAACTGGAAAATGGTCCCGCTTCTCGTCCGCGAAACTTCTGTAAACGAACTCACGTTCGGAGACAAAAAAGAAAACGACTCCCCCTGTTTCCATAAAGGAACATTCGAAATCGACATGCCCAAAGACTGCCACATCAGCATAAAAGGCTGGGGAATGGGAGAACTCTGGGTAAACGGCGAATATATGGGTTCTTATTGGGAAGAGAATGCCACGCAATCCATAGAAGTTCCGGCCACCGCACTGAAACAAGGAAAAAACGAAGTCGTCCTTTTCGAATTAAAGGGCAACGGCCGGCAATCCGTTTCCCTGTCAGACAAACCGGTATATAAATAAAAAGTACTAAAGCCGCCTGGTTTCCTCAAACGGAATCAGGCAGGCTTCAGTAACTTTTACAGCCAAGGCCAGGTATATTTAATTAGTATGTTGTCCTTTTATTCAAACCCGGCATGTACGCCTTTGATGGAAAAGGAATCCGCTTCCCGTTTTTTCTCTCCGGTGTACATCCATTCGATGGTGTCTTCATACGTCTTGCCGTCTTTATGGGCGACGGTCTTCACAATGTTCTTTCCATCTGCCAAGGTCACATTATCTATAATATAATGTACGTCTGTATAACCTTTACGGATGCCGGAAAGTTCTTGGCCGTTCAGAAAAACTTTCGGTTCCCCGATATTGGAATAGACGGTTATAGAAGTGACTTTCTTTTCGCGGTCCACATTCCGGCGCTGCGTCAGGTAGAGGACGGGGTCTTCACTCCAGTTCGCCTTGTACCAAAAATAAGAGTCTTTCTTCGTCTTGCGGTCGAAAGTCACCATACCCTTCATATTACGGGCGGGAAGGTCGCCGCGGTTTGCCAGCGGAGTGGCGAAATCGAAAGTGTTCCACAAATAAGAAGCGACGATATACGGATGCTTGGCGATCACGCTCCACTGGTATTCATGCGTCTTCGTCTGGAAAGTTTCCGGATAGAAGGGTTTCGTCCAGTTAAGCGAATTGTCCAGGTATTCGGTCTGGTGGACTATGTTAGCGTCAGCTCCATACTCCGTCAGCATCAATTTTTGGTCCGGGTAGTCCTTTTCCAAGCCTTCCACCCACGGTTCGATATCCTGCAATTTCTTTTCATACCAACCGAAATAGCGGTTCATCCCCTGGATATCGGCATTCAGATTGACCGGATGTTCCATATGTCCGTAGCCGTTTACCGAAACGGTGTAACGGTCGGGATCTTCCGTCTTCGCCAGGTCATGCAGAGATTTGGTCAATTCCTTTGTATATTCGTGCGGATGGTAGACTTCGTTATGCAGCCCCCAAACATAGATGGACGGGTGATTGAAGCTCTGGCGAATCAGTTCGCGGAGTTGGTTGCGGGCGTTCTCGGCTTCCTGCCCGGACACACGGTTCACAAAAGGAATCTCCGCCCAGATGATCAACCCTAAACTGTCGCAACGCGAATACAGGTAGTCCGACTGCTGATAGTGGGCAAAACGGACGGTTGTCGCACCGATATCCATAATAGTAGCCAAGTCGAAGTCATGGTTTTCATTCTTCAACGCACTGCCCAGCCCCCACCAGTCCTGATGGCGGGTAACGCCGTACATCGGATATTTCTCGCCATTCAGGTAGAAGCCTTTTCCGGCTACAATCTCGTATCTACGCAACCCCAACGGTTCCACAACTTCGTCGATTACTTTTCCGTTCTGGATCAAGCGGCTTACCACTTTATATAAATAAGGATTCTTCCGTCCCTGCCACAGGATAGGATTCTTGATCTTGAAATCGGCTTCGAACGACTGTACGCCTTGTGCCGTCAGGTCGAACGATCGGCTCTGGGTCGCTACTTGCTTCCCTTCCTGGTTATAAATCGTGTTCTGCAAAGTAAGCGGGACGGGTTGCAACGTTCCATTATCCAGCTTTACTTTTACTTTTACATCCGCTTGCTTTTTGGAAACATTTTTCTGGGTGATGTAGACACCGGAAGAAGCGCAATCGGTCACACATATATTATAAGGATCCGTCACGATCAACCAAACCGGGCGGTACATCCCGCCATAAACGCCGAAAAGCACATGGTTGATAGGAATCACATCCGGACGTGACGCATTGTCGGCTTTCACTATGATCTCGTTGTCCGCTCCCGGTTTCAGCACCGTGCCGATCTCGCATGAAAAAGCGGAATAGGCTCCTTTGTGAGTTGTCACAAGCGAACCGTTCACATACACTTCCGCAACGGCCCCCACGCCTTCAAAGCGGAGGAAGACGCGTTTGTCTTTCAGTTCAGCGGGAAAGAAATAGTGTTTCTTGTAGTAAGCAGGTCCTTCATAGAAGTTATCAAACTGTACCTGCATATCTTTCGCGTTCCACGTATGGGGAATCTCGACCTCGGTCCATCCACTCTCCCATTTCGGCGCATTAACGGCCAGTTCCTTGCCTGCCGGCGCTTTCTTAAATACCCAACCGGAATTAAACGACTGGACAATCCGGCCTTCCGCCTGCATCACCAAACTGAAACAGGCCAACAATAAGGTTAAACTCAATACTCGTTTATTCATGATGTTTTAATTGATTAAGTTACAAAAATAGGATAATCAACTTGTTTCACCGTGTAAAATCATCTCAATCCTGTTCAAGATCGTCTCCAAATCACTATCTTTGCAGAATAAGAGACGCACAGCCATGTGTCTTTGCTCATAAACCATGAAACTACGGATGATAAAAAGATTCTATACCGCACTTATTATATATATGGTTATGCTATATACACCCCCTGTATATAGCATAAATTTCTTCTTCTCCCACCTGGGAGAAGAAGACGGCCTGTCGCAAGTTTCCGTTCTTGATATTTTCCAGGATTCGGACGGTTACATCTGGTTCGGGACACGCAACGGTGCGAACCGCTACGACGGCTACGAATTTGTCGTCTATCAAAACGAAGTCAACAATAATGCAACATTAACAGACAACTACATCCGGGGATTTGCCGAAGACGACCGGAAAAATATCTGGATCGCGACTTCGAACGGGATCAACTGCATCGATTATAAAACCAAAAAGATAACCCGCTTCTACCCCAAAAGCATCGACAAGGCATGCACCACCAACATCATCAACCGCCTATTGAAACATACAGACGGGAATGTCTATGCTTTCTGCAACCGATCCGTATTCAAATGCAGTATGAACCAGACGGTCGAAACGGTCTTTCCCGACACGGCAATCCCTTCACCGACCTATTCCGTTACACAGGCTCCGGACAAGGACATCTATATCGGGACAGAGAGCAACGGCTTGTACATCTATTCCGAGAACTGGAAACTAAAACAACACGTACCCATCGACGATGCCATAGTAACCATATTACCGGACAAAAACAGGGATATATGGCTTGGGATGGACGAGACGGGGATTTGTCTCTACAATAAAGAAAAACAGACCTTTTCTTGGTTACATAAGGGCAATACCAGTCTCAACAATAACTGGATACGGACATTCGTCCCATATAATGACAGTTCCATCCTGATCGGGACATTTCGAGGACTACATATTCTGAATAAAAAAAATCGTACCATCATCCCTGTAAATACGAATATTGCCGGGAAAGGGGGACTAAGTCATTTTTCTATCCACAGCATGCTAATAGACAGGAACCAGACTCTCTGGATCGGGACCTATTCGGCTGGAATTAATTACTATAATCCTTTTTACAAGCCGATTTCCTATATCAAGCCTCATCAATACACCGGCATTATCAGCAAAGGACAGCAAGACAAAGACGGAAACATGTGGTTTGCCACAGAAGGTGCAGGATTATTTTACTATAATCCGGAAAACGGACAGCAGCAGCTTTATCCCATCAAACCTCTTCACGAAGGGAATTACGAGATCAATATCATCAAATCGATCCTGATACAAGGAGACTCGATCTTGTGCTCTACTCATTTCGGATCTGTCTATCTGTTTTCTATCCGGAACAAACAGTATAAAAAACTATATGACTTCCAGCACAATGATATTGTCTCTTTATATATCGACAAAAGCAAAAGGCTCTGGATACCGACAAACAGCAACCAACACTTGGTCATGGTCGACAAAGAAATTCAAACCAACCGATTCATAACCAACGGCGTTTCCCGTCCATTCAAAGGGGTTACCGTGATTCACGAACTCGAACCTGATCTATTTTTGCTCGGCACATTGTCCGACAGTCTCTACTTGTATGATGCAAAAAGACAAACAGCCCGCAACCTTTTCCCTGAACTACAAGTAAATACACAATTCGAGAAATTAGGAAATATTACGGCCATCACACAGGACAATAAAGGTTATGTTTGGATTGCAACCAACAAAAATGGCTTATATCGACTGGATAGAAATCTAAAGTTAACCAAACATTATCAAAAAGAAGATGGACTGTCGGACAGTTATATCAATTCGCTTACGATCGATAAATATCAAAATATTTGGGTAACAACCGGAAAAGCTTTATATAGGCTAAATCGTTCCACTGATACATTCACTGAAATAAGCATAACAGATGTTCCAACAATGGAGTTTACACGTTTTTCTGGTAATAGTATTTCAGATGATGGATGCATCTATTTGCCTGGAGATAAAGGAATCCTTTCTTTTATTCCTGACACAATCAAAGTGAATCCCAACATTCCGCCCATATATATTACTTCCCTGATCATAAACAATGAAGAAGACGTGACCGGAAGCATGGAGGACGGAAACATTACGCTCGCTTCCAACCAGAATAACATCACGTTCAGGTACACGGCGTTAAACTTTATCCATTCCGAAAGAAACCAATATGCCTACAAACTGGAAGGAGCCGACCCGACGTGGCATACGGTCGGCAACCGGCGGGAAGCCTATTACAGCAACTTGGCTCCCGGCACCTATACATTCCAGATCAAGGCCTCTAACAACGACAACGTGTGGAATCCCGAAGAAGCGACACTACGCATCACGATCAATCCGCCCTTCTACAAGACTTGGTGGGCTTACTTCCTATACTTCTGCATAATCACATTCGCCATTGTGAGAATCATCCGCCACCAGCACGACAAGCATGAACGGGAACGGGAACTTCGCTACAAACAGATGGAGCAGGACAAGGTCAACGAACTGCATGAGGAACGGATGCGCATGTTCACCAATTTCTCCCACGAACTGCGTACTCCCCTGACGCTCATCATCAACCCGCTAAACGACCTGATGCAGTACGTCTCGTTCTCGCCCGAAATAAAGGAGCTGCTTCAGCTGATCAAAAAGAACACCGGACGAATGTTGCTCTTAGTCAACAACCTGATGGATATACAGAAATACGAGGCCGGTAAAACGATCCTGCAAAAGACCAGTTTCAACTTCTCCGCCTTTATCCGCGAGATGTATCACTCCTTCGAGAGCGTGGCAAGCAACCGGGAAATCCGTTTCACGTTGGACAACGAGCTGCCAGAAACATATCAGGTCTGTTTCGACGAGGCGGAGATCGAAAAGATATTCTTCAACCTGCTCTCCAATGCCTTCAAATTCACTCCTTCGGAAGGACAGGTAACCATCCGTGTCAGCACAGTCACGCAGGCGGAATGCGAACTGCTTCCCCTTTTCCCGGCTCAATACAGTTCCATCCTGGTAGAAGCTAAATACCTCTTTATCGAGGTAATCGACACCGGAAAAGGGTTTAACGAGCAGGAAGCGGAAAAGATTTTCGAACCATTCTACCGTTCGCAAGAAGATATACACCGGCAGATTTCCGGTACAGGTATCGGACTCAGCCTGACACGCTCCATCATTTTACAGCATAACGGTTGCATCTGGACCGAAAGCTCGGAAGCGGAAGGCACCCGCTTCATGTTCCTTCTTCCCGACACCGAAAAACAGGAAGAAGGTCAGGACGAATCTCCCGTCCTGACCAAGTCTGCCGAAATCAGCAAAAAGTTCGACTTGCTGGTCGAAGAGACCGAAAACAGAAACAAGCAGACGGTCTTGCTGGCCGATGACAACCAGGAAGTGCTTCAATATCTGGAACAACAGCTCAGCCTCGATTATATAGTGGTCAAGGCATTCAATGGCAAAGAGGCATTGGCGATGATCGAAGAGTCATATCCTCATATCGTCATTAGCGACGTCATGATGCCCGAAATGAACGGGCTCGAACTTTGCAAACGCATCAAGGAAAACCAAAACTACTGCCATATACCGGTTATCCTGCTTACCGCCAAGTCGATGATATCGCAGATAGAAGAAGGCCTGGATGCCGGTGCAGACGACTATATCGTCAAACCGTTCCAGATATCTTTGCTCAAAGCCCGCATCCGGAACATCCTTTCCCTGCGCGAGAAAATGAAGACGATGTACGGAGAAACGCTTTCCCTCAAACAGCTCGGAGTGGAAGAGCCGAAAGAGCACGACGATTTCCTCGCCCGGTATATCGAGATCGTAAAAGCCAATATATCGAATCCCGAACTCGACGTATCGGTCATTTATGAGGCATTGGGAATGAGCCGGACTAACTTTTACAGGAAAGTAAAGACGGTAACCGGACTCTCTCCTATCGAACTGATCAAAAATATCCGCCTGGAGGCCGGGGCGAAACTTCTAAAGGAATCGGACATGAACGTCTCCGAAATAGCCCAGCACATCGGGTTCAGCAGCCGTTCGTATTTTGCCCGCAGCTTCAAGGCTGTCTATGGAATGTCGCCGACGGAATATCAGGAAACAGCATCTCAAAGCTAAAGGCACACCTATCAAAATTCATCAAAATAAATGTTTTTTAGCACGTTGGAATGTTTTTATCCCCTTTTGGAATAAAATTACACGCGCTTGGCTTGCATCTTTCATTCTTTTGGCACAAAAAACAAACAGGACCGACAGGTTAAATTATTAATTGTTTAATGTGCTAATAAATTATGAAAGGCATGAACAGACAACTACGAGGGAATTTGCCTCCCAATGAAAAGGCAAACGGGAAGAACCGGTTTCTTTCCTTATTACTACTCTTTATGGCGTTTATATCCGTACAGGTATATGCGCAGGATGTCAAAGTTTCGGGTACGGTAATCGCGGAAGCTGATAAATTCCCGATTATCGGAGCTAACATTGTTGTAAAAGGTACGACGATCGGTACTGTTACCGATATAGATGGAAACTTCTCCCTTGACGTTCCCCAAAACTCAACGATCGCTGTCTCTTACATCGGTTGCGAAACACAAGAAATCAAAATTACGGGAGCAAAAACACTCAACATTGTTTTAAAAGACAATGCGATCGGTTTGGACGATGTTGTCGTTATCGGTTACGGTTCGCAACGCAAATCGGACTTGACGGGCGGCATCGTGGCTGTCAATGCTGAAAAGTTGCAACAGGTGACGACCAACAACCTGTTAGACAAACTGGCCGGACAAGTACCGGGCTTGAAAATCACGGCAGAAGAAGCTAATCCGGGAAAGGATCAGAAAATCCGCGTGCGTGGTGAAAACTCTTTGTCAGCCAACAACGAGCCGTTGATCGTATTGGACGGAATCCCCTACAGCGGTTCATTGGGCGACATTGATCCGGACATCATCGAAGACCTGACCGTATTGAAAGACGCCTCTTCGGCTGCCATCTACGGCTCCCGCGGTTCTAACGGTGTCATCTTGATCCAAACGAAGAAAGGTAAAGTGGGCGCTCCTACAGTTTCTTACAAAGGACAGGTCGGAATCCAGCAGGCACAGAAACGCTTGAACCCGATGAAAGGCGACGAGTACATCCGCTACCGTCAGGACTACTATGCACAGAAATATGGCTATGTAGATAACGAACTGAATCCTATGAACATCTTGAATGCCAACGAACGTATAATGTATGAAAGAGGTCAGCAGACAGACTGGCAGGACATCATCTTCCGCAACGCCTTCACTATGGACCACCAGGCAAGTATCTCCGGAGGAACGGAAACGACCAAGTACATGGCTTCTCTCTCCAACTTGAGACAAGACGGTATCTTGAAAAACACCGGTATCAACCGTACGAATATATCCGTAAACGTGACACAGAACTTGGGTTCTTGGTTGACAATCGGTATCGGTACGCAATACATCCAGAAAAAAATCGACGACAACGGTCCAAATCTGGAATCCGCTTTGCACCAGAGCCCTTACGGTATGGATACAGATGAAGAAGGCAACATGGAATATTTCCCGATGAACGAAACACTGTTCATGCATCCGATGAAAGACATCAAGGCCATCAGCGATAAAATCCACCGTAACCTCTTTATCTCTTCCTTCGCTGAAATCAAATTGCCGCTCGATGGTTTGTCTTTCCGTACCAATCTGGGTTACAACTACCGTAGCAAGAACGAAGGTTCTTATTACGGCCGTGACACCTATTCTGGTAAGACTACAGACGGTAGCGCAAGTGTCTTCAACTATCACTACCAGGATTACACATGGGAAAACATGTTGAAATACAATAAAACATTCGGCAAACACAAATTCGATGTTACAGCTTTGTATTCGGTACAGGAGACACAAAAGAAAGAAGCTTCAATATCTGGAGAAGGATTCGTAAACGACGATTCCCACTATCACAACATGAACGCTGCTGAAAAAAACCAGAAGCAATCTTCCACGATTGTAGAAACTTCTACGATGTCTTATATGTTCCGTTTGAACTACGGATATGACAACCGTTACTTGCTGACATTGACAGGCCGTTCCGACGGTTACTCCGCTTTCGGTGCAAACAACAAATTCGCTTTCTTCCCATCTGTAGCTGCCGCTTGGAACCTATCTTCTGAAAAGTTCATGGAAAGTGCTGTTGAAAATGGATTGGATATGCTGAAACTCCGTCTGTCTTACGGTTCCAACGGTAACCAGGCGATTGACCCGTACCAGACATTGGACCGTTTGAGTTTGACCAAATATCTCTGGAGCGACGGAGGAACACCTGTAAACGGTACATTCTTGGGCGCAACCGGCGTAGGTAACCCGAACTTGAGATGGGAGACAACCAACACTTTCAACCTGGGTGTGGACTTCTCTTTTTTCAACAGCCGCCTGAGCGGTAGCATCGACGTTTATGTCGCCAACACGAAAGACTTGCTGATGAAACGCCAGGTTCCGATCATGAACGGTTTCAACAGCATCTGGGACAACATAGGTAAGACTCGCAACAAGGGTGTCGAAATCGCCCTGAACAGCCTCAACATCGAAACGAAAGACTTCACTTGGAACACGAATGTGAATTTCTCACTGAACCGTGACAAGATCATCGAACTGCGTGGCGACGGTAAAGACGATATCACCAACAAATGGTTCATCGGCGAACCGCTCCGCGTTTACTACGACTACAACGTTGTCAGTACTTGGCAAGAATCCGACCCGCGTTGGAACGCTGAACAGAAGAAGTTCCTCAACGCCGACGGCAAAGAAATCCAGGCAGGTGCTAAACCTGGTTCAGCCATGCTGGAAGATGTCGACGGCAACGGCGTCATCAACAGTGCCGACAAGAAAGTAATCGGTTCCAAACTGCCGAGCTTCCTGCTCTCCATGGGTAACACGTTCCGCTACAAAGATTTCACATTCTCTTTCTTGTTGGACGGTGTGTTCGGCATGACAAAAGAACGGAAAGACTTGAACCTGGAACGTTGGGACATGAACTACTGCTACCTGAGCGGTTACGAATACTGGACACCGGAACGCCCAACTAACGAGATGACCTCTTTAGTATATTCTCCGTTCGACAAACACACTTGGTATAAGAAAGTAAGCTACGTACAGGTGAAAAACGTCACACTCGGATACAACATCAAGAAAGAATGGCTGAAGACGATCGGTATCGCAGGCGCAAACGTGAATGCCAGCATCAACAACCTCTGCTCGTTCAGCAACGTCAGCAACACAACCAACTTGGATGCGGACAATATGTACACCAGCTATCCGACCAACCGTTCTTATATGTTTGGTTTAAATGTAACATTCTAAAAACAACCGAAAATGAAGAAAATATTATCCATATTATACGCATCCACATTGATGCTCAGCAGTTGCGACGGTTTCTTGGATGAGGAACTCAAGAACGCAATGGCTCCAGACAACACCTATACAAGTACACATGGTTTTGAAGTTGGTGTAACCGGCTTGTACGAATTTGCCCGTTCCGAATGGACCTGTTGGGGTGACAGTAACGATCCCTCTTTCGCACATGGAGGTGCCACGCCGTATGAAGTGCTCCAGATCGGTATGGACATCGCCAACACCGGCCACAACGACGGTGCTTTGCAGAATTTCGACAACCTGTCCTACACGCCCTCTTCCCCATTTATCAAATCGTTCTGGGATTTCGGTTACCGATTGGCAGCCAACGCCAACCAGATTCTGACCTATTCGGAAAACGAAAACGTCAAATGGGATCATGCAACCGATAAAATCGGATACCAAGCTGAAGCCCGCTTCTTCCGTGCATACGCTTACTACTACTTGGTTTATCTGTATGGCGATGTGCCCTATACGGACAAAATCGAATATGATTTCCGCACAGACTTCACACGCACACCGAAGGCTGAAGTAATCAACAAAATGTTGGAAGATCTCGAATTTGCATCTGCCAACCTGCCGGAAGATCCTGACAAAGTAGAACCGGGTCGTTTAACCAAATGGGCAGCCGAACACCTGATGGCCGATATTTGCCTGTTAGGCAACAAGCCGGCCGAAGCTGAAAAGCATGCTTTGAATGTCATCAACTCCGGTTATTTCCAACTGATGACTCAACGTTTCGGCAAACACCTGGATCAGCCGGGCGACGTGTTCTCGGATATGTTCAAGGAAAACAACCAGAACCGTACCTCCGGCAACAAGGAAAGCATCTGGGTCATGCAGCTTGAATACAATACAATCGGTGGTGGTTTCGAATCAGAAGACTGGCGTATACGTGTCTGGACACCGAAATACTGGCAGATCGACGGTTTCGTGATCGCTGACTCTTTGGGTGGCCGTGGTTTGGCACAACTGATGCCGTTGCCTTGGTGGATCACAAGCGAAAATTTCTTTGATGAAAGCGATATCCGTAACTCTGAATACAACATCAAACGCCACTGGTATTGCAACGACGCTTCAAGCGAAAAGTATGGCGAATATACACCAGTCACTGAATCGTTATGGAAAGCAGGCCGTCTAAGCCCGGCTATCACAAAGTTTTTCTACGGTGTACAGGACAAAGGCGGTTCCGAAGGTTTCGGCGGTAGCATGAAAGACCGTATGAAATTCCGCCTGGCCGATACTTATCTGCTGTTGGCGGAAGCCCGCATAGCGCAAAACAATATGCAAGGAGCGGCAGAGGCATTCAACGTTGTTCGTGCCCGTGCAAACGCTAAACCGGTAACAGCTGCTCAGATCAACGTTGACTTCCTGCTGGACGAACGTATCCGCGAAATGATCGGCGAAGAATGCCGCCGCTTCACGTTGAGCCGTTTTCCGGAAAAATTCATGGAACGCACGTTAAAATACAATGACCGTGCCTCCATGGAACAGAAGCACCTCTTATGGCCGATCCCGCAGAACGTGATCGACTCAAACTCCAGTGCAGAACTTCCTCAGAATCCGGGTTGGGACAAGTAACCGACATAGCAGATTCATAAGCAAAGAGCTGTTCTTACGTCTTCACGCGGAACAGCTCTTTTTCTTTGGTACATTTTTTAATCATTTTGAGATGATATTATTATATCCTGAGCCTTATCTTTCCTATTTTTGGTGCAGAATTAAAAGAAACAGAGCGAATATCATGAAAACAACAATCAAGCACATCTGTACAGGCCTCTCACTTTGCGCCTGTACCTGTTTAGTGAACAATCTGCCGGCACAGGCCGAAACGACAAATAACACCGCCGCCAACACTGTTGCCAGCAACAACTGGGACCGGCAAAGCGTCATGGACGTTGCCCGACGGGTGGCGGACTGGCAGATCAAGGATTATCCCGAAAACAAATATGCCAAGAGCGAACCGCGCGGATGGATCGCCGGAGCGCTCTACATGGGAATGTTCGATTGGGCGGAACTGAGCGGAGACAACACCTATTATGACTGGCTCCGGAAAATCTTCAACCGCCAGAGCTGGCAGGTTGCCAACCGCATGTATCATGCCGACGACGTTTGCATCGCACAAACCTACATCGATTTCTATAACAAGGAAAAGAACGAGAACATGCTGAAACCGACCATCGCCCGCGTCGACTGGGTTTTGAACAATCCTTCCAACGGAAGCATGGACCTCGATTACAGCAAAGGCAGCACGATCGAACGCTGGACCTGGTGCGACGCCCTCTTCATGGCGCCCGGCGTCTACACGCGGCTCTACACGCTGACCGGCAATCGCAAATACATGTATTTTGCCGACGGCGAATTCCGTGCCACCTACCATCACCTGTATGATAAAGACGAAGACCTCTTCTATCGCGACAGCCGCTACATCGGACAGAAAGAAGCCAACGGCAAGAAGGTATTCTGGGGACGCGGCAACGGTTGGGTAATCGGCGGATTGGCGGAAATACTCAAGACGCTGCCGGCGGAAGATACCGAGTTCCGTCCTTTCTATCTCGAACTTTACAAGAAGATGTCCGAGCGCCTCGCCGGACTGCAAGGAAAAGACGGTTACTGGCATGCCAGCCTGCTGGACCCGGACAGCTATCCGTCGCCCGAAACGAGCGCGACCGGATTTATCGTTTACGGCCTGGCATACGGAATCAACCAGGGGTATCTGCCCGCAGACAAATACCTGCCAGTCGTAAAAAAAGGATGGGAAGCACTGACCCGCGCCGTTGAAACGAACGGGAAATTAGGGTGGGTCCAGCCGGTTGGCGCCGATCCGAAAAAGGTGACACGCGACATGACCGAGCTCTACGGCACGGGGGCATTCCTGATGGCAGCATCGGAAATTTACAAATTAGCAGACAAATAAGTCATAACAAGGCTCTTTTTTTCATAAAAGTACCCGCAAAAGCTCTTGAACACCCGGGTAAACCCACCTTTAACATCCGGGTGTCGGGAAGATAAACACCCGGATGTACAGAAAACAGACATCCGGGTGTTCAGTATCAAATCTCACTATCTTGTTGAAAACAAGCGATATGTCTTGTATCTTTTTCTGCTATATTGGAAAAAGAGAGTGTGATAGTAGAGTGATAGATAAAAGTGGCATGTATCACACAGCAAGCAGTTGTATATAAACGGTTTATACGCAAAGTGTGATAGAGTGATAGAGGTTTTGAAAAAATAATAGTAATGATATGAAACATAAAGTTTGTTTACTCTTCGCGCTCCTCTCCCTGTCCTTATCCAGTATTTCCGCAGCGAACGGGCAGGATTCATTACGCCAAATTCAGCTAAATGATCTGGGAGTACAAATCCAATGGGTAAACCCCACTGCCATACGTGCCTGTCTGGATGACACAAAAGCGGCATTGGGAGAGAAAGCTCCCGCACTTTACGAAAAACTGTCCCGCCTGGAAACGCTTCTGCCCGGAGTGCAGCAGGCATTCTCCGGCAAGGTTTCCGGCAACGCGGTCGACAAAGTGATTGGCCAAGCCCAAGAAGTACTTGCGTTGAAGCGTGAGATCCTCCTGGCCAATCCGCTGCTGGATATGGACAAGATCATAGTGGCCCGTTACCGTTTGGGCGACAAAGCCCGTAAGGCGACGGGTCCGTCGATGGGTACTTCGACGGCCAACTACAACTCGCTATTTTCCAACCCGCGCAAAGGCTACGATGCCGAGATCGACCTGCTCACAGGCTTACGCGGACAAATCGAAAGCAACCGGATATACAAGCCCGAAGCCGATGTCCCCGTTTCGGACATACAGCTCCACTGGGATGCCGATCGCCTCCTCTTCTCCTCGCTCGACGAAAACAGGAAGTGGCAGATATACGAAATGAACATCGACGGAAGCGGGCTCCACCGGAAGATCACCGTCGACGAACCGGATCTGGAATTTTGCGACGCCAATTACCTGCCGGACGGTAAAGTGGTGGCGACGACCAACATCGGTTACAACGGCGTTCCTTGCGTGCATGGCGACGATGTGGTAGCCAACCTTGTCTCCTTTGACCCCGAGACGCGTGCCTTGCGCCGCCTCACCTTCGACCAGGACGGGAACTGGTCGCCGATCGTGATCCCGAACGGACGCATCATGTACACCCGTTGGGAATATACGGATCTGACACACTATTTCTCCCGTATCGTGATGCACATGAACCCCGACGGGACGGAAAACAAAGCGCTCTACGGCAGCGGCTCCTATTTCCCGAACAGCACGTTCGACATGAAACCGCTTTCCAAGCACAGCAGCCGCTTCATCGGCATTATCTCCGGCCACCACGGGACGGCACGTTCGGGACGGCTCGTCATCTTCGATCCTGCCAAAAGCCGGAAAGAGGAAAAAGGGATGATACAGGAACTGCCGTTCAAAGACCGTCCGATCGTCCCGGTCATCAAGGACGAACTGGTGGAAGGCGTCTGGCCTCAGTTCATGAAGCCGTTCCCGCTTAGCGAAAAGTATTTCCTGGTCGCCTGCAAACCGGCGAAGGAGGCACTTTGGGGAATTTACCTGGTCGACATTTTCGATAACCTGACACTCATTGCCGAGCAGGAAGGAGAAGGCCTGACCGCTCCCATCCCGCTGGTAAAACGCGAAACGCCTCCCGTCATCCCTTCGAAGATCAAGCCGGACAGCAAAGAGGCAACGGTCTTCATCCAGGATATCTACGAAGGAGAAGGGACGCAGGGCGTTCCCCGCGGCACGATCAAGGCGCTCCGTATCTTCGCATACGAGTATGCCTATATCTTGGCGCCTTCCGACCACGATGCACAGGGAATACAGAGCGGATGGGACATCAAGCGCGTGCTTGGGACCGTCCCGGTCGAGGAAGACGGCTCCGCACTGTTCACCATTCCCGCCAACACGCCGGTATCCATCCAGCCGTTGGATAAAGACGGGGCAGCCATCCAGTGGATGCGCAGCTGGTTGACGGGGATGCCGGGCGAGATCGTCTCTTGCGTCGGTTGCCACGAGGATCAGAACAGCATACCGATTCCCAAACGCACGATTGCTTCGACCAAGCAGGCACGCCGGCTGGAAACACCGCAGGGAGGTGTCCGTCCGTTCACGTTCCGTCTGGAAGTGCAACCGGTGCTGGATCGTAACTGCGTGTCCTGCCACAACGGGAAAAATGCCGAACCGGATTTCCGCAAGGACCAGATGGTCACGTATAAAAGAGGTATATTGACGAAAATCAACAAGCAGTACGACCAGAGCTATCTGAACCTGCATCCGTACGTGTACCGCCAGGGGCCGGAATCGGATATCTACGTCCTGAAGCCGGGCGAATTTCACGCCAGCAACAGCGAACTGATCCGCATCCTGCAAGCCGGACATCACAACGTGCAGATACCGAAAGAAGATATGCGCACGCTCTATACTTGGATCGACCTCAACGCCCCTTACTACGGGGCTTTTACCCAGATCGACCTGAAACCCGAATCGCCGAAGGGCCAGGTGGAACGTCGTATGGAACTGGCCGAGAAATACAGCGGCGTACGGGTAGACTGGCAAAAAGAGATCGCCGACTATGCCGACTGGCTGAAAGAAAACAAGAAGGCAGACGGCATTACCGGGGCGACGACCGGCGAGACAGTCGAAATAAAAGAACCGGCCCGACCGCTCCGCCCGGTCAAAGCAAAGGGATTCCCCTTCGACACACAGACGGCGACAACCCGACAATCTGCCAAAGGCGAAACGACCCGCCGCCTCACCATCACTCCGGATGTCCATATCGACCTGGTATGGATTCCTGCCGGCAGCTTTGTGATGGGCAACAACCGGACGCCCTCCGCTTCGCCTGCATTCAAGGCAAACGTGAAGGAAGGCTTCTGGATGAGCACGACCGAAATCACGAATGAACAGTTCCGCGCTCTTTTCCCGGAACACGACAGCCGGTACATCGGACAGACCTGGAAGGATCATACGACTCCCGGCTATGCGGCCAACCGGCCCGAACAGCCTGTCGTGCGCGTCAGCTGGGACGAAGCGAACGCTTTCTGCCAAAAACTCGGCAAGATGTCGGGCTGCGACGCCTCCCTTCCTACCGAGACACAATGGGAATGGGCGGCACGTGCAGGAAGTGCGGATGATTTCTGGTTCGGATCGATCAACAGCGACTTCGGCGTTTTCGAGAACTTGGCAGACAGTACGACTGTCGACCTGGCGGTAACGGGCGTAGATCCGAAACCGATGCGGGCAAACGATCCCATGCGCAAGTTCTGGGATTTCCTGCCGAAAGTACTGAACGTAAACGATCACCAACTGATCAGTTGCCCGGTCGCCTCCTACCGGCCCAATCCCTGGGGATTGTATGACATGAACGGAAACGTGGCGGAATGGACGGCATCCGATTACCTTCCTTACCCTTTAAAAGAAAAGGCGAACAAGGAAGTTGCCGAAAAGAAAGTCGTACGCGGCGGTTCCTGGCGCGAACGTCCTAAATACTCCACATCAGCCGTCCGCAAAGCCTTCCTGCCCTGGCAGCGGCCGATGAATGTGGGATTCAGGATCGTGGTCAGGTGAAATCACCTTTCAACTTTCCACTGCCAAAGTGCTTCTTCCATTCCCGGCCCGACATACCTGTACGCGGACGGGGATGCGCTCGGTCATCTCCTGTACATGCGAGATGACGCCGATCTTGCGTCCCTGCGTCCGCAAACTTTCCAAAGCATCCATCGCCACACGAAGCGTCTCGGCATCCAAGGAGCCGAAACCTTCGTCAATGAAGAGGCTTTCGACCCGCATCCGGTTGGACGAAAGAGAAGACAGGCCGAGTGCAAGCGCCAGCGAAACGAGGAACGATTCGCCCCCCGAAAGGCTATGGACGGTACGCACCTCATCGCACATATCCCGGTCGATCACCTGCAAGGCAAGTGTTTCGGGAACCCGCTCCAGGCGATAACGCCTTGTCAGTTCGCGCAACTGTACATTAGCATAGTTCAGCAAAATATCAAGCGTATATCCCTGCGCTATGCGGCGGAACTTGGCGCCATCGGCAGAGCCGGCCAGTTCGTTCAGTTTCGCCCAACGTTCGCTTTCCGTACGGCAGGCTTTCAATTCTTCCTGTAGGCCGGATACCTTCGCCTTGTTCTCCGTCTGGGTACGGAGCCGGAAAGCAAGTTCCGTCTTTTCCTGCGTGAACCGGAGCAGGGTTGCTTCGAGCGGCTGTCCATCCGAAGAGGCCGAATAGTCGGCAATCCATTTGTCCAAGGCCGCCTTTCTCCGGAGCAAGTCGGCAGAGGCTTCATCCAAGTCCTTTGCAATCTGGTCGGCAATGCCGCGCGTCTGGTCGGCGATGCCGGATTGCTCGGTCTGGGTGGCCGACAGTTTCTTCAGACGTTCTTTCAGTTCTTCCATTCGCCGGGCGTACTCCTGTTCCACGCTATCTGCGGCGCGGCCGTTCAGGAGTTTCTTTCGCTCCGCCTGCAAGGTGGAAAAAGCGGCACGGTTCTTTTCATGGAGTTGCCCGGCTTCTTCGGCTTGCTTTTCGAGGGAAGGAAGGAAGGAGGCGAGCGATTCGCATTCGGCTTTCCGGGCGCTTGCCTGCCGTTCCAATTGATGGAGCTTCTCGGTATTCTCATGCCACTGACGGGCGAAGTCTGTCAATGTTTTACGGAAGGCTTCCGGGTCTTGCAACCATACTTTCTGCCATTCGCTATTACCGAATAGGCGGTCGGTAGCCGAAAGGGACTGGTCCAACCGGGCGGATTGTTCCTTTGCAACAGCTTCTTCCCGTTCTTGCCGGCTGGCGACGAGTTGTTGCTTGCCGATCATCTCCTTACAAGCGGCTTCGCTATCTGCCAATTCTTTATGGAGCCGGAGCAACTGTTGTTGCAGGCGGGCGAGCTGGCGGGTACGAGTGACATAGGTTTCTTTTTTATTCGATAAATCCTGTAGTTGGAGGGTAAGGGCAGAAACAGGGGCAACGGGTGTCTGATTGGCAAAGGGATGATGCGTGCTACCGCAAACCGGACAGGGTTGTCCTTCCTGCAATCTGCCGCGCAACTCCTTTATGTTGCCCGAAGCCTCCAAACGAGCCTGTTCGATAAGCAATTGCTCGCGTTCCCGGCGAAGTTTCTCGATCTGTTTGTCCAAAGCCGGCACATCGACCGCTTTCAGTTCTTCTTCCAGGCTCCGGTAGTCCGCTTCCGCCTGCTTCAACGCCTGCTGCTTGTTTGCGCTGGTTCGTTGCAGGCCGGCAAGTTGTTTATTCAGCGTTACAGCCTCCTGCCGGAGCGTTTCGATCGAACGGTTGGTCGTTTCCACGCCCGAACGGGCGGCCGATGCTGCATCCAGATGCAACAACAAGGCGGAAAGCTGTTCCGCGATACTTTCCTTCTTTTTATAACGTTCGCGCCAGGAGGTCAGGCGGGCTATCTCCTCCGTCCCCTGCTTCTGACGAAGGACGGCAGCCTGATATTTCTTTTCGGTTTCTCCCTTCCGAAGCGTTACATTCTTCAATTGCTGCTCCGAGTGGGATAGGTCGCGTATGGCCGTGTCCAACTGGATATCCAGTTTACGCGCCTGCAATATCTCCTGTTGAAGGGATTTGAAACGAGCCTCGGATTGTTGCTGCTCCTCCACGCCTTTTTCATATTCACGGCGGGCGACCGTCAGCAATTCCGTTGCATGCGCCAACTTGTCGGCAGCCTCTTTTTGCTGCCTCTGCCGGACGGTAATCTGCTGTTCGACAGATCGGACAGCCTCTTGAAGGGCTTGCTGCTCCGCTTTCGCTTTCTCGACACGGAGCAATTCTTTTTCCGCTGCGGCAAGACGGGTACGCAGGTCGTTTTCTTCCTCATCCGTCAATAGCTCGATGCCCTGTATGCGGGATTGGATCAGATCGAAGGCTTCTTTCGCCCGCGCATTCCTTTCGAATATCCGGCGGGAGATGGCGGAATAGAGTTCGGTTCCGGTCAGCTTCTCCAACAAGGAGGCTTTTTCTCCCTGTTCGGCTTTCAGGAAAGTTGAAAAATCGTTCTGCGCCAGCAATACGGAACGCGTAAACTGTTCGAAGGTCAGGCCGATCAATTCGACGATACGGGCTTGCAGGTCGGAACGCGTCCCCTGCTCTTCCTCCTCCTTATCGAGGTTATACAAGGCCAAACGCGGATTCTGCAACCGTCCGTTTTCCTTTTCGCGTGCCCGCGCCACCGACCAACGTGTCCGGTAGCGGTGTCCGTTCAAAGCCATGAAATCCACCTCCGCAAAACCGGAGGCCGTACCCCGCCGCAACAAGAAACGGGGGTCGCTCTGCGACAGTTGTTCATTGCTGATGTCCTGGAGTTTGACATTATTCTCCTTCGCCTGGTCGGTACGAGGCGTACGGGCGAACAGGGCCAGGCACATCGCATCCAAAAGCGTAGACTTACCCGCTCCCGTCGGCCCGGAAATGGCAAAGATCCCGGCCGAGAGCAACGGCTCCATCGTAAAATCTATTTCAAAATCACCTTCCAACGAGGCCAGGTTGCGGCCTCGTATCGCTAATATCTTCATAGGTGAACCTCCCGCATTACATCGTTAAACATCTTCTCCAGCTCTTCCGGCAAATCTCCCCCGAAACGGTTCGTAAAGGTATGGCGGAGCATATCCAGCGGAGCGATCTTTTGCAAATCCGTATAAGACAAAGGACGAGCTTCTTCCCCTCCCTCCTTTTTCGGATAAGAAGGGATGATGGAAGTCAGGCGTACGGCCTTATCCGACAACGCCTCCTCCACCCGGTGCCGGAAACCCGGATCAGGCTCCGTCAGCAGCACCTGTACTTCCAGGTAAGGCCAAAGGCTGCGGTCGGCTTCCTCCTCCACAGACGGCAGGTTGGAAAGCAGCAAAAGGACTTCGGCAGGCGATGCCGGTTCCTCCGGAATCCGATGCAGGGCGGTTCGTAAAGGGATGGGCATTGCTTCGAGATCCGACAAGCATCCGTTTTCGAGGGTAAGGGCAACGACCTGATGCCGGTAATGCTGTTCGGAGAAAGACATCGGAAGCGGGCTGCCGGCATAGCGTACATGCTCACGTCCTCCTACCCGTTGCGCCTTGTGGATATGACCGAGGGCCGTATAGGCCAAGCCCTCGTTAAAGGCTTCTACCGACACGGATTCAAGCCCTCCCATTATGGTCCGCTCGCTCCGGTCGTCTTCCGACAGTTCAGCGCCGGTCGCATGCAGGTGCCCCATCGCAAGGAGCGCCTCGCCCGGCTGCCTTTGGGTGTCGGCATAGTCATAGAGCCCGCGATACATTCGGGTAACGCCCTCCACATAGGTATCTTTCCCTTCTTTCGAAGCGGGGTAATCTCCCTGACGAAGATAAGGAACGGCCAGACAGATCGCTTCCCGTTTTCCTTCCTTATTATATAAAGGAACCAGAAGCGAATCGAAATCGATCTTGCACAGGTCGGTTCGCGGGACAACCCCGACAATCGACGTATTCAGTTCTTCCAACAAGGGTATCGGCGCCTCCAGACGGGCTGCCGAATCATGATTGCCTGCGATAATCACGATCTGCAAATGCGGATTACGCCGGTTCGCCTCCCGCAGGAACCGAAAAAAACGGCGTTGGGCGGCGGCTGACGGATTGGCGACATCGAAGACATCGCCTGCAATCAGCAGGGCATCGGTCTGTTGCTCCGTCAATGTATCGATCAGCCACGAAAGAAATGCCTCATGTTCTTCATCGCGGTCATAACCGAAAAAGGTTTGTCCGAGATGCCAGTCGGCGGTATGGATTATTTTCAATGACATCGTCTCTTTGTTTTGTTTGCAAATTTATAAAAATTACTATATAAAAAGCGAACATCAGCAAAGTCCGGCACTCCCTCCTGGCACCTTTCTTTCTACTCCCTCATAGCGATTTATGTCACATCGAGCGTGATCGCTTACGTCATCAGCGACAAGTTTGTCGTGGTCACCGAGATAGATCAGTTGCTTATCTGCCAATCACTGATAGTATGCCGCTCCCGGTCAAAACCGATGGCGACTTTTATGACCGGTAATCCGCACAAGGCGAAGCGTTCGGGATAATCCCGCAAATTGATCTGGTTCATAGCCGCATCCGCCGTCTTATCGAGCTTTAACTCCACGACATAAAGCGTCGTTTTCGTCCGCATCACCATATCCACACGACCGCGGGGGGTACGTACCTCCACATCTACATACATACCAAGCAAACTGAATATGGTATATAGTAAAGACTGGTAATGCCCCTCGTAATCGGTATTATCACATTTGGGGATCGTGGAAAGAAAAGTCTGCAATAAACGAAGGGCATCGTCCATCCGCTCCCCGGCTATCGCCTCGAAAAGAAGCGCAACCGTCGTAAGGCCATCGGCGGTATGTTGGTGGAGATAACCGGGCAGCAAACTTTTCATAAGTCCCATCCGTACCTCCTTATTGGGAATGTCAAGCGTATAAAGTTCCGTCAGTTCGGAATAATCTTTTATCGTGATATAACCGCTTTGGTAGAGCAGCGGAGTAATGTCCGTCATCCGCTCTGTCGGTGCATCGAACGATTCGGAAATAACTTTCCGACCTCCGATTTGCTGGGGCTTTACATGGTATTTGTTCAGCATCTCGATCAAATAGGTTGGTGTACCACTGCCGAACCAATAAGAACCGATTTTACCGTCCGCAAAAGCATTCAGCAAGCTGAACGGATTATAAATGTCGGGCGATGGATAAGCAAAATGATAACCGTCATAATTATTCCTCAAACGTGCAACAAGTTCCGGACAGGTAATCTGCATCCTGCTCGCAAGCAATTCCAAATCATGATTCATTTGCGTCAACATCTCATCTTCCGTGATACCGCAAATAGCGGAATATGAACCGTCCATGCTGATATTCTTTATATTGTTCAGTTCACTGAATATACTCAACTGAGAGAACTTCGTAATACCGGTAAGGAAGACATAGCGCAGATAAGGATCGCAAGCCTTCAGCGGACTGTAGAAATTACGCATCACGTTTCGTAACACAGGCAAGTTTTTCTCTTCGTGCATCACGTCGAGAAGCGGCGCATCATATTCATCGATCAGCACCACCACTTGCCGCCCCGTCCTCTTGTAAGCACATTGTATCAAATTCGCCAGCCGGATATTGACATCTTTCTCCCCTATATGGCAATCATACCGGTCCTCATATCCCGACAAAAGGAAATCCAACATCCGATTCAAACGGGCTTCATCCACGTGCTTCGCCATGCTGACATCAAAGTGGAGTACCGGATAAACTACCCATTCTTTCTCCAGCCCCTCCATAGCTAATCCTTCAAACAACTCTCTACGTCCCTCGAAATAGGCATGGAGTGTCGAGGTAAGCAGCGATTTGCCGAATCGGCGTGGACGGCTCAAAAACATATAATTCGAAGCTGAATGTGTCATGCGATAAACATATTCAGTCTTATCGATATACACATAATTCCCCTCCCGAAGTTTCGAGAAAGTCTGTATACCAATCGGATAAAGTCGTCGTTGCAATTCCATAATCCTATTTCTTTTATCACAAAGTTACGGAAAACAATAGAGACCGCAAAATATGATCTTAGCTATCTTTTAGTTATCATTAAAACTCCGGAAAAAGGCTTTGGGCTTGGCCTAAAAGATATCTGAACAGAAAGAAGAATAGAAGCAAATTAGCCAGCTGTTTAACTGATTCTCAATTTGGGTGACGCATTGTCGAAGTCAGAAAAAAAGGGGAACCTCACGGCCCCCCTCTTCCTAAACTCACTATTAATCTTTTCTTTTAGAAGTAAAGATTATTTATTAAGAAAATTACAAACTATCGTACACTAATTTTCGTCACGACAGCCTCGCTTCCTGTTCCTAATTTCACCAGATAGATACCAGGATTAACAGGTATTTGCGCCGTAGAACTGATCGTTGCCTGATAGACAACAACGCCTGTCAGATTAACAACGGCAACCCGTACCGGTGCTACAGGCCGGATATGGATATGCTTGTTTCTGCCGTAAACGACAGTATTGGCGATAGCCTCTTCCAGTCCGGTAGCGAAATCGACTGTCACTTCGCAGGTAGCAGTCTTGCCGCCATCGACAGTCGTAACCGTGATCGTAGCCTTGCCGACCTTAACAGCCGTTACCTTACCGTTTGCATCTACCGTAGCGATGCTTTCGTCGCTGCTCTTCCAGGTCACGCTCTTATCAGAAGCGTCGGACGGGCCAACAGTAGCAAGCAACGTATAAGAATCCAAACGCGGAAGCGTCAGTTCGGTCTTATCCAAAGACACACTGCTGACAGATACGGTTGTCGAACCGCCACCGCCGGAATTGGGTTCGGCTTTGAAGCCGATCAGGTTCTTTGTATAAATCAAAGAGAAGTTCGGATTTTCTTCTTTTGTACTTACCTGATAAACATCATTACCCAAAGAAACAACCTGTACGGCATTGCTAAATACGGAACCGGAAACAGATTTGCCGGTTTCACGAATCGTATAAGTCAATTTGTTTTTAGCATCAGTTGTAGAAGAGGCTGTTTCAGGAACAGTCACCACGATAGTCGGTTTCAGGATTGTTCCATCCAAAACCGTCGTTGTAGACAATGTATAGTTAGCAGCATTATCTCCTGCCAAGCTCCCTAATGTAAACTTACGCGGACCGACCTCTGCATTATCCAATGTTACATTCAGGCTTACAATGTCATTACTCAATATACCTTCAGATGTGAATTCATCCAAAGCCATATTTGTCTGGCCTGTATAGTATGCACTGATCGGTGCTGACACTGTAATTGCTTTCTTGGCAATCTCGCCTGTAACGCCAGAAGCCAAATTATAGTTATTTGCATCTGCACCCGTCAGGATAGGAGCCTGGGAAGGATTGATCGTCTTTTCTCCAGCTGCAGGAGTGGCATAGTTGAATGTTACCCCTTCCATATCCAAAACGACATTATCATTGCCATTTACACCTGCTAAAGTTACCGAACCTGTAGCCAGAGTTAAGCCGTCATACGTCTTGCTCATGTCAGCTGTATAGGTAACTTTCTTCGGAGTTACGTCATACAGTTTGACTTTGACATCGCCAGATGCACTTGTTGCAATAATAGCAACTTTACCAACGCCATTTGCGGTCAAATCAGTTCCTTCAACAGATAAACGATTTAGATCAGTAGATGAATAAGTATAACCATTTACATTAGTAATAGTAGCTGTACTTGCAGCATATTCGATTACCGTTGCCTTTTCACTATTCCAGCCTGCCCAATCATCACCTGCTTTTGTTCCTAACAAAGCATTGGTTACTTTTAGTGAAGAAGTAGGAATGGCATTTACACTATTTGTAACACTACCATCATCTCCTGTTACTTGGAAATAGCCGTTTACCAGTGTTTCTGAAACAGTCAAGTTCTGATGTCCGGCAGAATCGACAACCAAATATTTAGGCTGATCAACTACTTTATAAGCCACCACTACCGGAGTCCCTTTTGTAATAGTCAGAGTACCATTCTGGGCTGTCAGATTGTAATTCCGGCATAAGTTGCCATCAATCTTCAACGTCAATGTACCTTCTTTTTCGTTTTCGGTAACATCCAACTTGCCGGTATAAACAGAAGACAAAGATTCACCTTCAACAAGACCTTCGGCAGTGAAAGAATACTTCGTATAACGTTGGTTGTACATACGTGTGACGTCGTCAACTTTTACAGTTGCATCTTTCTTTATGATTTCACCTTTCAGGCCGGTTGGCTGTATCAAAGTGTAATTGGCAGCTTGTGCACCTGTCAAAGTCAATGCAGAAAGAGAGATCGCATGTATACCGACATTCTTGCTTGCATAAGTGGCGGTAGCACCTGCTGCAATACTAACGGCATCGCTGCCTATTACCTTATAGTCACTTGACAAAGTGATTGAAGGCATAGTCTTTACCTTTGTATCGCCATCGTACGTTTTCGGTGCGAAAGCAGCAACCTCAGCTTTAAGCGGTCTCGGAGTTACTTTGATTGTCTTCGTTACAGTAGCAGAAGAATAGTTTTCATCTGCGGTGCGGGAAACAGTTACGACAACATCACCTGCTGCCGTCGGTTTCAAGACGTTCGTATTGCTGATCGTTGCACCAGACGTAACCTTAAAGGTATAGTCGCCCTTTGCAGCCGCTTGATCACTCGATACAACCAAAGCCAAGCTGTCGCCATAAACGATTGAAGAAAGGACCTTGTCGTCGAACTTCAGGTTCTGCGGAGTACCGGCTTCTACAGTTACATCGATTGAGGCTGTTCCTGTATTGTTGGATTGTTCAGCTGTTGTTGCCGTAAAGGTAATCGTATGTTTTTTTGCAGCAGCGTCAGATACCTCAAATTTATAAATACCGTTCGTATCCGGAGTAATAGCATCATTAGATGCAAGAGCGACTTCAGATTCGGCATCCTTAGCTGTTACAGTTGCGGTCTCTAAACCACCGGCATGTACTAATTTAGCCCGTACTGTAATTGTTTTAGCTTCAGCATTTCCTGTAACCTTTGCATCTACAATTTCAATCTTAGGATTAGTAGCCTTAACGGTTAATGTACCCTTTTCAAATGTAATTGCATAATTATCGGAAGTCAAGCCGTAAGGCATAATATCATAACCGCCCTCTTTCACCAATGAATCAGGGGTAGCGGAACAGATGAACTTTAAAGTTCCGTCAAGTTGATCTCCATCTTTTAAATTTTTAGTTTGTGCTGTAAAGGTTGGAAGTTCTGAACCGAATGTATAATCTGTTACATTATCTGCTGTTACTGTAGCCTTTGCCTTTACCACTTTAGCAGTTACGAATGTGATCGGAGCCAAGGTATAACGTTTGGCTGAATCCGCGTTTAACAAAGCGTTCAAGTCTTCATTTGTTATCTCAACCGGAACTTTGTCTCCCACATTCTTATTTGCACGTTTTCCTGTCGGGAGATCAGCTTTGAAATATCCAGAAGCAACAGCTTCCCAAGGCAATCCGGAAACAGCAATATTGTCAGCCCATTTCAAAGTTACATCATCTTTAGCATTGTAAACGATTGAATCGCCATTATTACCCTCACCATAGTCCGGAACAATACCAGCCGTCAGGATCAAAGCGCGTTTCGTGATCTTCAGTTTCTGGGTGTTAGTAAGGCCATCTTCATATCCATTATCACTACTGTCAATCTTACCATCATTATTCGAATCTTTTTTCACTTTCAGCGTCAATACAACTTCGCCTGGATTCAGGAATGAGAGAACACCATCATCGGTCAATGAAACTAAATCACTTCCCTCTGTTGCTGTTACTTCCACATTCTTTGTATTAAAAGCCAATTTGACCGGAGTAGAAGCAAAAGCCACACTATCCGGCAGATTTGTGATCAACGGGGCAACATTGATTTCACTAAATGCAAATTTCTCTCCTTCTGCACCCTCGGCATTATAAGTCAACAATTTAACCGCCTTGCCTTCAGCCAGCATCTTGGATGCATCCGCCGAATTAGTAGTAATATAACCGTCTTTACAGGTTGCCGAAACAGAACCGGTAATTGCGAAAGGTTCACCATTCAGTTCTTTCAAAATATCATCGCATGTTGCATCCGGAGCAATGATAGTGCCACCATTTGTCTTCATGCAATAGAAAGCATTAGCCGCTTTATGGTTATCTGCTCCTTTAATATAAGCATACGACCATGCATCATTGGCAGTCATACGGACATAACCGAAACTCCGGTCGTCGTATGTATTTTCCAGAGCAATTGCAGCATTGTCAATTGTTGATGATTGTGCATCCTGAACAATAACATTGATTGCAGTCCAATTATCCACAAGGCCGTTACAACCGGTTATTGTATTGCCGGTAATCGTATAGGATGCAGATGCTGATTTTGTAGTAAGGTCGATACCGTTAGCAACATATTTGCTCTTATCGGCTTCCGGTACGATACCATTCAATTTACAATCCTGAATCGTCACCTTATCACAAGTACCGAGGATAACAGTTTTTTGCGGACCATCTGTTCCGATAGAAGTTGCATTGATAGTCAAGCCTTTCAGAGTAACGTTTTCACTAGCCAATGCGATATGGCCGTTAATCGTACCCTCGCCGCTTAATGTAATACCTTCACCGATCGACAGTGGTTTGTCGTTGTCGAAAGTCCAGGTCTTGCCTTTTTCTATTCCAAATTCGGAAATAATAGTGGAAACATTCTTTTTGAATGTTGCAAGTTTTGCCTTAGCCCCGATTAGTTCGATATCGGCACTTTCTAAACCTTGCCCAATCTGCATGACAGGATTGTCTGTTTTTGAATTCACAAACTTAAAAGTAGCCTTTCCGGTAACACACGGAATAATCTTTCCATTCGTATCAGAATCCGCCCAACCGTTTACCGGTCCGAGACAAGCATTGATTTGCCCCAAATCATTAAATGTACAACCATCAAACGTACAAGTAATATCTTTGACCGTTCCTCTGTTTACAGAAGCAAACTCATAATATGATCCCTTTTTGGCAAATGTGCAATTGGTAAGTGTTGCCTCAATCTGATCTGCACGTCCATTTGCAAGAACACCGTAGAAAGAGGCAATTTTGGTATCCTTCAAAGTGACAGTACTTATCCCGGTACGTGTATAACCCTGTCCACCCCCACAGCCGATACCTTCGGTTATCTCGCCGCCTGTCATGGTCAACTTAACAGTTTGTACACCATTCACCGATTCAGCCAACGGTGTTTCCAATGTATTCGATGTCAATCCGGCATCATAACCGCCAGCATAAAGATTTGCGATCTTTGTATTTTCACCAGAGATATTGATTTCTACTTCATTTGACTTTGCATAGAATTTACCACCGCCTTCTAAAAGATTGCTGACAGTACCACCTGTAATTGTAATCGATGTTTTTCCTTTTACATCAGCCGGAGTTCCGGTAGTCTTATTACCTTCACCATATCCGCCTCCAAACAAATCAGCAAGAGTGCCGCCCGTCATGAGAATAGTAGAGTTGTCAACTATGGCATTCTTCATTCCGCCGTACAACCCGATATTCGTTTTCGCAGGGTCTAAAACCATCGCTTCGCCTTCATTCGTTAACGCGATCTTAGTTTTAGTCTCCGATGCGGAAACAGTTACAGGCAAGCCACCTGCATACACCAATGTAGCATATTTACCGGCATTAGTACCTGTCAACGCTTTTGTTTCCAAAAGAAATCTGGCATAATAACCACTATGAGATTCTGCATAAGCATTAGGAGTTGAATAAACCGTATCGGATTTAGTAATAAGATCCGTACCCTCCCCTACAACAACAGAAAATGTTCTGGTTGCTAAAACGGCATTACCTTGCTTTAAATCCACAACCTCCAACTTGCAATTATATGTACCTGCAACCGTCGGTGTCATCAAAATAGGAGACACTAAATCACTAAGAGGAAAACCGGCTTGCGGTCCAAACAGATACTCACCTTTTTCAGCTATCCAAGTATTCCATTTGCCATCCTGGAAATACTTCAGTCCCAGAGCACTTAGTTCGGCAGGATTCGAGTCTGTCAAGCTAATTTTCACACGGACATTAGTTGCTTTCGATGTTCCTTTTGCCGTACCTACATTAAACACAATAGGCTTATTGGTAACGGCAGCATCCAAATCGGTGAAAATCTCCGGCTTAGTATCAGCCGCTTGCATCCACCCTACATTCGTCACCGCCATAAGGACGGCAAACAACATAAGTAATATCTTTTTCATGAAAATAAAATTAAATTGTAAGTATTGAAATAATAAATTCCCTATACTCGTTTAATGTGTAACTTATGTGGTTACACGTAAACGGGTTTCTTCTCGCTTTGGTTTCTTCTTTATTTCATCGGCAATACAAATTTGGGTTCCATCAATTCCCGGAGTGGAGGTTATACAAATAAAAAGAGGCGCAGGAACTGTTGATATATCTATTTGTGAGGCTCTCGACTGCCCTTCGTACCAATATAAACAACACCCCCGCGCCCTTTTAAACTTGTATATAAGCGTATGTAAAAACATACGGATAGATATAACAAGAAAAGGTACGCGAGCGTTTAGTTGTCTATTATCCGGTACGAATGAAATTGTCGAGATTTCACAAACAGGATAATATCTTTTTAACGCTTCTCGTAATCAATAAAATGCAGGAACCCGCAACGCTATGCAGGTGTGCAGGGGCAAAAATAGGCCTTAAATTTTAATAAACAAAGAAACAAAGAAGAAAATATTTAGATTTATCAGTACACTTAAAAAGGAACGATCTTTTTATGATCGGTGTGGTTTATATTGTCGATATAATCATCACTATAAATTATCATTTACCGATTCCATTTCGCCTAAAGCAAACATATTGTTATTCCTTACTTATTGTACGATTTTCCCAAATACCCGTTGGTACAAATCGAAACAGCAGCGCATGAAATTTGATTTTATACCCTATAAATTTCAAATTTCCTGCAAGGGTAATATTTTTTAAGAAACAAGATATTTGGCAATAGCCTGAATATTAACAAGCTATGGATAGCAACCTTTTTTGGAGGGGTTCTTGTATTTTTTATTGCCCTATCTTTGTCCCGTCAGAAAATTTAAAAGAGCAGCTTGGTAACATCATATCCTCGCCTCCTAATCTTGTCGAGCAGGTTTTCGAGCACAGCATCGGGTAATGTTTTTTCGCGGCTTAGAATCCAGAGATATTTGTCCGAGCTGCTTCCTACCACCACATAACGATAGGCCTCATCCAGTTCGAAAATGTAATAATCGGCGTAAAACCATAAAAAGAAAGCGACCTTCAACTTACCCGGATTATTTTGCGGGTCCGGTTGCTTCGCACGCCCAATCGCTTTACGGTGAACCCCGTCTTTCACACCCTCGTTTTCAACCCGTATCTTTCCATCCGGCAATAAAGTATAGGTAGCCGTGGCTTCTGTCATGCCCTTTTCAAAATGATTCTCGTAACGGGCTATTTCGTACCAGCGCCCCATATATCGTCTGACATCCAGTTCCGCCACCGTATGATGGTCTGTTACACCCATCAGCTTCTCGATCGTCGGGTAGAGGTATGTAAAGCCGGATTCCAATAGCTTGGCGGGACGGACATTTTGTCCCTTTGTCAGAAACGAAGCCCCTTCCCCATACATCAGCCGGAACAAGAATTCGGGCAAGCGCATGGTCCAGCAGATTCCATCAGCCCTTGCAAGCACATGCGCCAATTGTTTTTGAGTGATACTTTGGGGAGAAACCAGATTGACCACATCCCCAATCTGCCTGTTCCTTATGATAAACTCAAAAGAACGGCACAAATCATACATGCTGATCCACGGAAACCGTTGCTCGCCACGGCCGATCACCGCGCCGGTCCGCGTAAGATGTTGCAAACGAAGCATCTGTTTCAAAGCTCCGCCATCCCTTGAAAGGACGATCCCGAACCGGGTTATGACCAGGCGCGTTTCCGGCGGGCACCGACGGGCCTCCCTTTCCCAGTCGGCACACAAGCGGGCCAGAAAGTCATCACCTTGTTTTCCGTTATACTCGTCATATTCGCCGGAAGCCGGATAATACCCCACGGCAGAAACGGATATAAACAATTCGGGCAAGACGGTCATTTGACCAATAGCCGCCACCAACCGGCGGGTGACCGGAATACGGCTGTCATACAATTCCTGCTTATACGCTTCGGTCCACCGTTTGTTGATCGGAGCACCGGCAAGATTAATGACCACACGAGCCCCTTCCACGCTCCGGCAAAGCGCATCGAAGTTCAGTTCTTTGAACAAATCTCTTCCCAAAGGGACAACTTCGTAGCCCTTCTCTTCGAAAAAACGGGTGAGATGACCGCCTATATATCCGCTTGCTCCGGTAATTGCTATTTTCATACCTATTGACCTTTATAATATATATATAAACCGATTCCGCCCGCATATCGTTTACCGGCAACCGTTGCAAATGCTTCCAATTATGATTACTTTTGCCATCCTATTAAAAAGCGACAAGATCATGGCAGACAACTATCTGGAAAAGAAATACGAAGAATATCAATCCCGCAAGTCTTCCGGTAAAATGGAAGGCCGGTCGGCGAACCGCCCATACGGTGGCAGGAAAGCGGCCGTTATCCGCAAAACCAGGAGAGTCTTTGTGACAGGAGGCGCGGAAGGCATAGGCAAAGCGATCGTAAAAGCTTTCCGTTCCGCCGGACACCGCGTGGCGTTCTGCGACCGTAACGAAACGGCGGGAAAAGAGACGGCGTTGCAGACCGGAACCTCTTTTTTCCATGTCGACGTAAGTGACCGAGAAACGCTTGAGAACTGCATGCAGCAGATTTTCAAGGAATGGGGCGATATCGATATCGTGATCAACAATGCGGGAATCAGCCGTTTCTCCCCGATCACGGAGACCGATGTGGAAGATTTCGACCGGATATTATCTGTGAACTTGCGTCCGGTCTTCATCACTTCCCGCAAGTTGGCCATCCACCGCCAATCACAGGAGTCACCCAATCCGTTCGGCCGGATCGTCAATATCTGTTCCACCCGCTATCTGATGAGCGAACCCGGCAGCGAAGGGTATGCGGCATCCAAAGGCGGCATCTATTCGCTGACGCACGCCCTTGCACTCTCGCTTGCCCAGTGGCATATCACGGTCAACTCGATTTCGCCGGGCTGGATCGAGACGCACGACTACGAACAACTTCGCCCGGAAGACCACGCCCAACATCCATCGGGACGAGTAGGCAAACCGGACGACATCGCCCGTATGTGCCTGTTCGTCTGCCAGGAGGAAAACGACTTCATAAACGGCGAGAACATAACGATCGACGGAGGGATGACGAAGAAAATGATCTATATCGAATGACAACCGCTATACCATAGGCATGGCACAACCGTTTCCATAGCATGAAACTGCCGTTTCCTCGGTATGGCACAATCGTTTCATGCCGAGGGAACAACAGTGCCAAGGGCATGAAAAAATCGTGGCACAACTATAAAAGATCATCAAAGCCGGACTCCTTTTCTATTTCCATATACACTCCGGAGACAGGGTGCGTAAACCCCAAGTATTCGGCATGCAGATACAAGCGGCCTGCTTGCTTGCCATACAACTCATCCCCTACTATCGGGGCATTCAAGCCAAGCGGATGGGCCGAATGGACACGCAACTGATGTGTGCGCCCGGTTCTCGGTATGAAAGAAATGAAAGTACGCCCCGAATCACAATACAACACGGTATAATCAGTCACGGCAGGTTTCCCGCGAACCGCATCGACCACCTGCCGCGGCCGGTCTTCCGGGTCCGGGCGGAGAGGGAGTTCGATATGGCCTTCTTTTTCCTCCACAATGCCATCCAACCAAGCGACATACCGTTTACACACCGTCCGGTTCTTGAACTGCGCCTGCAAGTTCTGATGCACTTCTTTCGTCTTGGCGATAAGTATCAGGCCGGAGGTCGCCATGTCAAGGCGATGCACGATCATCGGCCCGGTCGCTTCGGGATACATCCGTCGCACCCGTCCGTAGACGGAATCGATATCCGATTTTCCGGGAACCGACAACATGCCGGCCGGTTTGTTCACCACCGACAACCATTCGTCTTCATACACGATTTCCAACACCGTATCCCGGTGCAAATCCGTTTCCAACGGGTTTTCCTCGACGTGCAGGCCTTGCAGCATGTGCTTCAGGATCGGTCCGCATTTCCCTTTGCAGGCCGGATAATAATATCCATGACGGCGGATCTCGTTTTTCGGAGAATCTCCCCACCAGAATTCAGCCATAGCCAGAGGTTGCCAACCGTTCCGGTAAGCATATTGCAGGAGCTTGGGAGCCGCACACTCGCCTGTACCTGCCGGAGGCGTCTTTTGAACGGTATCCTTGAACAGGTCACACAAATCCCGTTCCTCTCCACGGGCGTTCAGCATACGGAATTGTTTGAAAAGCCATTGTTGAAGAGCGGCCGAGCGGATCTTGCGTTCCGCTTTGAGACGTTCGATTTCCGTCTCGAACACCTCTACTTCCGCTTGGAGGGAGGCAAGGCGGTCTTTCCAATATTGTTTCTGCCGTTTCAGTTCCGCTTTTTGGAACTGGCTTTCGCGGATCAGTTGTTCCGCGTCTACCCGCGTGACGGCCGAACGAAGGCGGTCACGTTCTTCCTTGGCCGCTTTCATCCGATCCCGCATCTCATCCAAAACCTGTTCGGCAAAGATCGTCTCGTCGGCCAACCGTCGCTTGCAATCCTTATATCGCGCATCTTCCTGCAACTCCTCGATCCGCCTGCTGATCCCCGATATCCGCTCTTCTTCAATCCTGAAAAAGCCGTCCGGTTCTTGTACGTCATAGACCGGAGGCACAAAATAAACGTGCCGGTTCTTTCCTGCCAGAATGCCGGAGAAGGCTGCCAGATAGCCGACCTCCCCCTCTCCTGTACGGACGATCAAAACGCCGAACATCTTCCCCTTCCGCAATTCCTCCTGCCATTCTCCTTTTGCCTCCAAATAGCGCCCGACCTCGCCCGCCGCCGCCACACAAAGGGGATGCGGAGTATAATGGAACGGATAGGTAAACTTTTCCGGCAGAGAGAGAAGAGAAATAGAATCTGCAAAATAGTGAAGTTTGTCCATGCTTTTTCCAAATCAAAACGTTTTATCCGGCAAAAGTAAAGGATTTTTTTGGACAGCTCCGTTTTATCCAGTAGATTTGTAACCATCAATTTTAGACCAATTAATAATTAGTGTTTTAACAAACCATGAACAGACTCATCATCGCCTTGTTAGGTTCCGTCCTGTATTCCGGCGCAAGTATGGCCCAGAAACAGACCTATTTCACCAATCCCGTTATTCACGGGGATGTCGCCGACCCGTCCATCCTGCGGATCGACGATACTTATTATGCAACGGGGACTTCCTCCGAATGGGCTCCTTACTATCCGGTATTCATTTCTAAAGACCTGGTCAACTGGAAACAAACCGGACATGTATTCGAGCAGCAGCCGGAATGGACCAAGTCGTCGTTCTGGGCTCCCGAATGGTATTATCATAACGGAAAGGTTTATGTGTACTATACCGCACGGAAGAAATCGAACAATACTTCCTACATCGGAGTAGCTACCTCCGACTCTCCGACGGGCAAATTCAAAGATCACGGACCGGTAGTCGAATTCGGGACGGAAGCGATCGATGCCTTTATCCTCGAAGACAAAGGTGATTTATACATCAGTTGGAAAGCCTACGGGTTGGACAACCGGCCGATCGAACTCCTCGCCGGCAAACTGACTCCGGACGGATTGAAGCTGGCCGGCAAACCGTTCAGCCTGCTCCGCGACGACGAACGTACAGGGATGGAAGGACAGCACTGGTTCAAAAAGAACGGTTACTACTATCTGATCTATGCAATCAACGGTTGTTGCGGTCCCGATAGCGATTATGCCGTAGCTGTCGCCCGCTCGAAGAAGCTCGAAGGGCCTTATGAAAAGTATGAAGGAAACCCGATCCTGCACGGAAGCGACGAGATACAATCTATCGGTCACGGTACGCTGACGACGACGCCTGACGGACGTATGTTTTATCTATGTCACGCCTATGCGGAAGGCAGCGATTTCTTTTTAGGGCGTCAACCTCATCTCCAGGAGTTGCGTTTCGGAGAGGACAACTGGCCTTATTTTGTCACCGGTGAATATGCCCGCCTGGCACAACCGATGCCTTTTGCCGACTGCGTGCAAGAGCCGGTAACCGGTTTCTTCGATAATTTTGCCGGTTCGGACCTGCGTCCGGAATGGAGCTGGAATTATCCGTACTCGAATGTCCAGGCTAAAATCGAAGGGGGCAAATTGCGTTTGAGCGGTTCTCCCAAGCCGGAATGCAAGACCGGAGAGGCACTTTGCCTTCGTCCGGCATCTTCGGGCTATACATTGGATGCCGGCATCACCAATCGGAACGGCAGCTGGAAAGGGATCACGCTTTATGGCGACAACAGCTACTATCTCGCTTACGGTTGTGTCGGCGACCGGTTGCAGATAAAACTCGTCCGTGAGGGGAAAGAGCAACAACTGGCCGATCTGCCACTTCCCAGCGCGGCATTGCATCTGCGCATGCAAGTGAAAGAAGGACTCCCCTACCGATTCGCCTGGAGCAAAGACGGTAAGATATGGACTCCGGTGAATCACGGGCTATCGGAAGAAGCCATACGTTCCCTTATTCGCTGGGACCGGGTGGCACGTCCGGGACTTTATCATGAAGGGGACGAAAAGGCGCCTGCCCTGTTTGAATACTGTTCTTTATCTTACCGGTAAAATGCCATCAACCCGTATCCGACAAGAACGATAGCCGCTATCCGGCATCTGCTCCAAGAGTTTTTCCATAAGTAGAAATCCATTGTTATTAAAAATCCATGCAACAGAAAATAGATGGGTCTGCAATTAGTCCCGATGAATCAGAAATGCTAAAAGACGAATTAATCGATACCGTGCAAGTTTCGGACGACTCCCTTGAAATTCGGCAAATCCTCCGCCATAAGAAACGTTTCCTCGATCTCCTGTTGTTGGCCGATGAACAGGAATCGATGATAGACCTCTATCTCGAACGGGGAGAAATGTTTGCGTTGTACGACCGGAATATCCTAAGAGCTATTTGTATTGTCACGGATGAAGGTGACAAAACGGTCGAACTCAAAAATATCGCAACCGATCTACAATATCAGAAGCTGGGATATGGCAAAAGATTGATCCGGTTTATCTCCGAACATTATGCAGGGAAATACGACACCCTGCTTGTCGGTACAGGTGAAAGTACGCTGACCGTCCCTTTCTACGAACAGAACGGATTCAAATATTCGCATCGTATCAAGAATTTCTTTACCGACAATTATGATCATCCGATGTACGAAGATGGCAAGCAATTAGTGGATATGGTCTACTTACGAAAAGAACTTTCCGAGTGACAAAGTAGCAACAATTCGATTCAGAAGATAGACAAATACATACAATAAAAAAGGCTGGCAATCGGAACTGTCAGCCTTTTTTGTGGAGATGGAGACTCTTACGGCTGTAATAAAACGAGCCAAAACTAAATATAAATAACTATACACCAAACATATAAGCTATGAATAACATTATATATAACCACAGAAAAACTTAATATAAAAAACCTGTTTTGGTCCCTGTTTCTAATACAAGGGACTATTCTGAGGATCGTTTGTTTTTTCGGCAGATCACTCAAATAATTGCCAAATATGAAATAAAAAGCCACCCCACCTTCACAGGCAGGACGGCTGAACAATTACTAATATTAAACTATGAACAAACACACAATTTCCACCTATAACACTTCCGGACAATAACGTTTCGCTTCAAAATAGTCGATAGACTTAGCTGTTTTCTTATCCCTTACAACGCACAATGCTTTTTCTCCGTAAATCACTCCGATAGAGTTACCGAATAAATGGGCATAAGAAGTGTCATATACATGAGCTATGCTATTACCCGTCATCACACCTTTTGATCCGCCAGAAAGGATTGCAATAGCAGATCCTGTGAAATAACCTATATTTCCGCCAGTAACATGATGCTTCCCGTCATAGTAAATCCTATTATTCTCCAATTCTTGACACGTGAAAAACTGAATCCACTCATCCGGGAGAATAATCCCGTTCTCAACAACCCAGCTAAAATTAGATTTAGCGACATTCAAAATGTCCTGTTTTGTTCGAGCTTGAAGTATAGACATATATCCTTCATTGCATGCATTACACTGCTTAGATCTCGACACTGTTATATTTTTTACGGCTATCATTTCCATTCTGATACGGGTTTAAATTCACCTTTGATGTCACATAATCCGCTTTTTGATTCACTAATAGTAAATTCCTGTCCTATAAGATAGAAAAGAAATATTTCTGAATTGCCTATGCGCTTTAGGTAAGTTCCTTTATAGGAATCAGAACTATCAATAGATTCTCCGGTCTTATCAAACAGCGTAATAGCTTCTTTCTGAGGCGTATTAGTTGCTATTATCCCACCATACTGATGCCCTCTTAGAATTATGAATTTTGGCGAACTATTAAATTCATCCTCCGTCATATCCTTTTTACCTACAGCAAAAACTTTATTAGTGTCAGAAGTTTCAGTATTACCATTATAAATGATCTTCACGCAGGTAGGCCTCACCTCTTTTTTCTTTCCCATCATCGCCCGCATCATATCAACCTCCTTTCTCTTGAAAGTCGGTCAAAGACTTGGGTTAAGAGGTGTTTACCCCCCCCCCATTAACATTTGTAAACAATTAATTTTCATTGCTTTACCTCCTTATTTTTACCAAATTCTATAAAAACCACCTATCCCGACATAGGGCGACAGGCCATGCTTGCCGATCCCGTAACCAGCCGTAAGGCCTATTCCCCACCGGCGAGCTTTCACTTTTTCTGTTATGTAGATTGTCTTCTGGAACACATCGATACTGTCAAGTGACGGATTATATCCTGACACCCACGCATGATAATCGTCCGTTAAGTACTCTTTTTGCGTGATCCTGATCGGGACTAAGATAGGTTCTCTGACTGTATCACCTTCGAGCGTTATGTAGACTGGGAACAATTCAGGAACCGTCTGGATAACCGTTTCATAGACCGGATAAGGGACTCGCTCTCTAAGAGTGTCAACACGGACGAATGTATCGGTTTTGCAGACAAGTTCGACCTCTGCTTTCTTCGTGTACCGTCCGGCCAAGAAGCAAAGAAAACAGAAGGTCAGAATCAATATAATGTGCCAGGCTTTCATGGCCGGACAATTATAGGTTTGAGAAATGATCTGTACTCTTCCCTGACATCGAAGCAAGGACATGATTTGATAAACTCAAACGGTTCGACAATGCCGTTATCGTTAAGATCCGGTGACGTATCGCGGTGTCCGAGTAGTTCGACGATGTTGTACACCTGACAAATATCGTTGATCAGATCGTCCATTGCCGCCTTTTGCGCCGATGTCCGGGTGTCAGCAGGTTTTCCGTTGGCGTCCAGTCCGCCGACATAACAGATGCCTACAGAGTGATCATTGTAGCCGATACAGTGTGCCCCGGCAATCGTGAGTGGCCGGCCAGTCTCTACCGTCCCGTCAAGGTCGATCACATAGTTATAGCCAATTTGATTAAAACCACGCACCCGGTGCATGTGGTCGATGTCCTTTGCTTTGATATCCTGTCCGGCGCGTGTGGCCGAGCAATGGATGATAATTGAATCAATCTTTTTCATTTTTTTGTCCTCCTTTATTAATACCCGTTTTGTGGCTCACGATCACCGCATTTCTTTTTCTCACATCTCTTTAAGGCAAGTTCAAGCTTCAGGTTTGAGTTTTCTTCTTTCAGACTAAACAACTCATCCTGTACCTTCCGAAGCCTTCCGGTCTGCTCAACAAACCGCTCTTCTTTATCTGACAGCTGTTTTTGCAGGAACTCATTATATTCTCTCAAAGCCTTGAACTCTTCTACATCCGCATGAGCATCTTCGATACGTGCGTTAGTTTTTCGGTTAGTCCAGAAGTTAATTCCCCATTTTGCCGCCTCAAATCCTCCAAGTGTTCCGATAATTGTTAGTATATCGGTTAATTTAATATTCACTTCACACCTCCTTCTTGATTTAAAATATTATATTTGTCGCGCATTTATGGCTGTTGCCATAATGGTAAATTTTTTATGGTTATACCGCCTCCGGTCTGTGATAGCTCGGAGGCGGATTTTTATATTATTCGACTGGTTGCACCACATCAGCAAGCGGTTCATCCAAGATCTTCACATACGTCGGCATCGTGAACTCGGAGAACATCCCGTTGCGGTCGATGAAGTCAACTCGCTCTTTGAGATATGACAGTTCTTCATCTGTCAAGTCTATATCTGTTGTTTCCGTTATGGCCGCTGCATCTGTAAAACCTATGTTGATCTGGCCACCTCCCAAGTCTTTAACGACAATTCGTTTCTGATCAACCTCCGAAATGGTAATCTTACGATCGATCGAGACTTTCAGTTCCATGTTTTTTCTCGTGTCAAACTGCGGTAACACGGTGTTGAGTATTAATACCCGGTCTTTTAATGTCAAGTTCATTCCTTTACTGTTTGTTATGTTTTAAAAATTATCAGTATTCAAATCGACAGAGCGAGGTTTGGTGCAGGCCACGGCTATCCCATTATCAAAGACAAACCACGTATCACTATTATCTATACGGTACGCCCCTTTCAGTCCGCCTCTAACATTGCCTTTAGGACTTCGGGTAAAATACCCATCAGAAAACATATAGCCATCAAACCAGGCTGCCCAAACAGAACTATCTGTTGGATAAGATTGAGTGGATTTGCTCGATCCATAAATAGCTGCCGATCCGGGTGCGCGGCCAACCGCTTTCACCCCGAACCGGCCTTGTGTCGAAGCTCCGAAAGCGACATCCACCAAACCATCATTATTACTTCCGTATCCAAGTTTTATGGTACGAGAGGTATCTCCAAAATAGTCGCGTCCTTCCCATACCAGCCGGTTGTTCATTATCTCAAAGTAACCGATCTTGCCACCTGACATGTAAGCCATACCGTTTTGAGTAACCCGGAATGGGGCACTCTCAGGGGTTGAACCGCCAGCCCAGAAACGGACAGAGGTGTCGGCTGTGCCTACACCGGTAAGCCCGGCCATGTTGTTCTGCAGGCGGATGGCTGTTTTTGCCATCACCTCTCCGGCGTTAGAGACTTGGAACGTCGGGTTGTCTTTCGTCCCGCCACACCAGAGCCGGATCGGGCCATCAGCACGCATCCCGGCAGTCGAGCCGAATGTGAGGAAGCCGGAAGCCGTCACTATGCCACGGTCAATTGTGACTTGCGTATTGCCGTCTATATCGGCTTTCTGCCAGTCCGAAGGGTTGTAGCTTGATCCGGCAGACCGGGATGTCTTGCAAATGAACATGCTTCCACCGGTTGTCCCATAGGTGATCCATTGGTCCCCAACATCATACGGCGGACGTGGGGTTGCGGTAAATACGCGGCGTTTGCTGTCCGCTTTCACGTCTGCGGCGGTGGCGGCAGCACGGGCGGCTTCGACCGCTGCCGGATCAACGATTTCCCGCCAGATATTGGAAGACGGGCCGATATACGTTTGAAGCACTCCGGTAGATGTGTTGTACCACATATCGCCGACGTGTCCGGGCTCCGTTCCTGACGGCCAACTATTCCAGGGGTTTGATGATTGGTAGTAGGTATCGATCTTGCCGTCAAGTTGGTTCTGGAGGTTGTCCTTGATGGAATTGAGCAGGTCTTTTGTTCCATAGACGGACAAGTCCGGTTTGTCCGCAATGTTGTTATAGCCTGAAGTGCCAGACGTAAATGTGACTTTTCCTGTAATTATTCCATTTATCAGGTCGATTATCAAACGGGCATTTTTATCTTTGATAACCCCTGTCGTAATCGTCTGGCCGGCTATCTCGGTATAACCGTATAGTGGCCCCCAACTTCTTACACCATCTTCAGGCGTATTGAGCACCCCTATCCAGAAATGATAATATCCGGGGTCTTCTTCCAGTTTTATCTTCCGATCAGTCACAAGGATAGAGCCGTTTGATGTCGTTCGGCTGCACTTAGCATAGACATAGTAAGCAATAGAGTTGCTTAACCTGTGAGAAGAATCTGGAATAGTCCACTCCGCGATAGTTTCACGTATGGTAAAGTGCACCAGCTTTCCGGCTGTCGATTTAAAATAATTAGCGTCGTTGTCCGCATTTGGGATAAACTTAATCCCTTCAAGATCCATTTGTTGGGATTTTGAACCTACTAAGAGATGTGCGAACTCGGCCATCAAAGCGGATGTAAACTCTGTTTGAAATGAACCATCCGGATCGAACATCATTTCCTGAGTTTCCTTGACATCCCTATAACTTCTCTTAGACCATTCCTTGACGGGACGAACATGATCTTCAATCTCTTCCGGCACTTTATTAACATCATCCACCAAATCCTTAAAACCATTCGATTCAAGAAAATCAGACAAAGTTAGTTCATACCGGTATGAGGGTGTACCGTCTTTCTCAATATACCTTTTTACCTTGGTAACGCGAATCTCCCGATCAATATCCAACTGTTCGGAATACACACCGACCATCTGGCCACAGACGATAAAAAGGTTCTGCAGACGAAAAATTACCTCGTCACATTTACCACGCAACTGGATGCGTTTCTCGCATTTGCCGTCCAACCACACTTGCGCTTCTTCCTGTAGCTGCAAGGATGCGTTATCACGGTAGCCTTGCGGCATCTTCAGGCCGGTAAGGATAAACTTGTCACCGACAGAGAAGTTAATGTCACCGGGGACTTTCAAAGCGTTCTCCTGGTCATTCTGCTTTAGTTTGAACTGTTTCAGGTCATTGTCCCAACTGTCTTCGACGATTGCAAGGTCATAGCCGGCCAAACCGCCATCCTGGAATGTAACGATTACTTCTACCCCGTCCAACAGGCAATCGGTAAGGTTGAAATCCATACCGGAAACTCTCAGGGTGTAGTCGTCGATCTTCTCCGTCACGGCAAACTCCCCTTTCGGAAAAATGTGGTCAAATTGCATGGACTTTTCTATCCGGCCGTACTTCTCCACGTTCTTTTCAATGGAAAGCCGGCCTTCGGGCAAAAGAAGATAATCAGCCCCATAATCGGAACCGAGGTTCTTGTCTGAACCATAAGGATAAAGAACTGTTACAGGTGGCGTATCATCAACAGCGGACACTTCCAGTTCGGTAAAACCCATTCCTTCGCCCTGTGCCAAGACAAGGCCGTTGCTTGAATACTCCCTCCTGCCGATATTTATTGTCTGACCGGATATCCAGTATTCCGTATCCAATTCTTTAATGAGTTCGTCAAGTACTGTCCCGACTTTCTTATCTTTGAAAGAAAGGGTAATCATCCGGGATTCGATACAGGATCCGGCCACCCAACCAGATCCTGTACGGTTCATGTTTTTGACAAATAGGATTAACCAGTCACGGGCGGTACCGGTGTAATAGTCGAAGTTCTTTTTCCGCTCCGGTGTACCATGAAGGAAAAACTCTGCATCCAAAAGGTCGTACCGACTTGAATAGAACTGAACGGTATATTCCCAACCAAGAGATGTCTCCCTTTTCGTAACTTTCTCATTATGCCGGATCTTATATTTTGTTCCTTCAAAGTCTATATAGTCGTTGATCTGAAGGTTTACCACATTGCGGGAAAGAAAATTCAGGGTAAGAGTGTCCTCACCCATGATCTCTTCGACCGTATAACTGTTATCCTTCAAATAAACATCACAAACTACCGTATTTCCGCGCTTTATTTCCATGCTGCTAAATTATTGCTGATTCGGTTCGACAGGCCGGATAATCAAATATTATAAATGACATTCTGACTGTTGTCGTGATTTAATATATAATCGTTACTTTTGCATAGGTCATGCCGAAAGGCGCAATATTGTTGTTTAACCGTCTCCGGTCTGTGAAGATTGGAGGCGGATTTTTAAAGTAGCCTAAACGCAAGCCCACACGTGCCAAAAGTCGTAGACAACGCTGCAATCTCACACCAGAACATCGGCTTCGTTGATACAAAGTCCTGCCACAGATTACCGGTTACTCGTTTACTCATACCTATTACCGTGTAAACGATAAAAGCCAGCCACACCGGAATAAGAACCCACCAGAAAGACGTGCAGCCAACCCATAGCTGAGAAGAAAGCAACGTCAATGCCGCCGATCCGCAATGAATGCGGTTTATCCAAGCGTCTTTGAAATCGGGAGCCAAACCGACACCGGTCAAACCGATACAGGCTGCGATCGCCAGCAACCGCATGGTGAAGGTTGCACTCAGTTCCCAGACGACCGGGAACAGAAACATTGCCGTCAGTGCCATGCTTGCACAAAAGATCAATTTATGATCAAGGGCATAATACGTCGCACTGATTGAGTACGGCACACCTTTCGTCTTTATACAAACCGCTGCCGTATAAGCAGCGATAATCAAAAAAGAAATAATTAATAACAGCATGATTTTCAAACTTTATTATTTAACTTCGCCACGGAGACTTCGGTCCCCCAATTTTCTTTTTTGCCGCCTCCTACCTGTGATAGCCTGGGGGCGGCCTTGTTTCATGTCTTGCCAGTGTGAATCACATTTTTACTGCACGGATTATACCTCCTGTTGACATAAATCCTCTTTGGTACTGGAAATTTCCTGATTTTAGAATTTGAAATAAAAGTGTACTCCTATCAGTATCCAAAGAACAAGACAGCAAACCAACAAATGAAGAATCCAGATTTGGTACACCCCATGACATTGTTGGTTGGAAAGGAATGAACATCGATTTTTCACGACTATCACCTAAATACCAACCATCTTTTCCGTTTACAGTTTTTCTCTCTTTGTATACAGCATTATAAAGTATTCCAAGCTCTTCAAAAGTAGGTACTCTCCATCCGTGGGGACAGGGATCATATCTTCCTTTATCTGATGTCCATAAATATGGATACTCGCTTGAATTTGTTTCACTACACCAAGCATATTGATATGTTCCAGGATTTGAACTATATGGATTCCCGATCAGTTTAGAAGCATTGCTCAAATCTTCCCCCTGAGCTATCGACAATTTGCCCGTCTGACAGGTCGTTACCGAAGAAGGAGCTCCATAACGACGTCCCCACTGGAACATGCTTCCGAATGTTTCGGGAAGATCAGCAAAATAGTTCTTCCCTGTTTGTATATCAGTAATAAGACTGGTCGTTGCCCATTTCACACCACCGATTTCAATATATGGGATATCCATATTACCCATCAAACTCCTTTTCATCTTATATCAGGAATAATCACTGTTGTTATACTATCGTTCCTCTCTACTATCGTACCTTCTTCGATCTTTGAGGTAGGCATGTAGTGAGGAATACTGATTGACTGCGCTGCCATGATGAGAGCGCAGGATGCGACTGCTAACAAGGTCAGCAGGTCGGATTGGGTTGATTTGATTGTTGTTGTCATATTGTTTTATTTACAAATCAAATGGTTTAATAGGTGGGGTGAAGTCTGATGTCCAACGGGCTATATTACTTACTCGAAATTCGCTAATAAGTGCATTTGACCAACTTGCGTTATCTACAATGAAATTTCCAATTGTCATTTTATTAATTGGACATGTTATATTAAAGTAACTAACCTTCGTTGCATTTAATATACCATTCAACCAGAGATAGAATGTTCCATTTTTTCGGGTCATAGCAAAATGAGTGTCTGTATTATTCGCACTTAGGGTCGTTGATTTAATTGCCTTATTAAACACTTCGGCTTCCGGTGTTGTCGAAGCAATCCACCAACTATTAGGGTTATCATCTTTATGCCTGGTAAGTATAAGAAAACCGTTGTCACTTCTATAATTGCTCCCAAAAATCGCTGGATAGTACGAATTATTACCTCGTACCTTTATCCAAAAATCTACCGTGAAGTCACTATTCCCAGGATAATAATTAGACAATCCTTCTAAAGAAACATAGCCACCATTATTCACATCGAGAGCCTTTCCATATTTTCCACCATCAGAAAAAGTAGCATTATGATTTGTACAATATTTACCGGTTACTTCATCTCTTAATGATCCATCAAAATGCAACAAAAGCATCGTATGCTCATCTGGTCTACTCTTACCATCCATCAAATTTCTTTTCATACGCCCAAATCCAAATTAAGTTCAAATGTGAGAAAATGCGGATAGTTCGCCTTTACGTCGATAGCCTCTATTTCTTCGACGGTAGTAGCTGCCAGAGTTGCGTTCTTATTTATTTGCATAAGATCGTATGTATCAGTTGCATATATTTCCAAGCGGGGAATCCTATCAATAGCCCATCCAATAGGCACTTCCACTTCCTGTGACGGTTCGTCAATAGTCCAGAACTTTCTTGTCGTATCGCCCCGTCCTTGAAATGCCGGTAGTGTCGTATTCAACATTGTAGTACGGAGGCTTCTATCCATCCATAGGGTGTAGTTCGCAACTTCCTCTGTCAACTGATCTCCGGCATCATTCATGAGAATATTACCGTTTTCATCACGTTGGTATCGGATAACAGATACGAAAAACTTTTCGCTAAACCTGTCTTGCGCTTCGATTTCAGCCAGCTTCGCTTGCCGGGCGATAACAAGTGCATCCGGTTCGGGCACAGGTTCAGGTTCCGGGGAAGAAGGGATTTCCATGTTCCAAACCTGCAACGGGGTTGCGTCCGGGTTCGCCTTGTGAAAGGCGATCTGATCGTCGTTAAGTAGCAGGAATGCGCCGTTGTCGTAATCCTCTAACGTTGTCCCTACATTGTAGGTGTCTCCTAATAGAACTTCGCTAAAATAGAAGCCGAGTTGTTTTTTAATGTATAGCATAATGTTTTTTATTTATATTTCATATAGCGAAGAATCACTATTCCGGAACCTCCTTTTGTGGGCAGACCTGTCGAGACGCCTTGTTTGTTACTCCGTCCTCCATTCCCGCCGTTCCCTGTATTTATTTCGCCGTCGATACTCTGATAGTTGTCATTCCCGCCATTTCCACCGTTTGAATATATTATGTCATTGAACGGGCACTTAGTGGTACTGCCTTGGCCTCTTCCGCCAAGTGCATCATAATAATTCGTTCCGTTTCCTCCATTTTTCCCCCCATTTCGATATGGACCACCACCGCCGGATCCGCCATCTCCGCCATATCCCATATTGGGATCAGTCCAATCTCCTTTGCGACACGTTCCACCCTTACCTCCGGCCGCGGAATAAGCGCCATTGATTATATAAGATGACTCCCCATCCATTCCTTTACCATACAATGTGTCGGATTGTATTCCTTGACCAATTTGTATATGTATTGTTTCGCCGGGTCGTACCGGTATTTTTTCGTATAATTCAGTGTAGCCACCGCCTCCTCCCGTTCCGGGATAATAGGTCCCTCCGCTTGATCCGCCTCCTCCCGCTCCGACCACAAATGCGTCGATTGATTTGCATCCGCCCGGAACGGTCCATTCGGTAGTGTTTTTTATCTCTTCGACGACTTCCACCAATTCCCTCTCTATTTTAATCAGACCTCTTTTCATCTGCAACTTCCTCCCGTTTGATTAATTCCCTTTACTCAACACCACATAAGTACCATGCACATACCTGACCGAAATAGATGCTATCTTGCCACCCACTATGGTTATGCTTTCTTCATCGCACTGCCAGCCGGAAGCATTCGGCAATGCTTGAGTGATGTCAACAGGGCCGTTATTCCATATGTCGATCATGCACTCCCAGCCCTCATAAGGAGTAGAAGCAAACGACAAGGCGCTGGCTGCTGATAGCGTTACCTTGATCGAATAGTTGGCTATCGAAAGGCCGGTCAACGTTGTAGCCACAGTGACATCCTTGAACCGCAAAGAGTCCGCTACTTTTGCCTGTTCCTCATTACTATAATTATTGTCGGTATGGACATAATCAGCGTCTTTGACCGTATGGTCGTCGTTCTGAAGCTGGGATAGCTTTGTCGGAATCGCCTGCCGGATGTTCGCTATACTTTGGTTCAAGCCGGCGATGATACCGGCCAACGTTTGTGAATCTTCTACATTTGCAAGAAATGCGATGATCTCGTTAAACGATTCGATCGCAACGGAGACATTGCCGGAGACAAGCCCATTTATTTGATTCTGCAAGGCGGTCAGCGCGTCGCGAATAGACGTGTCATCGTAACTCGCCCCGTCCCGGCCACGCAAATTCGGCGTATCAAAACTGCCGGAAGCATAAGTGAACGTCAGGACATAGGTAGTCGCGTTATTCGTCTTAACGGTTACCTGCACATCCGTCGGCACAGCTTTATGGGACGTCTTGGCATACTCATCCGTTGACGGATCATATATTTCCCAGAATCCATCCTCTGTGATTCGGGAGGGCTTGCCGTCTATCCCGTGATAAGACAGGTCTGCGTATTCCTTCACGCCGTCACCGATCTTGTATTTCCCAGTATCGGTTTCCAGCACCATTTCGCGCTCGCTGATAACAGGATTGGCCAATAACCAGTTTGCCTTTGCGTCGCCTCGTAATTGTATCTTTACTGCCATATTGCTATAATTTAATCGTTTGCATTACCGCCATCCATAACCAAAGAGCCGCCGTAGACGGTAAAAGCCGTTCCACCGTCCATGTTGCCGGCCGAGTTCACTTCCGACCAAGCCCCGTCCTTACGCCCGTAGGTCTTACCATCTTTGGGGGCTTCGGGAAAGTTATCAGGTACAACATATTCGACAAATGCACCTTCTGTACTATTATTGGTTGTGGGAACGAACAGATACATCTTTCCCGCAACCAGCCCTGTGCCCAATGCGGAAACGTTACCTGTTCCGGGATTACCTCTCGGAATAGTAAGATTCAACAAATATTTTTCCCGCCCCTCTTCCGTTTGTCCGTTTGGGATAACCTCCACTGAAACATTCGTACCCGGTAATCCGGTTGTTATTGTTCCAGTTTGGATGATCGGTGTGAATCCTTGTGGACCACGCCGAAGGACAAAGTTCAATTTATACAAGGGGTTACCGTCCGGATCCGTCCCGTTCTCCGAGAGAGTGACATTCATAGCATCACCTTCCGTCACCGTCCCGACCGTAAAGCCGGGTGTTTTGCCGGTGAACCCGATCGCGCCGGACATATCCACCAGGTACTCGAATGAAACTGCGCCGCGGACATACAGCTTGGCGTTGTCGGGTTTCTCGACATCATTTGTATTGATCAGGACGAACTTGCCTTCCGGGACATTGGCGAGGTCGGCATTCATTGCTGCAATAGACGCATAGGTGCGATACACGCTGAATCCTTCCGGACGGAGTATCGTATCTGTCTTTTTATATGCTCCTGTCACGTAATCCCATGTGTAGACATGATAATCTGATCCGATATATCCGGGATGGTCGGAGACGGATTTCGCGTTGGTGGTAGCCTCTATAGCTCCTTGCTTTGCCGTATTCGTGTCAAGGATGGCCTGTGCCGTATCTTTCTCACGTTTCTCCTCTTGCTTTTGGCGGACAAGCTCGGCATCCTTACGCGCTTGTTCGGCTATCTTGTCGGCTTCGGATTGCTCTATGCGCTTGGCTTCGTCATCCTTTCGTTTCTGTTCGGCAGCTTCAACGGCCAGATTGGTATCGTTGGCCTTTTTCGCGGCAGCAAGGGCTGATTCTGTTGCCGTGCCGGCATCCGTCTTGATTTGGCCAAACTCTTCCTTACGCTTTAACTCGTCATTCTGCCGTGCCTGCTCTTTTGCCTGCCACTGCGTATAGCTGTTCTCCCGGACTCCTTCCTGTTCTTCGACAGTCGCCTCCAACTGGCGAAGGTCTGTTTTAAGAGTATTTGCTTCTCCGGTGATTACATCCATTTCCTCACGAACCTCTTTTGCTGCATCGGTAGCCGGTTTCATAAGTTCGGCCTTATCAGTCTCTGTCAGATCAGAAAAATGCAGTTTCAATCGATCCACTTCTGCTGGCGTCAGATCGGAAAACTTCATTTTCAGTTCTTCACGGTCGAAAATATCCACGTATGCACTATCCGGCTCACTTTCGTACTTCATTTGAAGCGTACCGTTCAACTTTCGAAAGATAGGCTTTTCTCCTTTTGGCCCACGAATTTTCTCAATTTCCAACAGATTCTGCCAAGCACCATTAGCTCCTTGTTTCCAAAGGATGTATTTATCGTTTATCCCTAAAAACGCACTAAAGCCGGGATCGCCCTGTTTCCCTTTCATTGCAGAGGGCAAAGCACGCTTAGGCCTTCCACCCTGAATGATCAGGATCATATCATTATCGGTTATTGTTCCGGCTGCCGGAAGCAAATTAGCCCTGATTATTTCAAATTCTTCTGCCATATCAATTGAAAACTATTATTTTACCTTGCTCATCTGCCAGTAACCCCAAATCCGGATCTTTCAGCACACGGTAACGAACATCACCGCCGGCATCTATCCAACTCACTACAGGAGCGACAACAGAAATAGTGAACCTTACGCCAATCCGGTTCTCCCGCCAAATCTCCACTGAGAAAGAAGGGCAATCCGTATAGTACACCTGAATGATACCATCCAACGTCTTAATATATAATTCCTGATTTCCTACACCGGCTATCTGGCTAAAGAACGCCCGGTAGTTGTTCAAAAACTCCTCCACACTGCCGGCCAACATCCAAAGGGACAGTTTTATTTCCCGATGCTGGGTTTTGACCGTCGAAAGGTCTACCGTCCGGCCATCAGTGAACGGCGTCTTAACCGCCGGATATTTCAAGATGTCCTCCTGGTTGTCATCCGATCCTATACCGAAGTCTGCAAAGTCTATCCCATTGATCGCATACTGCCCGCGAAGCCCGATACCGCCGGCCGGAGTTGCCGGATAAATTGCGTGGTCGTCTTCCGTAAAGGACAGCTCGAATGATGACAGGTTCTCTCCGGCATTAAATGGGATGAACTTGTCATAGGAGATTCCGGCATTGAACCGCAAACGATTGGTCATGCCGGGAATAAGATCAAATTCCCGATAGCCTGGAGCGGACAGATCTGCAACAAACTTCCTATACCCGGACCAGAACTGTTCAAGCGTTTCTGCCTTCATGAGGAATTTCAACTTGACAGTTTTAGGTTCGAACTCCACAACCGACAGATCGGGATCGATCCCATCGACTTCCGCCCAGTTGTTATATTTGACCGCCTTACGTTTGGGGTATTTCAGAAGATCATCAAAAGAACCTTCCAATAACTTACATCCCCATTCGGTATATATGTCTTTTCCGTCTATTGTCATAATACACGTGCTGTATGGTCTTTATGAGTTATCGTTTTACCTCCCGCGTTCTTTACGAACACCACGGCATAGTTACTCGCATGGATCTCGGCTTCCGCCCCGTGCATCAGGATCACGTTGTAGCGGCCGATCGTATCAAAATGAAGGATTGCCTTGGAACCGGCCAGAAATACCTTTGCCGGATTCGTCAGTTCCACATCTGTCTCGATATAGATTCCCATGTTTTCAGCCTTTACACCTCGGAACTCCCGTAATTGTTCCATAGACGGGAAATTGTTCTTCGTGCAGAACTCCGTACCCTGCGGTGTCAGCAGAAGGCGCATAAGCTCTTCTTTACTTTCTGTGCCATGCAACAACCGACAGGCACCCAACCGGTTTGCTATTTCAAAAAACTCTTTGTCCATCATGTTACATTTTTACTTTTACGTTAATAGTACCTTCCAGGGCATCAACCGTGCCTCTAGTGTTTTCCGATATCTTACCGGCAACCTCTTTGATCTCTCTCGTATTCTCGGCGATCCGATCGGTATTCTTTTCCACTTTATCTGATAGTTCGCGGATGGCCTTCACATCTTCCCAGCCTTTGGACTGCATATCATAGATCAGCCTCATTTGTTCACGGATCGGTTGCATACCGCCACGGATATCTTCCAACAGGACACGGACGGCCCCGGTCTGACCGGCCAATAGGTCGATGCTTTCTTGGGAGGCTTTGGCATACGCGCCTTTCAGGGAATTTTCAGAAACTTCTTCTTTCTCCGGCTCTTCCACCTTATCTTTCATCAAGCTATCAGCCCAACCGAACTGCCTGTCAATCTCCTTTTGCAGTTCTTCCGCCATGTTATAGATATAATCCTGTTCCCAACCGGAAAGGACATTGTCAGCATAGAACTCCTTCAGCTTGTCACGGATCTTTTCCATTGCACCGGAAGATTCCGTTGCAGCCTTGATGGATTCTGTAACCATTTGGCGCATCATCTTTTTGACAGTATCCTTTGCCGATTCTGCCCGGTCTTCACCGGAAGCCCATGCTTCGGCTTGTGCGTTAGCGAAGTTGTCAATGGCGGATTTCAGGTCTTCACCGAAGATAGCGTCCACGGCCTTCTCCTTGTTGTCCGCTATGACGTCGTTGATTTCCTCGATTTGTTCCTGCCACTCCTTGATACGGCTGTCATCAGTTTTTTTCTTTTTCTGTTCCTCTCTGATCTGTTGCTGGATTAGAACTTTCTGTTGCTCCAGTAGCTTGTTGTTCTGCTCGATCATTTTGGAAGCATCCTTTGAATAGGCCTTCTCGATTGACTTTTCCAACTTACCGTAGGATTTATCCAATGTGTCGATCTGATCCTGCAGCCGCTGGATACGTTTCTCGTTCTTCTTGTCATGGATCTTGGCGATGGCACCAGCCAAAGAGGTAACTACGCCAATGGCAGCACCGGCAGACGCACCGATCGGTCCGAACATGGAACCGGCTTTAGCACCGTTCATTGCAGAACTTACAGTGTCCATAGCCACGCTGAAACCTTCAGCTATCCCACCGAATACACCACCGAACGAATCTCCGAACTTCGAAAACGTATCAGAAAGGAATTGCCCGGCCTGCATGATCTCATTCATGCCCTCCTCTATCTCAGCCAAACCTTCTTTTAACTTCCTGGCATCACTTTCTGAGGCAAATACTTTTTTCAGGCCATTTGATACTTTATTAAAAGAGGTTTCCATTTGGTCGGCTTCACGGCGGACGTTGGCTATTTCATCTTTGATGGCCTTCAACTGATCCGGTGACTTGCGAAGCACATCAAACTGTTCTTTGGTAATACCGAATGAATTATCAGATGAATATTCCCCTCTTTCAAGAAAAGACAAGAATTTTTCCGCTTCATCCGCAATGGCACGAATAGAGGAGATATTCTTTTTACTCATATCATCAAACAGCCGGGTGATGATGGAGGTGCTCTTTTGGGCTTCATTATCCACGTCTGCCAGTTCCTTCTTCATACCTTCTGCAAGGGAAAGCCGTTCTCCTTCCGTAGTAGCCTTTGCTATCTTCTCATTATAAAGTTCCGTGATAGCCTGACGCTTTTCCAAATATGAACCATATTCTTTCAGGTATTCGTTCATGGCGCGTTCTTCTGCTTCAATCTGCTCATGGGTAACATCAGATGTCGCATTTCCTAATTTGGCCCCGGCATTGACTTTTGCCATTCGAATCTCAACTACCTGTTCTTGTGTCAACTTTCCGCCTTGTGCCTCCTTCCATTCCTGTTCTTTAGCGAGTATGGCAGTTATTTCCTTATCGTAGTCAAGATTTATCTGGGCTATCTTCTTTTCTGAACCATCCTTCATTTGGTTGATCTCGGATTGCTGGTTCTGGAGACGGAGGTCGAGCAATTCTTTATAGATCGCCTTTTGCTTTTCGAGTTGTTTTTTCTGCTCATCCTCCATTTTTTTATCAGATGCTTTATCTTTCCCGGTAAGTGTAGACATGGCATCTTCGGCAGCCTTCAACTCTTTCGTTTTTTCTTCGATGGTATCTTGGACGGTCTTACCGGCTTCAGCGGTTGTCTTCCCTGATCGCAGATCGGATAGTTCTTGCTTGAGAGTAACTATTTTCTCGGTAACTGCTTTTATTTCTTCAGATATGGAAGATAACTCTTTTTGGGTTCCATTCTTCTTCCCTTCATCTTCACTATTACCGGATCCGTCTTCAATACCAAATTTCACACGTGCTTTCTTGTCTGCTTCCTCTGTAGCTTTCTGTGCTTCACGGATATTATTTATATAGCCATGTAAAGATTGAGCCCAAATGCCATACATATTACTAACGACATTATTCAAATGACTTGGTATTTCTTCACCGACCATCAAAGCATTCTTGATTTCAGTATAATGCTTTGCACCGAGTTCATCACCCCATTTCCCGACCAGCTTATCGTACATCTCGTTTAGATTGTCAGACATTACATCGTCAAGGGCTGTGCTTTGTTCCTGCTTGAATTTTTCATATTGTCGAGCATCGAATGACCGTTGGATGGATTTGGTCAAGTTTTGGTATGTCTCATCCAGCAGACCGACCTTGTCGATCTCGTCTTTCAGGTTCTTGTCATACTGCCCGTATTTTGAGACAATCACGTCTCTTATCCTATTATACTCTTTCGTCCCTTTCGTGGTAGCAGACAATTCGCCTTTCAGCTTTGCCAATTCACGTTGATCAGACAAGGCGGCCTTATTCGACTCCTTGATAGCGTCATTCAGTCGGTTATTGGCTTTTTCCATAGCCGTCTCAGCTGTGACTACCTTGTAAATAGCCAATGACATTCCAGCGATTGCGGCAGCTGCGATAATATACGGGTTGGCAACCAACGCAGCACCAGCAGCCTTTAACGATTTGACTAAACCCTGCTGGGCGATCGTCAATAATTTCGTTTTTGCGGCGGCTAAAGCTTGTGCGTCAGACAATTTATGTCCAGCAAGAGCCGCAAACTGTTGTTCCACGGCAGCTTGGGCTACAACAGCCGAATTAACCCTTTGCAATGCGGTAATGGTGATAAGAACAGCCTTATAAGCCCCATAAGTACCGACTAATTCCAATACGATCCTTCCTATTTCCTCATAGTTCTCAACCAAATAAGAAGCACCGGACAAGGCATCATTGATGAATCCTTCCGATGATTTACCAATGTTGTTATACATTGTATCGATAGCGTCCTCTATATTGGATATCTGCCCGGTAATGGTTTTTGATTGTGCTTCCATAAGCCCACCGAACTTTCCTCCATCATTGGTCATGGCTTCGATAGCTTTTTGTACCTCAGGGAAACCAACCTTACCAGCGGTGACAAGCTCGCCGACTTTATCTTTTGCAACCCCAAACTGCTTGGCCAGTTCATCTGCCAAAGGAATACCTCTGCCTTGAAACTGCCGCAAGTCTTGAGTAAACAGACGGCCTTGCGTCATAGTAGTTCCATAAAGCCAGACAAGGTCATTCAAGGGAATGGAAAGCCCGGCGGCGATGTCACCTAATCTTACAAGCGTGTCGTTTACATCTTCTGCGGCAGTACCGTAGGCGAGCAGCTGCTTGGCTCCATTGGCGACACCTTGAAGGTCAAACGGCGTTTTGGCTGCGGTATTAACAAGTTGAGACATCAAGGAACTTGCTTTCTCTTCACTGCCAAGCATAGTATTGAAAGCTACTTCCAATTGCTGGAACTCACCACGGACACGAACAACATTTGAAACTATTTCCTTCGCGGACAGAGCCACACCGAAACCAGCGGCAGCACTGGTCATTCTACCATACAGCTGTTCGATGCTCATACCGCTCTCCTCTATCTTCTTTGAGGTTGTAGCGACTCCATTACGTGCCTCTTCAAGCTTGCGTAGGAGATTGGAGTTATCACCGGTTATGTCGAAATGTAATCCAGCCATAGTATTTTCGTTATAGTGTTGTAGCGTACAGCCTCATACGCTTTTTAAATGGCTATTTAATCATTCAAAAGTTCTCTTATAATCTCTTTGTTTTTCGGATCATCAGCATTGATGTAATTCTTATTGTCGAATATATGCAGCCGCCTCATCTCTTCTTTACTCAAAGAGATGGATTCTATCTTATCAGCCAACAGCATTTTCAAATTAGAATAACTAATACCCCATAACACATAATCTTTACTCCATCCATAGCGTTCACATACAGGGTCTATCAACAGTCCATACTCGCTATGTCCGCCCAATGAAATAAACCCGCTATTATTTCTAAGTTCAGATATTTTATTCTTCAAATCAATATCTTTGTCAATACCTAAATGATGGATATAAGATTCTATGCTGCCAAATGAAAGAATCACGATAAATAATGTAGCAAGCTCTTCACTATCAAGCCATTCATTAAACAGAGAAGCCCTATTATCAATCTTGAGGTTATCAAGAATATCGTCCTTCGAGCAATATGTACTATAAGCTAATATCCGGCAAACAATATCCCGTTTCGACTCACATAACCTTAATGCTTCCATATATGGGTTAGCAGAAATTATCTCATCGTTTATACCCAATTCTTTGAAAAGCCTTAAAAGAAGATATGTTTTGCCTAATGTCGGATGATATATGTAGAAATGCCGATCACCAACATGAAAGCCATATGGTCTTTCAATGATGGTGTCAACGATATCCATTTCTAATAAATCCATGTCTTCCATGACGAATAATTTAATTAGAGCGGAATAATGGATTCAAACCATTGATTCATACTTGGTAAGTATGCGTGCTATCACTACACTAATCCCGCATAAGGCTGGTTTATCCCCCTACCAGCAAAGGGCGTCTAATTCCGCTTGTCATTTTTATACCCATTAAGCAGGGGCGGTGTACAAAGCTGCCACTTCAACAATCTCGCCTTCTTTGACAGTGGCAGAGGTTTGCGTTGGCTTGGTCTTACCAGTTACATCCTTGTACTGAATGGTTGCACTTCCCTTAGTTGAGAAAATTTGCACTCCGCTTTTGTGCCAATCGGTTTCAGTGGATAGCTTCCACATGCCAGCACCACCATCACCAGAGATGACTACTTTAAGGCTGCCAGCACCACTAAAATTTACAACTTCATGTTTTACCTGATTTCCAGTATTTGGCTTCAAGACATCAAAGGTGTATTTCCACTTCTTACCGTTTTCGGTATCGAATGTTTCTTCCTCAGACATCGTGGAGCGGTCGATGACGATGCCTTCAACCGTAGGATCTTCGGGCTGAAGCTTAACGGCATATTCTCCTGCAATAACACCATCAACATCTTCAACCGGCTTTGTGCGTCCTTTACCAGCACGAATTTCAAATTCAAAGACGTATGTATTGGCAGCATACTTAACTGCCTCATTCTCTCCTCCTTCAATCTTGGCTTCTCTTTTTGTGCCTTTTGTAGGTGTCAACTTTGTAGAGTTCTCTACCGGAGTAGGAATATCAATCCAAGTTGTAGGAGCTTCACCATTCGCTCCTAACTTACCAATCTTAATAGTGGGCTTTCCCCATGATAGTTCCATAATCTTTATTCATTTACTTGTTTATACAATAACTTATTATTGATGAAGTGTTCGTTTTTACCGTTCACTTCAAATACCCTTTGTTTATCCAACGTGAAACGGTAACTTTTTCCACGCCCTACTTTGAGAAGGTTATAGGCAATCTTACATAACTCACGCAAGCGGATTGATTTCTCTTCTGCCTGTCCATCGCGCATATCATCCGGGACATAGATATTCACATTCACAAAAGCTTTCTGCATTTGACCTGCTTCATTATCGAGAATCGAAATAACGATGTCTTCCAAATCGGAGTTGGCGGGGCGTCTTGTTTTCTTCAGCTTCCCGGTAACAGCCTTTTCAAGAGCAGATCCTTTGATGAATTTGTAAATATCATCCTTGATTTCAATGTCTGACTTCATCATATTGATAATCCCCACAAGTTGAGTTCGTCACTACTGATTTGCACTTTAAGCTTTTTCATCATGTTGGGAAGTTCTTTCCTTGCAAACAATTCAGCAGAAGCGAGCACATTCTTGTTTTCCATAGCTTCTACAAGTTCGGCATAGTTCATTCCAGCAACCACAATAAGTGCATAACCACTCTTATATTGTTTAGCGAGTTCCGTAGCAAGTTCTTTGCCTTCCTTTATTCCATCAGTACCTTGTTTCACTTGGTTAAACTCTGAATACTTGATGATTTTACCATTATGAACGATTACATAGCCAATGGAGCTACGCAAGTTGCCTGATTGGTCAAACCAACTTGCTTCTTGCGGTCTGTCCTTTGCCTCAATAACGCACATCTCCCCAAGATAAGAAAGCGCACGTATGGTAAGCATATTGGCACGTTCAGTTTCTGCTTTGATAGCAGCATTGATTTCGCTCATCGGCGTAGTCATTCTTATACCCATAATTTTCTTCCATTTGAAACCATGAAGTGTATTGCCATGCCTGCTAAAATAACTTGAAAGTGAATTTTTGGGAAATCCAAGAGACCGTTCAGCCAAAGCCATACTTTCATAATCGTTAATCAATTTTCCTTCTTTAGAAAATTGACGTACTTTTATTCTTTTAGAATTAGACTTATTTATACCCATAATTTACAGTATGTTTGATACCTACTAAATCCTTTCACTTTATATTCACGCTCAATACCTCCAAGAAGAAATAGTTTAACTTTGTCATCAATAGCGAACTCTCTGCAATCTGCATTAAGACGAACAATGGCTGAATACGTTCTGACAACACCATCTTCAAACTCTCTTTCCTCTGCTTTTCCATTGGGTACATGGCGGCACGGAATATCACCTTCGTAATGACTTTCGCCTTCGTGGTAATCTCCATTATCGTCTTCATATCCGGGAGTAGTCACAAGGTATTGAAGTTTGTGAGGTCTATCGTCAAGTATCATAATTATCCTCCTACGTAAACAGTTGGCTCACCAAAGCATTTATCAAATTCTCCAATAGAGCGATAGATTGAATTAGCAAGGTTTCTTGCTTCCTCAACCTTCTTATCGGACAAACTCATAGAAACATCTCCTTCTGTATAGTTTTGAGCTTGAACAAGACTTCGCAGACAATCAGCTACAGCACCTTTAAAAGGCTTGCTTTTAAAGATTTCAATGGTGCATTCATCATTACCATTAAGCTCTCTTTCAAGAAGGCGATTCTCAAAGAAGCCACTACTCAATTTGTAGTGGACTTCATCTTTCAGTGCTTGTAGGATTGTCTTCATAGGTTACGCAGTTGCTTTATGGGGCTCAACAGCGGCTTTCAATGCAGCCTCCTGCTCATCATTCAAAGCATTGACTTTTTCTATCAGCTTGGCATCACTGATGTTGGCAGCAACACGGTCACCTGTGATAGTTTTCAAAGCAGCAATGAACTCAGGCTTCTTGTAAGTAGTTCCCCAGACAGTAATTTTCACATCGGTAGTATCTTTTTCTTCCTCTGTGGTATTTACTTCCTGCGCTTCTGAAATATCGAGAACATAGATTTGGTCTACATCTTCAATAATTGGAGCGACAAATGCCTGGCCTGCGGTGATTTCACGTAATGGATTGACAAGCGAATACTTGGAAATCAGTTTGAAAGTATCTACAAGATTGTACAATACGTTTTTAACAGGATTGGTCTGCTCGGCAAGACGACCATATACCAATGTACCAACAACGTCATTACAAATGAAAATAAGACGATTGGCGTTCCAAGGTTTCTTAGGATTCTTTTTCCCGTTTTCTTCGATAATAACAGAGCGGTCAATGATTTTAAAGGTAATTCCATTATTATCATCTGCAAATGCCTCGTTAAACTTAGTACCTGAGGGAACAGGAAGGACGGTATCTTTAGTGAACGCCTGTCCGTTGTAGTTAGCGACAAGTTCTTTAGCTTCTTGAGTTTGGCGCAGCTTGTCATAAGTGGATTTTGCTATACAGATTTCGGTGATAGTATTACCATCGTCATCTGCTTTTTTAATAACACGTTTGATGTCCGATAATGAAATCTCGTCTTTCACGGTTGCGCCAAAAGTGTTTTCTTTGAAGTAGTTGAAGTTAAGTCTCATCAATGCGTTAGGATTATCTTCATCCTTGATAGCTACATATCCATTTGAAAGAGCAAACAAGAAGTTGTACTCGTTTCTTTCGTCAATACCAACAGAACAAGCTACGGCGTCATTAGCAAGTTTGCCTGCAATGGTTTTTGCATTACCACCTTGTGCTTCCATAACATTGATATTGTTAATGTCGGATTCCTTAAGAATCTTAGACATACCAATTTTTGGAAGTTTACCGTTGGCAGATGCAATGCTGTCACGTGTCTTGATAGGCAATTCGGAATCTACTGCCACAAAGTCAGCAGCTACATAGGTAGTGTTTACGCTTGTGCTTTCCCATTTGTTATCTGGAGAATACTCGGTGCGCAACATAGCTCCCTCTCCTTTGTGGAGATAGGTAAGTTTCTTATTTCTCTTACCATTTACCTTCTCAATCAAACGTTGAAGTTTCGGGAAAAACTTAGCAACGTATCTCTGGAATAATGATTCATTCATAAATTAGTCCTCCTTTCTTAGTCATGTTTGAATACCAAAGTGGGGATGGCTGTTTTCAAAGCAGCTTTCAAAACATCGTCAATCGGATAAGGACTTGCAATGTCGTTAACCTCTCCACTATACATAATGCCTACAAACGGCTCATCCTTAGACTTGGTAGATGTTGCTACACCTACATATTCACAATTAGCCGGAAGGCTAACATACTTACCTTCACTTATGCCAAGAGGCTTTTCTACTTCTTTATCATTATCGCGGATAATGATATGCCCACAACGAATAAACTCTTCTGTGAAATCAGACACATCGAGTACTCTTCCACCTTGATACCCTGCAATATACCTGCGGATAACAATAGGATCATTTCCGAATCCAAAAGATTCAATGGTACCTACATCTACTACACCCATTTTTAATTTGATTTTAATTGTTACAAAATATCAGCCATAGCATCAATCTCGTTGTCGCTGAATGGCTCATCTTCTTTCGGCTTACCTCCTCCGGCGGCTGGCGGTGTTCCCATTGTGGAAAGTCCGGCATCTGCGCGTTCTTGGTTGTAAGTTTTTAAATCCTCTTCAACTTCGGAAAGAAATTCTTCAAACTCATCGTCATTTTCAAAGCTCATTTTTGAGAAGCTTTTCAATGTGCGAGTTCCGAATGTGCCTGAATCTTTCAATACTGCTTCAAGTTTTGCCTTGCGAGTGGTGGTCGTTTTTTCTCCTTCAATAGCAGCAAAACGAGCATCTTGTTGTTCGCGGTACGCTTTAAACCATGCAGGCTCCTCGTCGCTCTTTCCTTTGTCTTTTGGATTTTTCTTGTTTGAACCCGGCTGGCGATTGGTAGTATTCGATGGTTCATCGTCGTCACCGACTTCATCGTCATCGTCATTCTTTTTGCGATTCTCTTCAATTACTCGATTGGCAAAAGACTGGCCGACTTGTAGGTAAGGGAGAACTGCATCAATCTGAGTATCAATTTCTGCATTTACATCCTCATCGGAGGCATCATCTGCGGAGGTTAGATTGTCGGCAATACGAGCAGCGACACTCATCAGCTCCTTTTTATTGAACCCGAACGCCTTCATTTTCGGTTTCAATTTCAACAAAACTTGTTGTTTTCTGTCCATTACTAAATGAATTTTAAGTTGTTAAAAAAGAAATAGTCTGCGTAGCAACGTATGCCAGCAGACTATTCCGTAGAACTTAAAAACATTCTGAGCAATGAGTTTTTACGACAAGTTCCGTGGCGTACATCTTCATACGCTTTGGATGCAAATATACTAATTTTATTTGAAAAACAAATAAATTGAAATATATTTTATCTCATTATCAAAACTATAATAAACCTTCATCGCAAAAAGAGAAAGAGCTTTCTTTAGTTTGTCAGTGATTTTCCTATCCTCTATGGATGGTTTCACATTTCCTGACGGATGATTGTGAATAAAAAACACGCCTTCGCAGAGGCTTTCTATTGCATATTTTGCTACTATTTTCACATCAACAAATGCGCCAGCAACTCCACCTTGAGATATTTTTGCGTAACCAAGAACACTATTTGCTCTATTTGTCAGTATAATAAATGAGCTTTCATATATAAGTAAATCATCGAAGTAAAACTGTTTGGCGTAATCATAAACATCGCTTGAAGACATTATTTTCTTTTGCTCGAACTCGCATTTATTTGCGGATAGCTTATATTCGACTGCTTTCTTTACCATTGCTCTATATATTGTAGCAGGGCTTTCGCCCAGCTGGTTAAACTTATATTACTGGATGTATTATCTTTTTTCATAAATTCCAAAAGTATCAAGACCGAAGGTTTCTGCAATATATATTGATTTATCATCAAAACTCATTCCGCGATACCAACGTTGCAACTCACATGCAGAAACGCAAAGTATATCGGCTACATAACAACTCATTTCCCAGAACGAACATTGGCCGTATGCTCCTATCTCTTTAAGATACTTTTTAGCAAAGTATTTGAGTGCTTTCTTGAGCATAGAAGTTTTATCTCTTATATCATAATGGTCTGTGCGTAGATAATATCTAAGACTATTATCAACACCATTTTTGTTAATGTCGTCAAAAGTATCTTTTGCCCACCACATTTCTTTTTCTGTTAACTTCATTGCTTTTATGTCTTTGCTATATACCCGTTTCATTGCTATATCTCCTATTTTTAAGTTATACTTTGTTTTTCTTTTATATAGCTAATGTACTGATTATTAGTAAAATATACAATTTATATATCTGATTAACAATGAGCTAAACAAGGTTTAACAGGTAAAAAAGCAACTAATTTGAAAATAAGAATTTTATAAGGGCAGTAATTTAAAACACGCACGACACGAAAGTAATCTTATACTCCGTGCCGTGAAACTGAATGTAATTGTACATCAGCGGTTACTCTTTTAGGTATTTGTACGCTTTTAGATACTTATTTAATCTGTGAACATCTTTTTCTGTAAGTTCGTTTAAGCGTGTTATATCAATGTTGTCCTCTAAATCATGAAGCTTAACCTGCCTACCTATAGGATTAAGACGGGAACGCTTAATGAAATCTTCATAGCTTTCATCCTCATTGCGAGTGACCGAAAGTATGGCATCTACTATGTTGCGAGGAAATCCTTCTGATAACAAATAATCTGAGGTAACGTAAGTATCTTCTATCGTATCATGTAATAATGCTACAATACGCTCGTCATTGGTGAAGCATCTATTTGATACACGTATAGGGTGGAAAATATAAGGTGCTCCAGCTTTATCTGTTTGCCCTTCATGAGCTTTGGTAGCGATTTGCAACGCTTTTGTTAATAACTCATTATTCATAACTAAGATGTTTCTATTACTCGGTTTAAAAATTTTGTCCTCAATGCCTTTTTGAGAACGCGCTTCATCTCTTTATCGAGATATGTATATGCTTTATCAAAAATATTATCTGGGACCCCATAGAGTGCCTCTGCCAATCCTCCGGCAATACAAGCAATGGTGTCGCTATCTCCACCTATTGACACTGCATTTCGGATGGCATCTTCAAATCCATTACTTTCAAGAAAGCAGATTATCGCTTGTGGTACGGTAACTTGGCAACTTTCATCAAACTTATTGCATGAACGAATGAAAGCAATAGTTTGTGATAAATCATATCCAAATGTAGATTCCAACCATTTTTTCACATCATCTTTAGTATTTCCGGTGCGTAATAGGAATATTGAACCAGCAATGGCTTGTGCCCCTTTGATGCCATCAATATGGTTATGAGTAACTTTTGCACTTTTTTCTGCCTCTTCAAGAACTTTGTCCAGCGAATTATAGTAGAATCCTATTTGGCTAACACGCATAGCAGAGCCATTACCATAGCTGTTATATGGTTGTGGGTTATTGTTTCTCCACCACCTTTCAAATGATACGCCATAAGAACCCTTCGGATTTGGATATTTCCTACACCATTCAAGAAGTGCGTCCTTATAATCTATCTTTCGGTATATAGCATCAGCGATTGCGATTGTACAAATGGTATCATCTGTAAAGCTGCAATCTTTCGTAAACAATTCAAAATCTTTAATTTTGATATTATCAAACTCAAAACGTGAGCCTACAATATCACCTATTATTGCTCCAATCATAGCGGTATTATTTATGTATAAAGGTAAGAAAAATATTTGATTTAGCGAAATATGGAATCTTATATTTCTTCCATGTAGATATACAGATTGCCGAATATTTTTTTATCAACAACCTTAACTTTCGTAATCTTAAACTTAGATGATTTGTCGAATAGTATCTCTTTTTCTTCCTGCATATCAGATATAGATGAAATATCTACGCCATTCTTTCCTTTGATTTCAAAGATGATTTTGTACTCTGTTCCATCGGCAAAATCTTCTGCTACGAGCTTATTTGCAGATGTTGACATAAATCCATTCTCTATGTAGTCATTACCTTTCTTTAAAGTTTTCAACTTGTCAAACATTATTCTATCAGCAGTAATGCCACGATAGCTTGTACCAATATACTTGTCAGAGAGATTGATGTATTTACTAATACCGTCAATAACAGAAAGCGTGTCATTATCAAGTTGCTTTCTTTGACCTCTTAAATATTGGTTAATTCTTGGATAGTATGAACCTGTGTATTTGGAAATAGCTTCAATATATTCGCTTTTATCTTCTTTTAGGTAAGATTGGTTATCTTTCAAGAAGTACGGAAGGGTACCTCGTTTCTTTGCATCTTCAATTCGTTGCTGATTATCAAGAACCCACTTCTTGAAATTGTCCGGCACATCCTTTATCTCATTAACGCTTTCAGTAGTCGCCTCGCTACGTCCATCCCACGCCCAAAATTCATCCTCTGTTTTGAGGATAGGAATTTTATAGCACAAATCATTTGGATGCCAACCAGTCCAAACAAAATCTTTTGGATATTTTCCTGCAAGGTCATCACAAACATCATGAGCCGGGTGTCTTCCGCTAAGTTTAATTTCATAGCCTACAACGAAATCCATCTGCTTCCAACGTTCGTTTTCTGCACTTTGATAAGCCATACTTATTTCAGACCGTGCCAACCGAATAGAACGGTATTCGCAATCTTTCAAATGCTCGGCACTTCCGTACTTCTCTTTGTAGTCCTTTTGTAACGATGGAAAATCGAGCAGATATTTAGAGATTTGCTTGCTCAACGTAACAGCACTGGTGCCTTTCTGAATAGCGCAAGAGATAGCAGCTTCCAGTTCTTCCTTGTAAATAGTAGATTGTTGCCAAAGTTTGGCAGACACATTGAACCCCTTGTCTTTGCGGTTCTGAAACGCTTTCAGTGCATCGGAGTTTGTTTGATAGAAAACCTTGTACTTCTGCTTATCCACAGTAGCAGTATAGGCTTTCAAAACCTTATCAGCCATCAAATCCTGCACCTCATTACTATTCTTCCATTCATCAGAAGTACCATGATAGATAACAGTATGAATGTCATTTACAAATTGCGATTGGATATCCGCTATCTGTTTCTTTGTTTGAGGATAATCAGACCATTGAAACGGTTTATTGCTGTCTGCGGAATAATCGGTACGTGAAACGATTTTGGCAGCCTCCAAATTAAGAGCGTCGTATATCTGCTCAACAAGGGAGACATATCTATTTAGCCGGTTGTTGAGTTCTTGGTACTTCTTCTTTTGATTTGGAATCTTAGGCTTTGCCATGAGCTATTTCTTCTCAAACTTATCACATATATCACGATTCAAAAACTTACTCCATTGAGAAAACTTACAACGGCACATGAACAAATCACCTTTCCAATCTTTCTCATGCCAATCATACGAATGCTTGCAATCTCGGCAATGGTACTTGGATTGAGGAATAACTTTATTTGCCATTATTCTTCAATTCTATCAGGTGCAGGCATTTCCAGTAACCGGATAGCCTTAATGGTTTCTTTTCCTTCTAATATAGCTTTGCATAAGCGATGGTAGCCATCGGCAATTTGCCCAACTTCATCCAATATGATAGGATAATCGAGAGAACAGTCACGCACACGTTTACATTGAAAGATAAAGCTGTGAAGTTGATTGCATTCAAACGGTTCAGTAGTTAAATCTATATTCCACAATGGCATATCAAGCACAGGGTATTCCTTTGCCTTAGCGAAATCGTAGAGCGTTTGGGCATTCCAAATCTTATCACCTCTACGATATTCACTCTCATTAAAGCTCATGTCATCTATTGGAACTTTCATGCTATTCTTTCTTAATGTAAACTTTGATTTCACCAGTCACATGAAGTTCATCTCCAACTTTCTCAACGGAATACTCAATCAGCCCTCTTTGGTTGATAGAGTTGATAATGGATTGACGCACTTCTCCCTTAACCTCCTTGATGAGCATTTCGTCAGCCTTACGATTAGACCAACCTTCATCATGTTTCATTTTCTTACGGTAGTCCTTGATTTCTTTCTTTGTACGACCAAGGCAGATACCTAACTTCTTTGCTTCATAGTTATCAATTAGCTCAATGCTGCTTGCCCGGTCATGCGGATTTAGTTTTTCAGCTAATCTTATAAGCCAGTTTGATATTCTTGTTTTCATGATGATTACCTTTTGAGTTTCTTGTTGTACGATTTATAAGGAAAACGCTGGTTGAGTTTCTTTTGCAACTCATCATTAATGCTTTCCTCCAAATCTAATTTAGCTTGGAGTACGCGAAGCTGTGAGGATAACTGCAATATTGATTTTGACTGCATAACATTCTCTTTAGATAGCTCAACATTGGCAATAGCCAACTTACTGCATTCTGTTGTAAGTCGGCTAAGCTCTTTTTTCTTTATGAAAGTGATTCCAAATATCATGCTACCTATTGTACAATTTCCCAATCTTCGGCAAACACATCACTGATAGACGGAACCCAGGAATCGGCACGTCCGGTATTCTCGTTATAGATAAGACACTGGCTTGTATAATCTACAAAGCCTTTGCTTCCCAAAATAAGGTCTTTCGCCGATTGAGGAAGAGATTGCATTTTAGGAATAATGTCACTTTCAATATGAGCTGGAACTTGCTTGATTACAAACATCCCTTTGCCGTTCCATCCTTTTCTGCGAATAGCTCCACCTTGCTTCAAAACTTCAATTGCATCACCGAAGTCCATAGAAGCGGATGAATCAGCTTGTTCATACGTTTTCTCGAAGATGTCCGGTTTGCATGGATAGAACTCGCCATTTACTCCTTTGATGATGTAGTCACCATAGCTTGCGAGCATTTTCCCTTCAAGCGTTTCAATATACACACCAAGATAAGGCTCATTAGTGTTACCATGCTCGTCCACACCGAAGTTTGGATTATGCTTCGGCACCGGGGTTCCTCCCATAAAATCGCACACAGCATCAAAATTGTCAACCTTGAGCTGAATAGCTTCGATTACTACTGGTTTCTTTCTATACTTTTCCATTATTACAATTTATTATATGGTTATTCAGCACCTTCAAACAAGCTATTCATTCTAGCTTGCCGCGATGCTTGTTCTTCTTTTTGTATCTGTTTAAGAGTTGCTTCCGCATCTTTGGCACCAGCTTCTTTAATCGTTTCAAGCTGGCTCTTAATGGCCTTACCACCATTCTGTTTGATAAGCCTATCAGTCATAGCAGTTTCATCATTCTGAATGAATGGAGTTATGACATGCTCAACTTCAACATTATCAATTTCATCTTTCCAATCGGTATTCATGAATTTCAAGAACTCTTTTATCACACTACATTCACGCTCAAAGAACTCAATCCATGCGCCAGATTCATCACCAATCTTCAAATGGGCATCAGACAGCATCATCTGCCTTGCATCAAAGCCGATGTTGCCAAGAGCTTTCATGTTCTCAAATGAAAGGTCAGGCATCTGCCCTTGCATAAAGAATAGTTTAAGCAGAGTTTCCACATGATACTTTAAGGCTTCTATGGCTTGCGACCATGAAACATAAGAAACATCACCTCCATTCTTTAAGCGAAATAATCTACGAGATTCTCCTTTATCTTCATCGCCAACCAATTCACCTGTTACTTTAAGTACAGGTGCAGAGTTATAAGCAATAACATCAGAGTTGCGAGACAGGGTGTATTCAACTTCTTCACGGATATGCGATAGCCCATGATATATAGGTTCATGACGGTAAGCATAAGCACCGGGTATCTTCCCAAGAAAAAGAGTGATTTTTTCCGGTTCGATAATAGATTCCCAGTCGCCATCTTGCTGTTTCCATTTGAAGTGTTTATCGGAAGTGTAGGTTTCAAAGAACGTTACTTCTTTATCTTTGATTTTCTTTTTGTATTCAAAGGACATTGCAAGCATATCATCCATTTCATCAAACAGAGGATATAACTTCACCCCATCCATTGGTGAATAAGTCTTGCATTTCAGCTTGTACTTACTTTTGAATCCGTATAGACTGTTAGGCTTTTCAACTGCATACCAGATAGTGAATATTTCACAAGAGGCAAAATAAGCGTTGCCGCGTTTAATGTTTTCAGAATCAATCCGGGCATACTTATAAATGGCTTCAATGGCTTTGGCTATCTGCTGGCGTTTTTCATTATCATCTGTATTATGATACACACGTCTTACGGGGATAGCAAACGCAAATTCGGTTGTACGCTTGGTGAGAAGTTTTTCAAGTCCAATGTAGATGCGTGAAGCCCTTTCAATTGTTCCGTCAGAACGAACCTTATCTTTTCGGGTTTCTTTATCATCTACAATCTTATGCTTGGTAGGCTCATAATCTTTTAGTAGTTTGCTCCATTCGGGAACATCTACAGACTTATTCTTTAAATCACTGATAACATCAGTGACAGGTCTTGAACTATCAAGAATAGCGGTGATTTCGTCCATTGTTATTCAGTTGTACGGCATAGCTTCATACCGTGTAATATACTTAATGCAAAGATAAGTATTTATTTGAAAAACAAATAAATTATTGCTATTTAAGTGGAATATTACACAAAACCTCCTGCGCGCATTCTCCTTTCAGATAATCCACAGCAATGGCAGCAATAGATTTGGACTGCATGGTTTTTAATTCATCATATCTATCAAAAGTAACATCGTTGCCTTTGAGTATTTCCAATGCTTTAGCATATCCTTCCTTTACAGAAGCATTCACGAACTTGTTAATCTTCTTTTCCTGCAATCTCGCTTCTATCTTCTTGATAGTATCAGCAATATGTTCTTGTGATGGAATGGGCAACTTCTGACCTAAGAATATTGCAATACGGTTTAAATCTTGTTGTTTCATTTTTCTTATTTTATAATCCTACAAATTTATAACATATTTCTCATAATCTCTTCATCGCTTACAGCCAAATAATCCCACGGATAGAAAGTATTTGCGAGCGCATCGAACCAGTCTGGAGAACGTTTGATACGCTTCTTAATTTCTTCTTTTGGTTCTATGATGATATTGCCATTACTCATAAATTTCCAGTGTGTTTCGGTAGCCTCTTCCATCAGCTTATCACAGGGTGGGAGAGCAGCCCCAAAACCATTCTTGGGATTTAACCAATCGCGTACAGCCCAAAACAAATAGGCTCTCATGTTGGCAAAGGTATATTCGCCTGTTATGTCATGCAAGCCATGTGCACTTTCCGAAAACTTGCAAGAAAAAGCATTATTATACCCAAGTTCCTGCAAACGAGAGAATACACCTGCGCCTTCACCAATAGTATCTATGAATGCTTTAGTGCTTTTTTTGTCAAGATACTTGGTAGTCATTCCTGCAACGTGCATGTGGTCGGCTGTACCTGCGGATTGGTGCGCTTCAAAATTTGGAACATAGTTTCCATATCGAGGGCAGAGTACACTATCATCACGCCCCATACCGGCAACATCGACACCAAGCTTGCAACTTTTTTTAGGTGAAAAGTCTTCTTCTTGCAAACGCCTCCAATTTTCATTAGCTATCTCAATCCATTCATACGGAATAAGAACATCTTCGGAAACTTTAGGAAACATTCCGAGAACCTTTACGCGGAATAGGTCATTGGGGCGAAATAGTCGCTTCACGAATACTCCATTTTCCTCAATCTCAAATGTGAAATCACCTTCTCCTTCATTAAAATCCTCCTTTTTGATTGGCGTACACCAGTTATCAACCTTGTCTTTTACCCATTCATAATCCACTTGACCGGGAATAACAACTTTTTTCTTTACTACATTTTCTGCGTTGAGAGAGTTCAATCGGAATTTAGCGAAACGGTCAGATTTCATTGCTTTAGCGGCATACCCGGTTGTAATATTGGGATTGAATACGATAAGCAGACGAGAGTTACCTTGCAAGTTACCTTCAATAGCGTTATAGATAATTTCAGAAACACCAGACGCTTCTGTTACGGCAAACATTGTGTTTACGGCATGGAAACCAGACCATGCTTCGGTTGCTCTGTCGTCAGCTTTGAAGCCGGTTAGGAAATATTCTTCATAATTGGTACGGATGTCATTCCCGACAAGTCGGCCGGGTAAACATCCTGCGTTACGAAGAAGCCTGCGAACTTCTGGAACCATGATATTACCAACTTGGCGACCGGTCGGTGCAGTCATGGCGACTTTGGTATTCTTAATAAGTCGTCCGGCTTTATCAAAACGAGGGGTTAAATAGAAGAAGCACAGACAAGCTACAGCTGAAATATAGTCCTTACCACGTGCTGTTCCTGAGGCTACTGCAGTCATAGGATTGAACTGAACAGACCTAAGTATAGCCTTCTGTTCTTCATCCAATCTTGCTTTGAGTACCTCCTTAGCGAACAAGCACCAATCATCTCTCCAAAGCTTCATTCTATTTACAGCCTTCTTATGATTATCCATTATCAATATAGCACTACTATTCTTCCGGTTCGTCAGGCAACTCTTTCATCAATTGCTCGAAAGGATTAACATTAACATCCTGCTCGACACGTTCAACATAGCCACGCTTCTTACCTTTGGTTTTGAGGTAGAAAATAATCGCTGTCAAATCATCATCGTTAATGGCATTCAGTAGCTTGGATTCAACACGGTCAATAATACTTTCATTTATCTCTTCAACTATTTCTTTAAACTTAGCGTCATTATCAATCCACTTGTAATAGCAAGCTCGACTGATTCCAGTCATATCACAAGCGTATGATATAATGCCTTGTCCTTCTTTTAGGTGTTTCAAGAATAATTCTTGCCTTTCCTTCTTTCCCATAATCTACCCATTAAATATATTGTAATTTCTATCAACGGTTGCTGCGCTTATTATATCACGTCCAAGATGTTTTTTTATACAGTCTTTCCAATAAACTTTTGCTCCGTGAGCAGATGTTAAGTAACATACCCTACCAACGAACATGCGTAGTTCCTCCTTATCTGGTAGCTTGCCGCCACTCATAAGTCCTATCTTGTATAAGTCACAGAATCCAAGCGTTTGTTCAATACAAGATAGTGATGCTTTCAAATCAACAATAGGTTCTATGCTTGCCCAAGTCTTAAAACCTGCTTCGTGTAGCTTTTTCATTGTCTCTATGCGTTCTGCATTCGTAGAAGCGAATTTTTCAAGTTCATCATGACCGGTAAGCGTAAAGCCGAAAGCAATATAAGTCTTCATTACTGTAGATAAAGACCAATGGATAGCAGACCATTTGCCATCCAGCTTGTTTAGGAAATCAGCACGCTTGGTTAATATTTTCACAGGAACAAAATTGTCTATGCAAATAGATATTGCCTTGCGTGTAAGCTCTATTGTTTCAGGCAACATTGGGTCACTTGTAAAGGTGAAGAACAAACCATATTCTTGTAAATCCGGCAAGTTTTGCATAAGTTCCTTCTCAAATACTTCAATAGCATGTCTTTCATCTTTGAAACATTTCTTTAGTTTTGGTGCATTACTCCAAACGTGGGATATAATGCCTTTTTTGCAATAACAATAATCGCAATCGTTAGAACATCCTGTATAGAAATTACATGCCCAGTAACTATACTCACCAGCTTTGCCGGAAGGGTTATATATAGCTTTTCCGTTAAATCGTTTTTTGCTCATTTTTACTAAATTATTTGTTAATCAAATAAACTCTGCTGTACGCATCCATCTACTATTTCTTTCATTCGGTTTTCATCCGGGCGTGGAGTGATATTACTCTTATCGTAGAATCCATTCTTTTCCAAATAGAAATATCTATCCCAGCTACATTTATCATATTCACCTTCTTTATAAGGAGTTAAAGCAGACTGTTCGGCAGTGATAAATTCTCTTTTAGTTTTCCCCATCTGTTTACCTCTATGAGTATGGCAGTCAAACACGTAATCTGGTATTGTCATGTGCCGATTATCGTAATCTTTCAGATGTACGATAGGATAAGCGAAATCATTTACATAGAAACTAAAACATCCATACCTTACAACTTTCAGAAGAACAGTAACAGCTTTAGCTACAAAGATTGATGATTTTGGAGAAGTAGTAGGCTGCATATCATCAGCCTTCTTTAATGCGACAATCTCGTTCGTTACGGATTGATAATTAAGATTGCTGGCAATGGAAACAATACGTTTCCAAAGGAACTCTCGGTATCTAACCATTAGTTCATTAGCCAAGTAACCGGCTCCAACATCATCTTTAGCGGTTATAGCACGCGCCAATAGTCCAGCAACCAAAAACATATCATGCCCATTCTTGGTATAGCATCCGGCATTACTTCCAACATATTCATCCTTTGGAAATTCTATTCTATCTCTTGAATTAAGCAGATTGCAAGCAAAGTAATCTGCATCACGATTCTTTCTTGTAGCAAGAAGAATACCAACAGCCTTTTCTATGAATAGAGGTGATTTACTATGCCAGCTTTGTGCATCATCAGCTTGTTTGAGTGCTACAATCTTATTCGTTACAAGGTCGTAGCAATCCTCTGCAGAAACACAGAGTAATCGCTTCCATAGGTAGTTTCTAAATCGTGGAGCCAATTCATTGGCGGCATAGCAGGCGTAATCTTTGTTACTCCTGCGAATTGCCTTTTGAATGAGGGATGAAACCTCAAACATATTATGACCGTTCTTTGTATATAGTGAATTTGTCATATTTCAATCTATCATGCGATTTCAAATCTTGAATTTGGATTCAATTTAATTAATCTTGCTATCACTTCCTCTGCCGTTTTTTCAGCTCCAAAAAACTGATGAAATATAGGGCGAGCAGATTTCGTTCCATCTTTCTTTATTCTGTAAATAAATGCACCTTTTGACAAACCTTTTGAATTAATGCACTTTGTTGCTTTCATTGCTTTATCTCCTATTTTTAAGTTATACTTTGTTTTTCTTTTATATAGCTAAGATACTGATTTATAGCGAGATATGCAAATTCTTAAAACTGTTTATTCTTTGATTATCAGTAAGTTAAACAAGGTTTAACGGCTTATATTTCATCATCACAAACACATCTTGGTTTTGGCGTTATGAAATCATTAGCAACATTACATCCATAAGCCCCGACATTGGAAATAAGAATCTTATCACCAACATTAGCCAGACCGGAATAATCACGATGGATAATATCATTCTCTATGCAGGTACATCCGTAAATGGTAGCATGTTCAACATAATCACTATCATTGGAAAGTACCTTGCAAGGAGGATTTTTCGTATGACAGACAAAGCCTACATCATCACGTTTACAATCCACAACAAGCATTGTTTTTCCTTTGATAACTTTCTTGCCGATAATAGTTGCAAGTAGAGACATGGAAGTGGAAACTATCGGCGTTCCGTTCTCTGTGATAAGCTGCACTTCTCCATTAGAAAACTCTCTTGCAAACACTTCACCAATAACTTTGGCATACTCTTCATACGATGGTACATATTCTCCATATTGAGATTTTAAACTGTCATCCATTCGACCGAACATGTTACCGCCAATATCAACTATATTGGCTCCAAGTTCTTTTGCATATTTAGCCATCATTTCAGCGCGTTTCTTGAAATACGAAAGTCCGCGAGCGTAGGAGATATGACAATGAACACACTTTATTTTTATCAGCCCTCTTCGCTGCAATTCTATGATTTCTTGATAACCTTTACTTTCGACATCAATTCCAAATCTCGAAACTATTCCGTTACCAATATCAAAGTTTAAACGAACTCCAATTGCAAGCAGCGCAGTAGATATTCCGATAAGTGAACCAAGTTCACCAACATTATCAACATTCACTATTCCACCATGATTAGCACAGCGTATCTTATCGTCCAAATCAGGGATAACTCCGTTATAGATAATCTGGCTATAATCAAATCCATAGTTCCGTGCAAGCTGATACTCTTTGGGAGATACGACCTCAGCATATCCACCAACTTCTTTTACCACATTGATGAACTCTTCGCAGTAATTCGTTTTGAAACTGTACCCAATATTGTAGTTTGGATAGTATTTTCTGAAAGCAGCTATAAAATCGGTGATATTCCGTTTGAAGTCGCTTTTGTCTGCTATGTATAGAGGTGTTTTCAAATCACCGCTTGACATTAATCTTTGCTGTATTTTTTCTAAAGTCGAAATCATAATACTTTCCCCATTTATTTTTCATTGCACATCTATATTCGTAGTTTCTCTTGGAATCAATAGTTACACCTCCTTCGTTACTCCCCATAGCGATTACGCCATAACTATGGAAATACTTAGGCAGTAGAATAACCCTATTCATAAGCAACTCCTGTAGCATCATATCAACATCGGATATTGCCGAATCTTTCAAATCATATTTGGCTTTCAAGGCTTTCTTGTTAATCCACCGTACATGACCGGGCATTCCTTTGAAACAAAACTCTTTGTCATACACATATAATGCCATTTGCGGATTGTCAAAAGCAAGTCCAAGATTCAAATCGTAAAGCTGCTGACCGATGCGGAGTATTTCATCACAAGTGCGTTCTTTCCAATCCTGATAATTCTCGGCCGTTATTGCCTTATAATCATTCAGCCGGTAGCAAAAATGCTTAATATCATCATCAGCGACAAATATCACATCTTCCGGTGTATTTTCAATAATCCAATATAGCGTTGACATGAAACTATGTACCCTTCCGCCACATTCAAGCGTAGCATCTTTAGGAATGACAAGCATATCATCTATACCGGCATTCCTATAAGCATCGGCTTCCTCTTCTCTAACAACATAAGTACAGTATTCCAAGCAGTTCTTAGTCATTATCTTGTGAGGTCGCTGGTACGACATAACGTATATGTTAAACGTAATATCGGGTGTCATAGAACTTCTTCATTTTTAGTCCATAGTTCAATTTGCATTTAGAGGTAACATCATATCCGAGTAGTTGTTTGCAGCGTAAATAAACCATGTTACAACCGGCATGACGAACAAACGGAAGTGAGGCATTAATACGTGGATTGATTTCAAGCAACACAACTTTGCCATCTTTCTTTAGAATGAAGTCAAAAGCCGCATTACCATCAAGTCCAAGCTCAGCTACAATATTTTTCACAATATCATAAGCCATATCATTAGGCTTGATTTCTCCGCACATGATAGAGCCGAAAGCCATCATATAGCCGACATATCCGCAGATGTGAGTAACCACTCCGTTTGTAGCGAGCACACTAACAGTATAATCAAGCCCTTCAATTCTTTGCTGAAGAATAACCTTGTTCTTTCCATTGCCTACAATAGATTTCAAGTCATGCAAGGATATGTATCTGTTTTCTCCAAATTTGTTAAACAGAGAGGTATCATTGCTTTTTTTATCGTCAACAACAGCAAAGCCTTTGCCGCCACAGAGGTTATCCACTTTGCAACAGATAGAACCATTCTTATACTTAAACATGGAGGCAAAAGCATCTACGTCGGAAACTCCATTAGGTATAATTTGCTTCGGCATCAAATCAGCATAACAACCATAAAGAGCAATCTTATTGTTGGCAACCAGCAAGCTATCAATAGAGGAAACAGACACAAGAATGCCGTTCCGTTCAAACTCACCTTTAGCCAGAGCCATTATTTCCAACTCCAATGTAGCAGTTGGCATAATAATTGAAATGTCATACTCCTTACATAGAGATATGAGTGTTTCAATGTAATCAGGTGCAGTTACAGCCGGAACCACAAAATTACCATCCGACAATTCAGCTGGCGGCAGATTGGCTGCAACAGAGTTTGCAACATACACTTTTACTTCAACTCCATCTTCATTGTTTTTCAGACAATCTATAATTTCCTTTACGTGGATGGAGCAGCACGTAAGTAATACGTTGAAACTTTTCATATATTCTTTTCTTTTTTAGGTACAATCTGGGCTTTTATATCATCGTACCATACGGCACGTGCTTTAATTTTACGCTCTTTGGTGGCATTCTTGGCTACAAGAACTTTCTTATCATCAATTCCAAGAGCACGCGTTAAGTTTAGATGGTCTATCTCGTTACGACACACAACCAATACATAGTCATACTTCTCGTAACGGATAAGTTCCATGTCTTTAATCTTCGTTTCTTTGACATTGAGGTTTTCAAGGTCAAGGCTTAAATCAATTTTCAAGTCAGCAGTCCATTCAGCAAGTTTATCCATATCCCATTCTCCTGCATGGGTATTAGCTTTGATATTGATAGCCTTTAATTCAGATTCACTGTAACCGACAAGACGCTTGCATAACACTTGCGTGTCCGGGTTCTCCATGAGGATAGAAACACGTTGGTGCCCGGATATGATATTATTGTGTTCATCAATGACTATCACACCGAAATCGCCAAGATTATCAAGCGATTCTTTTAGTTTCTCCTTTGCCTTTTTCTTCAAAGGTTTACGAGGATTGCCAAACTCTGTTTTAAGTTCGGACACGGGCAATTCTATAACTTCTATTCTTTTATCCATTGCTCTCTTCTTATGGTTAATATATGAACGTTAGGTCTAACGAAGGAAGTGCCATTGTCATTAAATCCGAGTTTTAAAGCATTCTTCCATGCAGCAACATTGCCGGGATTGATATATTGATAAACACCTTTCATTTTAGCAATACGAAAAGCGTATTCAAGGATAAGGCGGTTGCATTCATAGCCTATACCTTTACCCCAGTACGATTTATTGAGAATATGGGTGTGGAGTTCGCCAAATCTGCATGCTGAATTATTTATTCTATCTATGAAAACATTGCCAATATAGATGTTATCAGCAAGGATAGCGAAGCGGAGACAACTGCTACTCTCTATCTGTTCTTGATAAAACGTAGTTTCGCTTTCCAGCGATAGCGGTAAATATGGACTTTCGCAGATAGCATATTTCCACACATCTTTATCCTTACGCATCTGCCAGCTATATTCAGCATCAGATGCTCTTTGAGGTCTTATCGTTACTTCCATAGCTTCAATACATTTTCAATTACATCATCCATATCGTAATATTTGTACTCAGCAAGTCGCCCGGAGAAGGTAACAAAGCTTTGCTTTTCAGCAAGCTCTTTATATTTGCGGTACACGACATTATTCTTATCATTATTAATTGGATAGTATGGCTCATTGTTGCCGGTATATTCGTCTGGGTATTCATATGTGATAACAGTGTGCATTTGGTTACCGAACTCAAAATGCTTGTGTTCTATTATCCGAGTATATGGGATATTGCCATCAGTGTAGTTCACAACTGCATTACCTTGAAAGTTGTCTGTATCACGAAATGTTTTATGCTCAAAGTGTAAACTTCTGTACTCTAATTTGCCATACATATACCCAAAGTATTCATCAATACATCCAGTGTAGAAAACTTTGCCTACAAACTGGTTTAATTCATTTCTGTTGGCTATGTAATCAACGCCTAAACGTACATCTATTCCATCAAGCAACAAGTTTATCAATCGGTTATAACCACCTATGGGTATTCCTTGATAACGGTCATTGAAATAGTTGTTGTCGAATTTAAATCTGAACGGAATGCGCCTAATGATTGAAGCAGGAAGTTCGGAGCATTTACGTCCCCATTGTTTTTCTGTATAACCTTTTATAAAGAGGTTGTATATATCATCACCACAAAGTTTCAATGTTTGTTCTTCGAGGTTTGCAGGAGAATCAATATAGGAATATTTTTCACGCTGACGGTCTAAATGTAGTTTGGCTTCTTGAGGAGTACTTACATGCCATAGCTGAAAGAACGTATTCATATTGAAAGGCAGATTATACAAATCGTCATTAATGCAAGCAAGAGGGGAATTTGTGAATCTATTAAACTCTACGAATGAATTTACATAATCCCATACTTCTTTATTGTCTGTATGAAAGATATGCGGTCCATATAGATGCACGTTAATGCCATCATCATTGTAGCAACGGGTATTTCCTCCGGTATGGGAACGCTTATCTATGACAAGACATTTATAGCCACGTTTCTTTGCCTCATGAGCGAATACAGAACCGCTAAGTCCTGCACCTACAACCAGATAATCATATTCTTTCGACATACTATTTGGGGTTATGTACAACTTCATACACTTTCTGCGTAAATGCCTGCCGGACATATTTCCGACAGGCTAAACACAAATTCAATCATCTGTAAGCTACTTACAAGAACACTTATACAATCTTTCGGCTTCTTTCAGTCGTGTCAGATGGCAATATCCATCAACCCGTAAATTGCATAAGCCTTTTTGTTCTTGCTTTCGCTTGACCACTACTAAGGTTTGTGGACGGTGCCGGAGTCGAACCGACCTCACGGATTATTGGTGCACCTCACCGCAGTTTCAGCCTACGAAAACATAACCGCCCATGTGCTGTTTTATTTATTGGGATATAAAAACAGCAAAAACTAACCACGCTCATTTCAATGTTTTTATTGAAGGAATCCGAAAATAGAGCGACAAACAACGTTCCCCATGTGGTGGTAGCAGGACTTGAACATGCACCTTCCGTCCAAGAAGTCTTATCGGAGTGAAGCTATCTCAATTAAGGATAATCCTATTTAACCGATTTATGAAGCGTCTACCAATTCCGCCATACCGCCAAAAGCACGTCTTTCCGTGCTGCCAACCTAAATTGCAGGCGTCACCTCATTTATTGGATTTCGTGGATAAGACGAGAATCGAACTCGTAACCTACTGTCGAACACCATCAGTCTTACGCTTTTACACTGCTTTAGCTTGCTGTCGCTCTTCCAATGAGCTACTTATCCTTTTGCTTGTCTTTCCAAGCTGCCAACATCATGAACCGCCATGTCATCACCGTCAACTGCCACATGATTTTGTGATAATCCACCTCGATTGATACCCTTTGGACTTATATGGGTTTTTACCATACTCTCTCAATCTACTACTTTCTGCCATATATTGGTTGCTCCCATTACAACCTCAAATTTCCGAAAGTGGTGCGTTCATTGATACAAGACTGTGGGAATGGATGGAATCGAACCATCAACCGGCTAATTCGCTCAATCCAACGAGCTACATTCCCAGATGCTTGTCTTTCCAAGCTGTCAGATTGTGTAGTACCAACTAAATGCAAGGAATCGAACCTTGTCGCTTACTTACCATAACCTCAATCAACGAGCCGATTTGAACGGCATTTGCGGAAGATAGATGATTCGAACATCTGAATCCTTTCGGATTGTCTGTTTAGCAAACAGGTGCAATAAACCACTCTGCCAATCTTCCATAAAGCTAATTGAAGGAAGGAGATTTGAACTCACAATTATCATTCCTTCAATTTCGCTATTTTCTCTTATTTCTGCCTCAAAAATACTATATTTTATTTGAATTTCAAATAAAATAGGGCAGAAATTGCTGTTTTAATGCAAATCGCCCCACAATCTTTTTGCAAGGTCATAGTTCTTTTGCGCTTCATTGACTGCTTTCTTCGCATAAGTCAAAGTGTAGGAGTGTTCACGAGGATATTTACCAGACTTAACACCTTCATGGTATTCCTTAGCCTGCTCTAACTTATGCTCGTAGTAGTCGATACTTTCCGGCATGGATAAATTGATAGTGTTGGCTCTTTCTTCCCAATATTTGGCAACCCTTTCGTGTTCGGCAGCCTTATCACTAAGTTCAACACTCTTACCCATATTGTTCCAAGCATCATCAATCGCTTTCCGGTGCCGCTTTTCGCTATGATGTCCTACTTTGATAGGCTCACCGAGAGAAAGGAAATCAGCATCTTTGTTGGACTTGTTATAATACTCAGTACTTTTACGTTCAGCAGAGGCAGCCCATCCAAGTCTTCGCTCAGCTCTTTGCTTTGCCCATTCTTGAACATTGAAGCCATCGACTCGGACTATCGAGTAATAGAAGAAGCCTTCTTTCTCAAAAACGAGGTTGAAAACAATTGATTCATTCTCTTTACCGTACTTGGTGGTGACATCTATAATTTCTCCTTTTTCGTGCTTTTCATCGCACTTTGCCAAAAATACATTTGGCGCAAACTTGTAATACGTGTTCATTGCTCTAATATTTATTCGTTATACGTCGCTGTTATTTCTTTAGCTTTGATTTCTTTGGTAAGTTTTCCATTTTTATAGAACCGTACAGCCATGAAGCGTACAGTACCAGACAGGAACCGACCACAGTCTTTAGTTAACTTAGCTTTCAGCTTGATTGCTTTAGCCAAACTCTTAGTACGTTTCTTGATTGTCTTTTTGAATCCAAAAACAAAATCTTCGGTATCAATCTCAAACTGGTAAGTATTAGAATGTAATACCTTGTTGAGTTCTGCTGTCATCTGCTCTATCTTACTCATTGCTCTATGGTTTAATTTGTTATCTTTTGATATATAAAGATAGTGATAATGTGTTGAATATCAATGTATTATATCTAATATATTCATTACCTAAACTATGTTTAACTATGTGATTTACAGATACTTTGAAACGAGAATAGACTTGCTTTTCTCTATCTCTTTGTTGGTATCAATACCAAGTCGTTGGTAGAATAAGGAATTACCGGATAAACTTTCGCAGGCAATCTGCAAAGTCCTGCGTTCCTCTTTAGTGAATCCAATACGAAAGGTACGGAAAATGGATAATGCTTCTTTTAAATTTCCAGCACGTAGTAAGAAAGTGGCTTTGCTTGTTTTGGTTTCCATTGTAGCTATCCTCTAATAATCACATATCTTCCGGCAGCAATTTCACTTCTATGCTCGATAGAATAGCCTTTGTCTATAAACGCTCTTATGACGTTATCATGCGCCAATTCAGAAATAGGGTGTCTATCCTTAGCATCACTTCCAGTATTTTTCGCCCAACTATGAGGCCAGTTATTTCCCCAGCCTACGCCATAGTGGAAGTAAACACATTCGCCTTTCTCTTTAAGTTCCGAGAGGATGAAAGATGCAAGTGAATCTTCCTCGGATTTTCTTCTGTTTGATTCTGGAATCTCTATTGTCAACATAACTATTTGATTTTATTGTTCAACCATTTATCACGCTTTTCTCTGCACGCCTCTAAGGTAGGCGCACAACAAGAAAACAGTTCACCACTTTCAGTACGGTAGTCGTACTGGTACATTCTCACTCTCTTTCTGCCTAACATGGTGTTGTAGGTAGTGTAATTCTCTTTACCGGGCTGGCATACACTACAACCTCTTTCGTCATTAATTGTATTCATAATCAATGTAATTTATGTTTATCATTTGGCATGGCTGTACAAAATCCAACGCCTTCTATTTCTCTGTAATCACCTTTAATCACGCGAAGCATTGCTTCTAAGATATAGCGATAAGTAGCGTAGTAGTTACTGAATCCAAATACAAGATACCTGTTACTATAATTTTTAGCAATATGATCATTATACAATTCGCCAATATAATATTTTCTACCATTAACAGATGCGTACTCTATTATTTGAGCACAATACTCAACGTTTTCATTCATAATAATAGCAGACCAATATCTATGACCATCGAAGCGGGGCGTAACAAATTTGCGACAAACAATTTTTATTTTTTGTTGGCATACGCTGCAACCATTTTTGTTTATTGAGTTCATAAGTTATATGATTTAATAATTTACTTATAAATGATATACCGATACTACGTGACTGCAAAAATCGCCATCACCATAAGCTATGATTTCGTATTTATCACCTTTCATATCGGCAACTATGTAATTCATATCCCTTTCGATTACTTCATAATCATCCGGTAAATGATTTTCTAAAAAATCATTCATTGAATCTGTTGTTGTGTAAAGTGGATATTCAGTTTGCCATCTGTAATATTGTAAACCGTCCAATATCATTTGTTCTGTAAGCATAATCATTCAGTTCTATAAGATTTACCACCAAATTTTTCATCGCCATATACCAATATGTGATAACTGATATAAGGCTTGTTCTCTTTATCATTATGCTCTTTGCATTTAACCCTTGCTTCTTCGATTGTATCACATTTACACATGGTGTATTCAGGATAACCATCGAAGTATCTTACAACTCTATATTCTTTGTTCATAATCCAATAATCAATGTTTCACATTCAATCTTTCTTCACTTGTATAAGCCACAACAAGCCCGGTTTCATCATGCTGTATTGTGATGTACTTCTCACCTCTTTCTATGGTGGTAAAATCGCACATACTACATAACTTACCCAATACCTTGCCCAGTTGTTTCATCAGTGGGGCTTCGGGGCTGATAATTAAAACTAAATCCGCTTTCATAATCGTGTGTATTGTGGTAGCCCGAAGGCTACCGGATTATTTTTGTTCTCTCAACCACTGTCGATAAATTCTATCTCAAATAGCTTCATCTCTTTCAAATAAGCCACCATAGGTGTATATCACGTGCTCTAAATCATTGGACTTTATTGTCACTTCGTATTCATCCTCTGCACAGGGGTTAAGGCTATTCTCTTGCAATTAACTGTAACGTTGTTGTCGTACTCTTTCATATTCTTCTATCTTGCGCAGGGCTTTCACCCTGCTGGTTAAACATTTAATATTCTAATCTCTTTGTTACCTATTTCTGAATCTACATTCAGAACCTCATACTTTTGAGCCTTGTAGTTATAAACGACTTCACAAGTATTGAAGCCTCTGCCGTCTTCTCTTTGGTCATAAACAGTATTTATATGCTGATACATTTTATTACCTAACACAAAGTTTATCTTGCCTGATGTGCAGAAGTGAAAAGCTACTGCGTACTTCAATGTTTTCTTTTCATCAATCTTCTTCGTTACCATAATCGCATATCTTTTAATTGTTATTATTGCTTCTTTTAGTATTATAAAGATACTGATTAATAGTGAGGCACACAAATATAAATAACTAATTAACAATAAGTTAAACAAGGATTAACGGATAATATACTAGTAGACCAAAGTATCGCCTCTTGTGTTTTTAGAATGAAAGATCATCAGACAGATTGGATTGAAAAGATTCCAGTTGTGAACCAGACTATTGTTGAGTAGATTTACTGTCTAATAATTCCAACTTATCAACAAAAATTTCCGTCACATATCGTTTTGCTCCTGTTTTATCTTCATATTGTCGAGTCTTGATCTTACCCTCTACATAAATCTGAGAACCTTTCCTAACAAACTTCTCGACAACCTCGGCCAGACCTTTCCAAAAGACAAGGCTATGCCATTCCGTGCGATCAGGAACCTGGGTCCCGTTTTGAAAGGTATAGCCCTTCTCCGTGGTAGCAAGCGATAAATTGGCGACCTTTGTCCCGACAACATCTTTCACTTCAGGATCCTTGCCGGTATGACCGAGAAGGATTACTTTATTTACACTCATGATTATACTATTTGATTATATTTTTCTGCTATTTCCCCGAATTTATCAGGGTCCAGCAGTTTCGTTACAAATACATTAAAAGCCCCTGTAGCTCTTTTAGAATTATCACACTGACCTCTTGTGTTTCCTGTTACAGATCCGGCAAGTTCGGCAGAGTACTTTTCTGTAACAGGAAGTAGAAGATAGTCCATCTTATCGGAATAAATACCGAGTACAGTATAAGCGTCCTCCCTGTAGAATTTAACTAATATACTACTGCTTTGACAAAGAATATTGATTAGCATGGCAAGACTTGCTATTCGATTGTCTATGCCGGTGATGTTATGATCAAGCATTATCTGACTTATTGAGTATTTCAATACATCTATGTCCTTCATGAAGAAATCTTCCATATCTTGAAGGACTGCGGCAAATACATCAATAGATACGCCTATATGATTTTGCATTATCATGTTATATTTTGCAATTTCATGTTCTGCCTTTTGAAAATCTCTTTTAGCGGAGAATTTGAATAACCCAGCGATTTTCAATTCCTCTTTTAGCATCAGGAGATGGTTATATACCTGATCATTAATAAACAATCCAGAGTAATGCAAGGTGTGTTCCTTTGTTACGCCGGGTAATGGGTTGATATGTTCTTTCTTGTAGTCGGCCATCGCCTGGATGTAGCCGCAATAATTAATCTTCATGATGGTTTTATTTAGTTTTATGTTTAATAGCCTAAAAAGCAAAAGAGTTTACAAAAGTCGAGGAGTTGTTAGAGTTCCCCGGCTTTGCTGTTCCATTCAGATATCATTTTCGTGAGGTCGCGAAGATGGTTCAAGTATTCCGTGATTTGAACCTGATCGGATTCCACTTCGTGTCGGTTCCGAACTGTTCCGGACGGAAACCGTTTATACGAAGCCAATATACTGATTATTGTTTGCGCATGTTCTTAACATTTTATCTTATGTAACCAAATCTGAAACAGATTAATAAATTCTTAATTTTATTCGGAAATATCAAATAAGATTTGAAGATATTTAATCTTAATAGCCTAATTATTGAAGCATTAAACATTTTCAATGTGATTGTTATCATATGAAATCTACTCTCTATATTTACAATACCTTGTTATAAAAGATAAGGTATTGTAAATATGAGAAAATTATATTTTTTTCGTTATCGCAGTGCGATAACCGGTTTGTTTGTAACTGAAAGTTACGCTAAGAAACATCCTAAAACTACTATTAGAGAAAAATACTTTAAGTAGTTTGGGCTTTTTCGAAACGAGGCTGTTCTTGATAGGGTTCAACCTCGTTTCTTTTTAATTTCTAACTGTCATGAATACAGTTCCTATGAATTTTCCATACTCCCTTACAGCATCTATTATATCCGTCATATCTCCATCAATAGCTTTTGCTAAATTAGAAGCTGCTTCAATGTGTTTCGCGGACTCGTCTGTAACAGAGTATATATCACCATCTTCAATTATAATATATTTCATTTCTTTTTATATTCGATTTATTTCATCATTGATTCGTAACATACTGTCACTCACAAAGTCGTATATCTTATACATTAGTTCCGGCTCTTGCTCCTTTGGAGAATAAACCATCACTCTTTTACCAGCTCCCTTCATCCATCCGGCTTCTGTGTTGGCAGACCGACCACAAGGGAGTACCATAACGCAAACGTCTGCCCACTGCATACCGTTGAAATCAGAATCGAAGCCTCTTTGTGCAATCGGATGATTAAGAGCCTCTCTGTATTGTTCCGTAGTCCACTGTTCCCAATTTGGATCTATATCAGACCACTGGAAACCACCATTTCCATGAGGAGGATTCTTGAAGTCATAAACATCATGTCCTACATCCCTAAGAAATTTCACTACATCCTGCTGGAATAAGTTTCTCCAACTACTTGCTACATATATTTTTGCCATATTCAATCCTTTTTACTATTGAAACTTTTCATATACTCACAATCTCTATCACAAGTGCAATTATCATCATAGCAACTATCGTTGTGACTGTTCCAACAAGGACATTGTTTATGATATTCATCTAACTTTTCCGAGATATGTACTGGATACCACACTTTAGCTTCTGTAATGGTATCAATCCCCTGAAACCATATCTTCCCATTGTCAACCGTCTCAAAAGAGGTTATCTTAGCACGTTTTACGTTACTTCTAGTGTTCCGGTAAGGAACTATATCACCAACTTTGTAGCTCATGATTATTTAGTTTTGAGGGTTATTTGGAATATTGCTGTCTCTCTGTACAAGTATTAAGCCCAAACCTACCAATAGGGCAATCATCACAATAAAAGGTCATGCTTCTATAATCTGCGGTACTTCCACATGGATGCTCACTAAGTTCCATAACCTTATCATTTAGAAGCTGTACTTCTTCTTTGAGCTTATTCACCTCGCTAATAGGGGCTAAAGCTTTATATTCTTGTTCTGTTAATATGTACTGCATATTATTTCCTTTTTATTTGCTTATGGGTTAATGTTAATTCCGTAAGTATTCTTATCCTCTTTTGATACATTATACCAATTTTCTCCGGAGACTATACCATCAATGTCTTTACCTTGCAAATCCGATCTATCTTTGATTGTCTCAGAGATAACCTTGATTGTAGGATAGGTCCCGGTGTAAATTGTTGGAACCAGCTTTACCGCTTGAACTTCAAAAATGGAAGGCAATCCTTCACCCAGAAGATTATCCGGAACAACGGCCATTATTATCATTTTCCCTTCGGGAGCCTTCTGGCATATCATGTTGAAATATTCGTTTTTCATACTTTATATTCTTAGCTGTTAGCTATTTGAAATTCAATCAGTTTTTTGTCTCCGTATTTCATGCCATTTAAAACATGTGACAAATCTTCCGAAATAATATCCGATGCCGCCTTCTCTGTTGTGGTAACAATCTTTACGCTCTTAGTTGCGTTTGATATAATAAAGCCGTTTTTAACCTTTTCTACTGTAATTTCTGTTTTCATACTTATTTCTTTTTATACTTGTTCTTCCTCAAAATCATACTCATCCTTACGTTCATATATCAAATCGAATGCAACCTCAGACAACGCCATATCTACTGGGCAAACCATATCGGTTGCATCCTGATAGTTTGCGACTTCTTCAAGCGCTTCGCGAAGCTTAACTCTAATACTCTCCAATACTTCATTACAATTATTGACAAGCTTTTTAAGGCATTCGCAATCGTCTTCTTTGAGCATTAGTTTTGTATCATTGCAAACATTATTGACAGTCGTACACGCTTTCCTTATTTCGTCCAGCGTCAGATTTATTAATTCTATTTTTTCCATGATTCGTTATTTTTTAGTTGTTAGCTAATTACTACATATCGTTTATCTTTCGTCTGGGAAGCGTCATCGACTTCCACCTGGTTCATATCGCCACAATCTAAAATCACTGTGGCGTTAGGATTGTATTCCTCCAAGATGCTTATAAGTTCTTCTACTGTCATAACTCGTTATTTTAATTGAGGGTTAATACTTCTTTCCGTACATCACCGGTCTTAATTCATTATATCTTTGTTTCTGCTCGATATGCCAAAGAAGATCAACTCCCAATATATTAGCGTTCAAGAATGTTACCACTATGGATGATCTGACAACATCTTCAATACTTTCTCCGCTTGTTAAGAGAGAGCATAGGGAGAACATTCTTTCAGTGAAGCTCGCTTCTTTAATCTGAGATTTCCAACTGATAAATTCAGAGGTAATATTGAATTTATCGAATAGCGGTCCTTGTAATTCGGATAAATCAATCTTGCGAAGTCCGGCAAGATCAAGAAGGCGGATAACTGCATCTGCAAGCTCATCTTGTACTGTATCTTTAATGTAATTTTTGAAAGCGGAAGCGTGAAACTCATCCTTTTGCAAAGAATTATATTCTTCTATTTCATCTGCTGGGAAATGATTTCCTTTTCTATCAGCTTCCACAGCTTCCATCAGTTCGCTTACAACCAAACAAAGGAAATGCCCGTTGCTCCAGTCTGCATCGTGAAAACCATGATCGCAGGCGGTTTTGTATGCCTTGTCTTTTAATTCATTCAGATTCATTTTTCAATATTTTTCAATTCTTCTATTCTGAGTTCATGCTCCATCGTCTTTAAAGCGTTTAAATGTACGCCACACAGATATTTAACTTTTCCTGACGGGAAAGTGACTTTATATTTTGCAGGGTGAGAACAATCCTTATAATCGTGCCAACCTCTTATTACTGTTGTTCCAATTCTGATTCTTTCTTCACATTTCATCCTTCACCTCCTTTCTTTTTAAAAAATTCACACTTCTTTCCTGAATCTTCGTCCGGTTCCGTCTTCTTAACTTCTGCCTCGGCTGCGTATAGAGCGCATTTAAACCGATCCGGACAGGTGTTGCCGTGGCATTTGATTTGATGTTTCATGATTTATACAGTCATTAAGTCAAACAATGTTGGTGCGCTTACTTCCATTTCAGCTTCCTGCAGGTAGGCAAGGCCATCTTTCCAATAATCGTAATTCAATTCTGTAGACAGGCCTCTACGTCCCATCTTCACAGCGCAATAGGGTACAGTTTGAATACCGCCAAACGGATCAAAAACAGTATCACCCTTGTTCGAATACCGTTCAATCAATCTTTCCACGATATCCAACTGAAGCGGGCAGATGTGATTCTGCTTATTCTTCTGGGATTGTCGGGTATTAAGTGTTTTCATTCGAGCAACATCATCCCAGATATAATCTTTCTTACTTACCGGGTCAATGGCCATGAATGTACGGGGAAGTTTGTCGTAGGCTTCCAACTCTTCTGCGAATGCTACATGATCCTCATAGCTGTAGATGTGTTCTTGCTGGTAATTTCGGAATAGATGCCGGATCTTATCTATTCCAGCTCCTTTCATATCCTCATAAGTCAACAAGGTGTTACCAGAGCTTTTCCAGTCTGCATGAGCGTCGATCTGCCACCGAGCTAATGAGTAGTCTTTCTTATTCTTTACTACCGGGATATCAGCGTAAGCCTTTGATGTATCTGTCGGTAGTTTTCTGAATAAAAGAACGTACTCCGGACATCCGACACCCATTTTGGAACCATCTTTACACATCTCTGTATATCCGAGCCGATAAGTTTGATTGTTTTCCCGAACAACATCAGTATCAACGGTGATCATTCCAAAGAAGATTAAACCATGACGGATATAGTGCATGATCGAGTACACATGAAATGGATCAAGCGAAGGCATTCCTAAACCGGTTGCATTTCCAAAAAGGATACGGTCCTTTACATGAATAGCAGCCACACGCCCCGGACGAAGGATCCGGAGAAGATTCGGTGTCAAATAATCCATTTGCTCGAAAAACTTGCGATTGTCCTCGTTGTGCCCGAAATCGTTATAAGTCGGCGTGTATTCGTAATGATTAGAAAAAGGAATACTTGTTACAATTAAATCCACCGAATTATCAGGCATATTCATGGTTTCCAGAACGCAGTCATTATTAATTGCTTTATAGAGCTTTCCTTCTCTAACCTCACGTTTTGCAAACATCCAGCGCATCATCTTATCTTCGGCGTCCAGATTAAACAAGCCATTTTCCCGGACAATATCCGCCATCTTACTTACCATCTCTTTATGCTGTGCCCACTTGTGCATGAAAGACTTGAATATCTCTCCTTCGCTTTCTGCATACACAAGATAAAGATCGACCGGGTATTGTTGCATGAATCTGTGAATACGGGCAATTGCTTGGAATTTATCGTTAAACCGATAGTCAATAAACATAATTGCCTTATGACAATGATATTGGAAGTTTAAGCCTTCGCCAAGCATTTCCGGTTTAGCTGCAAGATATTTCAGCCGGCCATCCTTGAAGTCGGCTATCACCTTGTCAGCTTCTTTATCATCCTGTGAACCGTACACGGCCTTACATCCGGGGATAGCCTTGCATAAAGCTTCGCGTTCGCTCTCGAGGTCATGCCACAAAAGAAAATGATCGTTCTTATTTTCCGGTCGGTCAATTATATCTATTACACGAGCTATCTTTTCGGCCATATTATCCCGGCGCTCTTTTGTAGCATCGGCAAGCCCGAGAGCCGCCTCACGAAACATCTTAACTTGCCCGTCCCGATCGGCGCCGGCAGTGGAGTTGTCAACGTTTACCACCTCTTCGTGTACGCGAAGTTCCGGCAATTCATAGCCAGTATCCGGATAGCCCAAGTCCGATGGTTTAGTTAAGAATAAAGCCCATGTGGATACCCACAACCAAAACTCCTTTTCCTTATGCGGATAAAGGGTAAGATTGTTCGCTTTTGTACTGTCACGCTGGAAAAACCGCGTAAGAGCCTGCCCTGTGTCCATTACACCAAGATAACCGGCATAGTGTATCAACTCCTTATACCTGTTAGGTGAGGGTGTAGCAGTAGCTACAAACCGATAAGGGACATTCGCAAACAAAGGAAGGAACTCTTGGTAGGTCTTGGTTCCGAATCCGCGAAGTACACTTGCTTCATCCAGTGAAGTGACAGTAAAATACTTCGGATCTATCCTAACCCCTTCTTCACCGTCGCGAACACGCTCGTAGTTAGTCACCATGATATCGGTCGGGCATATCATCACGTCGGCCATTGTTCGTACATAGGTTACTTTCATGTGTAAGTGTTGTTCCGCTTGTGTCAAAAACTCGACTACCACACGCTTGGGGCAAACGATCAATCCCTTGCCTCCTTTATGGTTCAGGATTACCCGAAGTATTTCCAGCTGGGTGACTGTCTTTTGCATACCGAAGCTGGAAAATATGGCACGGCATCCACCGGCAACCGCCCAACGAACGGTATCTTTTACATGAGGATATAATGTCGGGGTAATCTCTTCAGGACTAATACCAAATCCTGTTTGATGGCTGATGGCCATCTTGTTTCTTAGAAATTCTATATAAGTTTTTATCATGATGCTTTGTTTAATTTTCTCAATCTTAATTCTCTTATTTTCTTACATATAGCCTCGCATAACGCCTTAGCCATGCCTACCTCGACCGCGTTCCCGATATATTTCTTTTGCTCGGCTTGCGTGCCGATCAATCTGTAGTTCTCCGGGAATCCCATGATGCGTTTCAACTCTGGAATCTTCAACATCCGCATTAGGATATCCACTATTTGATACATGGCCATGAACTCCTTTATCTTTTTCACAATAGGGATATCATCCTCGTATATCTCGATAATGATATTGCCATCAGAGTTTATCCTGACAAATGGTGGCAAGTTTTCCGAAATACTGGATGCGTTCACCAAATAAGGAGGCATCTTATCCATTCGTGCTATCAGGGTGAAACAAGGCTTATCCACCGATCCGCCGGCAGAGGCAAACTGTGGGTTCATTAGATAATGCCATTTTCGATTAGCCGTTATTACCGGGGCCGGCTCATTGATTCCACTACCGATATTACTGAAATTGGTATTCATTACCCACGGACGACAACTTACCAAGTTATATTTAGGATTAGCCGTTATCGCTCCGAGAGGGCGATCCGTTCCGGCCGGCTTACTTTGTCCGAATTGCTGATCCATAAACTGGCATGAGATTAGCCGTTGTTTCGGGTTCGCTAATATGGCCGGAGAAGGATGATAGATATCCGAATGCTGGCCACCACCGGAATAATAGTTCATAATGAACGGGGTTACAAGCGACAACCGATCCTTCGTCAGTAATGTCGGGCATGGATCTTGTATATCTTTGGCTGTATCATTAAAACTGTACGAACAAAGAAATTTAGGTGATACATAATTGAATCTGTCCTTTGTCGGCACTGTTGGGCATGGGCTATCAACTTTACTCACGTTATCACCGTTACCGTAGTAGGCAGCGAGGAACTTTGTGCTTACCAGAGAGTGATTATCCTTGCATTTGATCGTGTGCGCGGGTCCCGTGATTGGAATATTCTTACTATCCGGATGCCCACTATAATATTTTGAGAGAAAATGAGTCTGCACTACGCCCAACCTTCCCTGACAACTAATCGTTGGGCAAGGTTCATCTATGCTCGGTGGAATGTGTTTGCCTGTTTTTCCGTTTATGGAATTGTATTTCAGCATCCATTTATCCTTGCCTCCTGCTACGTGACGGATAAGACCGGCATAAACCCTCTCGAACGTCTTGGGTGAAAGAGGTTTCTTTCTCATGAAAATACTTGTGCCTTCGTCTTCCAGATCCAGTACATCTTTTACAGGTTTCCATTTCTGTAACTCTCCGAATAGGGTTTGAGACCCATCTTTGCAATGGGTTGGTTCCGGCCAGACAATCGGCATATCCTTTTTAGCGAACTGACCGAAAAAGCGTCTACGGGAAGTATATGCTCCAAAATCGGCGGCGTTCAGGATGCGATGATCGAACTTATACCCGTATTTCTTGACCTTGTTCACCCACCGGAGATACAACCGGCCTTTATCCTTGGAAATTGGCTTTCCGTTTGCGTCCAAGTCGCCCCAACACATAAACTCTTCAACGTTTTCAATCTGTATCAGATCGGGATTGATATCATCTATGTACCGGAAGAGATGCTCTGCAAGTGTCCGGCTATCGGCGTCACGTGCTTGGCCTCCCTTTGCCTTACTGAAGTTCGTACATTCCAGACTGGCCCAGAGAACAATCTTTGCATTCGGGTTTCGGAACCGGATCTTCCTCACCAGATTTACGATCGGTGATAAATCCAATGTTCGCATATCCTCTGTGAAATGTAGTGCATACGGATGGTTTGCCATGTGGCTGGCTATTGCGTTCTTATCATGGTTTACGCAGGCAATAACTTTTGCAACCGAATGACTGTTGACTCTGGCAAGTTCTACACCGGTAGATGTTCCGCCTGCGCCGCAAAACAGGTCGATATAGAAAACATCTATATTATTTGTTTTCTGTAGCTCTACTAAATGCTGGAGGAGGATTATGGTTTTGAAGAGGGATTCTGTGTGTATCATGGCTTCTGATTTAATAATTCGACTTCCGTACAACGAATCCATGCGGTCGACTTTCCCAAGCATACTTCATGCGTCTGCCGGTTGATGTCTTTCACTGTGTACGATTTTCCTCTGAGTTTCACCCAGCTGCCGATACAACATTGGGTGTTGAATACATTGATCTTCATAACGACTTGTTTTTATTTGAAATTCAAATAATTTTATCAACAAGAAGTTTCAAATTCAACAGATTCAGACTGCGAACCAGCCAATATGGTATATCCAGATGCAAAACCAAACTTGGCGACAGCTTGCTCTTCTTCGTTCTGATAGTCAAGAAACCGGTTACGCGCTTTTATGTATTCTTCTTCTGAATAATACTTTTTCCCATTAAGGGTAAATACTTTTTTCTTCATTGCTCTTTATTTTTATTTGTTCTTTTATGTATGTAAATATAGCTATAATTTATTTGAATTTCAAATAATACACCAGCATAATTGAGTTGATTAACTTAGTATAACGGACTATCTTCTGCGGCTATCCCCAACAAGTGGTATGACGTTGAAACTTTTAAACCGATCAACCAAGCGACTACCAAACCGATCCTTAAAATCATCGACATTCATATTGCTGGTGATATGGTATTTCTTGTGGTGAGACTGGTATATTTCGTATCTGGCATACAGAAACTCGTCTATTACACTATCAAGGCTTGTGCCATAGCTTTTTTGATTTTCAGTCTCCAGCCCCACGTCGTTCAGGCATACATTAAAGGGTTTCCCCTCAATAGATCCTTTACCTTCTCCTTCATTGTAGATATATCTATCAATATGACCATGAAGTTTGTAATAGTTCATCATCTGTGTGACAGACAAATTACTGAACTGGTTCGGATTTCCTGTCAAGCGCAAATAGTCTGAAAATATCTGCATTAGCAAAGTCTTTCCGGTGCCGGGTTCTCCAACCAGAAGAAGGTTCTTGTGAACCCTGTAACCTCTATCAGGAAAAATAGTTTCTGCAAGTTTACTATTATTGAAATAGTAAATTAAAAAGCTCAAAATCTTAGCGTTATTAGGATCAATCTCAAACTGCCTAAATTCTTTTGCGAGATAATTATTGCCTATCTCCTTTATCATGATTGAGTGTTGATAAAATTCATTCTTGTCTGATAAATCGTAATCAGAAAGTTCCTGAATAGTCTTTCGGTGCCGTTGGATCAGATTGTAAACTTGCCGACTTTCCAATTTTTCCTTGAACGAAGGGTCCTGTAGCTTTTGTAGCCCCTCCGAAAGTTTTCGCTCTTGCTCTGTCATCTCTTTGTTTTTTTAATTCAATTTCAAGCCATCTTGCAAAATGGGACATTGCATCCTTTGTGGATTTCATACTCTCGCCCTCGTTCTGAAGTTTCGCAAAGAATCTTTTCAAATACTCATGAAAGGAATCAAGCGTAAAGTCACTGAATCCAGAACTACGAGTATTCATTGTTAACGTTTCAGCCCACACCTGATTAGATACAAGCCTGTCATAACATTCTTTCAATGGCTTCTCTAAAATATCGGACGAAGGAAAGCTTCCATGCGCTTGCGCGTTAGAGAGAGAGTTATTATTATCATTTACATTATCAGGCTCATTATAGTTATCTTTGTTATCACTTGTTGGATTTGTTACGCCTTGATAACATGTGTTATCTTTGTTATCACTTGTTGGATTTGTTATCGTGGACTTATGGCGAATCGCCATTCCTTTTTTCCCGGCTTCACTCCTTTTAGCGATAAGGCAATTATATTTGTCATTATTGGAATCTATCTGCTTCTTTATAAAAGAAAATGCCATTTTAGCCAGCGGTTTCAGCTCCGATAGCATCCCCGATGCAGCATACCTAATTATTGCATCGTACACCTCAAGTCTGACCTCCGAAGGATATTCCATTAACACTTCCTGCCACTCTATATAGAAGACAAAAGACTTTCTTTTCGTATCATTCCCCATCTTTGATATTATTTGACAATCAGTTATTTATCACTTGTAAAGTTAACTTTATAACACGAAATGCGCAAGCATAAATATCTGAATATCTTATACTTAAACATTATTTATCAATAACCTTTTCGTTGTAAAGCCATATCCTGCTTAGCAAAAGATATTTGCGTCCGAATGTTATCTCCGGCATGTACAAGAGTCCGATTTATCCTATCCAGCCACGTAACAAGCTGGTTAGCCGTTACACTCTGTGCAGAAACAAACTTCATCGCAACAGTGGCAGGAACACGTGATATGAACTCCATGTGAGTAGCATATACACTCGCTGCCACTTCATCCTGATAGGCTTTAGCATCAGCAAGGAGCTTGCCGGAACGAGCTAAGTAGACGTTTATGTCAGTAAGACGGTCTATAAGTTCCTTCGGATTGTCGCTCGCTATTGTTTCAAGAAACGACTGCATTTCCTCTATCTCTTTTACGATGGGGAACAGCGGACAACTATCGATAAGGCAATTTCCTTCGCTATCGCTTTTCGGGCAATATTTGCAATTTATATCCATTACACATCGTTTAAATATTCAGTTACAACTTTCATAAACTCATCCAGCGAACGGCAAACAACATACTTGTTGCCGGTTGCTTCTACTTCCTTTTGCCACTTTTTCTGCGTTTCAGATTGCCTACCTAATTTGGTCTTCATTTCTACGCATAAAGCTCCGTATTGCCGATTTCTTTTTAATAAGATCAGATCAGCTACGCCAGCGACAACTCCTTCTTCTTTCAATATGGATCCTGTTTTTATATCGCGCCTTCCACCATTAGGAATAGCAAATAAAATATTTCTCAATTTTGGATATTTCAACCGGAACCAACTGACACATGCGACTTGCGTTTGATGCTCCTCGTCAGATGGAGGCTTCCGCGTCTTCTTCTGTTGATACATCTTCTTCAACTCGTCGTATCTCATCGTCATCTCCTCCTTTCTCGCTTGTAATGATTGGTGATGATCCTTGTGTTTTATCAATGGTAGTAGACGTTTCACCAGCCGATACGGTTACCTTGCAGCCATTCGGAATACTGTCTACAAATTTCTTTACCTCTTTTTTGAAAGACGTATCTTGCTTAGGCACGGACGATTCTTTATTACTGATATCAGAGGCTTTTTCCGCACTCGCATCGAAAGGGAAAATATCCATAATCTGAGTCTCCGCAACGGATGCGATAGTGTAGTCGGCAAGCGTGCCTTTCATACCTTCTTCAAATACTTCAATAGCTTCCTTCAAGCTGGATGCTTGAGCCAACATATTAGCGGCTGTTTTCTTCTCGAATCCGGCTTTTTCATCGAGCGTGATGAAAAAGACCTTGATCTTGTAGTAGCGATCTCCGTTTTCGTTAAAGAATATTTCAAAGTACCGCTTACGTGTTACATCGGCAACCGTAAACTCTCCGGAGATAAACGGGCGGATTTCTTCGATGATCCGGGCTTCCGCCTCTGTGAACGAAAGAGCATCCACTAAATAGGGTTCCGTTACTTTCTTTTGCATTCCGTTCTCCATGACCTTGTCGTAGGAGATTTTACATTCAAACCAGTTGTGCATTGCCATAGTTAATCCTCCTCTTGTTTTACTAATTTTCTAATCAATTCTTTATTCCATCCTTGGATAAATCCGTTTTCGTCAATATCCATGATGATGTAATCGCCGTAGCCATTATCTTTAGGACACATAATTTCAGGAACATACCCATTGTAAGATTCAATGACATCCATGTCTGCATCAAGAATATCGCATTGAAAGTCATCGCACACTTTATAATGAACGTCGGCGTCAAATCCTTTTTCCCAATTGACTATTTGACCTGTTTCTATATCAATAAGCGGTCGCCATCGGTAATTTTGCCCAATCAGGATATGGTTATTGTCATCTATAAATTCAGCACAAGGAATAGTTGGCGGATTCGCATAATCACTTATCCCGTTTACATCTGTATCTTCCCAATAGCGGACACCAGCATCGACTTTCAAGAACTTAGCTTCAAAGTCAGTTGGTTTGTTGATTGTTATTTTCATTTGATTCCAATTTATTCTTTAATTTCTTACTCATTTTCCTGCACTGCCTTGTCTTATCTTGCTCGCAAGGCTTCTTGCAATATTTGTCTATCAATTCAGCACTCTTTTCAAGAAGGCGAATGAGGTTCTGTATGTCGGTCTTGCATAATTCCATAGCCGTTCATGGAACATCTATCTTATCAAAGTCAATTCCTCTCTCATTCATAAAGTCCCCAAGAGCGATAATATTCTCACGTGTGGTAGTAACTTTGAAAGCACGAGTAAGAAGCTCCGGTTGTGCTGGTGCAGTCTGTTCTTTAGGTTGCGCCATGAAAGCTGACTGTTCATTAATAGCTTGGTTGGCTCTATCAAATGGATTGGAGAAGCGTGTTTTCGGCTGTTCTGCTTCTGTCTTTCTACGTGCTTCTTCCTCTGCTTTTCGTTCTTGTTCGGCTTTGATGCGTGCCTTTTCTGCTGCTTTAGCGCGTTCACGCTGTTCTTTCAAACGGTTGGCGTATTGAATGGCGTTGTTGATATTAAGCGTGTCCATGTAATAGGTACGGAGAACATCAAAGTCATCACCGAAGGTTTTCAAGGTTTCAATGTCCTTTTCAACCAGAGCGAATATGGTATCAATATCATTGCAGACAGACTTCATGCTTACAGACTTATTGAGCCAGTCCGCTTTGAATACCTTATTGAAATCAACAAGGTTTACGTTCATACCATCAAAGTAGGTTTTAATGGTTGCACGCTTCTTGTCTTTATACTGCTGCTCGTTTTGCTTGACTACTACGTCAATTTTAGCGGAGCAGTCACCAATCAGTTTTACAGTCTCTGTGATAACTTCCTTGAACTCTCCGAAAGGCTTCATAAACTCTTTCTCTATTTCAAGGCGTTTGGCATTGAGAGCCTTGGCAGCTTTATTAAGAGCCGCCTTGTCTTTCTTTGCTTGGTCGATGTTATCATCTGTGTAGTTGGATATATCATACTTTGGCAGATTTGCCATTACAATATCTCTGATTTGCTTTGCGTTAGTAGTAAGACTACCTAATGTTTTTTCACTTACGACCAGTTCGAGGTCGGTTTCTTGAATTGCTAATTGGGTGTTCATAACTCTATTTGTTTTTGATTAATTTTTCAAATTCATAATACTCATATATTTCTCCGTTATATTCAGATAGTAATTTGTTTATCCAATCGGTATCGCATCTCCCACCATAATACACGTAGCATTTATTTAAGCTTTCAATATCTGAATATGCGATGTTTGACAATACACCGTCGAACATAAGTTTTGCTGCTTTAGTTAGACCATCCCACCATTGACCGAAGCAATGAGTTGTGCTTCCATCTGACATTTTCAAATCAAACTCTCTACCTGCAAATGCCTGAAAATTTTTAGAAGGACTTTTATAAAAATAGAAGTTATATATTCCTTCATCTTCTCCGATTATTGTTTCATGATCGAACTGTGTGTGGATAAACTCAACTTTACGATTGAATACGAAAAATAATTGTCCGGATTTGCCTTGGACTATAGCCTCAATTCTTATTAGCTCTTTTGTATTCATAGCTCTATCATTTTTAAGTTTCTATTTCGGAAAGCCTCATGTTGCTCCTTAGTTTTAAGCCATTGAAGGCATCTTTTAGTATCTGGAACAGTAAGCTGGGCTACTACTCCTAACATTTCATCAAATGATAGTTCTTCGGTGCTTTTGTCTCCTACATGGACATCAAAGCATCCATTATCGAGCTGTTTGATTATAATATCTGGCTTCATTACTATACACGCTTTAAGATTCTACTATATTTATCAGCTACACGTTCAATAACTTCTGCATTTTCTTCGGAAAGCCATTCTTTAGCGACATTCCAAGCTATACTTTTTGAAGCTTTGAAATTATCAATGCGTGTAGAATGATGCGACAATCGTCCTTCGGTAGGTTTCAATCCTTTGTCGTGAAGTTCGCATAATCCATTATGGAAAAACACACAAAATTCCTCGCCAGCTATCGCTTGAATCATAGGGATTGGAATATCAATCACCCTCATTATTATGCCAGCTCCCCATAAGGTCGGAGCTAACTTGTCGGTATATCCGGCATCTATAAGGTTCTCTATATCTTGCGGAGTGCCGAGACACGGGGTATGACATTGCATTTTACACAACGAGCATTTGCATTCGCAAGGTTTCCTGCCTGTTTTGCGGATAATGCGATGAAGTTGAGTTTCTTTTATTAATAGTTTACCCATTGCTTTCTTTACTAAGTTCTTCTAATATTTGCTTTACTATGTCATAATATGGAAGCTGCCAGTCTTTGGCAATATCATCAATACTATCATCATAGTGGTTGTCATAGACGTATTGCTTTATACATTCAAGAAATGATTCATCATCAAGCCCATTGTCATCACAATCGTCATACATATCGAGCTTATGTGCTATGGTACTGCATTCCTCATGCGTTATCCAATCATAAATTTGTCCGTCATATACATTTGTTTGGCGGTCGTATTTTTGACCAACTTTTATTGTCCCACCACAGAACATACATTTATGCTCTTTACGGGAAACAGGATGAATATCTCTTAAAATTTGCACCATATCATTCTGTATCAATTAGTTCATCAATAATATCGTTGGCTATACGGATTCTCTTCTCTATCATATCGAAGCATGAATAATCCGGGGCTATCCGCACAATGTGTATAGGATTTCTTTGATATGGGCAATACACAGTGAAATCACACCAGCTTGCACCTGTAACCATCATGTGAGATTGGCATTGAAAGAAATATTCTGGCTTCGCCATTAGCAACCCGGCATTGTCGGTAACTTCTATCTTGTACTTCATAAAAGTATTTTGATTGGGACATTTTACCTCTAATGTGCCTTTCTCTCCATCATCACCATAATAGTAACCATCAGGAGATGAACCAAAGTTTGGGATGCTCGGATGAATACAAAGACCTGTTTCAACCATATTTCTACCTGTCTTTTTAATGTACAGTTTGCGAGCATTCTCTTCTTGAATATTTCCCCATTCAATAGCCTTTGATGAGAAACCTACTTGTTGTAGGTACATTTCAAATAATTCATCATCTTCAATAATGGAGGGACTCATATCCCTTTCAGCGGCAAGTTGGTAGATATATGCTTTAGCGGTATCGCCGAACATTTCATCTTTCTTACGACTGGATTTCATTAAATCACCGACACGGGAGCCGGTGATTTTACCAAGACGTTTTCTATACCATTCTAATGTATGCTGGGCTTCCATTACAATAAAGTCTTTTGCTGAGGTTGCTTACTTGTATTAGTCTGTGGTTGTTCTGTAGGAGCAGTAACTTTCGGTTCTTTAACACCTGCTGCTTTTTCGGCAAGCTCAGCTAACTTGTCTTTAGATTTGATTTCTTCATATTCAGCATCTTGAACTGTAACAGATTCTTCTTGTGTGTACATTGCTCCAAGTTGAGCAGGAAACGCTTCGCGTAAAGCCTGAACTTTGGCAATCTTGGAAATCATGGTAGATTTCTTTTCGTTCCAAATGGATTGCTTCTTATCATACTCAGAAAGATTAACCTTGGCGATAATCGGAAATTTTCTGTCTGAACGGTAAACTTCACACCAACCACCTACAAGTGTATCAGTCTTTTCGTTGAAGAAGCACCCTTCTACTTCGACTATCTGATTATCTCTAATAAGGATTATTCCAGCTTTAAAGCCTTCGTATTGCTCATTAGCATCAGCACGTTTGAAAAATGCTTCTTTGCTGACGATCATTTGCGCAGGCTGTTGCCCGAATTTAACAAGATAGGCTTCGTTAAGAAACGGATTGAGTTGGTTGAATTTACATATGCTTATAAATTGTACAATGTCTTGGTCAGACACTTGACCGTTACCTTTAGTAAGATAGTTACGCACAATATCAAATGATAATGCAACATCATTACCAGCCACCTGATAGATAGTTTTACCTTTACCGAATATGGCTAATGCCTCTGATTCTTGATTTACTTGATTCTTTTCTTCCATTGCTCTATATTTTAAAGTTGATCATTTTTGTAAGTATCATACACGATACCGATGGCAGACAAGATGTTTTCCAGTCTTTTGCATCGATTCTGATAGTCGCAAGCCAATACGATGCTTGCCTGTATATTCAATGCGTAGTCCACAAGTTCTTCGTGCTCCATGGCCTGTAGTTCTTCTATTGTCTTCATGATGCTTTGTTTTTTTAATAGTTATATGTACTCATCTCGAATCTCCAATCATCGACCATTTCCAGGTATTCGTCATTTTCATCTTCATCGCCGTCATAATCGGTATGGCCATCCGGCAACTGTATCAGTATTTCCTTTCCCATGGTCACCAATATTTGTATATGGTTATGCACATAATTGCAGACATGGCGGACAAAAGGAAGTGAACGGAGTTGTAGAACCCTCCGATAAAGCATATAAATGCAAGGATTGCAAACATCATGCAGAATACCATCTGCAGGAATGAATTGAATTGTATCATATTGATTATCTTTTATTTAGCATAAAAATAACTATTTATAGCGGTTTATAAAAGCCATAAACACTTAAATATCAATACATTACCTATGTTTAACTTTAGACTTTTGTATCAATTCTAAAGCGAGATTTGCATCAATTGCGATCTTTCTTCCAAACTGAGACGTAGCTTTATCTATAATACCGCTGTTCTTCACTTTCTGAGCTGTGGCATTTGAGCACTTCAGTAGTCCGGCAAGCCCGGATATGCCATACACGAAAGTTCTTTCCTGTTTACAAGCGACAGACTCTTGCTTTATAGGGGATTCCCTCTTCTGTAATTCAAGAAATTCACCTACGGTTAATTGCCATAAAGGGGTATTTAGATTCATGGTATTAATCTTTAAAAAGGTTGTTTTTATGCGCATACTGGATAAACTCAGACTTCTCGTGAATCCCAAGCTTGATGTATACAGACTTGATATGATTTTTCACAGTGTGAGGTGAAAGATATAATTTATCCGCTATCTCTTCATTATTGCATCCATCATATATCATTTTCATTACGCGCATTTCTGCATCTGATATGCGACTGTTGAACTTTGGGCAACATACTATATTTTCATGCGGGCATCTACCACGCATGGGGCAATTTATGCGTTCAAAATTGAAATGTCCTTTTCTGTCAATATCCTTCGTGGTATTATCAAGTTTGCCGAAATTGCACCGGCAAAATTGGTCAACAATGAGATACTGAAAGTAGGGAATGTTCTGTGCGCTCTTTTGAAACCATTTAACGAGGTCTTTATATGCTTCTGGATAAAATTCACGTATCCTGTAAAGCATGTCTTTGACAAGCTCTATGTTGTGCTCGGTTACCTGTTCATTTTTGCCATCAGATATATACCACAGCTCGTCTTCGTATATGTAAAACTCTAAATCTCTCATTGCTCTATGCTTTTAGTCGTTCCACAAGTTTTCAGCAGGTATGCCGGTTATCTCTGAAATAGTCTGAATATGCAATGGATTATCTGGTCTAATACCGTATAAAATCCAATTACGTGCTGTTGCAAGAGTAACTCCACACCGTACAGCAATACTGTTTATTAAAGCCTTTTTCGGATGGGTAGGCTCTGGTAGGTTCTTGTAATAGCTCCGCAGGGTCATTATTTGGCCTTTTTCAGCGAAGCTATTTGAGTTGTTGATAGTTTCCATTATATTTGTTGTGTTATAATTAATTAGTAATGCAAATATAGGAATATATACTTATATATAAAAATAAATAAGTATATTATTACCTGTTTATTTTATATAATTAACATTTATGTTCAGATTAAAGCAATTCAGAAATGACAAAGGGTTAAAACAATCCGACCTACAAGAGTTATTTTCCTGTACTCAACCCACCATATCTCAAATTGAAAACGGAAGAATTTCAATGCCAGCAAACTACTTGCGCATATTAATAGATAAATTCGGGAAAGAAGTAATTTCGGAATATGAGCAACCAGGATATAATAATGCTTCAGCAAACGATGGAAGCATGGCAGTAGCAGGGAATGGCAACACAATTACAAATAATGATGTTGCCGGGCTTATAGAGCTACAAAAAGGATACCAGCAAATGTTAAAAGAAAAAGACAAGCAGATAGATAGATTATTATCAATTATAGAAAACTCGACTAAAAAATAATATCATGGACCTCAAAGACACACTTCTGCAACTTGCAGATAAGATAGCGAAGCAAAAAGAGGCTATACAAACAGAAGAAGCGACAAAGACGTCTTTTATACTGCCGATGATTGCTGCACTGGGGTACGACATATTCAATCCCTTTGAGGTTGTGCCGGAAATGGATTGCGACTTAACAAAAAAAGGAGATAGGTTGGATTATGCCATTATGAAAGATGAACAGGCGGTTCTCCTTATTGAATGCAAACACTGCAAACAAAATCTTAACCTGCATAGTACGCAACTATCGAAGTATTATGCAGCTTCCAACGCTCGCTTCGGTGTGCTGACAAACGGCATTGAATATCGTTTCTATGCAGACCTTGACAAGGCAAACATCATGGACGAAAAGCCATTTCTTGTGGTGAATATGCTCGACTTGGCAGATGCTGATATTGAACAGTTGAAGAAGTTCCATAAGTCGTATTATAATGAATCGGAGATATTAAGTACTGCACAAGAACTTCAAATAACAATTCAAGTAAAAGATGTGCTAAACAAGAATTTCCAATCACCGGGCGATGAGTTTACGAGATATTTCGTGAAGTGTTTGAATGACGGGAAATCATCGGCTAAACTGATAGAACAATACAAACCAATAATAAAGAAGTCTATTACCTCGGTTATAAATGATATCATTCAAGACAGGTTAAACCTTGCAAGCAAGAACATAGAACAACAAGTAGATGAAAACCAATCATATAATCAAGTTACTACAATTGATGAACAGAATAACAATAAACTTCCAGATGGTGTGGTCGCAATGGATAAAGAAAAAGGCATAGTGACTACGCAAGAGGAGATAGATGCCTACAATATAATAAGAAGCATCCTAAGAAAACATATCAGTGCTGATAGAATAGTATATCAGGATTTTAAAACATATTTCGTAGTAGCGATAGAAAACAATTATTGGTGGATATGCAGATTATCTTTGAAGCCATACAGCAAACGCATAGGCTTTCCTTCTGAAGACAGGAAGTCATGTGAATGGGTTCAGATTGAATCGCTTGATGATATTTTCAAATATGCGGATAGATTAGAGCAGTCTTTGTATGCTGCAAAATCATCACTTGAACAATATAGAAGTAAACACTATAAATGATTTAAGCTATGAAACTATTATTATTCATATTGGTAGTATCCCAATTTTCAATGAGATGTTATTCACAAGAAAAGCAAGTTGAGATATATTTCGGTAAAGCATCTATGGAATTTGCGTTAAAAAACGACATTAAACCATTAACGGATAAAGAACGAGATGGATATGATTATGTATGCAAAAACATGGTATCTCCAATGCTTAAAATACTAAATGTGACTGTAGATAATTCTCGCAGGATGATAGTAACAGTAAAAAAAATACCAAATGCAGACTATAATTTCCTTTCAAAATATATATACGATTGTTCAGAGTACGTATATAAAGGTCTTAAATCTTGTATTTGCATAGACGGAGATAGTTATAAAAAAATAGACGAAAACACAATGTCGGCAACTCAACTTGGCGAATACAAAAAAAGTAATCTATGAAAATATCACCAGAAGGAATAGCGATAACAAAACGTTTTTTTGAAGCACTCGATATGCTCAAAGCCCAGAAACGTATACGTGGGCTTTTGACTTTCACTAAAGCTCATGACATTAACTATTGGAATATAACTACAGTAAGAAATCAGCCGGAATCAAGTGTCCTTAAACCAGAATGGATGGTTTACCTAATACATGATTATAACGTATCACCTGAATGGCTGTTAACTGGAAGAGGAGGCATGTTTAAATGACTATAAAATGGTATCATATTTTTCTACTCGACAAAGAGAAGGATAAGCCTGACGCAAAACTTCGCTTCAGAGTGAGATGGGGACAAAACATAGTGGCTTTCAATTTGGGGTTCCGTATAGATGTATCAAAATGGAGCGTAGATACACAACGTTGCAAAAATGGGACAACGCATGGAAAAAACAAAGTGATGGCATCGGTAATAAATCGGGAGATAAACCATTACGAAGAAGTTGCTGAGAAAATATTTTCACAATTCGAAAAAGAAAATCTAATTCCAGATAAACAGACATTCAAGGATGCTTTTCTGAAAGAAGTCAGAAATATTGAAACTAAGAAAGAAATTTCCAAGGAGAGTGAATTTCTACAGGCCTACAATACTTTTACAAGAGAAATGGGCTTTCAAAATTCATGGACAGATGCGACATACAAAAAATTTACGACTTTAAAAAATCACCTATTGGCATTCAATAAAGAAATATCATTTTCGGCGTTAAACGAAGATGGACTGAACATGTTTGTAGCCTATCTCAGAGACGATGCGGATCTACGAAACAGTACAATCAAAAAGCAGATCGGCTTTCTTAAATGGTTTCTTCGTTGGGCAAACGCAAAAGGCTACAATGATATAAGAGATTTCGAAATATTCTCCCCCAAACTAAAAGACACGGAGAAAAAAGTAATATTCCTTGAATGGGATGAGCTTATGAAAGTTTACAATTTCGAATTTCCAGAAAACAAACGTTATTTAGAACGAGTTAGGGATGTATTCTGTTTTTGCTGCTTCACATCTTTAAGATATTCCGATGTTGCAAATCTTAAATGGCATAATGTGTCTGATTACTATATAATGATCACAACGATAAAGACGGCTGACACGCTCAAAATTGAGTTAAACGACTACTCAAAAGCAATATTAGAAAAGTACAGGGGTTGCAGTTTTCCAAATAATACAGTCTTACCAGTGATAACAAACCAAAAAATGAACGAATATATAAAACAAGTCGGATATGTTTGTGAGATTAACACGCCTATCAATATAACCTATTACAAGGGAAACGAACGAATAGATGAAGTTTATCCAAAATACAAGCTGCTCGGAACACATTCAGGAAGACGCACATTCATATGTAATGCGCTAATGCTCGGCATTTCCCCAGAAGTCGTAATGAAATGGACTGGACATAGCGACTATAAATCAATGAAGCCATATATTGACATTGCAGATTCAGCAAAACAAAAAGCAATGAAGTTATTCAACAAAAAATAAACCCAAGCGAGCACTTAGTCCCAGAAATAGTCCTCAAACAACAAAGGCCACTGATAATCAGCAGCCCTTGTGGAGATGGAGAGATTCGAACTCTCGTCCAAACGAGGAACTAATCTGCTTTCTACATGTTTATCTTCGCCTTCGATTGTCGGGTACAAGCAAGACCGAAGCCACCCACTTGAACCTTATCCTCTAAAGTTTCGCCTGAAGTCCGAGGCTTACTTCAAACTATCTCCGATATTGCTGCACCACCTGATCGGAACGCTTCGGAGCCACAGCATCCGGGTGATGTCACGTCCCCGCAACTTTTGCAGGGATTAAGCTTGAATCTACTATACTTCGATTAAGCAGCGAGAGCGTAATTATTTTCGCCAGTTAATTGTTCGTTGTCTGAGATTTAAGTGCAAGCCAACCACGCACTACATGCTTACAAACCACTTCTACCCGCTGTCAAAACCGGTCATCCCCATGATTTGTGAGTACAAAGATACGAAAAATCGGGAATCTTTGTACTCTATTTAGTTTTTTTTATTCTATCACACCGATCTCACGGAACCAGTCTTCAGCCCTGTCAGGCCATTCATTTACGGCTGCTCCCGTATCTCTCAGGCCGTAGCCATGACCACCTTTACTGTATAGATGCATCCATGCGGGCACACCGGCTTCTTTCAAGGCATAATAGTAGAAAAGGCTACTGTTGATATATGATTTATCGTCTTCGGCCTGAATCATCATTGTAGGAGGAGTGGCTGAAGATACTTTTACCTCCGGAGCCAACTGGAAGTTTTCACCATCCAGATAGGCAGGATAGACCAACAGGCAGAAATCCGGACGGCAACTCACTTTGTCTGCAGCATCCACGGCCGGATAAGTACGTTTATCGAAATTGTTGCTTGCCATCGCCGAAAGATGTCCGCCGGCAGAGAATCCCATTACTCCGATCCGCTGAGGGTCCAGGTTCATTTCTTCCGCATGGGCCCGGACATATCCGATCGCACGTTGCACGTCCTGCAAAGGAGCTTCATGTTTCGCACGGCCCTCGCGACGGGGAACCCGGTATTTCAATAAAACGGCAGTAACCCCCAAATTATTCAACCATTCACAGACTTCATCGCCTTCCAAGTCATAAGCCAGAATATTATAACCACCACCCGGACAAACCACAACGGCGGCACCTGTTGCCACTTCATCGGGAGCCGGGTAAACAGTAATTGTCGGTTCACTTACATTCGTGATGCGAAGGACCGTCTCGCCTCCGGTCTTTCCACCATCACTATCAGCCTTTTCGATCAACTTGGTTGTTTCGCCCGGCGCACCTTTAGGGAACAGCAAAATAGGATTATTTTGGGCCATAGCTGTCCCCATTACACAACTCACTCCAACAAGCAGGAGCTTCCATTTTCTTATCATAGCATACATAGTTTAAAGAATTTATACGAATCATTTTGTTTGAGGATAATTAGGACTATACAGCATTGTTGTCTCCCGTACGACCAGCTTTCCGTCTTTTACGAAAGTTTCGCCGCGCTCCACCAGATGATCGATCATTGCCTGGCGCATTTCCTTAAGCCGGATAGCATAAGCCGGCTTACCGGAACATTCCACCAATTCTTTCGGATCTTTCCGGAGATCGAACAATTCTTCTTTTCCGGTATGGAAATTCCAGACATATTTAATTTTACCATCTGTCAATGCACACCAATAATTATCCGGGCTATAGCAAGTGGCATGCTCCATATCCAAATATTTACGCCACTCATTTTCCCGGCCTTGGACCAGTTTCAACAACGATTTGCCATCCATATCGGGAGGAACGGCTCCACCTGCCAACTCGATAAAGGTAGGCAAAAAATCACGAAGTTCGACCGGCTGTTCGATCTTTGCTCCCGAAGGAACCGTTTTGGACATTCCGGCAGGCCATTTCACGATATAAGGGATATGAGTTGAACCTTCATATGGATATGTCTTTCGCCAATGATAATGATCGCCTAACATATCTCCATGATCGGCCGTGAAACAAATTATCGCATTGTCATACATCCCCTTTTCCTTCAATGCTGCAATAACCTCTCCGATCTGGTCATCGATAAAAGTAATATTCGCATAATAATGCCTACGGGAATTAACGGCATATTCATCGCCGAAATTACCGAAGGGAGCGGTGGGGTCCGCTTTTTCGGGATCCAAACGTTCTGCATACTTACCACACCAATCACCGACAGACGGCTTGGGTATATCAACATCCTTATACATATCCAGATAGCGTTTGGGAGGATCATAAGGACTATGGGGACGAGCAAATGAGACTTTCAGGAAAAGAGGTTTATCACAATTATAATTCCGAATCAATTCGCAAGCGGTCTGACCGGTCCAGGCCGTCGGATGCAAATTCTCCGGTAATTTATAGATACCGGCCCCATGGGCATTCCAACCGATACCTGTCAAATCCGGATTCTCACCCGGCGCATGAAGCTGGAACCATTCCCGATAATCACTAATAAAATCTTTCGATTCGACACGTCCGCTCTCATCGATCAATGTAGCATGGAAACCATGAAGAGCCTTCTGGGGAAACCAGTGCATTTTTCCGACACCAAATGTATAATAACCGAGATTACGCAACATTTGCGGCATCTCGTACGTGTACTTTTCCGCAACTTGGCCATATCCCAGCATACCATGATGCCAAGGTGACATCCTGGTCAAAAGTCCGGCACGTGCAGGCGTACTGCTTGGAGAAGCAGAATATCCCTTTACAAACAAAGTTCCTTCTTTAGCCAAACGATCGAGATTAGGAGATATGATAGCAGAATTTCCCATACAGCCAAGCGCATCTCCACGATGCTGGTCAGTCATGATCAGGATGACATGCGGCTTTTTAGCCTGTACACTCTCCTCTCCGGCTTCTTCTTTCGCATAAGTATCAAAACCTAATCCGGAAGTCATTAATAGTGATGATTTAAGAAACGTTCTTCTCTTCATTTCAGATGTTTTCTACATTTAGATTTGAATAGCGAAGATAAATATCTTATTTGATAATTGTATCACTAAAGCGTTATTATTTATCAGAGACATTTGATTACCCAACTAAAATATTCCATTATTTCGTAAATAAGAAATATAAATTCAGATTATACAGGATAAAAAATTAGATCTGTACTTTCTCTGATATCTTCAAATAAAAAAGCCGACTCAAAACTGAATCGGCTTTCTTGTCAAGCTTTCGCTCTCTCTT